>JADKHO010000002.1:0-600000 GCA_016721765.1 Bacteroidota bacterium
ACTAACTTGTAGCCGATGCAAAAATAGTAATATATTGGTATCCCCGCGGGGATTGCCGAAGGTTGGTGGGATTTGTTTTTTGGAGGTTTTCATAAACTGTCGAAGGGTGATCTTATTCTTTGCAATTCCTTATTGCTTACATGTGTGTAAATTTCCGTTGTTCTGCTGCTGCTGTGTCCCAAAATTTCTTGAATGTAACGCAAATCAATTCCGTTTTCTAACAAATGTGTGGCATAACTGTGCCTTAACCAATGCAAGGTGGCCGGTTTTGTAATATTTGCTTTTGCTAAACTCTGCTTTAATACCAATTGCAAACTGCGCTCATCATAGCGCTCACCCTTTATTTGCCCTTCAAAAATATAAACTGTTGGCCTCACACATTTATAATACTCCCGCAATAATTCCAACATCTTTAAACTTAAAGGAACAATCCTGTCTTTTCTTCCCTTTGCTTGCTTCACTATAACCAAACACCTATTCGAATCAATGTGCTCCGGTTTTAAACTCAGAAGCTCACCACAACGCAAACCACAACTGTATATCATGCTCAACATTGCCCTGTGTTTCAAGTTGAGTGAGGCGGTTAAAATTGCTTTTACTTCGTCTTTACTCAACACATTGGGCAATAATTTAGGGCGCTTGGGGCGATGTATCAAATCAATTTCAATTTGCCTGTTTTCAATCGTACTAAAAAATAACTTTAATGCATTAACCACCTGATTTTGATACGATGCCGATAATCTTTTCTTTACTATATAATCGTTGTTGTAAGAAATAACATCTTGATTCGAAAAACTGTCTAAACTGCGTCCAGGAAAAAATTTCAAGAATGACCTCAATGCATCTGTATACGTTTTAATAGTATTACTGCTGTATCTTCTCGAATTTAACCATCGTCTAAACGATTCAACCTTTTGCAAAATTTCGTCTGGTATGGGTGGCGAAATAATTGCTGGTTCCGCTGCTGGTGCTGGAATACTGGATAATTTGGGTTGAATTGCTTCAATCGGGGGTGCCTTTCTTTCAGGCTTCTGGATTGGCGCTTCACCCACCCTAAATCTTTTTCGATACTCTTCAGTATCGGGTAGGTGCCAAGCTTTTATGCTAACACTGTAGCGCGCTCCTTCGAGCTTTTTAAAGCGAGCATTTAAAGATGGTGTGTTTTCAAAATAAACAACAATGCGTTTTTGACCTTTGTGTAAAATTGCTTGAGCTTTCATTATAATAAATCTAGGCTGCTAAAATAGACTATGAAAGCTTTTAGGATGTGATGATTTTTGGATGATTTATTTTGATGCAGATTGACCTTACTATTTTAAGAAGTTTCAATAAAAGTAGTAAATTCAATAGCTTCAGGCAATCGCTTTTACAAATACTCCCTCAACCATTCGCGCGCCTCTTTCTCGCTTGTAAATAATTTTATAGGAAATCGCTTCCAACTAAATTTTAAAAAAACATTCGCCAGGGTTGCATGCAAGGGTTTATTAGAAATAACTGCCATTGCTTTAAAAAATTTTGGAAGCTGCGCCGAGATATAATCTCGCATTTCTTTGTTCATAATTCCGGTATGACTCGAATCAACAATAAGGCAGCATTTTTTGTCTGCGGTAAGTTGAGCATAGATTTTAACCGTTTCTTTTAGTTTTGATAAAGTTCTTTCACCCGGCTTCGAAACAGAACAAACAATTCCATTGCTATCTAACCAATGCCTGGAAATAGTGGTTTCAATAACTGTTGCAGAGGAATGTGGGGTCATTTTTTAGTTAATAAGAGGCGCTTAATAGCTAAATTATTATCCACAAAGGAATTAAAGAATTAGGTAAAATCAAAATTAATCGACACTAAAAACTCACTTATCTTAATTTCGGATAGTTTAGTCAGGTTTATGGTTAAAGCCGCTTTAGCAATTTTAGCCTTTTATTAAACTTGACAATCAACTAGTTTCAAAAAAGAAATAAGAAATATCAAAGTTAAAAGCTGAACCAACCTTAAAATTTCTTATCAGCTGCAAAAGAGTTATTCTTTCACGAAGGAATAGCATTCAAAAAAGAAATGGATGAAATTTTATTTCTCAATTACTAACTTTTGCGTGCTTTCTGCAAATTCAGTTTTTAATTGAAGTAAGTACATTCCGGCCGATAATTGCGGAAGTGAGAAGCGATACAATTGACCGGGATTGCCTTCCGAACGAAACAGCAATTGCCCTTCCATACTGCGGATATTAATTTCGCAACGACTTTCAATACTGCTTAAATCCACCGTTAGCTCACCTTTAGCAGGATTGGGATAAAACTTAAATGGGAGCATACGCGGACTATGAATTAATAGTATTGATGAAAAGGTGGCAGTACCGTCGTAATCGCTTTGCATCAACCGGTAATAATTGTAATTGCCACTCGCAGTATAGTCTTCAAACTCATATTTACGGATGTCGCTACTATTTCCGCTGCCATTTATTTTTGTGATGTTTTTAAAATTTACGCCATCTGTACTTCGCTGTAGCGTGAAATAATTATTGTTTTTTTCAGAAGCCGTTCTCCAAAACAAATGATTGCTCTTTGCGGTTGGATAACCATTAAAGGAAAGCAGTTCAATGGGCAACGAAATGTTTTTGGTGTACCAGATGGGGGCTGTCCAAACTAAATTTCCATCTGCTTCTGTTATTTCAGCATAGTAATAATAAGTACCACTACTAAAGGAATGCGTGTAACTCAAGTTTGCATTGTTGCTAACCGAAGTGAGTAGGGTAGGATTGGCGCCACTTCCGGGCACACCGTAATAAATTTTAATAGAGGTAATGGCATCCCCATCCGGATCGCTTGCACTCACTGTTAAAGTTGGATTGCTAAACTGTGTAGTAATGCTTCCCATGTTAATGGAACCATTAATCTTAAAACTCACTTGCTCGTTGTAATCGTCGCTGGCATAAAAACGCATGTTTAATACCGCATCAATAATGGCTGCTTTAGTTAAAGTGGTGGCAAGTAAAACAGTGCGCTGCTGACTACTCTTTCCCATTGTAGCCGAATTGTGGTTATCCAAATCGGCCAAAGGTCCCAAGTGATATCCTTTTGCCAATAAGGTATTGTAGTAGGAAATATAATTAGATGTGGATGGATCATTATAGGTTACACTTGTTGAATTATAAGGACCATTACGCAAGGCAACACCCACAATAGCATTGTCAAAAGTAGCATTGTAAGCACTGCCCAATAAATTTCCGTAATCGGTTGAATTGGGATGGTTAAGCGTGGCAAAAGCATTTGGTGTGGAGGCTACTAAATTAAATAGAGAAGCATAATTTCCTTTTGCGCAATAAATGGAATAGTTACCTGCATTCCATCCAACCAATTGGTCAATTCCGTAAATATTGGCGTGCCCACCTGTGGATATTGTTCCCCATTCCATGCCATATAAGGCAACAAAATCACTGTGACTGCTATTGTAGGCAGCTGCTTCGGAAATACCGCTAGCATACTTCGCTAAGCTCATCACCGGACCTTCGTTATGATTATGGTCGGATAGGCCCATATAGTTAAAATTTAAAGCCGTATTTCCTATGTCATAGCAGCAGGTAGCACTCGATGCACCGTTGCAAACATTGTCCATATCCCCATCCGAATAATCGGAATGAGAATGCAGATTGCCGAAATAATAATTATAGGTAACCGCATTTAATGTGGTGGCATTATTATTTATAGCCGTCGCAAAATAATTGCTGTTGCATCCGCTTCCATTAAATTCAAAAACCGAAAAATAATAGGCCGTTGCTGCTTGCAAACCGGTAATGGCAACCGATGTACCCGTTCCGGAATACACTACAAATTCGGCAGGAGCTACACTTGCACCTACCCCAAAAGTTGAACTCGCCGCGTAACTACTGCCATCTAAAGGTGCACCGGTAACCGCACCTGCTTCTTTCGCAACTACCAAGCAAAAAGCCCCATTGCCTCGAGTCCAATTTAAATCGAGCGAATTGGAACCAATATTTGTAATCGTTAAAGAGCTAGCAGCTACAGTAGGTTGCGCTGCTATAATACACGCAATTGTACTCACACTAAAAGTGGGAGCGGAGGGAAGTAAGTAGTTTACGGTGCAGGCCGAACCATTGTATTCGAAAATGCTAAAATAATAGGGCGTGCTCGGCGAAAGGCCACTAATCGTTACTGCACCCGCACTGCCGGTATACACCACAAATTGTCCGGCACTAATTGCAGTTCCACTTCCAAAAACAGCTAATGCAGCATATGCAGATCCATCAACAGGATTCGCTGTAACCGCAGCACCTTGACGCGCAATAACGATACATTCACTTCCATTTCCACGCGGCCAATTTAACGTAATGCTATTGGCGCCTACTGTGGGAGCTGTAATTACACCCGACTGTGTAGTGGGCTCCGGTGCAAGCGAACACAAGGAAGGAATATTAATGTTATCGAAATAAGCGAAATCACTGGCTCCCGTTGCGTGATTCCAAAAACAACCGGTATACAATAAGTCGGTTCCAGTGTAAGTATTGTCGCTGGTAGTAACTCCAAGCTGAGTATAGGTGGCAACCGTAGGATCCACAAAGGCAGCTAGGTTAGTGCCAATATATAAACTCCAATTGTTTCCAATCGGATTATAGATTACTTTAACCGTTAAATAATCTGTACTATAATCCGACGCAGGTGCAATAATATTGGTAATACCCGCATTCGAAATTACACCGGCGGCAAATTTTACCAATCGCAAATTATCGGATGTACCTGAATTTCCAAGCACAACGGCATATCCACTTCCGGTTAAAAAATTATTTGTGTTGCATCCAAGCACATAGCCTATTCCGTAATTTCCTGCGTCAAATCCTGATGGATCGGTGCGGGTGTGGCGGATGTTAAATGACCAGGTAAGAGAAGCTGTATTGGTCGAATACACCGAATTATACTGTGCCGAAATATCGGCATACACATAATCACGGCCGCTTGTAGCACTGCCCAAACGCAATTGGTTGCTCAACAAGGTTGCCGAACCGGGTGCACTGGTTTCGGTTTCTATCCAAGGAGCACCCACAGTATTATTATCTGCCCGCGTAAAATTATCTAACAACACAGTTTGTGCACCTGACGTAAAAAAACAAAGAAGTAAAAGTAAAAGCAAAACGGTATTTTTTTGCTTCAGTTTATATTCAGGCATTTAGGAGTAATTATTTTCGATACAAAGATAAAAAAAGCAGAAGTAATAAATTTGTGATTTATGCTTCTTTTTTATTGAAATTCACAGGCATATCCATAATCCTACAATAAATTAATTTATAATTAATTTATAATTAAAGAAGCAAAGTAGTTCTAAATGACAAGAGATAGGGCTTCCTATGTTACTAAGTGTTTCAAAAAAAACTAAAAGAAAAAAATAAACACATAGTCACATAGCCCAACCTTATGTAAAACCAATGTTTCCTATGATACTATGTGTTTCAAAAAATGCTAAACGAAAAAACAAACACATAGTCACATAGTCCAACCCTATGTAAACCCTATGTTTCCTATGCTACTATGTGGTTCAAAAAAAGCGCAATGCAAAACCTTACTTTTTTTCAAAAGTACCCTTCAAAGTATCACCCGCATTAAATAGATTTAAAGTAAAATTTATCGAAATTTTTGCCAGCTTAAAAACAAAGTTAGTCTCTGTTTTCTCCCGTAGTGATTCATCTTGGTAAAGAATAGAAGTATCTGCTTTGGCTGTATTGGAAATGCTTTTGGTAAACCTACTAAACGAAATTCCACTGCTTTCGAAATGTATCGTTTTGAAATTCGAACTGTGAAATAATTTTGTTAATGTGCGCTGTGTGAAATAACCCAAATGTTCGGGATACTCAATAATGTTCCACTTGTTTTTTAAATAGTACCGTGATGCCGAATTAAAATTGGGGGTGGTAACATACACGGCTCCACCCGAACGCAATATGCGGTGAAAATTTCGAAGCTCTTCTTGCGGATTGTTTATGTGTTCTAATACTTCAAATGAGGTAATCACATCAAAAAAATCAGCAGGGTAATGCTCGGGATTTAACTTTCCTTGCTGCATGTTAATTCCTTTGGCACTGCATATTTTTATAGCCTCATCCGTATATTCCGTTCCATACACATTCCATTTCCGCTCTCTTGCTGTCTCTAAAAAAAAGCCATCGCCACATCCTACATCTATTAGGTTATTTGTTTTGCGATAAGGCTCCAATTTATCCAACAATTCGTGGTAGCGTTTTATGGTAATGGCCGATATTTTATTTCCGCGTGGATAGGTATTGTAATGTGCTATAAGCTCTTCAATGCTCGGAATTTTTCGTGCAAATACAAATGAACAATTGTTGCACTGTGCCAGGTGATTAGAGGAATAAGCTTTTAAAATGACCAATTCAGTAGAAGTGCAAAGCGGACAATGCTCAAAAAAATTCTCAGTATGGGGGGCTATGCTCAAGTAATTAGGGTTTCGGTTCTGACAGGTACAAAAAAACAAATTAAAACCAATATCCCAAACAAATATTTATTTCCAGCATAATTTCTTTTATTTGTAAATCAATTCTTATGCTCAATAGTGTAATGCCAAATAATGTTCAAGTTTGTTTTTCGCCCGCTTCCTTTCCCTTGTTTAGGGACGATGAAGCTATTGTTGTTGTAATTGATGTATTGCGCGCCACTTCTGCCATTTGTACAGCCTTTGAACACGGTGTCGAAAAAATGATTCCCATCTCAACACTTGAAGAAGCCTTTGAATATAAAAAACAAGGCTTTCTAGTTGCTGCTGAGCGCGATGGTTCGATTGTGGAAGGTTTTAGTTTAGGGAATTCGCCTTTTAGCTATATGGATGAATCCCTGCAAGGAAAAACAATTGTATTAACCACTACTAATGGAACCAAAGCGATTAACGCAGCAAAAAATGCCCATAAAGTGGCAATTGGTTCTTTTCTTAATTTAGATGCTTTAGCAGAATGGTTGATAGAGCAAGAGCGCAATGTTATTTTGCTTTGCGCCGGATGGAAAGATAAATTTAATATGGAAGATAGCTTATTTGCAGGAGCTCTTGCCGAACAATTACTCATCACTAAAAAGTTCACTTCCGATTGCGACTCCGCTCGCGCTGCTGTGCATTTGTGGAATTTTGCTTCCGAAGATTTGTATCCCTTTTTACGCAACTCTTCCCATCGCAACCGATTGGGACGCTTAAATTTGGATAAAGACATACGTTATTGCCTCACACCCAATCAAACCCGCTGCATCCCCATATTAAAAGAAGCTGCATTGGTTAAATTAGAAAAAGACTTGGTTTAATTGCCCATGAATAAAAAACTGATTTTCGGCCTTAGCCTGTTTATGCTTTGCCTGCTTTCCTCCAAGCTATTATTTTCGTGGGGATTTTTTGCACACAAGCGCATTAACCGCATGGCTGTGTTTACGCTTCCGCCGGATATGCTTAGCTTTTACAAGAAACACATCGATTACATTACCGAACACGCTACCGATCCCGATAGTCGTCGGAATGTGGTTCCCGACGAAGCACCACGCCACTACATCGACTGCGATCACTATGGAGAACATCCTTTCGACAGTATTCCCCGGTTCTGGAAGGATGCCGTTAAAAAATATTCTGAAGATTCGCTTAAAGCCTATGGCATTGTGCCTTGGCACATTGATGTGATGATGCGCCGACTTACCGATGCTTTTAAACAAGGTAACATTGATCGAATTTTAAAAATTTCAGCAGAACTAGGCCATTACATTGGCGATTCGCATGTTCCATTGCATACAACCGAAAATTATAACGGGCAGCTTACCGGTCAAAGAGGAATTCACGGTTTTTGGGAAAGCCGCATTCCCGAAATGAAAGCGGAGGAGTATGACTATTTTGTGGGTCGTGCAGAATACATTGAAAGTCCTATAAAAAAAGCTTGGGAAACGGTGGAAGTGAGTTTTTCAGAAAAAGATTCTGTTTTGCTTTTTGAAGCAGAATTAAACAAAAAATTTTCGGGCGATAAAAAATACAGTTTCGAAAACCGTGGCGCATCAGCAATTAAAGTATATTCGCCCGAATACACCAATGCTTACGATAAAATGCTCGATGGCATGGTAGAGCGTCGCATGCGTGCAAGCATTATTACTGTGGGAAGTATGTGGTACACGGCATGGGTAAATGCAGGGCAACCCAATCTTGACAGACTCGATACCAAAGAAGTATCTGATTCCTTGCGCAAAGCCAATGCCGCTGAGGAATATTTATGGAGGAATGGAAAACCCCTCGAAAAAGTGAAAGGTCACGAAGATTAGTGTTAAGCTAATCGGTATTAATTCATAAAATCTGTAATATGAAAACAAAAACTTTACTCTTGATACTGTTTCATGTTATTGCGTTTTCATCTTTTGCCCAATGGGTAACTTCCTACAATGGAATTGATAATGCAAATGAAGATGCAAAATCTGCTGTATTAACTGATGAGCACGGATATGCCGTTTGTGGCCGATCCGATTCAGCCTTTAAAAAGCGGGCTTTGCTATATAAATACGATGGTTTTGGAACGCTTAGCTGGACAAAAATTTTCAACACCCCCTATTCCTGTGAAGCTTTTTCGGTGGTGCAAACCAACGACAGTTGTCTCGTTATATTGGGCTATGCCAATACGGGTTCCGCTTTAGCCAATTTCGAAATATTTATGGCTAAAGTAAAATTGGATGGTACCGTTATTTATCAAAAAATAATCGGTAACAATTCAAGTGATGAAACTGCCTATGCAGCCGATATGTGCCCCGATGGTGGAATTATTGTAGCGGTGCAAACCAATAAAAACCCCGGATCTGCTATCGATTTAATGCTGGTGAAAATTTCTTCCTCAGGTAACATTCTTTGGACAAAAGATATCATTGATACCTATTTTGCTGAAGTTCCTGTTGCCGTGAAATGCGATGCCTATGGCAATATTTTGTTAACCGGTTACATGATTCCTGCCATTACCAGTAACCCTATGTTTTATGATATGTTTCTCATTAAATGCGATCTAACAGGCAATCTCATTTGGGCAAAACGTTTGGGTGGAACAAAATTCGATCAGGCCAACAATCTTGCAATTTTGAACAATGATAGTGGTTACGCAATTTGCGGACGAACCGAATCTTATGGTTCCGGAGGTGGCAGCACTTCTGCCTATTTAACTGTTCTCGATACCGGAGGATACGAAAAATGGTCACGTACCTTTAGTTTACCTACCTTTCAATTGATCGAATTTTTTGGTGTTGCAGCAGATTCACTCAACAATATATTTGCTTGCGGATTTATTCAAAACTACAACAATAATAACCCTTCCTTACTGGTTAAATACGACGCCAGCGGCAATGTGCTGTGGAATACAATTTATGACGATTCTACCAATAGAAATTCGGTTATGAATTCAATAATTAACAAGTATGATCTCACCCTTCCTTTTCAGCAATTTTTAATGTGTGGGCGCTCCGACCGCTTTAATTCTTCTGATAATATCGAAGTTAAGATAATTGCTGAATTTGGCGTTTCTTGCGGCGATCCAAGTAATTCTTTAAGTGCCTATGTAGTGGATAGCGGATTGGCTGTTAATCTTTGGAATATTAACGATAGCATTGCCATCCCAATTGCAGATCATGGTAGCTATGGACAAAACTATAGCGCAGGAAATACTTATTCCCAATGCAACTTGGTTATAGGAAGTGATGAGATATATGATAGTTTTGAGATGGAACTTTTTCCTAATCCTGCACATTCAAGTTTTGAAATCAGGGTTTCGGATCAAACAATGTTGGATGCCACAATTGCCATTTATGATGTATTTGGTGAAAAGTTGAAGACTTTAAAAATTGATCAAACTCAGAAAAGCATAACTATAAATTCAACTTACCTTCCTGCTGGAATTTATTTAATTCAGTTAAGTAACAGCAATGGCAGGCAGTATACACGTACTTTGGTTATAAATTGATACCCAAAAAAGAGATAGTAAATCAGGATATGAAAAAAATATTGATAGCAAATAGGGGAGAAATAGCCATTCGCGTAATGCGCACGTGTAAAGAAATGGGCATTAAAACGGTGGCCGTGTATAGCGAAGCAGACCGTAATTCACCCCATGTTAAATATGCCGATGAAGCAGTGTGTATTGGTCCTCCGCCATCCAATCAATCCTATTTACGCGGCGAAAAAATTATTGAAGTGTGTAAAAAATTAAACGTAGACGGCATACATCCCGGTTACGGTTTCCTTTCCGAAAATGCCGATTTTGCTCAAAAAGTGAGCGATGCCAAACTCACATTCATTGGCCCTTCGCCAGAAGCCATGAACATTATGGGCGATAAACTATCAGCGAAGGCAGCTGCGAAAAAATACAATATTCCCATGGTTCCCGGCACCGATGGGGCTATCGACGATGTGAATGAGGCTAAAAAAACAGCCGCAAAAGTTGGTTTCCCAATTCTTATAAAGGCATCAGCAGGTGGCGGGGGTAAAGGGATGCGCATTGTGGAACGTATGGAGGATTTTGAAGAACAAATGAAATTAGCGGTGAGTGAAGCTACTTCAGCTTTCGGCAACGGAGCAGTCTTTATCGAGCGCTATGTTGCCGGTCCCCGACACATCGAAATTCAAGTGTTGGGCGATACGCATGGAAATATAGTGTACCTCTTTGAGCGCGAATGCAGTGTGCAACGCCGCCATCAAAAGGTAATTGAAGAAGCCCCATCGAGTGTACTCACACCCGAAATTCGTGAAGCCATGGGCAAATGTGCTGTGGATGTGGCGCGCGCTTGCAATTATGTAGGTGCCGGTACAGTTGAGTTTTTGCTCGATGAAAATAAAAATTTCTATTTCCTCGAAATGAATACCCGCCTGCAAGTGGAGCATCCAGTAACCGAAATGATTACCGGTGTGGATTTGGTAAAAGAACAAATTGAAATTGCCCGCGGCAAAAAAATATCGTTTACCCAAAAGGATTTAAAAATTAAAGGACATTCCATCGAAGTGCGCGTGTATGCCGAAGATCCCGCAACTAATTTCTTACCCGACATCGGAACCCTTCAAACTTATCGTCGTCCGCAAGGCAATGGTGTGCGGGTGGACGATGGCTTTGAAGAAGGAATGAGCATTCCCATTTATTACGACCCTATGATTTCGAAACTCATATCTTATGGTAAGGATAGGGAAGAGGCCATTGCCAAAATGATTAGAGCAATTGATGAATATGAAATTGTGGGTGTGGAAACCACTTTGAAATTTTGTAAATTTGTACTCCAACACAATGCTTTTATTTCGGGTGATTTTGATACACATTTTGTAAAAAAGTATTTTACACCACAATCGCTGCAAACGGATGATGCTGCTGAAAAAGAAATAGGAGCCTTACTTGCTGCCCACTTTCTTAGCCATGCAAAAAAAGCAACTCAGGTTGTGCTTCAAAACAATGATGGAAATAACAGCAAATGGAAAAGAAACAGGCTTTCGCAAGACTAATGCTTTTGGCACAAATCTTGAAAGCTTAATGTGCTACATATCATGAAACGTATTTCTCTTTTTGTTTTTGTTCTCTTTGCCATTCAAGGCTTTGCTCAAAACGAAGTGATTGGCGATAAAAAAGCACCCTCTGTTGATTTAAACCACATTCGCACCTATGCCACCGTAATTGATGGCGACACCATTCCGCTCATTTACCTCAGGCCCGCCTATAAAATCGAAGACCGCACATTTGCCAATCAAGTGCAAAAAAATAAGTGGAATCGCTTGGTGCGGGATGTTAAAATTACCTATCCCTATGCAAAACTGGCAGGAATAAAGTTGCGCAACTACAACGATATGCTGGCAGGCAAGTCTGAGTCAGAAAGGAAGGCACTCATGAAAAAAGTAGAGCGCGAATTAAAAGATGAATTTGGCCCCAAATTAAGCGACCTAACCATGAACCAAGGTCAATTGCTGATGAAACTCATCGATCGGGAAACCGGAAATACTTCCTACGAAATTGTGAAAGAATTGCGCGGTTCCTTTTCAGCCTTTTTTTGGCAGGGAATAGCAAAAATATTTTCGTCCGATATGAAAAAACGTTATGATGCGGATGGGGATGACCGCAAGATTGAAGACATTATAACTCTAATTGATAAAGGATTGATTTAGTGAAGTGTATATATGTTTAATTAAACTTATACATTAACAAAAAAATGCTTCAATATTTCGCTTTTTATAAGGAAGGAATTCTATTAGGCAAATGCACACCATTCTTTAAAAAAATCTCAGCTTAAATTCAAATTTTAGCCAATTACTCATCAGCCTTGATTTTTTGCTTAATTTTGATCAAGCAAAAAGTGAGAAAATGTCCATCGAAAAAACAGAAATTACTATCTGATTTTATAATCTAAGTGGACTTAATTAAACCTACAACTCAGCAAAGCAATATCATCGATATAAGGCCTATTTTGCTTGAATTTGTTTAGCGAATTTATAAGATAGGAATTCACTTCATGCATCGGCAATTCGGATTTTTTAACCAGCATACTTGCCACTTTTTCATATCCAAACTCTTCATCCATGTTGTTGTTTTGTTCCACCAAACCATCTGTGTAACACAATAAAATACTGCCATGGGCTACGGTAATGATGCCTTCTTTAATGCGTTTAATTTCCTCCATCATCCCTAAACCTATGCAACCTGTTGTGAGCATCATAGGATTGTGCTTGGAAATAAGTAAAGGGGGATTATGACCTGCATTTATGTAGGTAAGTACCTTGGTCACCGTATTGTATTTGGCAACAAATAAGGTAATAAATTTCTCGCCTTTGGCATTGTTAAATACCAATTCATTTAGTTCGAGGATTACTTCCGGTAAAGAAGAATTGTGCTTAAACAAAGCACGCAAATTAGCCTGAAAATTAGCCATCAACAAAGCTGCCGAAACCCCTTTTCCCGATACATCGGCCATACAAAATACCACTTCATTTTTATTGATACGAATAAAGTCGTAATAATCACCACCCACTTGCTGATGCGGCTGATAATAGGCTGCTATCTCCAATTTATCGTCGTTGGGCAATGAGCTGGGAAACAACATGGATTGCATCTCCGAAGCCATTTTCATTTCCTTACGTTCTCCTTCCTGACGAATATTTTCGAGGGTGAGCTTTTGGTTTTCGATGGCAACTAATATAATGTTGGTAAGCGTTTGAATAAAAGGCAAATGCTTAATAGTTGGACTCATTTCCAACTTATCTTCATCAATATCTCCGATAAGCAAATAAGCAATTGCTTTAGAATTGTGAAAAACAGGAATCACCACATCAAAAGTGGTGGAATTTCCAAAAACATTTATTTCGGTAATTTCTTTAAAGCGAAGTATGCTCTCATCAAACTTAATCTCATCGTCCATATCCATATCCATCCCTTGCTTGAGCACGCAAATCCAATTAGTGGCATGAATAAATAGCGCCAGTTTGCCAATCTTTAAATCGTTTACTAAAATCTGCTCATAAATGTTGAATAAATCTTGTGTAGGAACATTGCTATTAATCGCCTTGGTAATTTCCAAAAGCGATTTTAGCTTAAGATTATTCATTTTTCTGCGTGACAGAATTCCTTCTCCGCGCTCTTTGCGATCGTCCTTCATGCAGCAGAAATTAATGTAGTGAATTTCATTTATTGATTTTCATTTTCAAACAATTCATTGATACGCTTCAAGTAGGCAATTTCCTTCATTTTATGACGGGCATCTTGCACCGGAGAACCAAAGTAGGTGCGGTTGCCTTCAATACTTTTGCCCACTCCCGATTGTCCTAACACTACAGCACCTTTGCCAATCGTTAAATCTTTTTGCACGCCCACTTGTCCCCAAAGGGTAACATCGTCTTCAATGGTAACTACCCCGGCAACGCCCACCTGTGCAGCCATTAAGCAATTTTGCCCCACCACTGTATCGTGACCGATATGTATCTGATTGTCGAGTTTCGTTCCTTTTCCAATGCGGGTATCCGCTGATACTCCTTTATCAATTGTACACAAGGCACCAATTTCTACATCGTCTTCAATGACTACCCTGCCGCAAGAAAACATTTTATCAAAACCACTTGGTCGCTTCTTAAAATAAAAAGCATCTGCGCCAAGCACGGTTCCTGCATGAATGGTAACATTATCGCCAATTAGGGTGTGATCGTAAATGCTCACATTTGAGTGTATAATACAATTTTTACCAATTACAACATGTTCGCCCACAAAAACGCCGGGTTGTAAAATGGTTCCTTCTCCAATTTTTGCTGTATCGCTAATAAATTTAGTAGCTGCTTGAAAGGTGCGGAAATGCTTGCACAGGTAAACATAATCCCGAAATGGATCATCCGAAATAATGAGTGCTTTGCCTTCCGGACAAGGTAATTCCTTATTTATAATAATGGTGGTAGCCTTGGATTGAAGCGCCTTGTCGTAATATTTAGGATGGTCCACAAAAGTTAAATCCCCGTTTTCAACATTGTGAATTTCATTTATTCCACTAATCTTAAAATCAGCAGCTCCGTGGTAATTAGCGTTTATAAGTTCAGCTATTCGCTGCAGCGATTGCACTTCGTTTAACTTCATGAATGTTGTTTTTGTAGAAAAATGACACTTTAAATTTACGAATATTAATTAAAAAAAGGCTAACCCCTAAAACGGAATTAGCCTTTTCTGATTTTTATAAACTACTATTTAACACGCTCATTGTAGGAAAAAGTGCGGGTATCAATCTTTATTTTATCGCCTTCGTTGCAAAATAGTGGAACGTTAATAATGGCGCCTGTTTCAAGTGTTGCTTGTTTCAATGTGTTTGTAGCAGTATCGCCTTTTAAACCCGGTTCGGTGTAGGTGATTACCAATTCCACAAACGTAGGTGGCTCGGCTGCGATTGCAATCTCATTTTCAAAGGCCACTTTTACTTCCATGCCTTCTTTCATGAATTTTAATCCTTCGCCAAATAAATTTGAGGCTATTTCTAATTGCTCAAATGTAGCATTGTCCATACACACAATATTTTCACCTTCGGCATAAATGTATTGCAACATACGGTATTCCACACGCGCCAATTGCACTTCTTCGCCCGAACGAAAACGATATTCAACCGATTTTCCGCTTTTAAAATTTTTCATTTTAGCTTGGTAAAATGCTCTTAAATTGCCGGGTGTACGGTGCTGATATTCAGTTATCAAACACAATTCATTATTAAATCGGATAAAAGATCCTACACCAATGTCAGAAGTTGTTGCCATACAAATTTTTACTAATTTATTTTTTTTAGAGCCGCAAATTTAAGCTAAAAGTGCGAATCTGCAAGTGTGTGCTTTAGCTGAAAGAGCAATTGTGTTTAACCGCGGAGTGCGCTGAGGAGACGCAGAGGGTGCGAAGATTATAATAAAAAGAATATCAACTTCGCGAACCTTGCGCGATCTTTACGTGCTTTGCCGTAAATGAAATTATTCACTTTAATAGTTCATCAACATTCGATTGCCACCCGGAATGACAAGTGTTTTTGCGAAAGGAAAAACAGCAGTGAATCGCTCCGCCACTAGTGCAAATTGGCTTTCGTGAAGGGGATTATCGAGTACATAATTAAAATAGAGCTTCCCGGCATCCGCTAAATGCGCTTTTAGCAAGGTAATGAAATGTGTTTGCTGAAATTGTTCAGGCACATCAATTTCTTGAAATAAATCCACCGCTATTAAATCAAACTTTTCGTAGCTGCTTTCAAGGTAATGCAAGGCATCGTCCTCTATCACACTGCAGTTTCTCAACTTGTCAAAATCAAAATACAGTTTAGCCAATTTAAGCACTTCACTATCTATTTCAACTCCGGTGATGCTGCAATTAAATTTCAATTCCTTTTGCAGGATGTGGGCAATACTGCCTGCTCCAAATCCCAGTATCAAGGCATTTTTGGGTGATTTGTTGCGCAGTTTTGTAACCGCAAATGCCCGTTGAAATGCTTGATGCAAATTCCCAAAAGAATAATTTGCCCTACCGGAATCCAAAATAAATTTATTGTGATGCAGCATTACCCTTAATTCAGCATTGTGCACCGAATGTGTTTGATACACCAAACGGTCGAAAAAATAACTGCTTAATCGAAATAAAAAGGGGTAATCCATTGAAGGGTTTTACGAATTCGGTGCAACATTATAAATTAAAAATGAAAGATTCATCGCTGTAAAGCAATAATTTGTCAAGTTGCTTTACTTGCTAAGTCTAAAAATGCTAAAGATTAATGACTTAGTGCTTACTTTAGAAAAAATATATCGGGGGGAGGGGGTTAATAGCATCACCATGAATTTACTAAAGAGCTTTTGGTATTTTGTTACAAACTGCGGGATTAATTCATTTGTTTCTGATTCAGAAATAAAACGCATTAAAATCACCAATCAATTGTGTTTGCTTGCCTTTGGGTGCTATTTACTTTTTGATATATCCTTTTTAATTTTTCAAATACCCATTTTTCAGTTTGATTATTTTATAACCGGATTGTTTTTTCCGGGTGTGCTTTATTTAAATCATAGCGGTAAAAATAATGCGGCAAAATTACTCCTATGTAGTATTTTGTATTTCGGCATTTTTATCATGCTGTTTTTTTATGGTAAAACCTTCGAAACCAATTTACTCCTGTTTCCGGTGCTGCAAGTGCCCTTTTTTATTTTTGATATAAAACAGCGTAAATTTATTTTGATCACTTTGGTTATTCCGTTCCTAATCTTTGTGGGGATTAACCTTTCGGGGATATCTAATCCTGCACAGTTTAAAATAAGTGATACCGACATTGCCATTATGCGAAATATGGTGCAGTTGAGTGCCGTGATAGTATTCTTTTTAGTGATCTATTTTTATTCCCGTTTAAATCAAAAGTCAGAGCAATCGCTCACCTCCATGAACAGTTTGCTGGAGGAGCAAGTGCAAACCATTTTCGAAAACTCATCGGATGCGCTTTTAGTAATCGATACCGATCATAATTTGATAAGCAATGTAAATCGCTTTGCTGTGGAGCTTTTTGAGGGTAACGATAAGGAAGATTTAATCGGAAAACAGGTTCCGGATTTACACAAGGATAAATTTAATACGGAGCAACTTATCGTAATTCGAAAAAATCTGAAACTCCGTAAATATTGGAATGGCGAAATCGAATTTGAAACACTAAAAGGCCGCAGCTTTTGGGGCGATTTATCTGTTAAACGAATTGAAACGTCTCTTAAACCTTATCAGTTGGTTCGTGTAGCAGATGTTACCCAACGAAAGCATCATGAAACCCAAATGCAATCTTCCTTAAAAGAAAAGGAAATCCTAATTGATGAAATACACCACCGCGTTAAAAATAATCTTGCCATCATTTCGAGTTTATTGCATTTACAATCGAGCCAAATTGAGGATAAGAAATTGTTGGAAATATTTGATGAAAGCCGCAGACGCATTCAATCCATGGCGCTTATTCATGAGAAATTGTACCACAACGAATCACTGGAAAAAATTGATTTTTCAGACTATGTTATTGCGCTTGTTGATTCCATTAAGGGTTCTTACAATGCATCTGATACTTCAATTACGGTGACTACCAATATCAAAAATGTTCACCTCGAACTGAAACATGCTATTCCTTGTGCGCTTATTTTAAACGAGCTTATTTCCAATTCATACAAACATGCTTTCGCAGGACAAGAGCAAGGACTTATTGCAATTGATATTTATAAGAGCGGTTCGCAACTTTCGATGACCGTTAAGGATAATGGAATAGGTATGAGTGAGCATACAAGTATAACAAACAGCACCTCATTGGGCCTAACGCTTGTAAGTTCGTTGGTGAGCCAAATCAGAGGAAATATGGTGCATCAGAATTCAAATGGATCAAGTTTTCAATTAACTTTTAACACCTAACACATGGCAAAAATTTTAATCGTGGAAGATGAAGCAATCATTGCACTCTCTACCAAAAAAAGTATCGAAAAAATGGGCCATACCCAAGTCACCATTGTGGATAGCGGTGAGAAGGCAATACAATTTGTGAAGGAAAATCAACCTACCATCATTTTAATGGACCTGAAAATAAACGGCGATATGGATGGCATAGAAACGATGGAAGAGATTCGTAAATTTTCGGATGTGCCGGTCATTTATACTACCGGAAACTCAGATCCAAGAGCGAGAGAAAGAGCCAATGCTACTACAAAATCCTCTTTTTTGACAAAGCCTATCGAGAATTCAATATTGCATACAGCCCTTCAAAAATATCTTTTTGTTTTTCCGATTTCGTTTTACTTGAACATAAACCTTTAGCGTTTCCAAGTCAAGAGCTCATTCTCACTAACTATTTTTCCACTGTCAATCAGGTTTTGAATAACTTGTATACTCTGTGCTTCTTTTTTGGAATTTAAGGCTTTCACCAAATCAGTTAGCGAAAGTTTTTTTGCTTCGAGTTGGGTTTGTGCCTTCTTTGCAAGTTGTTCAAACAAAGGAGCGCTTAATTCGTTCGACTTGTTTTTTGCTAAACATACATCACATACACCACATGCTTGGGTATTGGTTTCGCCAAAATATTGCAAGAGCAGCTGACTGCGGCAGAGTTGGGTGCTTTCGGCATATTTGATTACTGCGCTAAGTTTTTTTATGGCAATTTCTTCTCTTACTTGCAATAGTTCAGGAGCGATGGTCAATTGCTTTGTATCCACCCGCGCTCTTGTGAAACAAAGCTGTGGAAGAAAAGTTTGAGGCAAATAGTGCAACACATTTAGTTGATTCAGCTGCATTAAATTTGTTACAACATCCTCCTTTTTTAATTCACTTCTTTTAGCCAGGTCACTTTCGTGGATGCTGATAAAATCGTCGAATGCACCGGAGTAAGAGCGGAGTATGGTTTTTAAAAATGCATCGTACTTCGCGTTGCCAATTTGAAATGCGTACAAATCAGCTTTATTCATCCGCAATTTTATTTTAGAATGGTTGTTCGCATTTTCACTTAAAGCTAAGTATTCTTGCTTTTCTAAAAATTTTAAACAGTTGTAAACATTGTTCACCTTGAGGTTAAAGGAGGAACAAAATTGAGCAATATCAAAATCGTAAACAGCATCTAAACCGGCGCCAATTGCTAATTTTAAATAGTTGGCTAAAGCTTGATAAACAATTTTTATTTCGGCAATTTCAGGAAAATTTTGTTGCAATCGGAAGCGACTTTCTTCGGCATCGATACCTTGAAACAACAGCACCGCATAAGATTTATTTCCATCTCTACCTGCCCTTCCTGCTTCTTGAAAATAAGCTTCCAAGCTATCGGGCAATTCCAGGTGCACCACAAAACGCACATCAGGTTTATCGATACCCATTCCAAATGCATTAGTACATACTATAACTCTACAAGTATTTTTCATCCAAGCACTTTGCTTTTCGTCGCGTACTTTGGGATCCAAGCCGGCATGGTAAAAATCGGAGCGTATGTTATTTCGATTTAAGAAGTTGGCAATTTCCTGCGTTTTTTTGCGGTTGCGCGCGTACACAATTCCACACCCCGGAATATTATTTACAACCTTCAACAAACGGTTCCATTTATCCTCCTCCTGTAAAACGACATAGGCTAAGTTTTTGCGCTCAAAACTTGCTTGAAATACACATTCTTTTTTAAAGGCTAATTTGGCTTGAATATCCTTTACAACATCTGGCGTAGCTGTAGCTGTTAAAGCCAATACATTTAATTTGGGCAACAATTCACGCAACTCGGCGATGCGTAAATAGGCCGGTCTGAAATCATAGCCCCATTGTGAAATACAGTGTGCCTCGTCCACCGCTAAAAAGCAAATTTTCATTTTTTGTAAGCGCACCCGCACAAGTTCAGTACCAAGGCGTTCGGGCGATAAGTATAAAAATTTTACTTTGCCATACACACAATTGTCCAGCGCTACATCAATTTCGTTTTTTTTCATGCCTGAAAAAACTGCAGTCGCTTTTATGCCTCTTTTGTTGAGATTATCCACTTGGTCTTTCATCAATGCAATCAGTGGAGAAATTACAATGCAAATGCCCTCCATGGCTAAAGCAGGCACTTGAAAGCAAATGGATTTTCCTCCTCCGGTTGGCAAAAGCGCAAGCGTATCGTTTCCGCTTAAAATGGAGCCAATAATATCTTCCTGCAAGGGCCTAAAAGCAGTGTGTCCCCAGTATTGTTTTAAAATTTGATGTATGCTTTCCATTTGCAACGAAGATACAAAACAAAATAGCCCTTGGAAAACCAAAGGCTATTGAGTTGGATTATTTTTGGATGATTATAATCCGAAACCATAGTAAGCGCGCATCCCATTTGGATAAACACCTTCAATGAGCACGCCTCCTTTTTTGTTTTCTAAAATGGTAGTTAAATCACTCAAGGAATCAACCGGTTTTTTATCAATATTTACAATAATAAAATTCTCTTTTATACCGGAATTAAAGAGCTTACCGCTTTCGAGTTTTTTAATGCGTAAGCCGTTGTTGATGTGTAATTTTTTCTTGTCGTCAATCGAGATCGGTTCAAATGTTGCACCTAACAAGGTAGCGGTTTCAACTTTTTCTTCTTTGTTCACTTCAATGCCTCCATATTTGTTTTTCAAAGTAAGGTCCGAAACCATTACCTCCCCATTGCGCAGGTAGGAAACCGATATTTTATCGCCCGGACGGAAATTGCTCACCTGCTCCTGCAATTCAGCAGAATTATTTACTTCTGATTTTCCGATTTTTGTGATGATATCCCCTTCTTTAATACCCGCTTTTTCAGCTGCACCATCATCGGTTAAACCAGCTACAAATACACCTTTTTTATAGTCTTTAATATTTTTTTCTTCCGCCAATTTGGAATCTAAATCGCGAATACTCACACCTATAAATGCACGTTGCACGCTACCAAATTCGAGTAAATCATTCATTACCTTCTTTACAATATTAACCGGAATAGCAAAGGAGTATCCCGCATAGGAACCGGTGTTGGAGGCAATGGCAGAGTTAATTCCAACGAGTTGTCCACTTGTGTTTACCAATGCACCACCACTGTTTCCGGGATTAACGGCAGCATCGGTTTGTATAAAACTTTCGATAGGATAAATTCCTTTAGAAGGATCGTTTTCAAGTATATTGATGTTACGGCCTTTGGCACTTACAATACCAGCGGTAACTGTGCTTGTTAAATTAAAGGGATTGCCCACTGCCAGCACCCATTCACCCACTTTTACATCATCGGAATTTCCGTAAGTGATAAAAGGTAAATCCTTTTCATTTATTTTTAATAAAGCTAAATCGGTGGTAGGATCCTTACCGATTACTTCGGCGGTGTAGGTGCGTTTATCATTTAAAGTAACTTCAATTTTATCGGCCTTATCTACCACATGGTTATTGGTTGCGATATATCCATTCTCAGAAATAATAACTCCCGAACCGCTCGCCATTTGTGTTTGCGGAGGATACATTCCACCACGACCACGATCGCCAAACAAGAAATTATGGAAAGGGTCATTAAAAAAGAAATTGTTGTTAAAGCTGTCTTGATGATATTCGGTTTTAATGTTCACGACGGTATGTACCGTTAATTCAGCAGCTTCCACAAAATTTACAGTTCCATCCGGCAATCCACCTGCATTATTTACTATTCGCACCGGTGCGGCATTTGCACCTAATTGAGTTCTTTCTTGCTTTTTTTCAAACGATGAATAAATTCCTACACCCATAACGCCTCCTATTGCAGAGACCATTAAAATACCTGCTAATTTTTTTATTGAGTTCATGTTTTTAATTTTAGTTTTGGCTTGAAAAATCAAAAATTGTTCCTAACAAATTTGATGCAAGTATAACGAAAGGCGCCTTTCCTTATTGCAGTTGGAGCGTGGCTTGTGTGTTAATTATTGTTAAGCAAAAGTAAGGAATTTTACCTACATTTGCATTCTATTTTTGGCGGGGGAAATTTTCAAATAACATGAACGAAAAAAAGTCTCGGGCATTACTTTTTGCTTTAGGAATCACCATAGGATTATTGGTTGGTGCAACAGTTGTGTATGTATCCAGTCCTAAGCCCGATAGCAACGGTGAGGTTTCTGAAAATATGATTGAACAAATTGTGAATAAGGTTTACGGTTTAGTTTCAAGCAAAAAAGAAGCAAATGATTCCCTATCTGCAAAGGCAGAAACGCCTGACAAAAATTCAAAAAATAAAGAAGTTTTGTCAGCCAAATCGAACGATAAAAAGAGTCCTCAAGTATTGGACAGCACAAGTGTTGTTGCTGCTAATGTTCAAGCATCAATTGATTCTGCTTCTGTTGATTCGGCTGCTTCCGGTGCAGTTGCGATGCTTAATTTGAATGACGAAATCATTATCAAAAAAGATGAAATGCTGATTACAAAAATGGTGGATTTGATAAACCTCGATTTTGCATCAGCCAAGCAAAACAACCATACTGATTCGCTTTTGCAAACCGCAAGTGGAATCCGCGATAATTCTAAAATGAACTTAGCTAAATATAGCTACCAGGTTGAACTTTGGAAATCACCCATTAATTACAAAGGGTATAAAATGGCCAAAAATAAACTGGTGGTTTATGGATTAGATCAAGATGCGCCATTGAAATTATTTTACCTCAACGAAAGCACTTATCTTAAATACGCCGATACTTTTTTTAAGCTCGATAATTATAACGATTACAAGGCTTTTGAAAAGGTCTCAAACCCACAAGTGATTGCTTTATTAAATAAATAATCAAGTTCTATTCTAGCAAGAAGTGCGATGAAAATTGAGTTTCATAAATACCAAGGTGCCGGTAATGATTTTGTGTTGGTGGATAATCGCGACTTGAATTTTCCTGAGCATAATACCCAATTAATTAAAAGGATTTGCGACAGGAGGTTTGGTGTGGGTGCCGATGGATTGATATTGCTTCAAAATCATGCAAAATTGGATTTTGAAATGCTTTATTTTAATGCCGATGGAAACATTGGTTCGATGTGCGGGAATGGTGGACGTTGTGTAGCTGCATTTGCGCAAGAACTAAAGTTGATTAAAACCGAAACAGCCTTCCACGCAAGTGATGGAAAACATGAAGCCTTGCTTAAAGACAAGCTTATAATGCTTAAAATGGCCGATGTAATAGGCATTGAGAAAATAGGAAAGGACTTTTACTTGAATACCGGATCACCACATTACGTGCGCTTTGTAGAGAACTTAGCCGCCTATGATGTAGTTGGCGAAGGAAGAAAAATAAGGAACAGTAGCCGATTCAAAAAGCTTGGTACAAATGTAAATTTTGTGGAGCCAGCTGGAACTGTGCTTAAAGTAAGAACATACGAAAGGGGAGTAGAAGATGAAACTTTATCGTGTGGAACCGGAGTAACCGCGGTGGCTTTAGTTGCGGCATTTAGAGGAATAAAAAAGGCGGCAAAACAATTTTCTATAGCCACTCCGGGTGGTAAACTAAAAGTAAGTTTTGAGCAACAAGCCGATACTTCATTTAAAGATATATGGTTACACGGACCTGCTGAATTTGTGTATAAAGGGATGTATAATATTTGATGTATGCTAAATGGAAAACTGATTAGCTTAAGGGCGCTCGAGCCGGAAGATTTGGAATTACTATATGTTTGGGAAAACGATACCGAATTTTGGCACCTGAGCAATACCCTTGTACCGTTTTCAAAAAAAATTCTTAAAACCTATCTTGAGCAGGCGCACCATGACATCTACACCACAAAACAATTGCGCTTAATGATTTGCGACCTTTCTGGAAAAGCAATTGGCTGCATAGATTTATTTGATTTTGATCCTCAAAATTTACGCGCAGGAGTGGGGGTTTTAATAGCCGACAAGGCTGCCCGATTGCAAGGATATGCTAGTGAAGCCTTATCACTTTTAAAAAGCTATGCCAAAGAAAAACTGAATTTACATCAGCTATATTGCACTATTTTATCCGAGAACGCTCCCAGTATTGCACTTTTTGAAAAGTGTGGGTTTGAAAAGAATGGAACTAAAAAGGAATGGCAGCGAAAAGGGAATTCTTTTTTGGATGAATATTTTTTTCAGTGCATTTTAATGTAAGGTAAGAAGCTATATACTCTTAAGCATAGTGCGTTAATCCAACCTTGCTAAAGCCGATGTCTTTGTATTCATAAAATTAGCTGTTAATTGCTATTTAATTAATTTGTGTCAAAAAATGAAATGGCATATCATCGCAAAAAAGCTTTTATTATATTTGAACACCAAGCCAATCTTATTATGAAACATATAACACTTCTACTTCTACATATATTACTTGCATCTTCATGGCTACTTGCCCAAGACGTTATACTGAAAAAAAATGGCGATGAACTGAATTGCAAAGTGTTGGAAGTAGGCAGCAGCACTATTAATTACACGCAGATTCCTGCGAATGATTCTATACGCCCTGAAGTGCAGACCATCGCTAAAACTGAGGTTTTTATGATACGCTATGCAAATGGGAGTAAGGATGTGTTTAATGCTACTCTTGAACCCGATTATGTTAAAACTGATCCTATCGAAGAAATAAAAGTGAGCGATAACATTGGCGTAGAAGGACGAAAATTTTATTATCACAATAGGCGATTGGGCAAGAGCCGTTTGTATAGTTTATTGCGAAATGAAAAAAATGCTCAAATAAATTCCTTGGTATCAAGAAGCATTGTATGCTCAGTGTTTGCACCTGTATTAAAAATTGTTTCGATACCTTGCGGAGTGGTTGGGCTTATTGTGTTAGGCATAAGTTCAAATACCTATAACGATATAACGCCAGAGCAAAAAACGTTGGCAGGTGCCGGAGTGGCTGTACTTGTCTTAGGTCAGGCCGGAGGATATACCGTTGAATTTTTTCAATACAAAAATCTAAAAGAAGCTGTTGCCCTATACAATCAAAAGCATCCCTAATCAGTAGCAATAGCCTTATGCACCTTCCTGAAATAGAACAAAAATCGGTTGCGGAGATTAATGCTATTCAAGAAATTGCGTTACAAAAGCACTTGCAGTACCTAAATGAACATTCCACTTTTTATCAAAACCATTTTAAGAAACATAACATATCGCTTTCTACTATAAAATCAATAGCTGATTTAGCCCGCATTCCTGTCACCACTAAGGAAGATTTGCAAAGCTTTAACGCGGATTTTGTTTGTGTTTCACCTGCTCAAATTATTGATTATGTTACCACCTCCGGAACCTTAGGTGACCCGGTAACATTTTGCCTTACTGAAAAGGATTTGCAGCGTTTAGCTTACAATGAGTGCATTTCCTTAGCCTGCACAGGTGGCAATGAAAACGAAATATATCAATTAATGGCTACGCTCGACAGGCGATTTATGGCGGGTTTGGCGTATTTTTCAGGTGCACGCATGCTGGGTGCAGGTGTGGTAAGGGTAGGCTCGGGAATACCTGAATTGCAGTGGGATACTGTTGCACGTATAAAGCCTAGTGCAATTATTACAGTTCCATCTTTTATCTTAAAACTAATAGCATACGGTGAAGCACATCAAATCGATTATAAAAACAGCAGCATCAAAAAAGCAATATGTATTGGAGAACCCATACGAAGTGCGGATTTTGAGTTGAATACACTGGGAAAAAAAATTAAGGAAAAATGGGATATCGAATTGTTTTCCACCTACGCCTCAACCGAAATGGGGGCAGCGTTTACCGAATGCAGTGCCGGTAAAGGTGGACATCACCATCCCGAATTAGTGATAGTTGAATTTCTGGATGAGCAAGATAATCCTGTAAAAGCACATGAAGCCGGCGAAGTTACAGTGACCACCTTGGGCGTGGAAGGCATGCCTTTGCTGCGTTTCAAAACCGGCGATGTGTGCATGCATTATTCCGAAGCTTGTACTTGCGGAAGAACCACTTTGCGCATTGGACCGATTTTAGGGCGTAAGAAGCAGATGATAAAGTATAAAGGCACTAGTATTTACCCTTCGGCCTTTTACGATATTTTAAACAACATTTCGCATGTAGAGAATTATGTAGTGGAAGCGAGTACCAATTCCTTAGGAACTGACGAAATACTGATTCGCATTGGCTGCCGCTATGTTCCCGAAAATTTTGAACACGAAATTAAAGATCATTTCAGAGCCAAACTTCGCTTCAGTCCAAGTATTGTTTTGAGTTCAGTTGAAGAAATTACTAAACTACAAGGAAGCGAGTCCGGTCGGAAACCGCAGCTTTTTTTGGATAAACGTTAAATAAGAATTTAATAGAAAATTAATGAAGTTGAAAACCGCTTGGATTCAAATATGCTAAAAAAGTATTTCATCTTAATATGCGTATGTTGCGCACTATTATTGCTATTTATAGCAACCCGCTATTATCCCGGTGGCTCACAAGAAAATTCAAATTCTATTGGTTATGATTTTTCAAGCAATTATTTCTGTAATCTTTTTGGAGAGAAAGCGGTAAATGGTGCTGAGAATGCCTCACACTATTGGGCTATAGCTGGAATGCTATTTTTTTGTGTGGGATTTGCCTTGTTTTTTTATCGTTTTTCTAAAAAAATTCCCTTGGCAAAACCTTCAAAAATTATTCGCTTCACGGGTATTGGTGCCATGTGTTTTACACCATTAATTGCTAGTCCTTTGCATAATCAAATGGTTACCCTTTCAGGGACGCTTGAACTCATCAGCATGTTTTATATCACAGCACTAGTTTTCAAAACAAATCTCCATTTTTTTAAGGTACTTTCCGTAGTCACTTTACTTGTATATTATTGTTGCAACAGCATGTATTATTTCAGTTTCCAATTAGTTTATTTACCCATCATGCAGAAAGTGTTGCTCGGTTTTGTTTTAATTTGGATGTTGGGCTTGGAATATTTTACCAGTGCTGCAGATTTTATCCAACTAAAAAAGGAGGAATAGTTAAATTACCTCCTAATCGCTTTTTCTTACTACTTATTTTAATGGAAACTTTAGCAGTTAAATAGGAAAGTGACCCCGTTTATATAGTGCTAATGATTGCCCATACTAAGGGCTTTCATCAAACATAATTTCATCTGAACTACCTATTTTAAAAGGCTTTTCAATGGGCAAGGTAAAATAAAAGGAGGAACCTTCACCTTCTACACTTTCCACCCAAATTTCACCGGCATTCTTTTCTAAAAATCCCTTCACCAAGAGTAATCCAATTCCCGCCCCCTTATCTTGCTTTCGTGCCTCACTCAGCGCTTTGACTTGAGGAGCAAACAATTTTTCTTGCATTTCTTTGGAAATTCCAATTCCGGTGTCCTTTATCTGAACAATTATTTTCTCTTCTGTTCGTTTGGTAGTTACTGTAATATCACCACCTTTTTCAGTATGTTTAATAGCATTTGAAACAATGTTTTGAATGATTGAAATAAGCATTTTACTATCTGCAAAGACACTTGTATTTGCTTCAATTTCGTGATGCAGGTTTATTGCTTTAACGGACGCAGTATCACTCAAATTTTCGAAAACTTTATCAACATAGTGTGCCAGCTCAATTTGGCTTGGATTAAATACTTCTGAGGCATATTTTATGCGCGCCCATTCTACCAAATAGTCCAGCATATCCAGCTCATCTGTGGAGGATTTATATAACATATCCAGCATTTCCTGTACTTTTTCGGGATCCATTTTTTTAAAATGTGATTTCAAGTATTTTGCTGTTCCTATAATTGCGGATAAAGGACTTCTTAAATCAAGCGAAAGAATGGCCAATACACTTTCCTTGTGCGTATTGAGTTCCTCCAACTCTTTCATGTATTTTTTTATGGCATCTTCCGATTTTTTTCTTTCTGTTAAATCACGGAGAATCTTAACAAATCCCAGCATCTCACCATTTATCCCGGTAAGCGGAAAAACTAAACCGTAGGCATAAAATGTACTTTTATCTTTAGCAATATGCCAGCGGTTATCAGTAGCTCTGCCTTCCTTTAATGCGGTTTGAATTTCTTTATTTGGAATTTCATTTTTTATATCTTCTTCGGTAAAAATTAAATTAAAGTGTTCGCCAATCACTTCATCGGTTTCATACCCAAATATTTTAACAGCTCCGGAACTCCAGCTATTAATGATAAAATCGTTATCCAACGTAAAAATGGAATAATCTTGTAAGCTATCAATAATTTGACTGTAAAACTCAGCCGTTGGGATGTACTTGTTTTTTAATATTTTGGGATTTGATTTTTCGTTTTCCATTCGTTTTGAAACTAATTTTCTTGAAGTATTATTTAATTCTTTTGCCTCAAGGATAT
This sequence comes from Bacteroidota bacterium, assembly GCA_016721765.1. NCBI lineage: Bacteria > Pseudomonadati > Bacteroidota > Bacteroidota bacterium. Next base: position 28,243 of record JADKHO010000002.1, read on the forward strand.
TTGGACAAACATAGGGTATTAATTACAACAAACTCAAAAGCATTTCCTAATGTTGATAGTCCTTTCCTGTGTTTCGGTTAAATCCGGGAAGGGAATTCTGGCAAATTAGGTGCTTTTGACTTGAAGAATCATCCTGCTTTTAAGATTCGTTTTAATTTTAAAATCAGGAAAGCGTGTTATATAGAGTAGTTATTAGAGGTATTAATTAGCCACATTCTTTTAGGTAGATTGCATTTTGTTACATCACACCATCCACAAAATACATATCAATTTCGCCTTTATTTTTGGCTTTTATTTTACCTCTATGGCTGCAAGCAAAAATATTTTTCACCAATTCGTAAGTGGTTTCAGAAATATTAACTCTGCCTGTTTCTCCGCTGCTTTCCATGCGGGAGGCAGTATTTACTGTATCGCCCCAAATGTCGTAGGCGAACTTTTTAATTCCAACTATACCGGCAACAACAGGTCCTGTGTGTATTCCAAGACGTAATTCAAAATAGGGTTGGTTGAGTGCAATACGCTCTTGTTTGTTTCTCTCAATAAATTCAACCATTTCTAAACCTGCTTTTACCACATCAATGGGGTGCGTTGTATTAATAACGGGTAAGCCGCCGGCGCACATGTAGGCATCACCAATGGTTTTTATTTTTTCGATGCCGTATTTGGTAATGATGCGATCGAATTCGCTGTAGCAGAAATTAATTTCTTGCACCAATTCTTCTGCGCTAAGCAACTCACTGGCACGGGTAAAATTTTTAAAATCGGTAAATAAAACGGTAACACTGTCAAAACTTTTAGCTTTAGCAGCCCCTGTAGCCTTTAGTTCATCGGCGGTTTCAGATGGTAAAATATTTAAGAGTAAATCTTCACTGCGTTGTTTTTCTTTGGAGATGCGATTTCGTTGTTTAAAAAATACTGCGGCAAATAACAACACAATGGCAAATCCGCCAATAAAACTATTGCGCACAATTTTTTGCTTACTGATTTCCTTTTGCTGCAAATTGATTTCGCCTTGCTTTTTTTCAATTTCAAAATTAAATAATAAGGTCCCTAATTTTTTATCGATGTCGATGTTGTATAAGGTATCCTTAATATCGGTGAGCAATGCCTGGTATTTAAATGCATTGCTAAAATCTTTCAACGCCGAATAAGAAAAAGCTAATCCTTCATACGATTTTTTTAATTCCAAATTCGCACCGATTTCATGGGCAATTATTTCGGCTTGTTGAAAATTTGTCAGTGCATCCTTAACATTTCCTTGGTGTTTGTAGGTATCGGCAATTCCTAATAAAGACTTGGCCATGTCCAATTTTGCTTCCAGTTTTTCTGCTATACTTAGCGCTTTTTGTTGGTAAACAAGAGCTTTGTCGTATTCTTTTCTTTTAGCATAAACTTGACCAATTAAATTTAACGCATAAGGCACATTCTCGGTTCCCTCATAAGCTTTTAAAGACTTCTCAAGATTTATCAACGCAAGTGAATCCTTGTTGCTTTTTAAATAAATTTCACCCAAATTTCCACTAATGGTACCTATTGCATCATTATCTAACATTACTTCGGCATAAGGCCATGCCTTTTCGTAATAATTTATGGCTTTGTCGTAAGTTGATGGCTTTTCGCCATAGATGGTTCCAATGTTAAGTAATACAGTCATGGTGCGCACGGAATCCTTAATCTCCTCAGCAATTTTTAATGCCTGCAGATATAAGTCCAGGGCTTTTTCATCATCTGCCTGATCGCGATAAATAACTCCAAGGTTACTGAGCATATTCGCAACTCCCTTTTTATCACCTGCCTTCTCATAAATTTTTTTGGAAAGCTCCCAATCGTTAAGCGCTTCCACGTATTGTCCCTTTTTATAAAAGCCAATCCCCGAATTTTTTAATGCAAGTGCAACTCCTTTGGTAAAATTAATTTTTTCAGCTAGATCACGCGCTTTGTTGCTGGTTTGAATAGCTTCATCCGCATTGGTACTGAAGTAACTTTTGGCAAGAGTGTTAAGTGTATTTACTTTATTGGTGTCGTCGGGAAGTGACGCGATAACCTTTTTAAGACTATCTATTTCTGAGTTTTGCGCACTTACCGCAGTCGATGAAAGTGCCAGTATTAATAGGAAGAAGAAACGGTAGTGCTTTTTTTTCACTGCATGTTTGCTGATTCGGTTTGTAAGGCTATCAAATTTTCTTTTAATTTTTATATGATTATGATAGCAGCTTGTGAACAAATGTAATGACTTATTGTTTTATTTTTGAGATTAATTTGATGGTACTTATTTTTTCTCATCCTCCCAAATGATTGCGGCTATCTTCCAGCCATAGGGTGTTTTTTTATATTGAAAATATTTTTTACCCATTAGTTCAAAAGAACTGCCATTTAGTATTCCTGATTTTTTGTAATTACTATGTCGATGCGCTGTGGATTCGGTAATTTTTGTTTCACTACCTGTTTCCTTTTCTTCAAATTCAACTATAGTGCCATCACTGAGTAGCTTTTTACGCGGCTCTACAAAAGAGCCAAGGTTGAATTTTTCTTCTTGCAAACCATCTTTCTTAATTATTTCTATATTTTTTAAACACAAACTGTATAGGTCTTCGAGTTTTGCTTGCCTCTTGTATTTATTGGTGAACAGGCTATAAAAAGTTTCGGTAATATGCTCTATTTCCAGTGTATCGGCTGTTGCTGAATATAAGAGTAGCGATTCATTTTCAACACGTATTTCTTTGTTAAAAAATAATCCTAATTTCTTAAGCAAGCGAATCGAGGCTTCATTTGTAGCCAGTGTGGTAGCAAAAAGCTGTGTGATTGAATTATTATTTAAGAGTTGCAACAGTACTACACGTGCGGCTTCATAGGCATACCCCTTTCCATAAAATTGCGGAAGAAATGCAAAGCCTATATCAGGATGTTCCAGGTAGTCTCTTTTTATTAAAGTTATTACACCAATGGATTCAAGGCTTTCGTTTAATTTTACTACCCAATAGGTATTGGCAGGATTGTCGAGAATCCGCTGAATATAACCCAATGCATTACCTAAACTATTGATATTACGGTTGCCAATAAATTTTATCCAATCGGGTGTATTCACCAATTCAAAAATAAAAGCTGTATCGCCTGTGCTTAGCGGGTGCAGCTGCAGCCGGGTGCTTTTTAGCGAAGTTTGCAAGGCAACGATTACTTTTTATAAAATGGTATTTTAACTACTTGTGCTTTAATTAATTTTTCGCGGATGTCGATAAAAATTTCTGAACCTGCTTTAGCAAATGCTGGTGCTACGTAACCCATTCCAATTGCTTTTCCAAGTGATGGTGACTGTGTGCCGGAAGTTACCTTTCCAATTATAGCACCTGATGCATCCTTAATCAAGTAATCATGTCTAGGAATACCGCGGTCAATCATTTCAAAACCTACCAATTTCGATGCAACACCCTGCTCTTTTTGTGCCAGTAAGGCTTTACTATTTGTAAACTCTTTCGTGAATTTTGTTATCCAACCCAAACCTGCTTCAATGGGAGACGTGCTGTCATTAATATCGTTGCCATATAAGCAAAAACCCATTTCCAAACGAAGCGTATCGCGCGCGCCAAGTCCAACGGGAGCAATACCAAATTCTTTCCCGGCGTCAAAAATGGCTTTCCAAATTTTATCGGCATGCTGATTCTCAAAATACACTTCAAATCCTCCGGCACCGGTATATCCTGTGGCAGAAACCAATACATTGTCAACACCTGCGAAAGTACCCTTCGCAAAGGTATAATAGACCATGTCTTTTAAATTCATGTCGGTTAATTTTTGCAAGGCTTCAACCGCTTTAGGTCCTTGAACAGCAAGCAGAGAAGTCTTTTCAGAAATATTATGCATTTCCACATTTTTGGAATTGAATTTTGTAATCCAGTTCCAGTCTTTTTCAATATTGGATGCATTTACAACTAACATGTAGGTTTTGGCATCGATACGATAGACTAATAAATCATCCACAATTCCTCCTGTTTCATTCGGAAAACAAGAGTATTGAACTTTCCCATCGGTGAGTAACGCTGCATCATTACTCGTTACACGCTGAATTAAATCAAGGGCATTTTCGCCTTTTAAAATAAATTCGCCCATATGGCTTACGTCGAATACACCCACCGCATTGCGCACACACTCGTGCTCAGAATTGATTCCTGCATAAGAAACGGGCATATTGTATCCGGCAAAGGGAACCATTTTGGCACCAAGTGCAATGTGTGTTTGTGTGAGGGCTGTATCTTTCATGTTATTGTTTTTGTGGCGCAAAGATATAAATTGAAGGAAAAGAAACGTAGCATTTTTTTTAATGTAGAATTGTTTTAAGTTTATTGATGAAGCCTTAATCTTCACTTCAAATTTCACTCAAAAAGACGATAAAAGATGTTTGTTACTGTTTTTTTGACGGGCTATTTTTGCCATAAAATTTTTTCATGGCAGGATCATATTCCCAAATTTATATACAAATTGTTTTTGCTGTTAAATGCAGAGAATGTTTAATTGATGCTGTATGGGAGGAAAGGCTGTACAAATTCATCACAGGCCTTCTTCAAAATAAGGGTCAAAAAATGTTGGCCATAAATGGGATGCCCGACCATATACATATTTTTATAGGTATGCGGCCATCAATTTGTTTGTCGGATTTGGTTAGAGAAATAAAAAAATCTTCGAATGAGTTTATAAACGAAAATCTGCTCTCTCAACGTAGTTTTTCCTGGCAAAAGGGCTTTGGCGCATTTTCTTACAGTCATTCGAGTATTGGGAATGTAATAAGATATATACAAAATCAAAAGGATCATCACCGAAAACAATCGTTTAGAAACGAATACACGGAGTTTCTAAAAAAATTTGATGTAACCTATGAAGACCAGTACCTTTTTGATTGGTTGGAACGTTGAGTGCTATATAGTATAATTACTCCAAATCCTTTACGATTAATAAGAGCTACGGTTTTTTATTTTAATGTTTTCGAATTCGATGATGACTTTGTACGATGCTGTCTGCATCGTGTTTACTCGGCTTTGCTTGGTTATAGAGGTGGGATGTCTTTGACATCCTTTTGATTCGTGTTTTGGTTATAGGGGTGTGATGTCTTTGACATCCTTTTTGATTCGTGTTTTGGTTATAGAGGTGGGATGTTTTTGACATCCTTATGATTCGTGTTTTGGTTATAGGGATGGGATTTCATTGACATCCTTTTTGATTCGTGTTTTGGTTATAGAGGTGTGATGTCTTTGACATCCTTTTGATTCGTGTTTTGGTTATAGGGGTGTGATGTTTTTGACATCCTTTTTGATTGTGTTTTGGTTATAAGGGTGGGATGTTTTTGACATCCTTTTTGATCGTGTTTTGGTTATAGAGGTGGGATGTCATTGACATCCTTTTGATTCGTGTTTTGGTTATAGGGGTGGGATGTTTTTGACTTCCTTTTTGTTCGTGTTTTGGTTATAGACGTGTGATGTCTTTGACATCCATTTGATTCGTGTTTTGGTTATAGGGGTGGGATGTTTTTGACATCCTTTTTGATTGTGTTTTGGTTATAGGGGTGTGATGTCTTTGACATCCTTTTGATTCGTGTTTTGGTTATTGGGGTGGGATTTCTTTGACATCCTTTTTGATTCGTGTTTTGGTTATAGGGGTGTGATGTCTTTGACATCTATCTTGATTTGTGTTTTGGTTTGGTTATAGAGGTGTGATGTCTTTGACATCTATTTTGTTTTTTATTTTTGAAAGAATGCTTGCATTAAATTTATTGTTTGCAGTAAAAGTGCAAAGTTCACATTGTTATGTATGATGACTTGTAGATTGGACGCCTGTATGTGATGCTGAAAGCATCCCACATTTATGGAATAGTGTGTCATTTTTTTTTGATGCTGAAAGCATCATACTTATAAACTCAAATGGAATCGAAAGATTTGATGTTGCATGAATTCAATCATTGAGTTCATTAAAATATGAAGAAACAAAAGTTCTTTTATTTATGAAATTAGATTCCATGCATAAATTATAATGAATCTTAACTTTCTAAAAGTTTAAAAATTCAGCGTATAAATTTTGCAAATACGCTTTTGCTTGACTTAGGCTGACTTCATTTGTTTGGGTAGCAGCTATGTTTTTCTTTTCAACAAAGGAATAGGCAATCGAGTCATTGGCAGAAATCCAACCTACTACATTTTGATTGCTGTAGTATGCAAAATCCTTTGTTGTTGAGTTAAACAAGTTTTTACTCCAGGTGTATTTTTGAGTACTAAGTTGCAATTGAGCCAGCAGTGTGGCAGCTATATCTTCCTGTGTTCCAATTTTTGTGCATTGCATTCCTTGCATCTTCTCTTTTAGCACCTCGCCATAAAATAACATGGGTATATGTTTTGATTTTGCCATATTCATATCATTTTGCTGGGGTAATCGATGACCGTGATCAGCGACCAAGATGAAGAGAGTGTTCTTATACCAGCTTGTTTTGGAAGCTTCTCGAAAGTAGTTTCCTAAGCATTTATCGGTATATGCGGCGGTGTTCCTAAATTTAGTTCCATCATCATTGCCTTTAAATTTAGGAATACCGGGAGTTTCAAAGGGTTCGTGATTACTAAGTGTAAGTAGTACCGAAAAGAAGGGTTCCTTTTCTGTACTTAAATCCTGAAGTTGTTTGCTCAATACAAATTCATCGTGTGCTCCCCATTTACTGTTAATTTGATTGACAGAAAATTCATTTTTTGTACAAATTTTTTCTACACCTGATTGACGCAGATAAGCGCCAATATTGGCAAATTCGACTTCGCCTCCATAATAAAATGAACTCTTATATTTTTGCACCATGAGGTCGCGATACAAGGAGGGAAGCTTATTCGATTTAGCAGTGTATTTTATGATTGACTTATCCGGTTGTGCCGGAAAAGCACTGAGTATGCTAATTAATCCTTGATCGGTGCGTGAACCGCTTCCATAAATATGACTGAATAAAATTCCCTTTTCGGCAATACTATCTAAATTCGGACAAATTCCTTTTTCACCTCCCAAAGCGCCAATTACATCAGCAGTAAGACTTTCCATCACAATAATAACAATATTGGGCCGATTGTTTTTTAAAATAATTTTGTTGCTATCTAAAGTGCATTGAAATAGTTCAGCACACACTTTATTTGCAATGGAATCGTTCATGAAATGAAATTTATTTTCCTCCTCCACCGGATTCCATATACTGCTTCCTAAATACCAAACCGGATTCACTGCGGCATGATTAATAGCCAATCGCGAAGAAAAATAGGCGGCGCTCTCATTAACGGGTATCAGTTGCCACCCGCCACGTGCTCCCATAAATAAAAATGGAGGTACAAGTAAAGTGATCACAATTTTTAATACAACACCTGATTTGATTTCGCTTTCCGGCAGGTGTATGAATTTTATCCAAGCTCGAAACACCAAATATTGCATTAGTGCAAGTACCAACACGGCAATAAATATATAAGAAAGGCTAAGGGAAGCCATCACTTCCTTCGGATAAAGTAAAAAGGCCAGTGCTCTTTTGCTCAGTAAACTTTGCCATTCCTTATACAAGAGGGTGTTGCCTAAACTAATTAGCAACACCAGTAATATCAACAAAAACGCAACATAATTATTCCACTTCGAAATTGCCTTTGAAGGAATTGCAAAAGAAATAATCATTACGATAAAGAAAATAAAACTCAAATAAGAAGCCGTTGCCAAATCTAGGCGCAAGCCATAAAAGAATGACTTTGCAGCTTCAGGAACTGCATTTTCTATTACAAAATTTAAATTATAAACAAGAAAGAATACCCGTTGAATAAAAAATAAAGCCAACCAGAAGAGCAGTACTTTCAGCAAAAAGAGGATACTTTTCATTCTTCGATTTTAATCAAATTTCCGCTGTCAGTTATTTCCGAACCTAAATCAGAGGGATTTCCTTTGTAATAAATGTTTCCAAGATAATTTATTTTGGCATACAAAACATGGTCGACATTTATTTTCAAATCGTTCGTGCCCTTATTTGTAACATAAGTATAGCCTGTTTTTAGCTCCGAAGCATCCGTATATCCATTGCCCGCTTGATACAGATAATTGAGTCCGATAGTACCACTAACTACCAGTTTACATTGCCCTGTATGAATATTAAAATGCCCTTCTTGCGCTAGTAAATTTAACTGAATATCGCCTGTACCTTTGTGACAATCGAAATTAAAAACTGAAGCATTTAAAGTATTGGTGGTGCTAATGTTTCCGGCACCTCTATATGTAATGTGTTGCAAATTTTTGCAGTGAATAAAAATTGTAATTTTCTTTTTATAAGAACGCAAAAAATTAAATTTATTAGTGTTTTTAATTTGCATTTTCCCGTCCTTAATTTCTGTAGTAATGTCTGGAATAAGATTCTCTCCGGCTTCAATAATTAAGCTATTAAAAGTATCCTGTGTTAGTACAAGATCCATGTTATTAAAAAGTTCAATCTCCGTAAAGTCAGCAACATCGCGTTCTACGCTTGTTAATGTTCCTGTAGTTTGTAAATAGTCCGGGGCTGTTTCTTTATTGCATGAAAGCAGCATAAAGACAAAGAGTAAAGGAATTAATTCAATATTACGTTTCATTTTTTAGTTCCAATTGTATCCCATTCCCCATTCAAAATAATCGGCTTTGGCATAATGCGTTTTAAGTGAAACGTTTGCAAAAAAGCGTTTCGAAAAATGATAGCGAATCCCATATCGGTTATAAATTATGCCATTGCTTTTGTATTTAGATAAGGCATACACTCCGGCTTGAATAGGAAACGAAACCTTTCCAAAAATTACTTCCCAGGAAATATTTATGCCCGCTTGTGTAATATTAGTTTGACTCACCGGCACTTCATTTCTTTTAAATTGCTCGTAAATTGATGCATCGTGAAAAATATCTAAGCCAAAACCCCATTTACCTCTAATACTATGCAATCGTGCCACATTGAACGATGCATTTAAAATAGCATATTTATCTCCTCCTGCAGGTGCTATCTCCTTCATGCCACCACACAGCACTACAAAGTATTCGATTCGTTTTTTAAATGTAGCATTACTGTCATAAGCAGGCACAGACTTGTGTGCAAAGGTGTAAGCTAATGCAAGGTTTGCTGTGGCAAGATTAATTCCCAAGTTAGGTGTTTTAGTTGCGCCGTTAGAAAAGTGATTCATGGCTAAACCAATTCCCAAATTAGTATTTGGACCAAGTTTAAATTTGGTTTCAAGCAAAACACTTATTGCAGCATTCAGATGCGAACCAATGGCATTGTTTTTATAATTGTTCAAGCGGTCAAATGGCTTTTCAATATATCCTAGGCCAGCACCAAATCGAAAATTGGCGTGAATCCATTTCTTACGCAAGTAATGAAAACTAATGTTTGGGAAAAGCGCATATCCTCTTCCCAACACTTTATTTTTACCAAAATCTGTCGCAAAGAATGAAAGACCTAGGTCAGGATTATGATAGGCTCGTTGCCACTCCTTATTGCCTAGTGTTAGCTTTGTAAAAGTGAGCTCATACACCGGAAAATGTGCGCTTGAAAATTGTTGCAGGCTTGGCGTATGCACCATCACAAAGCCATAGTGATAGCGGAATCCAAGCTGGTAATTGGCTTGGTTTTGCCCCTTACTTTTTTCAAAGTTAAAAAACAGAAATAGTATAAAAAGTAAAAAAAATCGTTTCATTTTTTAGTGCGGTAAAAATAGAAAAAACAGCTTAATATGCTTTGTTTTCTTTGTAAACACTACTTGCCTAGGGATTGGGTTTTAGGAACAAGTGCAGTAAAATAAATTAAATATAAAGATTGCTTACCTTTGCAGCACAAATCGTTCTATCGTCAGTGCTGGCATTCGTGCCAACAAGGGAGGAAAGTCCGGGCAACACAGAGCAACTTGCTTTCTAACAGAAAGGTCTCGTTAATTGCGGGAACAGCTAGTGCCACAGAAAATAACTATCCGCCATTGGTGGAAAAAGGTGAAAACGTGAGGTAAGAGCTCACGGATTTTGGTAGCGATATCAAAATCGGGTAAACCTCAGGTGTTGAAAGACCAAATAAACCTCACATTAGGAGCTGCTCGCTTCTGTTCATTGCAAAATGATGGTGAGAAGGGTAGGTTGATAGAGTGTGTCAGCAATGGCCCACCCAGATAAATGATAGAACTGCAAACTGAAAAGTTTGCAGACAGAACCCGGCTTACAGATTTGTAAAAAATAAAACGCTGTAGATTTAGTTCTGCAGCGTTTTTTTGTGACTTTTTCTAATCAAAAAAGTTTTATTTAGAAGAATGAATTAGCATGTAGAGTGCAGCCAGATAGGTTTTGGCATCCTTTAGCACACCGTTTTTAATTTGAGCATAAAATTCTTCTGCTTCCATTTCAACAACTTCAATAAATTCGTTTTCACTGTCCATTCCGCCACCTGAATTAATTTTATCAGCATTGTTTACGCTTGCATAATAAATATAAAAAAGTTCTGAACTATAACCTGGTGTTGGATAGCAGGAAAGCAACAAGTGAATGTTTTCAGGTTGAATAGTATATCCGATTTCTTCCTTTGCTTCGCGTAAAGCTGCATGCAAGGGATCTTCGCCTGCATCAATTTTGCCGGCCAAAATTTCGAGTAATGGTTCCGGATGCTGGTCGGCAATTGGATAACGCAATTGTTTGGTTAAAATAATTTTATTGCTTTGGTGATTGAATACCAAAACTGCAACTGCATTTTCTTTCTTTATCTTAACCCGACGGAAGCGCTTCCCACGTTGTTGAATTTCTGCTTCCTGAATGGTGAAAAGATCTTTGTAAAGTGTTTTTTCGTTGGAGATGGTATACATTTCTTATTTTGATTAATAAAATTCAGCTTTCAATTCTGCTTCTTCTGTGGAATAATGATGCATCATTCACTCAGATTCAGTTTTTGGTTTGTGCGCAATGCTTCACCTAAAAAATTGTAAAGTGTAACACTCAAAAATATAGCAATCCCGGGAAACAAAGTCATCCACCAAGCGCTAAATTGATGTCGGCCTTCGCTTAACATGCCCCCCCAGGAAACAGTGTCGAAAGGCAATCCAATTCCTAAAAAGGAAAGGGATGACTCTATTAATATTGCAGCAGCAACTCCAAAAGCAAGTGCCACCAATGCAGGCGACATAGCATTTATGAGTGCGTGTCGAAATAGTATTCTGGTGTGGCTATAGCCCAACGAATGGGCGGCTTGGATATATTCGAGCTTTTTTACTTTCAATAACTCAGCGCGTGTTAGTCTAGCTATGCTTGTCCAAGAGGTAAAACCAATAATCAGTATAATGTTCAAAATAGACGGTTTGCAGATGGCGGCAATGCTAATAATCAATATAAAAACAGGTAAGGATAAAATGATTTCGATACATCTGGAGATGATACTATCGAGTGGGATGGCAATATAGCGGCCTCCCCAAGCTGTGTGTTTAAAAAGGGTTGCAATTCGTGAACCCAATAAAACAATACCCAAAAAATAAATGAAACTAGTAAATAACGCTGCAAGCATTGTTAATGTTGATACCTGCATCGCATCAAGGAGCTGAAACCTGCGGGTGTAGAATGCATAAAAGTATCCGATACTAACAGCAAAAATAAGCGCAATTAAAGTCGCCCGTGGTAATTTAAAACCATCATCGCCAAAATATCCCGAAAGGCTGCCTAATAAAAGTCCGATGAAAGCCGCTATAATCATTGATAACATACCAATGCTCATGGAGGTGCGGGTTCCGTGAATTAATCCAGCAAATACATCTTCACCCCGCATACCACTACCTAAAAAATGTCGGAATCGAAAAGGTAAATTTTCACCTGTAGCTGAAACTTGCACCCCGAAAGGTGAAACGTAATTTGAATTGGAAAAATCACTTTTCCCCGGCGAATAGGGGATAGGGCACCAAAGTATTGTTTCATAAGGTAGCTTTTTCCAATCTGCAATATCGAGTTGTAACGCAGGTAAATGTTCCCCGCGTTGGGATTCAAAAACATAATTTTTTGTAACGTTAAATGGATTTAAATCGGTAAAAGCAGGGAAATAATGCTTTCCTTTTAACTTCATGTAGAGTGGTTTTTCATTTGCCAGAATAGGCGCCAATAATGCGATTAAAGCAAGAAGCGCAAGTAAGAAAATCCCCTTTTTCAAGCCCTTGTTTTTTTGCCTGTGCGAAAATTGCTTCCATGAAACAATTGCTGCACCTCCCGAATTTGCTTCTGTTTGACTCATCGTGTTTTGTGAAATAAAATTCTTGGATCAACAAAAGCATAGAGCAAATCGGCAAGTAAAGCACCTACAACCGTCATACATCCAGCTAAGGTAAATACGCAAACAATTACAGGATAATCTTGATTTTGAATGGCTGTGAACGTTTCGAGTCCCATTCCGGGTAGAGTGAAAATACTTTCCAAAATAACAGAACCGCCTAATGCATAAGGAAACACATTTGCAAATAAAGTAATGAGTGGCAAGAGCGCATTTTTGAAGGCATGTTTGTAAAGTACCCGGCGCTCCGAAAGGCCTTTTGCTCTTGCTGTACGGATGTATTCTAATGGAAGATTCTCAAGTAAAGCAGCACGTGTAGACCTGCTTAGAAAGGCGAGTGAACTGTATACATAACAAATCAATGGCAAAACTAAATACGGAATTTGAATGCGTAAACGCTCGATAATGCTTGTATTTTCGGCTATTCCGGTAGCCGGTTGCAAACCTGAAGCCGGAAACCAATTAAGTACATCAGGGTTTGAGAAGGTCATTAATAATAAAGTTGCAACAAAAAAGGAGGGCAGTGCATAGAGCGCAAACAAAACCAGTGAACTTCCTGTATCAAAGACTCCCTGTGGTTTTTCGGCCGCTTTTAAAGCGATGGGAATACTTATCAGGTAGGCAAGCAGAATAGAAAGCAGTGAAAACAAAAGTGAAACTTTTATGCGCTTCCAAATTTTATCCGAAACCGGTTCTTTACTGGCAAATGAGGTCCCAAAATCGCCCCGAATAATGCCTTTTGTAAATGCACTTCCGCTTCCGGTAAACATGTTACTATCCCCAAAAATCCAACGGTGGTATTGATTTTGGGGATGAAAGTGCATTGTAGGAAGATAGGTTTTCCAAATACTCTTATTTTGAGAAAGACCCTGATAACATTGCTTTAGGGCATTAAATTGAACGGATAGTTGCTTGAAGTGTTTAAGCGCCGCAAGTGAATTATCGAGTTTCTTAAACTGAAATACTATGCTACTGTTAATATGTGTGTAGCGAAGAAAATTCACTGACGCAATAGAACTATTCAAATTTAGTTGCTGAAGTGTTGCCGATTTTTGATTTAAAAAAAATGTATCAGTCTTGAGGCTGTTAAGAGAAATGGATAAATTTTGCAAAGCACTTGCATATTTAGCAACAGCAGCCCAATTTCCGCATCCGTGAAGCAAACGCGCTAAAGTTTCCCTTTTCTCTTTATCTGAAATCCGATAAAGTGTATCGGGACTTGACCAATCGGATAGTTCAAAATAAAACAGAGGAAGTGTTAAGCCCAACTTTCGGTTCCAGAATTCCTTTTGTGCGCTAGTATTAGAATTTGCTTCTTCTCCACCGTCATGACTAGTTACCGTCATACGCGCCACAGGATCTCCCGGAGCGTTTGTGCTTATTGCAAAAGCGAGTAAGGAAATAATAAACAGAGTGGGGATAAAAAGCAGAATTCTTTTAAGTATATATTTCTTCATACTGCTTTAGTACTCATGGAATAAATTAATATAAGAATTATGCGTTTAGTGTTTCTCTATGGCAAATTGTGCAATGCAATAAATCGTGTTTTAAAAAATTAATTTGTTCGCACTAGCAAATTATTTAGCATCACACCCGGTCGTTCAAAAAACATATTGGCATTGTTGAAGCGTTTGTGAATCACATTTTTTCGTTGCGCTGAATATAAAAAAACATAAGGCTGCTCTTCATAAATTATGCGTTGAAGTCGCTTTACCATTGGAATTCTCAATGCATCGTTTAAGGTAACTTTTATAGAATCAATAAGCGCATCGCTGGCTGCGTTTCCAAATCCAGTATAGTTGCTGCCTTGTGAAATCCAGGAACTGCTGTGCCAGGTTTGTGTGAAATCATCCGGGAAACAGCTGCCGCTCCAGGCACCTAACATGGCATCAAAATCGTGCTTTTGGGCTTTTTCATAAAACACGGCAAAGTCGAGGCCTTGCGGATTTGCTTTCACACCAGCTTTATACATAGCTTCTGTAATTATTGTCACAATATCCTTTATAAACGAGGGGCCCGACATATAATTCAGGTTAAAGCTTAACTGTACTTTTTCACCATCAATTAGTTTATCGCGAATGTTATCGCCGTCTGAGTCCTTCCATCCGGCTTCGTCTAATAATTTTTTAGCCTGCTCTACATCAAAGGGGATAATTGCCAAATTTGAATTGTATTCAGCTCTCTTAGCAGGTACAATGTTACTGGCCATGCGTTTTGCTTTTCCTTTAAATACAAGCGAAATAAATTGATCAACAGGAGTGAGGTAGGCCAATGCTTTACGCACTTTTTGATCGGTAAAATATTTTTTGTGATTTACTCCATCGGGTTTCATGTTAAATCCCATGTAGGTATAATCAAAAGAATCAGTAAAGCGAGAATAATAATTGCGGTTAAAATTTGAATCTTCTTGCAAGGCAAGTAGGGTCTTAGTTGCAAGCCAGGTGGAGGCGTCCATACTTTGATTTTTAAATTCAAGTATTTGGGCATTTTCATCTTGATTTAATTTGAAAATGATTTTATCGGGATATGCGTTTTCATAAGGTGATTGGCCAGATAATTTTTGTGTCCAATGGTTTTTCTTTTTAGTTAAACTAAGTGTTTGTCCATTTTCCCAAGCGCTGATTTGGTAAGGCCCCAATCCAACTAACTTATCAGAAGAATGCCCGTATTGTGCCTCATTAAATTCATTTGCCCAGGCAGTTAGTTCAGGCTGTTTATCCGCTTTAAAAGTGCTATCAGC
Source organism: Bacteroidota bacterium (assembly GCA_016721765.1). Lineage (NCBI taxonomy): Bacteria > Pseudomonadati > Bacteroidota > Bacteroidota bacterium. The sequence goes on from JADKHO010000002.1 coordinate 43,266, forward strand.
CAATTGAAGAAAGGTATATTTATTCAGTACATTTTTCGGGTCGAAATAGCTGCGCTGCAAAATGGGGATTTCTGTTAGGAAAACGAGATTTTGTATGTAACGTTTCTTCATTTCAATGCTAAATTTCCTTGCATTTGAGGCATCCGGCACTATATTTTTCATGTTTTCCAAATAGGATTTGGCAGCAGGATTGTTGGTTAAAGCACAGACATTGGCTTTAAATGTAAATAGCACATCCTCAACAGTAACCTGCTTTCCATTGTCCCAGCAGGGCTCATCACGCAGTTCGTAGGTAAAATGTAGTTCATCATCTGAAATTATTGGCATTGTTTTAACTAAATCCGGACGAATACCAAGGTTAATTATATCGCTCGCCAATAACTTTTTTTGCGTGTAATTATTGATGAACGCCCTTCCGGAGGAGTTACCATTGGTGGGATGCATATCGTCGGGCAAGGAGGTGCAATGAAAAACCACGGTATTTTCTTTCGACCAATCCGCCTGAAAAGGCATATTATCGCTATTTTTAATAAAATTACCCGAGTCGCCTAATTGTGCATCAGCACTGCCATTGCCCGAATGTCCGGCATCTGAGCAGGCAATCAACAGCACAGTTAGTAATGCTAAAACGTAAGAAATTAAGGTTTTAAAATGCATACAGTATAATTGGCTTGTATATGCACAAATATAATATTCCCAACTGATTTGTATTTGCTGTAATGACAAGGAATTAGAAATGAAAAAATAATTAATTTGCACAAAGCTTACAATTTTCTATTTTTGCACACCCAAAATTTGGTGAGGTGCCTGAGAGGCCGAAAGGAACAGTTTGCTAAACTGTCGTACGGGTAACTGTACCGAGGGTTCGAATCCCTCCCTCACCGCTGAATAGTTGAACAGATCCGCTTTAGGCGGATTTTGTTTTTTTTAAGGTAGCCATACTTTGTTTTATTTCTATTCAGAAGATTACCTTTGGTAAATAATTGTGCATTAATTTATGAAAATCGGAATTGTGTGTTACCCCACCTTTGGCGGTAGCGGAGTAGTGGCCACAGAGCTTGGTATTGAGCTGGCCAACAAAGGTCATCAGATTCATTTTATTTCGTACAGTCAACCGGTGCGGCTTGATTTTGTTTCGGAGAATATATTTTATCATGAAGTGGCGGTTTCCGATTATCCTTTATTTGATTACCAGCCTTACGAACTGGTGCTTTCGAGCAAACTGGTGGATGTAGTGAAATACGAGAAGTTGGATTTATTGCACGTGCATTATGCCATTCCACATGCATCAGCAGCGTACATGGCAAAGCAAATATTGGCATCTCAAGGCATACATATTCCATTTATTACAACACTTCACGGTACCGATATTACCTTGGTTGGACGGGATGCCTCCTTTGAACCGGTAATTACTTTTGCCATCAATCAATCCGATGCGGTTACCTCTGTATCGGAGAGTTTAAAGGCCGATACCTTTAAACATTTTGCAGTAACCCGCGAAATTGAGGTGATTCCAAATTTTGTAAAAATATCGGATTACGAAAAGCATAGCTCCGACTGCAGTCACGAACTCTTTGCTCCTAAAGGCGAGAAGGTGGTCATGCACATTTCGAATTTTAGGAAAGTAAAGCGGGTTGAGGATGTGTTGCATGTGTTTGATAAATTGAGAAAGGTAATTCCTGCAAAATTAATTATGGTGGGAGATGGCCCTGAGCGTGCTAATATTGAAAGAATGAGCAGGGAATTAGATTCCTTTAACGATATACGGATGATGGGGAAAGTTACGGATCCCATTCAAATTTTATCACGAGCAGATTTGTTTTTATTGCCTTCTGAAACCGAAAGTTTTGGATTGGCTGCTTTAGAAGCAATGGCGAGTAAAGTTCCCGTGATTTCGAGTAATACCGGTGGTTTGCCCGAAGTGAATGTGAATGGGTATTCGGGTTATTTGTGCGATGTGGGTGATGTGGATGCCATGGTGCAGCATGCTATTTCTATTTTGAAAGATGAGAAGGTGCTTGCACAATTTAAGCACAATGCTTTTGAACAGGCTAAGAAGTTTGATATTGCAGCCATTTTGCCGCTTTATGAAGCGCTTTATGACCGGGTTTTAAAGAAAGCGCATGCGCATTAGTTCGCTTTCAACTGATTGTTATAGGCATTAATTTTATTTGCTGAAAGCTATTGTTGACAGTACTTTCAAGGAGCATTTCTTACTTTTTACTTGATAAAAAAGTAAGCAAAAAATCAAGTCTGATGAGCAATTGGCTAAAATTTAAATTCATTTTTTCACGCAACCCAAGCGCTCGACATATTCTGTAAAAGGAAAATATTTAATTTGCTCGCTCGAGGATTGCTTACACAGGGCCCGCGCTTAAAAATGAATTTAAATTTCTTAACGCCAATTTCTCATAGGCCGGTCCTTTTCGATTTTAAAGCAATTTGAAAATTGGATAGCCTATAAAAATATTCATCCTTTTAAAGAAGGAGGTGGAATATAGCTAGGTGTGCGGAATTTATTTATGATAGTTAGCCACCAATCTTTTTTACTTTGTAACCATCTTTGGTGAGCAGTTCTAAAATTTTATCGCGAAAATCGCCTTGGATTAAAATTTCTCCTTCCTTTGCAGTTCCACCCACTCCGCATTTTGTTTTAAGTTTTTTACCAAGTTCATTTAAATCGTCTGAACTCCCAATAAAACCGGTAATTAGCGTAACTGATTTTCCTGCTCTTTGCTTTTTATCAAGTTGAATTCTTAAGTTTTGTTGCTGCGGCGGAAGGGTGTTTTGTTCAGCAGCTTCATCCGATTGATACTTAAAATTAGGGTTGGTGGAATACACCACGTTGATGCGTTCTTTGTTTTTCATAAGCCAAAATTTTAGGGCACTAACACAGCCAAAGATAAGGGTAAAACTTCAAAAGTAATTTCTGAATCAGTTTCAATTGCCTCTCCATCTAAGTGGATTTTTCCGGAAGGTGCCACAACTTTTATTTTTGACGATGAATAGTGATGATAGTAACTTGAGTCTTTCAAACTTTTATTAAATAAGCGAAAAGCTGCGCTTGGCAAGAGGTAGAAAGGTATTTTTTTTAACAGAACAAGCTCTATTTTTCCATCCTGTATATTCGACAGCGGCGAAATAGTGGCATTGTTTCCATATTGGGATGCATTGGCAACACTAAAAATAAATGCTTTCTCAATGTGATTTTTATTGTTTATTTCGAACGAAAAAGATTGTTCTTTGGATTGAAAATAATGGTTAAAAATAATTTTCACGTAGCTCATAAGCCCTCTCTTGCCATAGTCAGCAAAAAGATGTGCTACTTGCGCATCAAAGCCTAGGCCTGCTATATTAACAAAAATATTTTCGTTTGCCTTTACTGAATCTGAAAGTATAAAATTTCCATTACGTATTACTTCCAACGATTTTGTAATGTCCATCGGTATTCCCAGATGCCGCGCAAAACCGTTACCTGAGCCGCAAGGAACAATTCCGAGTTTTACGCCACTGTGAATTAATCCGCAACTCACTTCATTCACCGAACCATCCCCACCAATGGCTACAACGGTATCGTACTTTTCGAGCACAGCGTTACGGCTTAGTGTGGTAGCATGTTTGGCGTGTGTGGTGTATTTTATTTCTACCTCAAAATCGTGCGAGCTGAATAGTTTCGCAATAAGCGGCTCGACCACTTTTTGTTTGCCAATTCCGGAAATAGGATTTATGATGAAGCAAATTTTTTTCCGCATTTTACTTTGCTGATTTAGCAGTCATTTGATTGTGAATGAGTGCCGCATTAAAATGTTGTAAATAAGCTTTCAAGTGCTTCTCTTGCTCCATTTGCGCGATATTGTCCGGTGTGCTGATATTGTTCTGCAACAGGCTATCCATACTTAAATCGTAATATGCATTGGTTTTTTCACCATCAAAATGAAGTGCATGTTTTGCATGAATGTACTGATAAATTCCATTCAGGTAATTGATGTTGAAATGATTTTGTACCGTGTCAAACACACTGTTCCCATATGAAAAATAAGATTCGTTATAATTAAGCGCAGCTAATACACTCGGTAGAATATCTATTTGTTGGGTTATTTCATTTGACTTTCCAGTCATAGAGTTATCAGCTTTGTAAAACAAAATTGGAATGGAATAACTTCCGATTTTACCTTGGTAATATGGAGTTTCAGCTAAAGAAGTGTGGTCGGCAGTAATCACAAAAAGTGTATTCTTAAACCAATCCATTCGACTGGCGAGTGCAAAAAATTGAGCTAATGCATAATCGGTATATCCAATGCTGGCGTGAATTTCGAGTGTCCCCTTGGGGAATTTATTTTTATACTTTTCAGGAATTGGATAAGGATGATGGGAGGAAAGCGAAAAAATGGCACTGCAAAAAGGCTGATCCGTTTTTTGCAATTGTTGCGCAAAGTAGCGAAAGTAAGGCTCGTCGTAAATCCCCCAATTGCCATCAAAATCGGCTTCATTAGTATAATCACTTCGGCTGTAATAATTCGCGAATCCTGCTAGTTTGGCAAAGGCATCAAAACCCATTGTTCCCTTATTGCCGCCATGATAAAAAGAAGTGGTGTATCCTTTTCGCTGCAAAAGAGCACCTAGTCCATCGATTTGATTGGAACCGTAAACAGAGGTGAGATAAGGATTTTCCATTAAAGAGGGAACACCTGCAAGCACTGCAGGTATGCCTTCAATGGATTTTTTACCGTTGGCGAAAGCATTTTCACATACAAATGAATGTGCTGCCAATGAATCTAAAAAAGGAGTATAGCCCTTACCATTATTAAAATAACCAATGTACTCTTTCGAAAAACTTTCGAGAATGATTATAACTACATTTTGCTTTTTAAATTCTTTTGCATTTGCAGGATGTATGAAAGGAGCCAGCTTCTCGATTTCATCCTTTTTAAAATAGGTATATTCTACTAAATAATCCGAATTAATAGATTTTATGACAGCGAATGGAGTGTTCACTACTAAAGGAATATTGCGTGCATCGGTATATTCGGCGGCATTAATTATGCGCAAGGGTTTAACTTGAATTCCGCCTCGAATGCCAATCAATACTAATGGCGCAACAATTATTAAGGTAATTGTTTCTCCCAAAAAATTAATCCATCTATTCATTTTTAGCGGCGCAGCTTCTGTTCTTTTTGGGAAAAATTTATAGAGCAAAAACACCATTCCTATCCAAATAAGCAAAATGTACCAATAATCTATAAGATACTGTGGCAAAAGGTTTCCGACATCGTCGCGTATAAAAAACAATTCGGCAGTGGTGCGCTTTAAAGTAAATTTAAAGTAAGAAAAATCAATACAATTCAGCAACAAGCCAAGTGCATTGCTAAGGGCAAAAAAATGTTTCAAAAATTGCTGATAGTGTTTGTTCGCTTTATTTATCAGCGGAAGCAAAACAAATAAGCAAAAAACTGCATTAATCATCAGCAATACTGATAAGTCATAACGCAATCCTGCCAAAAAAATCAGGCAAAGCTCGCCAACAGAAAGGTGAGAAAAGTAGGAGAAATTGAATCCATAAAATAAAAAACGACACAAACTGTATAAAAGCATCCCAAGCAATAGGCTTTTAAGCAGCTGTTTTAGCGATGAAAGGGATGAATTCATCATGGTGTGCGTGTGAATTAATTCATCGATTTTTCGAAAGCGTAATCCGACAAGTATTCAAAGCGTGGCATTAATTTACCCTGGTTAGCAATCGTAGCGCGCTCAATTATCTTTGCATCATCTGTAATAATAAGTGCGGGAAGCACTTTGTCAATTAATTCTTTTCCAAAATCTTCGGATGCATTGCGTGGTAATTCGCAGGGTAAATTATCCACAGCCATTACCGTAATTGTATTGTTATTAAAGGGATCTCCTTCTGTTTCGGTAAGCGGATTATAACCGTAGAACTTATCCTCAATGGTGCTGGCATGCGTTGTAGAAGGAATTGAACCATTAATATCGCAGGTAACATCTGCAATAACACTAATTCTGAAATCGCGCGAACGCATATCCTTTTTAGTAAATAATACCGGTGCAGCCGGAGCCCAGTAGGAGCAATGAATTAATAAATCGCAATGCTTGGTATATTTTGTAAAAGTGCCTCTGAACTTTTCAGGATGCTTATAAAACTGTTCGGTATTCCAGGCTGAACCATCAATGGGCTCGTTGTAATTGTTCGAATGCAGTTGAACATAAGTAGGCTCGCGGAATGAATAATGCGTAAACTCAAAAGGCGTAATGCGGCGAATTTGCAAGGCACCCAGCATTTCAATTGCACCATTAGCAACGCGACCATTGCCCGTTACCACAATTTTAATGTTAGGCAAGCGCACTTTATCGTACTCGGCTTTTAGTTCTTCTCTATCGTGACACAAGTGAGCCGGTTTTAAATCAAACAAGTTGTATTTTTTCCCATAACCTAAAATACCGTTGTAAGTACCTACAATTCCTGCATAATGACCAAATCCTATAATGCGATTATGCTCTTCATCGGTGAGGCATTCATAATCGATTAATTTAACTTTATTTTTAATTGCGGTCTGCAGCAGCTTTTGATTGTGAGCTTGCTTCTTAATGGTATGTGAAAAAAATAAATATGTTTTTTCTGGAATCAAAAATTGGGGTGGTACTTCTTTAATACCAATTAAAATATCGCATTCACTCACATCTTCCTGCAAGGTAATACCAAGTCGATTGTACTCCTCATTACTGTAGGAGCGAAAGTCGCTTGGTTGAACAAATAGTTTAATATTTTTAAAAATGGATTCTATGTACACGCATTGATCGGGTGTAAAGGGTACACGTTTATCGTGCGGGATTTTTTCTTCTCGAAGTATTCCTATCTTAATCATGAAATTTTAGGCAATTTTTATAACGGGCGCAAAGATAGCAGAAATGGGCTAGGGGGCAAATTATGCTTTGCTGAGATTAATGTTAACGATACAAAGTTATAGTACCCTTTTTACGCGCTCTTTCGCCGCTCAGGAAAAAGCCATCAATGGTATACACATAAACACCTTCGGGAGCCGGAAAACCGCCCACTTTACCATCCCAGTTGCCACTAAGTGTATCCCAGCGCTTTGCCAGTTGGCCCCAGCGATCGTAGATGCTCACCACCGCACTTTTGAGGCAACCTTTTGGAATATAAAAAGTATCGTTTTTTAAATCGTTGTTCGGGGTAAAAGAGTTTGGAACAAAAAGTGAATTTTCGCTAAAGGCGATTTTAAGCGGAAGAATTTTGGTATCGCTGCATCCGGTATTTTTTGCTGTAAGCTGTAGGTTAAAGATATTTTGGGAAGTGTAGGTGTGAATAGGTGTCACATCCGAAGATAATTCACCATCTCCAAAATCCCAAAAATAGCTGAGTGAATTGGTGGAATTGTTTGTAAAGGAAAGAGAATAAGAATTACAACTAGAATCAAGCGGAGCCACAGTAAAATCAGCCACAGGGGAGGTGTTTACATCAATTTTTACCGAGGCAGTTGCTACACAATTACCATTCGATGCCGTCAAAATAAACTCAGTTGTTACCAATGGTGAAACTTGCGGTGTTGCTTGATTGGAGGTAAATCCGGCAGGTAAACTGGTCCATCCAAAAACTGCTGCTCCACCGGGATTACCATTAAGGGTATAGCTTTGCCCTTCGCATATTGCATCATCTGTACCTGCACTGGGAACCGGAGTTGCGCCCACGTAGACCGTAGCTGTATCTGATTTTTTACAACCGTTTAACTCCGAGGTAAAAATATAGGCAGTGGTATCGGTTGGATTCACTGTATTGTTGAGCGTTGAGGAACTAAATCCAGGAGGAACACTGGACCAGGAAAATGCACTTCCATCGCCGTTGTTTGCGTTTAAATTAGCAGTTTGTCCGGAACAAATAACCGCGTCCAATCCGGCATTGTAGCCAGTCGGGAAGGGTTTTGGAGTAACTTTTAAGGTATCGGTGTATTCGCACACTTCCTGAAAAAAGATATCGTCTAAGGCAAAATCATTTCCGGAGCCGGTGGTGTTTTGATTCACAATGCAAATGGATGCGCTGGTGTTTGCGCCCGAATTCCATGTAGCCGCAAACAATGCCCAAGGTGCAGGTAAATTGCTGGATGCAGGCAATGGTTGTGGGGGCGGAGTGAAGGTGTTTTGAGTAGTAGAACCATTTAAAAACAAGGGAACCCCATTTATTGAAAACTGTAATACGGCCAATTCAGCGGTAAGCGTGCCTTTACAGGTTGCCACCCAAGTTGAAAAGTTATAATTTAAATTCGGTGTAACCGGAATTGTTTGGCACCAAACCGAGGTATTTGGATTTTGAGAACCATTCACCACCATCATGTTGCCCGTGCCGGTTGTAGTATGGTTTCCGAAAGAAGGAAAATTGGTATGCGCAATACTGGCATTGGTAGTTACCAAATAAGTACCGGCTGCTGATATTGGGCCAAAACTACCGCCTGTTCCCACAATGTAGCCACTAGTAAATCCGTTATTTCCGGAAGAAAAATTTCCATTTGTAACTTTATTGGTTCCCTTTCGGGTGACTTTGCAGTAGTAATTGCCATAGGCGTTTACGTTTCGCGTGGCAGTTGTAGTAGAGTTATCCCACAAATACGTTTGCGTAAATCCGGTGGCTGCTGCAGGTACAATTAAACTAAAATTAATTGGAACGCCTTGACAAATGGCGGTATCGTTGCCGAGAGAATAGGGGCAGGTTTGCGCAAATCCAAAAGAGCAAAGAACAAGAAGGGCGAAACTGAATAGCGCACTTTTAGTGAACTTATATTTCATTTGGGGTGTATACTTATTTTGGTTTTGCTTACAATATTACGGACAATTTTTCAGAATTAAAACTTAGGTATTACTTATGCCTAGTGCGCTTTAGCGATTTGATTAGGAAGAAAAATTAATCCGCCAAAATTCCGTATCTTTGCACCACCAATGGGGTCGTCAGGTTTCGACAGCGAGTGCGATTGGTGAGTAAGCATACCGAGTGTTGTGAATATGGCTCGAAAATCCTAATTCTCAAAATCTATAAATGGCGAGTCTAACTACGCCCTTGCTGCTTAATACTAGGTATTAACCAACAATGTTGCCCGGGAAGCTTCGCTTCACAGCGTTCCGGTAGCAGCATCACAAATGTGAAGCTGGTTTTTGCATGCTTCGATGCAGGAACGAGATAAAGAAGATAAGCAAGAGGTTGGTGTGTGAGTTTGCCTGCTTTTTGACGAAAATTAAAAATTCACTAAGTATGTAGAAGGCTTATTGATTCCTTGTTTGGACGAGGGTTCGATTCCCTCCGACTCCACTAGACCGGACAACTCAAATATTTCAGAGAGTTGTTCGGTTTTTCTTTTTGTGGAAGCCTTGCCATTATTGAGGGATAGAAGTACAGCTTGATTTAATCTTGGAGTTCGACTTTTCTTTTCGCCAAATATGATTTTTTCAGGGAAAATCGAACTCACTATTTTCTGTTTTCCTTCTAAGTTCGCTTTGTCATAAAGGTTATCGAGATTTGAGAGGATTGAATGACATTGTTTTATTCGCTCTTTTGTTTCTTTGGAAATAGTATCCAATTCTTTTGTTTCTGATTCAAGTTGCTCCAATTCTGAAGCATATCTATTCCTCATTTCAATATAAACTTCATAAGAAATTTTGTTATCGGCTAACATATCTTGCGTATTTATCAGACGGGATTTTAATTCATCAATTCTTTCTTTTTTGACTGTTTGATTCTTTTCAATCGGTTTTAAATTCTTTAACCTTTTATCACATAATGCTGAATAAAGTTCATCAAAACTACCTTCAAACTTTAGAAGTTTCAAAATATCTTTTACATGCGTATTTGCTTTTTCAGAGGGAACTCGAATAGAATGACAGTGATTGCAGTGATAATAAAAATGCCTTTTACCTGTCTTACTTTTCGAAGCGCTCCCTGTGACATGCTCTCCGCAGCGAGCGCAAAGTAAATTTCCTCTAAGCGGTAACTCTTCTCTTTTAGTTGTAAAGAAAGCCTTGTTGAGATTTCTTTGTTTTGACTTCAATAAATCCTGAACTTTATAGTACAAGTCCTCAGAAACAATTGCTTCATGAACTCCATTCACAAGGGTAAATAATTCTTCACCTTCAGCTGGCACCGCAATTTTTCCCATGTAAATTGGATTACGTAATAAGCTTGATAATGTTGATTTATTGGTATTTAAGCCCTTCATTCTTAATGTACTGATTATCTCAACTTGTGGGGTGCCATATAAAACATACTCAAATGCCTTTTTTACAAGTGGGGCAGTTTTTATTGAAGGTGTAATTAAAGGCTTGTTGTTAGCATCACGAGAGTTAATATATCCAACAGGTGCAATTCGTGACCATCTTCCTGCTTTTAATGCAGCTCTCACTCCACCTCTTATTTTTATTGATCTTCGGTCATTGTCAATTTCAGGAAGTGTGAGAAATATCGCAAGCATAGCTTTGTTTTCCGGGATAGACATATCTATAGGTTGCTCTATTGCTTGAGAAGTAATACCATAACTCTCTAACCTTCTCAACATGATAAGTGAGTCCGTCACATTTCTTGAGAACCTATCCCACGAAGTAAATAGTAAACAATCTACTTTACCCTTGTTCTTGCTTAGAAAGTTTAAAAACTTAGTAAACTCAGGTCTTTTGAAATCCTTTGCTGAGTGGTCTTCACGAAAAGTATATACTATCTCAATACCATACCTCTCACAGTACTTGCGTAATGCTTCATCTTGGATATCCAATGAATATCCTTTTACCTGTTCATCGCTACTTACTCTGCACATTAGAGCGGCACGTTTTAGTTTAGTTATCATCATAGTAAAATGTTTTAATAGCTACTTCTGCAAGAGTATCAAGTATCTTGCACAGTTCTATAATTTCCTCATCTGAAACATTCTGGTATTCTTCACTTAATAATTTTCTGCATTCATCAATTGGCAACATTTAAATTTGTAAACTACCATGGAGCTCTTTCGGAGGTCTTAGGCTTATTTATTATTGAGCTGAGTCCATCAGGTCATAATACTTTTTTCACTTTATTTTCGATATAGGCGTGTTTGTCATTTCTATATGTGATTGAAATTTTTTGATAATCTTTTAACCCTAATATTTTTCTGAGTTCTTTTAGTTTTTCTTCTTTCAAATCTTCTTCCTTAACTATTTCGAGAATTAATTGTCCTTTGTCTTTTTTTATGATAATTTCCTTAAAATCGTTTTTCCTAACACATTCAAGTAAAGCCATCTCTTCTTTATTTATGATACCAAAATCGCTCGAATGTTTCAAATTTGATTCATCCTCAAAATAGCCTATCATTAGCTGCTTTAAAGGAATCTTAATATGTGGAAGTGTAGTTAATTCATCAATTATATATTTAGGTAAATGATTTGCATTTTTGCCTTCAACGGTAATAATCAATTCTGTTTTGGTTATGATTTTCTCCTTTTGGGTTGGCTTTTTAGTTGATTTTACTGCTTGAACTTCGCTTTTTTTGGAAAAAATTAAAATTGAAATATCATCCTTATTCACATAAATTTCCTTGATTAATCCGCCAAACATAGTACCGAAAATCTTATGACTTTGCGGCATCGTAGAGAATGCTTTTCTAGTTTGTATTAGGATATCGCGGTTTTCTTTTCTTACAAAAGAAAAATTCCTAAAAAATTCAAGAAACGAAGGGGAGTCTAAATTCTCTAAAATTCCCTTCAAAGGATCAACAAGAAGGCTTTCTTTTATTTTTTTTATTTCGCTTAATCCGATTCCTAAATCTCGTAAAGTCTGAATAAATTTTACCCATAAATACTCTATTAAATTCAATCTAACCCATTTTCTTGATTCTGAATCATCGCTGGCTAATTCGGGGATAAGTCCTTTTTCCTTCCAATGGAAAAAGGTTCTTGGAGAAACATCTGTTTTTCCAAGTGGGATTATAGCATGAAAAGCTTTAGGAAAAATGGTGAGCAATTCGGCTGATAGTTCGCTATCAGTCCTGCTTTTAAAGTAATTTTGAATTTCTTCAGGTGTGTACATTTTGTATTTTATATTACGCAAATGTAATAAAATAATTAAATATTCACATTTTGTAATAAAAAAGTGCGATAAGTAAATTCCGATGAAGGTAAGTTTTTTAGTGTTTGATTGTAAGTTATGTGTAACATCTCATTTATTCAATCGAAGAGGCAGGTTCCTATCAATAATAGTTTTATCAAAATTTTCAATGAAAACTGCGTTTAAAAAAATTCTTAAACAATTTTTACTTTTTGAAATTTGCGCTACTTCAATTCAATTTGCTTTTTGATTATCAATTACTATTAATTTAATCCACAACAAACTTCCTCTGAAGCCGCTCGCCATTTACTTCTCCCATAATTACATATAGTCCGGGAGGAAGCTTTACATCTGGCTTTATTACAAATTGAGTTTCCTCCTTTGTAACAATTTTTGCATGATAGACACTTTTACCCAATGCATTAAAAATTGATAAATCAACTTTTTGATTGCTTTCTTTTAAGCCATCAAATTCCACCGAAAACTCATTTAAATAGCTATTGGGATTTGGAAAGACATTCATAGATAAGATTGAAAGTTTCGATTCCTCAAAAAGCAAGGAATCAAGGTATCTAGAATAATTTGAGTTTGTTGTGATGCTACAAGAATCTCCATAAGCTTCCCATTGGCCTGCATAATATCTAACCTGCACATAATAGGTTTTATTGGCAAGTATGGTACTTCCTGATTGATTGGCTTGTGACAGATGAAAATCAGTTAAAGCGTTATTCCTATAGACCTCATGTGAACGATATCCATTGCTGTAATCTCCTGAAACCTTGTATTGATAATTGCTTGCTCCATAAATTGAATTCCAATGCAAACTGGTTGCACCGGAACTGATTGAAATATTACAATCCGAAGTTTGTAATTTAGTTGTTGGTGCGGTTGGAGTTGTCAGAGTGCAGCTTGATCCATAAGGGAGCCATTCACCACCAACATAAGCAGCCGCTTCAATTGTGTATACCGTTCCATATTTAACGCCGCCCGGTGAACCCGAAGTTGGGATTAAAGTCAATCGGAAATCAGTATTTGAGTTAGAAGTTGCAATGGTGTTATCGTATCCGCTTGCTGTAATATGGTAACGGTATATCGAAGCCGAACTTATTGGTGTAATAGAAAAGACATCGTTTAAGGTGGTTAAATTAGTATTGCAATAAGTGGATGTTAAGGAAGTTGTTGGTTTTCCTGAAACGTGAACAACACAAGTTTGTCCATAAGTGCCCCATTCACCCGGTCTGCTTCCATAAGTAGAGTTTGTACTTCCAACAAGTCCACGCACTTGCACATTGTAATAATAATCGTACCTCACTTTTGGGCTAATGGTGGTCATGTCCAATCGTAATTCACCTACTGCGTTGAAAGTGGTTGATGTGGTGTCATAGACATAGCTATTAGTAGTGTCATTTTCAATAATTTTGTATTGGTATTTGCTTGCGCCCGGAATGGTTGTTACTCCTATTAAATCATGTTGATCCGTTACTGTGTATGCACAATATCCCGGAGTTGATGGATTGTCGGCTAACTTATTTTGCGGAAAAGCTGAAAGTGTTACCGGACAAGAAACACCGAATGGACTCCATACATTGTTTTTCTTGAAAGAAGCAGATACATTATAGGTATAGCCATATATAACTCCGGGTGCTTTACTAATAATATCAAAACTTGTTGCTGAATTAAAGGTTCCATGTGTATAATTATAGCCAGATTGCCCTCCAGTCCCTACAAACTTGTATTGATAATTTGTAGCGCCTGTAACAGCTGTTACATTTATTGTATTACTTGAGCTTAGAGTTGTATTGCAAGAACCCGATGTAAGAGCTGTTACTTGCATTTCCTTAACTTCGATATCATCAATATAAAGACTGCCTTGATTATGTGGGCTTGTTGCTCTAAAGCCAAAGTAAATTTGTCCGGTACTTGTTGCTAAAAAATCGGTAGCTGAATCCTTATGATAGGTAGTGCTGTTCGCCATACCATTAAATCCGGGTGTAGCACCAGTCATAGTGCTGGCATCAGCTGAACTTACTCCAAAATAAACCGAAAAATATTCCATAGTTGTACCGCTTGCTATTCTGTCATACCAAGTAACCCGATATGCCTTACCGGCTGTTACATTAATTGGTGGCGAAAAAAACCAATCATCCAAATTTGTAGTGTTGTCAGGGTTTTTATCAATACGCATGTGGTTACTTCCCGTGCGAGGTGCTGTGGTACTTGTATACCAAGAGCTTGTACCCAAACCGTCATAATTTTCCACTAATGTTCCACAAGGTAATGCAGGTGTGGTAACACTTTCTGCTCCTAATGTAATTGTTGTAGTTAGAGTAGGGGATACAGCCTGAGAAGCGCCTGATGTAAAAGAGTTGGTGCTACAAGCGCTATACACAGAATCGTGATAATCATAGGGTACAATTTGGTAGTAATAAGTTGTTGTTGGGCTTAAAACAGGTAATGCGAAAGTACTTGTATAACCTATGTCCTGCATATAAAGAACATAATTCGGTGTTCCGGTTCCAGTCCATAAAGTAACCTGATAACCTGCTGCACAACCAGATGCTGTCCAGCTTAAACTTGTAGCTGTAACACAACTTGTATTATTGGCGGTAACTGTTGGGCAACTGGGCGCTGTAGTAAGGCTGTCTTCAGTATAAGAAGCATAAGAACTATTACCCAAAGTATCCATCACAGAGCAGGTAATTGTGCCACCCGTTGAAATTGTACTTCCCCAATTTACATCAATAGTGTTGGAACTTTGGGTGAAGCTTGCCCCACTTGGTACAGTCCATGTATATGTTACACTGGCACTTGCCGGAACGCTATACTGCTTAATGCGGTCACAAACAGAATTTGCAGAATCTGCAATTATGCTATCCAGTGGGGTTTTATAGCAATCATCACCTTCAATAAATACCTGATTGGTAAAATAGGAAAGGAGCATTCTTGATGATGGTGTAGCTGGCCCTCCTGTACTGTAACACTCAGCGGCAATAGGCCCAAGGTCGCTTACCATATCAGCTAGCCATGTACTATCAGTTGCAAGGGTGTTATCAATGCGGTATGCAAGATAATAATTGTTGTATTTTTTTAAATTGACTTCAATGTGGTTTTGAGTGCTAATGCTTTGGTTATCCGATTCTGCTTGCGACCAATTAGTAGCATCTATTGCTTCATCAATAGCATAGAACTTACCAATATTTGTATTTTGCAAGGAATCAAGAAAATTGCCCAATATTGTATCGCTTGGGTTAAGTGTGCTATCTTTCATTAGCATATTGTATGCGATGCCTGCATAAAGCCATTTTGTTTCTGGTGCTAATACAGTATAATCAATTAATCCTTCAGCTAGCATTCTAAGCAGAACAATATCCTCAGATGTTAATATTTTTGACACTCCAATGGATGTTCCTGTGCTATTGCACGTTGCATTGCTGTTTGCACTTGCAGTTGAATACGAATAACCAGCATATCCATAAACAGCATTTGGTTTATAAGGGCTAGCAGTTGAGTTCAGGTAAATATCCAGTGATTGAGTGCTCAGACACTGAATGTCAAGACGTCCTCCAGAATTGTTCCATTGATTATCTGCCGAATTTGTAATACTTCCAACACTATTGGCTTGAGCGTTAGGGTAAATGTTTAAACCAATTTTGTAATCTGATAGAACATTTTTATGCACCACACCATCTGCTCTTCCACTAGAATAACCATTTAGTGCTATACACGTACCGATAGAAGAAATGGTATTGCAATCAATTTTAGCGCGATTTGAATTACTAAGATAGATTCCAATCATATTAAGAAAATTATGTGAGCTACTGCGTATACTGGAATTATCCGTTATTTTGACGTCCATACAACGTTGGACAAAAATTCCAGACTGTATTGCAGTCCCGCCTGAATTTTTACGAATTAGGATATCTGTATTTCCTCTGATGCTGAAATCTTGTGTAGCACCAAAATTTTCTGCCCTTATCCCATTCCAAACATTGGTAATTGTATTGCTTTCAATATAAATGGTAGAGGATGTAACATCATAGTTCTGTGGACCCAATAGTGAAATAGCTGAATAGCAATCTTCTGTTCCTACGCTAGTGCTGATATTATTATGGCTAAAATTACAAGTCACATGCTTTGCTTCACTTTGCACCCATTCAATACCTTTGTAAATATTACTTATAGTATTGGTGCTGCAATCGTAATTACTTATACCTGAGTTGGTGAATTTTATTCCCATACGACCATTATAGTTTGTGGCAGAATAGGAACCCACTCCAGCGGTTTTAGTAATTAAGTTTTTGACAACAATAGCATTTTCAAACGCATTAATTAATGTTCCGATTCCACAATCGGTGAAGGTGTTTTTTTCATTTGTCGCATATCCACCAACTTTAATACTATAGTGGTTTGGTAAACTTCCATCTTGAGATGCCCACACACCAATCCCTCTTGATACAGGTGGTTTGTCATATCCTTCCATTTCTTGAAACTTGTTGTTCACCACTTCCACATTACTGTTTTTTATTCTTACGCCATAGTCATGGTTATCAAACACGTTCCCTCCATTGGCATAGGAATAACTTTCATCTCCAATTTTTAAATTATAAAGTGGGGTAGTGCCTTTGCCAATATTCTCAACATCAATTCCAACATAGCCTTTCCTTGTGGATTTCGTATAGTGGCTTAGATTGATTGAATTATTTGTGCTTTTCAAATCGTCAATAGTGGGGCTCCCAGTAAGCGAGCGTGCAGTAAATACTGAATTTCTGACATAACCATCAACCAAGCTGTTTATACCCGTACCATGTATAAAAACAGCAGTATTGTTATTATTAAAAATAGAGGAGATGATAGAATAGGATGAAGTTTTATTGCAATATACCGCAGTATAGGCATCATCGATTCTTGAATCATTAATTTCAATTCTTGCACCATCTTCCAAAACTATTCCATCCCATAAATCACTGCTGCAAGCATGGAGATAAGAAGAGTTATTTATTTTAAGAGTGCAACCTGATGCTACTAATATTTTTGAACCTTTGCTTATGGAAACATTGGCTCCATCAAATTCTACAATTGTTGGAGTGTTACCTGTTTTTGATATATTAAGAGTTCCGTTTAAATTGATTGTACCGGTAATCGAACTTACAGGTGAGCTTGTATAGTTTTTATTATTCAAGTCAGCAGTTGTAGGGCTTGAGCAACAGCCTTTTACTGAAAAGTTTGTTGTTGCGTTTTGACCGCAGGCATTTGTTACTGTGCAGCTTATAGTGCCTCCAGTTGTTGCAGCAGTACCCCAATTTGTAATTGTTATTGTGTTTCCAGATTGTGTCTTAGTAACACCAGTGGGAACTGTCCATGAACTGGTAAATTCGCTACTACTATAATTAGAAACAGTTGCTGTATATAAATTGTTATTTATCTCACATGTAATGTCTGATCCTGTTGTGATTAAAGGAACTAGTCCAACTATAACTTTTTTAGAAACCGACGTTCCTTTACAACCATTTCCGTCTGTCACCATTACTGTATAATTTCCTGGTGATGTTGGAGAATACGATGATGAAGTCGTAGACGAAAATAAATTTGTTGAGCTTCCACTTAATCTCCATTCATGATTTGAATACAAACTTGTGCTTAGTAGATTATTGCATGGAGAGTCAGGGGTTCGAATAATATTAGGAACAGGATTAACATTTTGAGAATATATTGATAAATCAACATCAATTTGATTTGTTATTCCAGAACTGTTTTTATAAGGTATATTTAAAGTGTAATTTCCGGTAGACAAATTTCCTATTGTAAAACTACCACTTGTAATTAACGTTGTGCTTAAAGAAGTATTTGGACCACTCAGCGAATAAGTATTAATATTAATAAAATCTGAAGGAATATTACTTATAGAAATGCTTCCGTTTCCTGAATTAGAGCAAGTTGCATTTACTGTACTTAAAAAAACATTTTCAAAATGCCCACTTCCAACAATTACTGCAACCGGGATCGAATTAGAGGTACTCTCTTCAAAACAGTCATTAAATGGAGCGTCTGATAGTACAGCATAAATTCCATCCATTGATCCACATCCAATACTTGGTAGCTGAAAGGAAGCATTTTGAGCCGCTGGAAGAGTTCCTAATAAAGTTGCTGTAGTACCTAAATTTGAATATATAAAAAAATTGTACCCAGCTACTGTTGGACAATCAAGACAAGAGATATCTATACTATTTGTAAGACTCCCCTCACATGGAATTTCACCTAATGAGTTTGTTATTGAGGCGTTTATATTGATTTGAGGAGTTAAAATATTATAATTAATTGTTTGTGTAGCAATATTTGAACAGGTTGTAGTAGGATCCGTATAAGTGTATGTTATCGGGTATGATGATGTTCCAATCAATGGCGTTAATTCATAATTTGAGATATTTAAAGACACACTTGTTCCTGAATATGCCCCACCAACAGGAGCTCCCCCATTTAAAACTAAAGGATTACTGCTTTCACAAAATGGTGATGGAACACTTTGGGATATTGAAACCGTGGGTAAATCATTAATTAGGACATTTTGCTGAGCGCTATTGTCACAAGTCCCATCATAATATAAATAAACTACATTATGAGTTCCTACTGTAAGTGAGGCGGGATCTATGGAGGTAGCATTGTTCCCATCAATACTAAAAGTCCCACCTGTAGGAGAGCCACCTAAGGTTAACGCAGCTGCATTTTTACAATATTCATTAGCAAGCCCTGCAATTGAAACTATTGGAAGGGCATTAATTTGAACAGTCTTGGTAGCTGAATTGCTACATGTCCCATCATTGTATAAATAATCTACATTATGGTTTCCTGTTGAAAGAGAAGAGGGGTCAAAGAAGGTAGCACTGTTCCCATCAATTGTAAAAGTTCCACCAGAAGGAGAACCTGCTAAGGTAAAGACACTTGCATTTTTACAATATGAATTAGAAAGCCCAGTGATTGAAACTACTGGAAGCTCATTAATTTGTACAGTTTTGGAAGCTGTATTACTGCATGTTCCATCATTGTATGAATAAACAATATTATGGTTTCCGGTTGTAAGGGTAGAGGGGTCTAGGGAGCTAGAATTGTTTCCATCAATTGTAAAAGTTCCACCAGAAGGAGAACCTGCTAAGGTAAAGACACTTGCATTTTTACAATATGAATTAGAAAGCCCTGTGATTGAAACTACTGGAAGATCATTAATTTGCACAGTTTGGGAAACTGTATTACTGCATGTTCCATCATTGTATGAATAAACTATATTATGGTTTCCTGTTGTAAGATTAGAGGGGTCTAGGGAGTTGGAACTATTTCCATCAATTGTAAAAGATCCACCGGAAGGAGAACCTATTAGGGTAACAGGAGTTGCATTTTTACAATATTCATTAATAAGTCCTGTAATCGAAACTAAAGGAATATCATTAATTTGTACAGTCTTGGTAGCAGTATTACTGCATGTTCCGTCATTGTATGAATAAACTACTATATGAGTTCCTGATGTAAGAAAAGCTGGATCTAAGGAGGTAGCATTATTCCCATCAATTGTAAAAGTTCCACCTGCTGGATTACCTGTTAAGGTAACAATAGCTGAATTTTTACAATACACATTAGAAAGCCCTGCAATTGAAACAAAGGGAATTGAATTAACTGTTATCGTAAGGCTTGAGATATTTTCACACCCATCAGCATCAGTTCCTGTTACAGAATAATTTTGAGTTGTAAAAATTGGAAACGATACACCATCTATAACACCATTACTCCAAGAATAGGTATCTCCTCCAGTACCGTTTAATGTAATACTTTGCCCTGAACATACTGTCGATGCGGGAGAAATAGTTGAGCCTATTGATGGAGGTGTTAATGCAGTAACAACAACATTTTTATCTTTAAAGCAACCATTTGAATTCGTAATTCGACATGTGTAGGTTCCCGGAGGTAAGTTGGTTGCTGTCGCATTTGTTTGAGGTGGAGTGGTATTCCATGAGTATGTATATGGAGCACCTACAAATGTTCCATTTGTTGCAATAACTGTAGCTGAACTTTGGGGAGGAGTGAGGCATCCAATAGTGGATGCACTACTTGTTTGAAATTTCAAATAAGTAAAAGTTGATTTTGTAGAGCAACCGTTATCGGTTACAATTACAGAATATTCCGCATCATTCAAAACTGATATTGAATTACTTGCAGTTCCTTCAAACCATTTATAAGTTTCTGTACCAGATGCTGGTGTAACCCCTGCAGTTAAAATAGCTTCACATTTATGATTGGCCAAAGTTGAAGGTGCAGATGTAATAGTAACTACTGGTTTAGCTTTTACAGTTACTGTCAAATTATTGGACTGTCCTGCACAGCCTGTTCCTCCAATTTGACAATAATATGTATTCACTCCAGGGGTGGTAATACTTAAATATTGGCTTGTTTCACCACTCAGAAAACCCGAACTATTATACCATTGATATGTTCCTGAAGTGTTTGAATTTGCCTTTAAAATGACCGCGCCCCCTTCACAAACAGAAGTTCCTTGACCGCTGGGGCTTATCATTTCTACCGTTTGCGTTGAAACTACATTGACAGGTGATTGATAAATATAGTCTGCGGAAAATGTACCATTGAATTCATAATCCAAAGAGAGTTCAGCTGTGTAATTTCCGACTGCTAAGTTGCAACCTCCGCCATTGAGATCCACAAATAAATTATTGGTATATGTTCCTGTTCCAGTAGCTGAAGAGGAATTGTCCATCGTAAAAACCGGGAGTCCAGTTGAATTATTAACAACCTTGAATTGCCATGAGATCCCTGATTCTAAAGGGCCCTGATAAGTAAAAGCAACTGGAGTTAATGCTCCGGTACTACAAACTGGGCTATTACTGTTAAAAATTCTTGCGTTATCTAAAATACCAACCATATACTCAGAGGCAAACCATTGAAAGCCACCTGGCCGGATAATTATTTTGGGATTGCTAAAATTATCCAATAAAAAGCCATCATAGAAACACTTTTCTGCTCTAAAAATATTTCTTTCAACTAATGGGATATTGGGGTAAGTTAAATCTGGGATATAAACGCCATCACCAGGGAAAGTCAGATTTTTAAACCAATACCCAAAATAATTTCCTCCACTATTCGGATTAAGAGCTTTTGAACCCGCACTGAAAAGTGGATGGTATTCACTTGGTTTAGTTAATGGGTCGTTTTGATTGTTAAATAACAAAAGCCTCTCATCATAATAGTCATGCGGCCTATATTGTTTATATGATTTTTCTGGATTGGGGTTGTAATAAGCAGCGAAGTTTCTATTCGATACTTGTACAGTTGTGCTGATTGGATCTTGATTAGTAAGGTAATTAACAATACTTTGAGCAAAATCATTTACGTTATCAGCATTATTGGGTTCGCATTGATGCGTAGTTGAATTATAAGTGTAGCCATTAACATCATTATGTGCGTCCAAGTTCCCAAGGTAAACCTCTACATATAATTGACGTGCATGGGAGTCATTGTATGTTTCTCTTATAGCATTTATAGCAGTAAGTAAGTTTTGGAGTTTCGAATATAAAAAATCCTTACTTTCTAAGATAGCGCAGCTGCCATCTTGAACATTGTTATTCCAAAATTCTAATTCAATTACATAAGCATCAATTTGATCGGCAGGACAAGTTATTGAAGAAGTTTGTGAACTTACATTTTCTAAGGTATTTGTTGCACGTACAAAAAATTTCAGATATTCAGATAACCCGAAATCAGGATCCGTTGGCACATATGTGTTCTCTAATAGTGGTACTATCGATGAAAAAGAAGTTCTTTCGGCAGGATCACTTATAATAATAGGAGGCGTTGATGGGCGGGAAGCAACATTTGAAAAAAACGTTGCACTTGAACCAGCTACCCCAATTCGGGAAA
This sequence comes from Bacteroidota bacterium, assembly GCA_016721765.1. Taxonomy (NCBI): domain Bacteria; kingdom Pseudomonadati; phylum Bacteroidota; species Bacteroidota bacterium. Next base: position 65,263 of record JADKHO010000002.1, read on the forward strand.
TCCCGTAAGTTGAACGGGCCCTAGCAAGAAAGTTGCAATACCTAGTACTAACTGTTTCTGTAGCTGATGTAGCAGGATTAATTATGCCATTCATGTTGCCTATTACATCGTCAACATCATAAAGGACGATATGCGTAATATGGTTTTGCTTACAATAATTAAGTAATGCATCTTCGTTTGCTACAACTCCTAAAATAGAGTTATTTCTGTCCACACCCAAAGAACTATTAATCCAGTTGAAAAAGTTATTAACGTACAATCCTCTTCCAGGATCAGCTGATGAAACTGTTAATTGCGCGTTAGTGATTTTTGATGCTAGCAAGAACAATAAAATAAAAATCTTGAGATTGAACTGGGGTTTCATTTTCAAGATGGGCAGATTTTTAGTTTTCATGGTTGGGTCGTTTTAATTATTTTTTTAATTATTGATTGATTTGTTGTTAGAATTTTAAGGAAATAAATTCCAGATGGATAATCTGAGAGGTCAATAGCAAACTCACTTTCATTTTGTGTTTTAGATTCTAATAATAATTTACTTCTGGAGTCGAATAATTTAAACCAGAAGGATTCAGAAGAACTTAGTTGCAAATTTAATTTATCAGAAACAGGGTTTGGGTAGGCATAAACTAAGGTAGATTCATAATTTTTGGGGTAACCCAATGCATGTGATGTATCAGTAATGGATGCCATCCAAATATCATTAAATCCACCATAAAAAGATGTAATATCCCCTCCACTTGACAAGGGATGCCCCGTAAAGAAAAAAGTTTTTGAATCATAAGAAACAACAGAATTAGGCAAAAGCATTGAACCATTATTACCGGATTGCCTTGACCAAAGAATAGTTCCAGAAGAATCAATTTTAAAGATCCAAATTCCTCTATAACCAATTAATCCAGCTAAATCTCCATCGAGACTAGCACCTGATGAAGTAATAACAATATTATTATCAATCGTTTGAGTCATAGTATAGCTATACTCAAAACCAGATCCTCCGTAACATTTCTTCCAAATAAAATTACCTAATGAATCGAGTTTCAGAACCCAAACATCTTCGTTTCCCGGCGTGCTATGATTTCCAACAACATCACCGTCAAATGAGCGTGTATATCCAGAAACATAGATTGCATTACTATTTAACTCCAAAACTTTATATGCAAAATCGCTTCCAGTTCCCCCATAGATTTTTTGCCAAATTAATGTTCCAAGGGTGTCAATTTTAAAAATCCAGTAATCATCAGTTCCATGGTTGACAGAGAAAGCAGAATCAGTTGACGAAGTATACCCAGCACATACGAAATTACCATCACTTGTACGTACAATAGAATTCACATATTCTCCTGAACTGCCACCATATTGCTTGCTCCAAATAATATTACCCAAGGAGTCGGTACGTGTGATCCATCCATCAAAGCCGCCATGGTTATTTGTTGGAATTCCGTCAATAGTATCTGAAGATGATGCCCCGCAAATAATAAATCCTCTGTCAGGCATCTCAATAAAATCAAGCCCTCCTTCAACTCCTTTGCCTCCGATACATTTTTGGTTAATAATTGAATTAAATTTAATTCTTACCAACCATGCGTCTGCTCCACCATGATTGCCACTTACATCCCCATCATTGGAGGTTGTCTGACCAAGATATAGTTTATTATAACCATTACCAACTTTTAGATACTTGCCTTTTTTAAACTCGTCAAAACCGCTACCACCATATTGCCAGCAAGAACTATAAAAACCATTAGTATTAAAATTTAATGCCAGTGCCTGATTACCAAGTACTGGTAATCCGCATATATTTCCATCATCAGAGGCAGATTTTCCAATTACAAATAAAGGGCAGTTTGAAACACAATAATATTCTGATGAATCTGGAATAACTATATCATTTGCAATTTCATCATGGCTGCCTCCAATTGGTTGACCCCAATTAAATATTGGAGTTTGTGAAAAACCAGATAAGTTGTATAAAATTAGGTATAAATTGGTGTAAAAAAGAAGCCGTTTTTTAATCATAACATAATTGTTTAATTAGCAATTTGCAATGTTTAATTTGGTATACGATTAATAATTAAAAATTTGAAGTTAATTCTGTTTGAGGGTTTTCTTTAAATAAAAAAAGCGCAATAGACCAAAGTATATAACTGAAATGAGACCTTTAAATGTGCGAAGTATTAAATATTGAATATTTGGTACTTCTAAATAAACTCAATAATGTGCCCTACTTTTACTTTGTAAAAAAATGAAAATCAATTCAGTTTTTGGAAAATAAATTAATTTGATTTTTGTATGATATATATTGTGAGTGTAATGTAATATATTTAATTTGAATTTCCCATCCGTATTTTTACGGATTTTTCAATTATTTTCAAAACCTCTACAAGTCAATAGGAGTATAGTTCTTGTGGATATTTTGGCAATTTTGGTTGTTTTTTGAATCCCAAAAAGTTGTCAGATTTGGAAAAAGGAGAGGAGAAAAAGTTCAATTTTCGCAGTTTTGAAAAAGGTCGAAAAAAGTGAATTTTTGTTGAAAAAATTGATGCCTAAATTTTGTCAGATTCATCAAAATGGTTTTCAAATTTTATGACATTCATTTTTGCAACTGCAATTTTATAATCTGTTTTAGTTTTTGAAATTTTTGCTTAAACACCTGAAATAAAAATACGAATAATTGAGGTAGAAAGTATTTTTTCCAAGTTCTTTAAATATTTCATGGAAAAACCATTTTGAAATTCGGAATTTATCAGCTTTTGAGCTTAAAATCGCGGAATAAATTTGTTATAAAGAAGAAATAATCTGATAAAATCAGTTATTATCAGTTATTTCCTTGAAATAATAAGTTATTTTGAGTTATTATGAGTTATTTTCTTGAAATAATAAGTTATTTTGAGTTATTTCTTGTAAATATGAGTTTTTATGAGGTTATAGCCTTGTGATAATGAGTAATATTCTAGATAATCTATGAAATATTTAGTTTGTAAATTAACAATGGCAGGTAATTCACATGTTAACCCAAATAATTTCTCAAGAAATCGGTGGAATACTCTATAAATTAAAATTCATCATTAGAATACATATAGGAAACCTTCGGAACTACTTTGGAAATAAGCGATATTGATTAAAATTAAGGGATTTAGGAAAGTAGGTAGCCTAATATTGTTAGTTTACTATGAAGGTAGAGGCTTAGAAAACTATTTAAATGGTATCGAAATGGTATCTAAATACTATGAAAAAGCTAGTTATAGCATCCAAGTGGTATCAAAATAGTATCGAAATAGCATTCAAATGGTATCGAAATGGTATGCAAATGGCATCGAAATACTAGATCAATGGCTTTCTAATCTAATACGGTTTCTTCCAGTCAATTTACTTTTCACTCCAACTTAAATTCTGTGCACACTTTGTATGTGGTGCTATTTCGTGAACTTGTTTTTTTAATCTCTCGTCATGTCCTAATCTTTGAATAAGATAGTCGTCCACCCAAATATATTTTTCCGTATTGCCGTTTCTAAGTAATTCTTCTAAAACTGGTCTTTGCTCATCATTAATTACAAGGTCATAGATTTCAAATAAAAACATTCCCTTTCCGCCACTATCCAGTGTAATTATTGGTGATTGAACTGATCCTTGAAATTTGTAATCAATGAACCTAAATTGACGCCAAGGTAAAATGTTTGTTGAAATTAGTTCTTCACAAAATTCTCTCCAAGGTGAAGTTTCTCTGTCCTCCTTTGAGTTGAACCAATCTAAAAACTCAATCACATTTAATCCTTTTACATTAACTCTTAAATCACCTTTAGCAATCCCATGCTCTGTTTCGATTAGGCGGTCTGGCTTAACTTTTAATTTCTTAAATATTCTTTCTGAATTTGGGAGTGTTTTGTAAGCCCCGCCAACTGGTTGAAAATAATTTCGTGTTCTATTCTTTACAAGTAAATACTGGTTATCAATTTTGATTGTAAAAAGATAAGCAATTGATAATCGAACTTCTGTATCTCTCAAAAGAAATTGAGTTTGAATGTAGAACCAAAGGCGTTTGATGTTTTGAAGGAGTTGGAGAAGGCCATACAACAGGATACTTCCAACTAATTCAATTGATAAATTAAAAATTGTGCTGGAAATAGAATCGTTCGGATTGGCTGGGAAAAATGTCCTGTATAGAATGAACCCACCGAAAATTATAACGACTATTAAATTTGAAAGTCTTGTTGTCATTTAATTTGTGGACTTGGCTTTATATTTTTAATTGTCTCACAAAGAACTTCAAAATTCAGCGGACTATCAGGGAAACATACAGCGATTGCTTCAGGCAAAATCTTTAAACGAACATCTGAAAAAGAATGCCCTACTTCATTGTTCCGCTCTGGACCTGTCAAGTCCGCAAGTTCTTGCAATTCTTTTTTCGAAAAATCAATTCCTTCAAGACTCAATTGAAAAAGGTCTTTCCGTTCTTGTTCGGTTGGTCTTTCAAATTCTAATATTACGGCTGCTCGTCTTATAATAGCTTCGTCAATAAAGTGAAGTCGGTTGGTGGACATGAAAATAATCGCTCTACCTTTTAACTCTCTTATTTCATCAATCTTTTGAATGAGAGTATTTACAGCAGCTTTTTCTTCTTGGTGCATTTGCATTGTCGACCGGGTTGTTGCAATTGCATCAGCTTCGTCAATGAGTAAAAAAGCTAAGCGGTTTTTGCCTGCTTGTTTTTTTACTTCAGCAAAGGCATCATTGACTAAGTTTCCCATTTGTCCGTGCAAGCCCTCGCCTCTAACCCTTGTGCTAAGTTTAAGAAAAAAACCTTCCTTTTTCAATTCTCTTACCATTCTGTCTGCAATAGCTTCTGCTGAAACGGTTTTGCCAGTCCCTGCATCACCTGCAAGAATAATGAGAGGATACCTTTCTGTAAGTTGACTGATAACCGGTAACTCCATTTTGTGATGCTTTTTGCTCCACTCTTTCAATCCCTCTTGGTCAAGCAATAGTTTTAAGTTGCCGTAAATCCTTTGAAACTTTGCTTCAAAGCCAATAAGGTTTGCTGTTCGCTCTTTAATTCCTGCATTAGGAAGTTCAAGCGTATTGTCAAAGATAGATGCCATTATTTGAAGTTTTCTTTTTTTAACTCGTATCCTTTACTTGCGTATAATTGGGCAGCTTCTTTCGAAAGATGACTGTAAGAATTGTCTATTTGTGATCGACCCCAGCTTATTTTGAAGTTATTTTCAAGCTTAAATTTCGCTCTTCCTTCCTCAGGCATTTTAAGCCAGCTATCCTTCATAGAAGCAATTATCATGAGTTTAGTATTAGCGATGTTCTGCCAGTCATTATTACCTGCTCTCTCGCTTTGAATAGCTTTTCCGTTTTCATCAACAGAATATCTTGCGGCTTTAAGCGGCTTGCTATTCGCATCAATCAAAGTGATGTCAACATATTTCAAATATTTGTTTTCAGCCCAAGCCATGATATCATTCAGATAGTTTTCAACCTCCCCGATACTTTTTTTGCCTGTCCGTGTTGCAATCATTCTAAAATCTGCACTGAAACCTTCAAAGGTTTTTCTAATATCTACAATCGTATAAGTTGTTGTGCTAGTAATTGTGGTTGACATATTTATTATTGTTCGTTTGATATATTAAAAGTTGGCCCAAAAACATGTTTCCATTCTTCAATGGTTTCTCCTTCGCCCGGTTTTGCTTGAGCTATAAAAAGCGAATCAAAAGCGTCTTTGGCCTCACTGATTACTTCTTTCCAAACTGTTTTGTCCAATTTTTTTGCAGCATTGTTTTCGTTGTTCGTTGGGTCTGCTGCATAAATTGGTGTGTCAAAGCTTGCAGGAACTGAATTAATTGCATTTTTGAATTTGAGTACTGGAAAGTTTGGGTCGCTAACGAAGCGAAAAAATCTGATAATGCCTGCTTCAATTTCGCTTTCAACTTTCTCTTCAATTTCAAGATGGGAAACTATCAACTCAATTACAAAGGACGAAAGCCCTGACTCATCATCAATTGGTTTTAGCTCCTTGTAATTTTTCCACCATTTTATTGCTCTTACTATGGAAGTGTAAGAAGCGTTCTTTACTTTTCTCTCTTGGGAGAATTCCAACTGTTTGGTTACACTGGTAACATATCGTTTACCGCCACCACCTCGCTGGGGTTGCCAAACATATTCCTTTGGTGTTGTCATTGGTACTACTGGAACAATATCCAATTCAAGTCCCGTTCCGGTAAATTTTATTTTGATTGATTTAGTATTGCCCTCGGCATCCACATCTCTTTTGATGTCCTTAGTCGGGTAGATTTCTTCAAGATATTGTACAACAAAGTCGTGAAGCTTTTTCAAATCGTCTTTCAAACTTTCGTCACCTTCAACATAAAGAACCAAGTCAACATCAATAGGGTGTTCTCCTGTCGGTTTTAGGATGGTTCCTTTCTTCCATGAACCCGCAAGAATGAATTTGGTTACTTTCATTCCTGTTCGCTTGTCTTCTTTTATTTTGGTTTCTAACTTACTCCTTAGGTTGTTAATCTGGTCTCGGTATTTCGGCATGTCCTCTTGCTTGAGTTTTATTCTGCCGATAAAGTTTTGTAATTGAGTATTAGTTAATCTCATACTGTTATATTTTATCTTTGCTTGATTCAATTTTCTAACCAGTCTTTAAAAAAAGTAATTTTGTCATTAGGATATTAATTGGTACTATCAAACTGACAAGATGACTCTGATTTAAAGAGAATTACATCTTTATATTGAAATGGATATGGCAGATAAAACAATAAAGGGGCTTGAGTGGGCTACAAAGCTAAATTCAATGGATAGTAGCTTGGCATTTGCTTCAAAAATTGGCATTCCTTCAAGTATGGATAATATTAGTAAATATGCTGGGCGTATGGATAGGTTGATGACTATAGAAGAAAAATTAAACACAAGGTTTGGAACACTCATGGATGTTTTTCAAAACAGTAAAGTATTGAAAGCTTCAGAAATTGGCACTAAGGGCTTGATGGGAGCGTTTCAAAAGCTTGCAATTCCCTCTGTTTACAGAGATTCAATCGATTCAGGGCATGTCTCATTGGCTGAATTAGCAATGGGAGTGCAAGAACGGATGTTGGGTAATTCTAGTCTTTACCAAAAACAAATGCGAATCACGGAGCAACTGGGTAAAGGATTTTATGCAGCCAATTTGTGGCAAACTCCTTCATGGGTAGACAAAATGAACGTACTCGATAAGGCAATTGAAAGAAGTAAGGTTAGATGGTTTGATGTTTATAGCTCTGCTGCACTTTCAGGCATTGAAGATATTGAAAACTCAAAAGGTTTCGAACCCAAAGATGTTGAGAGTAGCTTGGATGAAGTTTCTTCACTATTAGCTGAAAATGGAGAACTCAAGGATAAACTTGATAAGCTTTATAAATCGATTGGAAAAAACATAGCCAGAAATGGCAAAAAAAGAAAAAAGCCTAGCACTAAGGAACTTGTATCAATCCAAGAAAAGATTACAATTTTCATTCATCGAAATTTATTCAAGAATACACAATTGTCGCGGCAGAAAGTATATATATTAATTGGAGTTCTGTCTTTTCTTTTTACCGTCTTGATGGATATTTATTTGTCTGCGAATGGGAGTGCTCTATTCAACAGTCTTATTGGAGATGATGCTAATATTAAAACTTCACAACAAATCAACAAAACAAATAATTTCTACTTCATAAACAGCCCAACAAAACTTGAAAATGATTTTGTAATCTGCAATGCCAACCTTTATCTTAGAAATACATTAAAATCAAAATGCCTGGGCAGAATAGAGCGCAACACAACGGTTTTAATTCTGAGTCAGAAAAGCAATTGGTGCTTTATTGAGGCTATTATTTGCAAATTGAATAAAAAAACAAAAGTAGAAGCTGACACTGTTGTTCGAGCGTGGATAGCGAAAAAGTACCTTGACAGTTTTCAATAATGGAGGACTACTACAAAGGCTTGATTGACATGGCTCTTAAGGATGTCAAAGCATCCTATCTTCTTTATCAAAAAAGGCTTTACCCTCAATCCTTTTTCTTCTTTCAGCAAGCTTCTGAAAAGGCCAACAAGGCTTATGCGCTCTTTATCGAACTTATTTCCGAAAAAGAATTAAAGGATAAAATTCAGCATAATCAATTAAAGATTTTTCGCATGGCTACAATAAAGGAAGAATCTTTAGTTCGGGAAAAGGTGGATATTATGAACCTTAGGCCGGATATTAAAAATCATCCATTTTTAAAGGATAAAAGTATTGATGAATATCACGAGTATATAAAAAAGGGAAAAGAGTTTCATGATCAAGTTAACGAAAAAAACTTGCTTAATCTTTCAAAATATGACCTTGAGTACTTGCTAGACGGTTTAGAGGAACTCTATTACTTTAAGCTGAGAAGGAGTGAACAGCAAAAGCAACGTGTCATTGGAGAGCTTCACAGCTTCATTGAATTTAGAAAGTTTGCTTTTGTCCCTGATGAGGAAACGGAAAGCTTAATCAAATTATTGCAAACAGAAGATCATTCGAAGGTGTATGATCAGGCAGTTCAATCCGTTAAGTTTCTTATAAAATTTCAATTCATGGTTTGCACCTTTTATTTTTGCGCATTAACAACTCAAGCCCATGCTGTTCGTGCGAGATATCCAGAAGAACAATTTAATCCCATTACTTTCTATACCCGAAAAAATGCCTTAGTTGAGTATCAACCCGAATTTCTTTATTACTTGGAGAAGGCTCTACTCTTTTTCAAAAAATCCCTTAGAAGTGCAAGGTAGAATACTGAAAAACCCAATCTTAAATAAATAATACTCTCGTTACATTAGTGTGTTGAAATAAAATAAACTCGTTGCGCTAATTCTTTAAGCCGTATATTGCTTATAAACATCTCGTAAAAAGAGTTGCTGTTTAATAGCCATGTTATTGCAGAAAGCAATCGCGATTTCTTTTTGGTTGAATTTAAAAAGAAACTCAACCAGTTCCTTAATTTGATCTTGGTCAACTCCAATAATATAATCTTCAAATTTAATTTTCGGGAGAATTGCCCCAATTGACATTGCTGCTTCTAGTGGGTTTCCCTTGTCTTTCAAGAAAATAAGACCCTTTACCAATTCATGACTTGCAAAATTATAGTGAATGAACTTACACGACTCCAATAGCAGTTCCGTATAAGTTTTATTTAGCTCCGGCACAAGTTCTACAAAGTGGATCAATTCGGCTATAATTCTTTGCTCTTCTTCTTTAGTTGTATTTGTGTATTTGTTTAAAATATACTTCCATAGCGCAAATAATATTTGGTCGAAATTTTTCCTTGATAATTCATCTAAGCTCTTGGGGTAATTATCTAGTTGTCCATAAAAGCTCACATAATCTGAAACTTGTTTTGTAGTAGCATTATTCAAAAACTTTACAGTTAGACTTGTATCCGATAAGTCTTCATATCCCCATAGATAAAAGGATACTAAATGCCTTATTATACCCTGATTGTAGTACTCATTAATCCAGGATGTGTTTCCAATTGCCCTGTTATAATGAGGGTAAAACAAATCATATATCTCTTTATTAAATGGGGCGATTTCGAATAAATAGCCGTTAAAAAAAGGGAGCCAATGCTCCTCCTCAAAGCCACTGTGCTGAATAACCTGGTCAGTGATCCAATCCTTGTCCAAGTAGTAGAACAAATTAAAATACATTCCCTCTAAAATATGCCCATCTATAATTCCTCTTTTTAACGTCACTTCAAATAAATGTTTTATTTCTCCTTCCCATTTGTTGGCATCATTTTGCTTGAAAAGGTTTCTTGCTCTTCGAAGGGAATAATCAAGTAAGGCCCTTAGTACTTTTCCGCTTGTTGAATTGAGAGAATAGGTTGGATAATCCAGCTCTTCTTGGCTATTATCCTTTGATTTCAAGTTTTCAGCGAGTATTTGAAGGATTTTCTTTGCAACTGGCAATAATTTCAGGTCAAATGCATTCTTGTCATTTTGCATTCCCTCGGTCAGTAAATTTGCAATAGAACCAACTACCCATTCTGAAGATACATTCCAACCATCATTTGGTAGTAAGAGGTTTTCAGAGTAAAAATTATCACTTTTAATATAGGATAGACAATAATTAAGAATGCTTTCCCAATTAAAGCTCAATCCGTTCTTCCAAGCATTGCCAAAGGCTTTTAAAATGTGATAAGAATAGATATAATATACATCCTGAAAAATCTGTATTTCTTCAGCGAATTTTTGTGGTTCGATAGATATTGCTCTTTCTAATGTATCCGCCAACCCATCAATATTGGGTTCTTCCCATCGATCCTTTGGTTTAAATGAAGTTAGGAAATCGAAGACTTCCTGATTAGTCTTTTTAAGTAAGTTATCTAATGTTAAAGGGGATATAGAGCCACTTCGAACCTTTATCTCATCTGAAACATCAAAATGCTCTTTTGTCACTTTTAGAAGCTGAGATAATAGTTCATATTTTTCCCTAAATGGTTCCACATTTTTTAGCGCAGAATACCATCCTAGCTGCCAATATTCTAAATGCTTTTCATCATTCTCCTGAACCTCTTCTTGCTCTCCTTGTCCTATAATTTTTTCCAATATCTCCTTTTCATTGGAAGTGAAGGCAAGCTGATTTTTATCAAGCAATTCAAATAACTCTTTTCTAAATCTGTATTTTGAGAAAATGTGCGCAGAATCAGAGTCTCCAATTATTTCCCAAAACAATGATTTTGTTTCATGCCAGTTTTGTCCAATAATATACAAAACGATTCTCGTGAATAGCGGCATTCGATAACTAGTACTCTTGCAAAGCACACGCAAAAAGGCTGAGACATTATCAGGGTCTTGCCTAACCTTTTCATTTAATATATCACGAAAAAGAAGAACAAAAACACTGAGGGTTTCCTCATCATTATAATGTCTTTTTCCAAGCTTACTTATAGCGGTTACTTGCCCAAATGAAAAAATTCGATCATTATTCAGAGAAAAAATTACTCTCGAAAATGCATCAAAAATACCCTCGGTTGGTGTGTAATTAATGCCTTGATCCTTCAGGGCATCAACAAATCGTAGTTTTAATTCCCTTTCATCTAATTCTTCGAAATTAGAAATTTCTGACTTTGAAAATGAACTTTCGGCCCCCTTTGAGTTGGATAAAATCAAAAGATTTTTATCCTCAATAAAAACCTTTACATCATAAATACCTTTTTCGTCATTTACCTTTGCCGAAATACCCTCTGGGTAGTCAAATAATAGTTTTTTTATTGAATCTGCTAAATTTAAAATTAGATCATTAGAGCAACTCTTCACCAGCTTTGGTATTAAATTTTGCCTAGTAAAGACATCATTAAAATAATAAAGCTTCACCTTTGATTTGTATCGATGTTCTTTTTTTTCAACTAGTCCTTTATTATAGACTTTCGGCCTTTCTAACTGAAATAAGAAATGTAAGATGAACTCAGCTTTTAGTGCATCGTCCTTACTTGGGTTATCATTTAAAAACTTGGGAAGTAACCTAGTACACAATTCTGAACTTTGCAAAACCGATTCAAACTTTCCTGAAAACCAAACAGGAAGATATTTCAGCACATCTATTTTAACAGTCTCATTGGGAAGATTAATTAAAATTTTTATGAACAAATACCAAGTTCTATAATTATCTTTAGGGTGCTCTGAAACATTCTTTATGATGGAAATTACTTCATCAATCAATTCTAATCTCTCACCATTCTTTATTTTGATTGAAAGTTTTTCTAAATAAGTAATTGATTCCCAATAGGGCGTTTGAATTCCTTGCCCGGTATCAATCGAATCTGGGTTTTTTTCAGGGTTAAAATAACCCTCCTCTTTAAGAAAATTAAACCATCCCATTATTTCCTACGTTTTGTAAAAAATACTGATTATAGCTTTGATGCTTTTGAATAAGCATTTTAAGAATGTTGCGTTCAAATAGTGTCGGAGCTTGTTTGGAAATAATAATATCAATGTGCTTTATATTCTCAAGAAAATCCGTATCAGGACTCTCAATATTTTCAAAAACAGGGGTCTTCATTTCCTCTAATAATTCGACTTCTTTCAATCTTTTTCTTTCTTTCAGAAAATCTTGAAAGTTATCTAGAGAGGGTCTTAATAGAAACATAAGCTTACCTGCAAAAGGCTCTTCATCACAAAAAACATATTGAAGATTTACACCTTTAAAAACACCTTCCAATTGTGGGTGAAGCTCATGCTTACGTTGCTTTTCCGCACTAAAGTCTGAATAATTTATAGTTGAAAAATAGCACTCCGTATATCCCTTTGCTTTTAGGTAATGGCTGAGAGTAATAATATTTACAGTATCTCGAAAACTATCTTCCGTGTGATTCGGAGCCAAGCAGTCGAAATTTCTTTTGATTGCATCATTATAAATATCATGATTTTCATATGCTATTTCGGAATGAGTTTTAAATATAGCATCTACCCTTTCTATTCTTTTTGTAATAATTTCCTCAACAACATCTGGTTGATATGCAGAAACAATATCGGAGATTCCTCTAAAAGAACTAATTACATTTTGGTTTAATGATTTTATGTGCTTTATGATTTCGACTGTTTTTTTTACTTTATTTCTATCCCACTCACGAATTATATTTTCGGGGACAATGTGCGTTAAGTGTTTGCCTTCGATCCAATAACAAATTTCCTCAAAGACATTGTTGTCATTATGAAGATCTATTTTTATCAGGCCCAACCAAACACAAGTATCGAGTGTGATATATTTCATTTATTTGAAAATGGGTATAGCCTGGATTTGAACTTAATCATTTTGGTTAGGGATGCAAATATTTGCCGCCCCAAAAGAAAGCTTACTAAAGTAATTTGTATTGCTGGATTCTGTATTTGTAAGAAAAAAAGGAGCTGAAGCACTTAAAACTAAAAGCGCCGGAAAAGCAATTTTAGGGTATTTTATAACGGCGATTGCAGTCAATACACCCGCAACAACTAAAACAAATTTTTGGTTTTCTGAAAACTTTGATGATGATATAGACTCAAAAACACGGTTCATGTTTTCCTGAATTTTGGCTCTCTTACTTTCTTCAAACTCAACAGGTGCAATAGAGCCGTCATATAAACCAATAAAAATATTATTTTTAAAATCACCATTACCCACAATTAATGCTCTTGGCATTAATATATTTTTACCTTCAAACAAATAAGAGTCTTGGGATTCCTTTTGGTCTTGAATTGATGTTTCGGTATGCAATAACTGCATCATAATATCCTCAATAGAACCATTTCCCTTTGTAGGATGTGAGTGAAATTTTAACGGCAAATTGTTGGAGGCGAATATTTTTTTTAATTCTTCAAAATATTCCTTCGCATCTGGAATGTAGGCATTTTTCTTTGTTAATATTCTTCCGTCTTCATCTCTATGTTCCTTATCCTCAATGGCATTTCTCAAGTACTTCACATGACGGATTAAATATACCTTCTCATTCCCAATCACTTTTGGCTCTGCCCAGAATATTCCACCAATTTCTTCCTCTGCGAGATAATGATTAATTAAGTTCTTAACTATAGATTCTTCGTAAACAAATCTGCAAGGCGTTGTTAAAAAATATGTTTCCGTTCCTTTATGTTTTTTTGTTTGAAGAAAATCGTCATCGAAAAGTTGCTGTATAAAATTTTTCATCTGTGTTGCTTTTGATTTTACAAAGATAGATGGTATGTACGTTCCAAAATTATTTTTTTAGTTTACATTTTTTTTATACCACTTACTTTGATTTTAAAAGACGGCATCTCATTGATAATGATAAATTAAGAGAATTTGAACATTTCTGTTTTATCTCAATTTGTGCTTTTAAAACTACAGATTTAATGTAATTCTAAAAAGTTATTTTCTTATTTTTCAAAGTCAACAAATAGATGGCTTTTTGTAAAAATATAATAATGACTCAGAATAATATCGTTTTTTTGAAACAATATTTATACTTGACGCATGAATTAAATAGGCAAAACAACTTGGTAATTTAAAGGCCTGTATATTTTACATTATATTTTCAAATATGAACGTAAATCAGCAATTACCCATATATCTTCTATAAAATGGTTCAATATTTCGTCAACAGAGCCCACACAAAGAAACGGGAATGAGAGCATTAACGATTATTCCCGCTTTGCTTTTCTTCATTTTGTTTCTGTTTCTCGTTCTTTAGTGAACTGTGTTTCTTGTAAGCTACTTCAAATCAACCATTTTTGACTACTTTTGAATACATACCAAAAATGCAAATGCTCTCAAAATATTATATTCTCAAAAGTTTTATTGGCTTTGTTACGCGTAATGCACTACTATTTTTATTATTTTTTTGCACCAAACTAACAGCCCAAATAACCTATTATACTCCTATCGATTCTATTAGAATTGACAGTACTGATTGGGGTTTTGAAAAATACAGTATTATTAAAGATTCTATTGGCACAGATGGTTTATTTTATAAAGGTGTTGGTAATTATTACAACAACAATAATCCTACACAAAACAATTCCTGGTTTAAAAGTTCAGAATATGATATTGATAAAAGAAAGATAAAATATCGAGTGTGGAATGAAGTCAACGGTGTTAGAAACTATTTCCTTAATGAGAGATTCGCTTATAATGGGAAAGGATTAAAAACTCATTATTCAAATTCAACAATTAATAGGGAGCAAGACACAAGTTGGATTTACACTGATTTTGATAGTCTACTTTCAATGACCTTCATAGACCATGATTTAATTAATAACATTTCCAAAGGGATAAAGTATGACTATGCTTATGATAGTGACAATAAACTATCTCGAATGATTCCAACTATTTTATCTTCAGGTGTCTGGGTTCAGCAATGGGAATTCAATTATTATTATGGGAATGGTGGCAACTTACCGGAAACACTTTTAGTAAATCACTTAGGAATTCAATATCAACGCGATCTTTCTTATAAAAATATAAGCGGTAAGGATTCATTAATTATTAAACAGCTCAAAGACCAATCAACAAATTTGTGGACTACTAAATATTCACATGAGTATAGCTATGATACAGTTGGAAGGCTCATACGTCATATGGAATGGTATGGCCCCCCTGCAAATTTGGAATCTGAGTCTGAAGAAACATGGATCTATAATAATAATAACCAACTGTTAAGAAGGCAGTTTATATATTACGGTGGTGGAGGAAACAGTACTGCTTATACCTATTACTCAAATGGTAGGGTTGCAACATATTATTACGGGAATGGTGACTCAATGGGGAATTACGATTACGAAGAACATAATTATCGCTATCTTCCGGTTAGTTTGCCCTCATTAAATGCTTTTGATTTTTTGATTTATCCTAATCCGGCTACTGATAATATTGAGATTTTGATAAACATCGAACAAAAAGGAATTTGCACTATCAGGCTGTTTAATAGTTTGGGACAAGTTGTAATTAATCAGCTTACTGAATTGCCATCAGGAAACTCAAGTGTTCACATTCCATTAAATTCAATTACAAAAGGACTTTATCTTATTGGAGTTGATTTTGGCAAAAGTACCCTGACAAAAAAATTAAGCATAATTAAATAATCCGCACTTTTCATTCGCGTTAGAAACGTGAATGACAAAAGGTAAGTAGAACTTGTAAAATGTTAAGTAGTTATGCGTTGCAAACGCGGACGAGTGGGGGAGGTAATTTCTAAGAATAAAGTTAAACGGAAAGGACTTAAATATAGGGATAAGTTAATCTCCTTAAATCTTCAAATGTGAATTTTAAGCAGCAATAACCCCTATATCTTCTATAAAATGGTTTGATATTTCATCAATAGCTTCTCACTACAATTCTTTTTCTTGGGTTTGTAGCTGAATCTTTTTAATATCTTTATAGTAACAAACTCTCTAAAAGTGCGCAAAATAATATTCTGCCTTGCTTTTCTATTAAATTCACTGAACACTAACGCTCAAATTAAATTTCTGCGGACAATCGGTGGTGGTGGTAATATCTCCGGCACCTATTTTTGTCTTTGTCATGATAGTGGCTATGCTGTCTGTGCAGGTTCAGCATTCGGAATCAATGTAATTCGATTTGATAAATATGGAGATACACTTTGGACACGGTTGGTTAAAAATACTATCCTTACTTCAACAAACTTTTCATCTCCAAGCTTCATAATACAAACGAAAAATCATGGCTTTGCAATTACTAGCAGGGAAGATGACGCAGCTAGATACTTTCTCTTAGATTCAACAGGTGCTTTTTTAAAAGAAAAGGTATGGGGTGGAGAACAATATTTAGGCACCTACTTTGAACTCCATGGCTTAGGCTATGTGGTTAGCCAAAGAGGAACAGATTGCTGCCCTTCTGACCCTCATGGGTCTTATTTTAAAATGGATACTTCGGATAACTTGATTCTTTATCACTACCTGAATGAAGGTAGTTGTGGGGTTAACTCTTTCATAAAATCAAATGATGGTGGATATGTGACTGTTGGTACTTCAGATGTTACAGATTCTTCCTTTATTACTAAATATGAAGGTATTGGTGGTCCTTGGAAAACTTTTGTTGACGGCACCCCGCTTACAGTGATTGCTTTGTCTAATTCAAATTATCTCATTAATGCCTATTGGCAAGACTCACTAATGCACTACCACTATGGTATTATACTCACGGATTCTCTGGGAAATACAATTTGGAAAAAAGACGTGGCATATGCTTATGGTGCAATTATGGCAGAAGTGACAACTCCCGGCTTAGAGGGCTATGCCTTGTTATTGAGAGATAGTAAACCAAATTCGAACTGGGAAAACAAACAAAATTCTTTCAAATTAATTAAGACTGATACATTAGGAAACATTTTATGGATAAAACGTTTCGAAGGTGAATTCTCTGAAAGTGGAAGTGCAATGATTGCTTTGAAAGATGGCGGTTTTGCAATTGTTGGTACAACTACAAATTATGGTCCTTTCACAAAAATTATATTCTTGAAGACAGACTCAAACGGAAACACACAATGAAAGATATTGTAAAATTCATATTTTGTTTCTTATTCTCAGCTTCTTTAAACTGTGAGTCCCAATCTTTATTTCAGCGATACTATTCCGGTGCCAGCGATAATTTCCAAAGCGATATTGTCGCGCTATCGGATAGTGGATTTTTATTAGCGCGTCAAGCAATTGAAAACCGAAGTGCATTTTTTCAGCTCATACGGCTCAACCAACAAGGTGATACTTTATGGACAAAGTCTGACTATGATACTATTTTATCCACCTTTTACTGTATTGTTCCCGCTGGTAATGGAAACTATTATATCGGTGGGACATTCCTACCGGACTCACTCCCTCAATATGGAGTGGTTGCAAAAATTAACGATTCAGGAAACCTACTTTGGAAAAAGGAATTTAAAGATTCAGTAACTACTATAAGACAAATTACACTTCTGAAGGATGGTGACCTCCTGCTAAGTTCTGTTTTTTGTAAAAATCCATACTCGCCCCGTGAAAGAAACATCAGGGTTGACTCACTTTTCAATATCAAATGGGCAAAAAACCTAGGCGAATATAATACCCCTGCAGAAGTTAAAGAAGAAATTAATGGCAATTTGCTGATATCTTCAATAAGATACGGTGGAGGTTCCTCCATAAGCTTCCTTGACTCAAATGGCAATAGTACAATTGGAATTTACCCTACTTGCTATGTATATCGATCTGCATTCAAGAAAAATGCATTTTGGAAGAATAATGATACCCTGATTTCAATACTCACATATTGGCCAGGTCTGCCTAACCAGAACACTCAAGCAGAATACATACTTACAGAAATTAATCAAAATGGACAACCTCTACCCTTTAAGGTGATAAATGATTCTCTTTTTGATTTTGTGACAATGATTGAGCGGTTACCAAATAAGAATTTTGTTGTTTGCGGAAAAAGAATTAAAAATTTTTTTGAATCAGAAATGGTCGTGGTGCTCTTGGATTCTTTATACCACACCATATGGGAAAGATCCATTCACAATTATCCTATTGAATGCGCAATCGCTACTAAAGTTACTCAAGATAATAGAATAATTTTACTAGGATCCTATGATACCTATTTTCATACGCTTCATGGCTTTTCAATCACAGCTATAGATTCTACAGGAAATATTATTGGAATTCAAAATACTTATGCCAATAACCAACAAAATTGGATGGTTTTTCCAAATCCAGCTGTAGACGAAATTCAATTCCAATTTTTGGGAGAAATTCTGCAACAAGATAAGTTATGTCTTACTATTTACAATTCAATTGGGCAGTTGGTTCATACAAAAGAAATTCAAAAACTTTCATCCAAAGTATCAACTCAAAAATTGAATTCCGGCTATTACTTCTTCAAAATTGAAAGTATTTCAGGAAAGCATTTTGCAAGTGGAAAATTTTCGGTTGAAAAATAAAATCATTTTCTCCTTTACTAACAAACACCCTTGGTGAATATATATTTTTGGATAAAATGGTTTATTTCTTTTAAGATGTTATAAATAATTTCAAAGCAGCAATAACCATAATATTTTATGGAAAATGGTTCGATATTTCATCCATGAAGCCTACAAAAACAGAATGAGTGCGAAAAGTAATTATTCTCTTTTTGTTTTTTCTTATTCTCATGTTTATTCGCGCATTGATACCTTACTATATTGAAGAATTTATACTTGTTAAAAGAATTAAATCAGAACTGATTAAGTTCGATTTTAGTCCGGTTGGCTCCACAACCTTTAACCGTAAGTAGCTATTTATTAGTTATTTACGGTTTTTGTTTTGTGTGTTTTCCCCACATTTCCCAGTATAGTTCTTTATTGTCCTTTTATGTAAACTTGCAAGTTCTCTATTGAAAACATTTGTTTAACCTTTTACTAAAATTAGGCAATGGTTCCTGCTTTTAATTTTGCTCTGTAGCTTGAAAACACACTCGACTTAGAAATGAAACCAATGTATAAACCATTGTCAATAACCGGCAAATTCCAAGCTCCGGTTTCATCGAATTTTTTCATTACCGATTCCATTGTTTGAGTAGACGATAGCAGTGCCGGTGGGTTGGTCATTAATTCTTTGGCTGTTACTTTAGAGTACATATCATTCTTAAACATTATATCGCGGATATTATCAAGAATGATAATACCTAACAATTTATTTTTATCATTGGTAACAGGGAAAATATTCCTTTTAGATTTAGAGATAATTTCAACTAAATGGCCCAAAGTGTCATCGGGATTTATTTTTTGAAAATTGGTTTCGACCAAATTCGTTGTTCGAATAGTTGTTAAAATATTATGATCTCTGTCATATGTGAAAATTTTCCCGCTTTGACCTAGCTTTTTAGTATCCATTGAATAGGTTTCAAAGTATTTTGAAATTGCATAACTGATGGAAGAAACAATCATTAACGGAATCATTAAAGTGTATCCTCCTGTTATCTCTGCGATTAAGAATATTGCGGTAAGTGGAGCATGATAAAGACCACTGAGTATTCCGGCCATGCCAACAAGTGTGAAATTGCTTTCAGGCAAATTAGTTAGGTGCAAGAGATTTAAAAGGTGTGAAACAAAGAATCCCAGGTAGGAACCAACAAAAAGAGCTGGGGCAAAATTTCCACCATTTCCGCCACTTCCTAAGGTTAAGGCAGTTGCTATGGCTTTTACAAATATTAAAACTCCAACCATTACTAAAACAAACCATTCATTGCTTTTATAATTTTGAAAAAAACTATGGTCCAATAAATTCTGCGGTTTTTGCATTGCAAGCATTTTAATGCTTTGATAGCCTTCGCCAAAAAGAGATGGAAAAATAAAAAGTAAAAATGCTAAAGCGATTCCACCAATTGCTACATTTAAATAAACTGAGTTAATAGATTTACTAAATAAGCCTTCTATTTTGCTAAAAACTCTGGAATGATACACTGAAATTAAACCGGCAAGCAAGCCTAAAAGAATATAAAACGGAACATTGTTATAATTAAAAGGTTGCTGCAACTTGAAGGATAATAAAATATTATCTTGAAGAATAATTTCAGAAATAAGAGCACCGGTTGCTGCAGAAATAATGAGTGGTGTAAATGCTGAAATACTAATATCAATAAGTAAAACCTCAAGGGCGAAGAGGACTCCTGCAATAGGAGCATTAAATGCTGCCCCGATACCGGCAGCAATTCCGCATGCTAGCAATAAGGTACGTTCTTTATAATTAAGATGATAAGTTTTAGAATAATTTGCCCCAAAGGCAGCACCAGTTATCACAATGGGTGCCTCTAGCCCTGCAGACCCACCAAAGCCAACAGTTAATGAACTCGTTAAAATTTGAGCATACATTTGTTCTTTGGGAACAAAACTTGATTTTTTTGCAATTGAATAATGAATTTGAGAAATACCTTTATCTAATTTCCCTTTAAATATTCTCTGCACCAACCACACTGTTAGGAATATCCCCAAGGTAGGTAGTGCAATAAAAATATATTTGTTATGCCCAAAATGATTATAGGTAGCAGCCACAAAAATATAATGAACGAATGTTTTTAAAACAATTGCAGCTAGTCCGACGGAAAGGCCAACAAGAACGCTCGATAACAAAATGAATTGTTTCTTATTGAGACGTAATTGTGTCCATTCAATAATTTGATGAATTCTTTTTATTACCTGAATAAATCTCATTGGATAAGCTTACTTTAATTTTTGGGCTAATTTGCCAACCGTTAGACCTTGAACAAGAATTGAAAAACATACAATAATATAAGTAGCGGTTACCCAAATATCTTTATCCATATTGGGCTGAATAGATAGCGCTAGGGCAATTGAAATACCACCTCTCAGTCCTCCCCAGGTGAGAATAATTAAAACCTTCTGATTCATTTTTTCGTTGATATGAACAAAAAATGCAGGAATAAAAATTGAAAAATACCTGGTGATAATGCTTATAATAACCATGAGCAAGGACGCAAAAATCAAAGTTGCATTTGATTTAATCAGCAAGAGTTCAAGTCCCATGATAACAAAAAGTATTGCGTTCAAAATTTCATCAACGAGTTCCCAAAATTTATCCACGTATTCAGTAGTAATTTTTGACATACCAAAATCTCTTGCTTTATTGCCCGTAATAATTCCTGCTGCAACCATTGCCAAGGGACCTGATACATGTAGGTAATGTGCCAGTGTGTAGCCTCCCATAACCATGGCCAATGTAATTAAAACTTCAACTTGGTAATTATCAATACTCGCTATAAGTTTAAAGCTTATCCATCCAATTGCAAGTCCTAAAATTAGGCCTCCCAAAGCTTCCTGTCCAAACAGCAGCAAAACGTTAGAAATGGTAATGTTTGCATTTGGCACAGCAAATTGAAGAATTGTAATGAACACAACAACGGCAACTCCATCATTAAAAAGTGATTCTCCCGCCATTTTTGTTTCCAATGATTTTGAAACACCAGCACTTTTAAGAATACTCAAAACAGCAATTGGATCAGTTGGTGAAATTAAAGCTCCAAATAAGAGTGAATGAATTATTTGAACTTTAATTCCTAAAAAATTAAATAAGTAAAACGTTGAAAAGCCAATTACGAATGTGCTTATTAAAACGCTGACAGTTGATAAAAGTAGAATGTTCAGCTTTTCCGATTTTAAATCAGCGAATTTTACATGTATTGCACCTGCAAAGAGCATGAAACTCAACAGACCTTCAAGTAACAAATCACTAAAATTGATTCCCAATAACTCTGTTGCAATTTTTTGCTTGATTGAAGGAAAGAAATTCCCAACTACTAATACAAGTATCGAGAGCCCAAGAGACATAAGCATCAAACCAATGGAGGCTGGCAATTTCAAAAAACGAAAATTCAAGTAAGCAAACGCTGCTGATATTACAATTATTAAGGAAATTAAGTGAAAAATATCCATTTTGAATTTTCGTCAAATATACATCTAAATTGAAGTAGAGTATATTTATTGAATTGGTACTGTTCTTTATTTCCTTGAACTGTTTTCCTGCGCTTTTGAGTATACCCTTAACTGCTCTATCTAAAGTAAATTCATAGCTATCTTCCTTTGCTTTAGCATTCGTACTTTCGTTTCCACAAGTTAATGTAATTTAGCAAAACAGGTTGTTGTAATCTAAATCGGGGCATTTTTATAAAACAACAGCTGCTTGTAGTATCATTACATTATATTGTAGGAGAATTTTGCAGTTCTTGCATACTAACTCTATGAGATCATTATATATTTTAATGTTTAGTGCGTGCAGATTAATTACGATAAAGTATCTTCATTCTTGAACAGGTACACATAGTACAGGGATTCCTGAATGGTTTACCAATTTTCTATCCGGTTTTAATTTAAAATCCTTGTCAGTGCCATGGTTTTTGCTTGCAACAACAGTT
The DNA here is from genome assembly GCA_016721765.1 of Bacteroidota bacterium. Lineage (NCBI taxonomy): Bacteria > Pseudomonadati > Bacteroidota > Bacteroidota bacterium. The sequence continues at coordinate 87,650 of JADKHO010000002.1, forward strand.
ATAATATCTGCATATTCAGAGTTCGCAAATTTCAGAATCTCATCAGCATAATTATCTCCATGTGAAAGGGTTAAAGAACTTGAAATACCCTCATCTGCAAATATTTTTTGTAGGTTATTTCCTTTTATCCTCATAATCGACATATTTGAAATTAAGTGACTATCAGTATACCCAAAAAGCAATATTGTTGCATTAACTATTTTTGCAAGAACCATCACTTGTTCAATTTTTTTAAGGGTGAGGAGATTGTCATTAAAGGGGAAGACTATTTTTTTGAAATTGCATTTATTGGAATTTAAACTAAAAGTTAATACCGGTACTAGTGCGGTATCTACAACATTAAATGCGGTGCTTCCAAATAACCATTCCTTTAGTCCAGTTGTGCCATTTGAACCCATTACAATTAAATCTGCATCATAAGTATATACGGCTTGAATTATATTATCGAAAACATTACCACTATACGATGCGATTTCTATTTCAATATTATGTTCTTTCACAAGTTTATCAGACATGAATTTGAGGTTTGCCTTTGAATCATCGTTCATTTGGGTAATGATATAACCCGTGGAAAGCATGTCTATCGGTGAAACAAAAACAGGAGATTCGACAACATGAAGAAGTACAACTTTTGCAAAAGACTTTTTTGAAAGTGAAATCGCATGAATTAATGCATTTTGAGCAGTTTCTGAAAAGTCAGTAGGCACAAGAATGGTATTTAGTTTAAAATTTTTCATGGTATTTCATCTTATCGGTTAATTACACTTATCTGATTATTAGGTTTTACTTTTCCTCCGGGAGTAACAGAAATACCGCTTGATTCATTGTGTTTTTGAATTACTTCATATAAGTCACTTCTGAGATCATTCCATGGCTGCACAGTACCATATTCTCGGTTTCTTTTGAGTAATTGCAAATCTAAATCTTGGTAAATAATTGTTTCAGTATTAGGCGTTGCTTCTGTCGCAATTCCTTCTCGGGAAAACTCCACATCTGAAGGAGTGAATATTGCGGATTGTGAAAAATGTATGTCTAAATTTTCTACTCTTGGAAGGTTGCCAACACAACCTGTAATTGCAACATACATTTGATTTTCAATTGCCCTGGCTTGAGCGCAATACCTAACCCTTAAATATCCTCTGCGTTCATCTGTATTGTAAGGAACAAAAAGAATTTGAGCTCCTTTCACTGCAGCAATCCTAACAAGTTCAGGGAATTGAACATCGTAACAAATTGCAATGGCAATTTTTCCACAGTCGGTATCAAAAACTTCAATTTTATTTCCACCCTTTACACCCCACCATTTTTTCTCATGAGGAGTAATTTGAATTTTATATTGCTTTCCAATGGTTCCATCTCTTCGGAATAAATAAGATATATTATATAGGTCATCATGTTCTACATTTAGATGTGATCCGGCAACAATGTTAATGTTGTATTTGACAGATAGGTGATTGAAGAGTTTTACATATTCATCGGTAAATTCACTTAAACGTCTTGCTGATTTAGCAGGCTGTTCATTTGGCATAAACGAGAGCAATTGCATGGTAATCATTTCAGGGAATACAACAAAATCGCTGCGGTAATCAGATGCCACATCAACAAAATATTCGCAATGTGTAGCAAATTCCTCGAAATTATTAATTGTACGCATCTGGTATTGCACAGCGGCAACCCTGACGTATCGTGACCCATTGTGTTCCAATAAATCACTGTATTGAAAATTTGTCCATTCGAGATAGGTAGCGTAACCACAAGACTCCTTATCATTTGGAAGGTAATTGGGTAATACTTTTTTTAGAGAAAAGCCATTTGCTAATTGTGTTGTAAGCACCGGATCAAATATCTTTTTATCAGTCACAGCATTCACATAATCATAAACATTCATTTCATTTTGATGCTTATGGTAATTTGGAATTCTACCTCCAATAGAAATCTTTTTTGCATTTAATTGAACAGCCGTTTTTTTGCGTATCTCGTACATTCTTCTCGCGAGTTTCATATTTCTAAAATCCGGGTGTACCATAATCTCCATCCCATAAAGTGTATCTCCATCCTTTTGGTGATTGTTAATATATCCATTGTCGGTAAGTTCATGCCAGCTTGATGAATCTGAATATTTGCTGCTGTCGATTAAGAGGGAACAGGAGGAGGCAATTATATCGCCATTATATTCAATGCAAATCTGCCCTTCCGGAAATATTTCAACTATGTTTTTAAATTGTTCTAACTTCCAAGGTATCATTTCAGGAAAGCAGAGTAGCTGTAAACTTGTGATAACTTTATAATCTTCAAGCTCAAGCGTACGGGTTCTTATTTTTTTTAAGATATTCTCACTTTTAAATTTTGTCATTATTCCAAATGGTGTTGATTTTTTGAAGGTTTAGAAATAGGTTTCTAAACTCACTTAACAAATGTAAAGGCAAGTGATTGGGATAAATTTGACGGATGTCAAACTTTTGGTAGAATGTTGAAATAATGAAATTTATTATAGGGCGGTAAGAGCAAATAAATTTTCAAAATGCTCTATAAAAATGATTTTTCCTTTCGTACTAATGATTTTTTTTTCTTTAAATGTAGTAAGCGTGCGACCTAAATTTTCAAGAGAGGTTCCAACATAATTTGCTAAATCTGTTCTGTTCATTTTAATTTCTGAAATGCCATCCTTATTTTCAGCAGTTCTAAATTTTTCATTTAAAATTAGAAGCGCAAGTGCGAGTCTTTCCTTAATTCCTCTTTGAGCAAATACATTTAAGCGGTTGGTAAGCACAGTAAATTCATGGCTTAGACTCACAAGAAGTTGATTCGAAAGTGAAAGAGATTTTTTTAGTAATTCAAGAAAAAAAGTTCGCTCAAGAAAAAGTAATTCACAATTTTCAATAGCAGCTACATTTAGAGGTTGGTATTCATTACTAAGTATTGGGCGATATCCAAAAACTTCGTTAGCCGCATAAATAAAAAGTATTTGTATTGAGCCATCGTAGTTTTGTTGATAGACTTTTAATTTACCCGTTCTTAAAACATAAACTCCATTTGGAAAACTCCCTTGCTTAAATAATATTTTTCCTTTTTTCAAGAGAATTTTTTTTGAATTTTCCTCAAAATATTTGCGCTCATTGGGTGGTAATAAATGCCAACCAATTCCGGAATAGAAATAAAAACCACTTAGTGCATTATCTATTTTTTCTCTTTCTTTCACTCTTCAAAAATTACCTTCATATTAGTTATCTTCAAGCGAACTAACATCCATTTTTGGATTTTAATCTTTTCCTTTTCATCCATCTCACCGGATGATTTTACAATAGCCAACCAAACAATATTTTGAAGACTATCGCTAACATTCGACACCGGTTGCAATATGACCGATTGTATAATTGGGTATTGGGTCTTTACTTCCTTAAAAATCTGTTTGCTCAATATACGTTGATTATTTAAACTATCCATTTTTAATAATAGTATCTGAATTTGTTTTTCCCTTTCCTTGAGCAGCAATTGATTACCATCTTCATCCACTTTATTTTCTTTAAGGTATGCAAAGCCTTGTTGGATTTTTAATGCTGCAGTATCAATACTATAATTCGGTAGTTTATTCTTTAATAAATTTATTTGAGCAGCTTCAATATATTGCCCACCATAGATTAATGTTATGGTCTTATGTTTTGTATCGATATTCCTTTTCAGCAAATAATCATTTGGAAAAACAGCCTCATTTTCAATAAATTTATTTGCTCTTGCTATAAATTTATTTTGTTGAACTATATCATAACCCAAATAAATACTTGGTAGTACAGTAATAATCGTAATTACCCAGACTACTCTTTTTGCCTTTATCTCATCCTGTTTTTCAGGCAAATGTTTAAATGGAAATTTCAAAAGTCTTGCAGTAATAAGTGTTGCAAGTGCAATAAACACCGTATTTATGATAAACAAATAAAATGCACCAAAGAAGAAACTAAATTGCAAAGTAGCTAATCCATACCCTGCTGTACAAAGTGGTGGCATCAAAGCGGTAGCAATGGCAACTCCTGGTATTACATTACCTTTCTGCCTACTTGAAGTAGCAAGTATTCCAGCTAATCCTCCAAAAAAAGCAATTAAAACATCGTAAATAGTTGGAGAAGTCCTTGCTAGTATTTCTGAGTGGGCATCATTAATAGGAGAAATTAAAAAATAAAAAGTAGAGGTAGCGAGGCCAACTGCGCCTGCAAATAAATAATTATACAAAGCCTTTTTCAAAAGACTTAAATCATTAATTGCCATTCCCATACCAAGTCCCATAATAGGACCCATCAATGGAGAAACCAGCATTGCACCAATAATAACAGCAGTAGAGTTCACATTCAATCCTAGAGAAGCAATAAAAATTGCAAACACCAGCACCCAGAGATTAGTTCCCTTAAAAGTTACACCGGCATCAATGTTTGCAATTACCTTTTCATATTCTTCCTTTTCTTCATTGAGTCTAAAATGCTCTAAAATATTCATTGGGTGTATAAGTTTTCTTATTTCAAAGTTAATTTTAAAACTCGTTTTACGAGAATAAAATCATTTTATGATTTTTATTCATCATACTTAAACTTATGTTTCGATAAGTAAGAAGTATCAATTTTTGAAGAAAGTAAAATTGTATCTGAAGGGATTAAAGTAGAATTACAATATTTAATAATCTTAACTACAGTCTCACTGAATAGAGAAGATCAATTAATTGCTAATCTCACAATGATTGAATCAATTTATGATGGCATGGATGTTTTCATTAGGAAGGTGGTAAAAGAGCGGTAATGCTTCTTAGTACAACTATACTTATTTAATTTAGAGTAGTTTTTTATTGCTCTAAACTTTTCAAATCTTCCTTTAAAAAGTTCGACTTTTGTCCTTTTGGCTCCACTAAACCGGACAACTCAAATATTTCAGAGAGTTGTTCGGTTTTTCTTTTTGCGGAAAATTGCCATTGTTGAGGGATAGAAGTACGGCTTGATTTAGCCTTGGAGTTCGACTTTTCTTTTCACCAAATCTGATTTTTCTTATAAATCGAATTCGCTGTTTTCTATTTTCCTTTTACTCTTTATATATGGGATCACCAAAGTGCACAGATGTGCCTGTTAATCAATAATAAATCTCTCCTTTTTCCTCACAAGATTGACAACAAAAATCTGGCGCAATTAAATTTTACTTATCCATCAAATTTTGTAAGTTTGATGAAATTCAAAAGTGCCTGCATTCATTTAATCTCTACTCTTATGAAGCATTACCTGAATTTCTTCCTTCTACTTTTTTTTCATGGTTCACTGCTGGTAAGTAATACCGCGCTTTCCATGCAATCAGTTCAAATCGGGTTCATCACTTGCCCGAATGATACTGTTGTGAATGCAAATGCAAGTTGCAATGCTGTTGTAAATTATTCCCCAACACTCAACGGGATACCTCCTCCATTTGTAATCTATTCCTTCAGCGGTGCTACCATAGGAAGTGGCATCGGGGACGGAAGCGGGAGTACTTTCAATCTCGGAACAACTACTGTCACGCTTATCGCTGGTGATGCCTCCGGAACAGATACCTGCGATTTCGACATTACCGTAGTGGATGTTACTCCTCCAACGCTTACTTGTCCGCTTAATACCACGCTTAATGCGAATAACTTGTGCCAGGCTGTGTTGGGAAATTATACCCTTGGCGCGACTGTAAATCTTTCCATGACCGTTAATAGTGGCTCATCCGGAACTACTTGCACTGACGGATTCCTGGGGGGAGCCCCCGAACCTATGTGGGCAGTGCGGGTTAATGGCCTTGCATATACCAACTATCCACAGTATGGCATCTGTTATACCAATCCACCGTTCCTACAATTTACGCAGCAATATAATCTTGGGAATTATCCTTCCACTGTACAGGTTTGTTTTAATCCTTATGAAGATGATGGAACAGGTTGTGTGCCTGTGAAAAGTTGCAGTGTGCAGGTATGTCAGAATTTTACCACTCCTGCTCCCGGAAATAGTCTGACCTATACTTTGAGCATTCCCAATAATGGGCTAAATGCAAGCTGGGGTACAGTAACGTTCACACTCCAGGCTTCGGCTGTCGTACCGATTGCAACCGATAATTGCGGGCCGGTAACGCTTACACAGTCACCACCTCCGGGAACTGTCCTTGGCGTGGGCACCCAGGCAGTTACTTTGATTGCCACTGATCCTTCAGGGAACTCTACACCCTGTACCTTCTTGGTGAATGTTGTGGATGTGACTCCTCCGGTGATTACCTGCCCACCAAATGTTACCATAAACAACACCTGCCAGCATATTCTCGCAGATTATACTTCATCAACTGCTGTGAATTTGAATCTCACTGTAAACAGCAGCTCATCCGGAACTAACTGCACTGACGGGTTCTTGGGGGGGGCTCCCGAACCTATGCGGGCACTAAGGGTTAATGGCCTTGCATATACAAACTATCCGCAGTATGGCATTTGTTATACCAATACACCATTCCTGCAATTTTCACAACAATACAGTTTCGGCAATTATCCAGCTTCGGTGCAGGTTTGCTTTAATCCTTTTGAAGATGACGGAACTGGTTGTGTACCTGTGAAAAGTTGTAGTGTGCAAGTATGTCAGAACTTTACTAATCCTGCTCCCGGAAGCAGTGTAAACTATTCAATCAGTATTCCCAATAACGGTCTGAATGCGAGTTGGGGCGCTGCGAACTTTACGCTACAGGCGGCACTTAATGGAGCACAGGCATCAGATAATTGTGGAATCGCAAGCATTACACAAATTCCTGCGCCCGGAACAGTACTTGGGCCAGGAAGTCACCCCATAACCCTGACGGCAACCGACCTTTCAGGAAATACAGCCAGTTGTACCTTCCAGGTACTTGTTGTTTCAAACCAATCCCCTCCAACGTTGATCTCCGGAACGACAAACATTTGTACCGGTGCTAGTACAACGCTCACGGTAAACGGTGGTAATCCCGGCCCGGGCGGAACAGCACAATGGTTCACCGGTTCCTGTGGCGGAACATTAGTGGGCACTGGTAGCAGCATTTCTGTTACGCCACCCGTTACTACCACTTATTTCGTAAGATATACCGGGCCATGTGGAACTACAAGCTGCATAAGCATAACAGTAACTGTAAATATAAATCCCGGCCCGCCTATACCTGTCGTTATAATGAATGGGCCTATTCAACTTTGCAGGGGTGGAAGTGTAACACTCACATCCTCTCCGGGTACATCGATTCTCTGGTCAACTCTTGAAACAACTCAAAGTATAGTCGTTACCCAACCGGGCACTTTCCGCGTAAGCGATACCGACCTGAATGGATGTACCGCTTATTCTGATACGATCGCAGTAACTTTCGACCCTGGCAACATCGCTCCCTTTACACCTCAACATGGGGCACCCTATATGTATGGATTTGAAGATGCTGTTCCCCCGGCACTGTTTTGCGGGATGAGCATCAGCAATGATAATTATCCACCAGATGTGAAACAGTGGGAAACTTCCTCAACAGCTCCTAAAAGCGGGAACAATCACATGGCTATCGATGCCAATGCAGATGGAATAAGCCCGAAAGATGATTGGTTTTACACCGCACCGCTAAATCTCCAGGCCGGTAGATTGTACCGTCTTTCTTTCTGGTATCGGGGCACCAATGTTTCCAATACTGAGCGGCTCGAAATATTTTCAGGAAATTCTCCAGATGTAGCAACGATGATGCTGAGTTCATCTATTTATACAAAAACTAATATTCAGAATGTAGCTTATGTTTTAGATTCAACCTCTAATTTCTTACCTGCTTTTTCAGGAACTTATTACTTTGGTTTCCATGCCTATAGTACTGCCAACCAGGCCAGCCTTTATATTGATGAAATCAGGGTGAAGGAAGTTACAGTTACGGGTTTAGCTGTTGCTTCCTGTACGACCATACCGAGTATGTATGATCAGCTATTTGTTCAGCCGATTGCGGGTGCTACCAACTACCGCTATAAAATAGTGGGAACAGGTGGACAGGCCAGTTACAACTTTGAACATTACCGAAATAATGGCAATATTGATTACCGTTTGAAATGGGCACCGGGAGTAATTTATGGTTATACTTATAACATTTCTGTGGCTTATTATAAAGACGGAGTTTGGAGCCCTTACGGAGTATCCTGCCCTGTAACACTTGGGCCATTCCCTTCCATTAACTTGCGTAATAACCCCTCAACTGTTGCAGGCCCATGTGATTATTTGATCACTGACCTGAACGACAGGTTCTTTACAGATTCAGTATCCGGAGCAAACGACTATATGTATAAAATAGTGGAAGATACTCCAGGAATAGGTTATGATTATAACCAAACTTTCCAGCGCAATAATGCTAACCTGGATTACAGACTGCTGTGGGCTTACCAAGCTTCACCGCTGGTTGAGCGTCCCCGCTTTGGTTATAGCTATGAAGTTCAGACACGTGCTTTGGTTGGAAAAACAGGAGTGAACTTTGGTAACCGTGCAGGAGAATGGGGTAACTATGGGGCAAGCTGTAAACTGGATCTATCAGCAACCCCGCCGACAACGAGCCTTACAAGCTGTGGTATTACCTTAACCTCGATGAACGATCAGTTCTTCACCACAGTTGTTAACGGAGCCACCAATTACCAGTATGAAATCAGTGCACCGGGTTACCTGAACACGGTTTACAGGAATAATGCAAATACAGATTATCGCATGATCTGGATACCGAACAACGTTGCACCGGGTGGACCAAAATACGCAACAACTTACAGCGTGAGAGTGAAAGCTTATGTGGGTGGGGTTTGGTTAAACTATGGCCTAGCATGTACGATCACCACTCCTGCAGCACCACAAGCCAATGTGCCTGCACTTTGCGGTGTGACACTTGGAACAGGCCAGTTCAATGCTACAGTATACGCACTGAATACTGTTGGAGGCTTGGTTATTCCAGCTGCAGCCCAGTATGCATTTCATATTCAGAATGTAGGGGGAGTTGCTTATAACAAAACCTTCTACAACTTCAATGCAAACAACACTTTTAATCTTTCCAGAACACTGGTGTGCTGCGGACAGCAAAACCTGCTTCCAAATGCGACCTACACAATAAAAGTGGCTTACTATGCGGGTCAATGGAGTGCAGAAGGCCCTGCTTGTACTTTTACTACAGGAGCTACGGTTCCACGTTACTCCGCCTTTGCACAGGAGGGTGTAGAATCAGCAGCAGGTTTATTGAGCCTGAGTGTTTATCCTAACCCGGTTGGATTAGGAGAACAATATTCGATAGAACTTCAGGGCATAGAAGCAGCGAACCAAAAAGTTCAGGTTGCTATCTATAATATGGTCGGTGAAAAAGTATATCGCGCAGAGATCATCACCAAAGAAGAAGCGATCCTAACCATCAAACCTGAAGTTGCATTGGCACCCGGAGTTTATATGGCTGAAGCGCTGGTTAATGGAACTATTTACAGAACAAAGTTCATGTTGAAATAAGAGATTTTAAAATTTAAAAAAAGAGGCTTTCTCATAATTTTGAGCAGCCTCTTTTTATCTCAAATTTATCCTGGTACCTATCTTAAACTGGTTTCGAATATCTTCAAAGCAAATTCCTAATTCGCTTCTATTCAATTTTTTACCCTCATCAAAATATCAATATCAGCATTGTTTTGGTTCGATATTCGGTCGGTCCGATTCCCTCTCGCGCGAGTCTGCGACTTGTGCGTTATTGTAATTAAATCTAGTAAAGCTTAATGAAACCAAGTAGTAATCCAAAAAATAATTCCAATAACATCTATAAGAATCTGCTGGAGTTAAGTGAAAGAGTGATCTTGAACTTCTTGAAAAAATCAATATAATCTTTGAAAAAAGATTTACATACACGCACAAGTCGCAGACTTGCGCGAGAAACAAGGTGCTATTATGCCGAGCAGAGCTCTACAAGTTATAAACCTAACGAAGCAAAGCTTCGTGGGTACTGAGCTTTGTAGGTGATGTATTTAGGAATTTAACATCCAATATTCCCAAGAGGAATACTAAATTTTTGTGCTACATTTTGGCCTTTGTTGCTTGCCGGATTCCAGAGCGGCATGCCTGAGAATACCTTCAGGATTATTTGTGCAGCCTCGCTTTTGTTGCTTACTCCAATCAATGAAACATGCGTTAATTGTCCTCGTGGATTAACAGTAAAATTTAAAACAGCACCTTGCAAGCTATCAAATACATTTTTTGTTGAAGCGGCAGCTCTGACATGGTCATTGATGTATCGGCTCATTCTGCTATATCCTCCAGGAAAGCTTGCTTCACTATTTGGGATAACGGTCACTGTTGTTGATCCTGTAATTATTGGGTTTGAATTTTGTTGTCGGCTATTCAAATTCTTTAAGCGGAATTTAATTTTTACGGATAACTCTTCTCCAAATTCCGCTTTGAATAAAATGCTTTTTTGTAATGTTGTTAATTGATCGCATACGTTGCTTGCAGTTAAGACCAAGTCTTTGTGGGTAGAGGAAATTTCAACGGAAACATATTCCACTGCACTGTTATATCCACCAATAGGATAGAGGTAATAGCCCAATGGGTAAACAATTTTTCTCAACGAATCCAATCTGAAGCGTTCCTTACGCGGCATGGACAGCCTTGTCCAAAGTTCAGGAGAAATATCACTCACATAGCTTGCTGTTTCAAGGATTTCTTTTTGGGCAGCAGGATTGAATCTTCCTCTGTAAACGAATTTACTTTCATTGCTTGCCTTCTCATGGATTTCTTTTTGATTCTTCGAATTCGATCCTCCTGAAGCATTGAAAATGCTGTCTTGTGCTACAGCTGCAATAAACAAGAAAAGTAAAAGCGATACAAAAAGTTTTGTTTTCATAGTTTTTTCAGTTAACGGTTTATTTGGATTGACCGGCCTTCATAGCCAGTACGTATTTATACACTGCATCTTTTTGTTCGGACGATAAAAAGGCTCTTTTCGCCATTTCATCAATAATTGTTTTCCACTTGGATTCACTGCGTTCATATATGCTGAAAGCGCTATGGCAATTAATGCAGGATCCTTTAGAATAAAGGAAATGACCTTGTTTCAATTTGCTCAGTGTAACATCGTTAAATTGTTGTTGGATTGCAGCTAGATCCTTTTCTTCGGGCGGATAAATTCCAGTGGCAGGTTTTACAAAAACAAAATTTTCGGAGCTTGAAGAAGGAGCTTTTGACGTTGAAGGAGTCGTTTCTGTTTTAGTATTTTTCTTACTAATGTTACATGCCGCAAGGATAGCAAGGAGGGTAACTATTAAAATCAAATCATGGCTTTTCATTTTCATAGGAATTAATTCTTGGTTTTAGTTATGCCACAAATGTAGCGGCTGCTTTTTCCTATTTTGTTAGTGAGTAGTTATTGAGCTGTTAATGATTTGTTAAAGTCCTTTTTCTCCTTGAAAATTAGCTAATTTTGAAACGCTCTAATGATGCCCAACCGAAACAATTTATTTATTGCCATTTCTTCTCTGGCATTGCTATGCTTGCTGATCATACAGCTAAACTGGATCTTTGAAACAGCTAGTATCAAAGAAAAATTATTTAGTGAGAAAGCAAATATGGTTTTAGCACGTACCACCGAAGCACTGTTAACTGACACCCAAACCTGCAGGCAAATCGAAAGATCAGTTGGTGAAAATGAAAAGCATAAAATTGACTCCATCTTTAAGTACTACATGAATTTTTACAACTTTCATGTTGACTATTCATTTGAAGTCATAAAATCAACTGCACAAAAAGCAGCAAGCAACGAACTCTCCTCTGTAATTCCATATCCGGGTCAACCAGCCTGTTACGAAAAAGGGTTGGTTGAGCTATCTAAGAAGACCGGTTTCGAGCTAAGGCTTGTCCTTCCTGAAAAAAGGGGATTTATTAAGGCAGAGTTGAAATCACTTTTTATTGTTTCAATCCTGCTCATTCTAGTGGTGCTCTTTCTATTTTACCGCATCATTCTATCGCTTAAAAAGGAGAAGGAAATATCGGAACACACAACAGATTATTTAAATAATATGACGCACGAGTTTAAAACTCCGCTCACCAATATTGCGCTGGCAGGGAAGATGATGGTGAAGGATGCAAACATCCATAGCGAAGAAAAAATAAAACACTATTCAGAGATTATTCTCGAAGAAAACGAAAAATTAAAGTTGCAGGTCGACCAGGTCTTAAGCATGACAGCCCTGGAAAGAGGGGAGATTCGCCTACAAAAAAAAGAACTTGATTTTCACCAACTTATTACTGACTCCATAAAACACATCGGCATACAGGTCGAGCATAAAAATGGAACCTTGAAATTAGCATTGAAGGCTGAACGATTCAGAGTACTTTGCGATGAAATCCACCTCACAAACGCATTGAGCAATTTAATCGATAATGCAATAAAATATTCTAAAGCTAATCCCGAGATTCAGCTTAACACAACTAACGCGGGGCACAATTTACAGGTAGTTATTTCAGACAAAGGAATTGGAATCGAAAAGGAATATCACAATAAGATATTCGAGAAGTTTTTCCGTGTACCCACAGGAGATGTGCATGATGTAAAAGGTTTCGGGCTCGGCTTGAGCTACATTAAAAATATTTTGGAGCTGCACCAAGGCAAAATTGAAGTTGAAAGTGCGAAGGGCGCAGGCACCACATTTACAATTACATTGCCTTATGTATAAAGACAAATTGAAAATATTACTTGCTGAAGATGATCTCAATTTGGGAATCCTATTACTCGATTACTTGGAAGGGGAAGGTTTTGAAGTAAAACTTTGCAAAGATGGGGAGCAGGCCTTGAAAGCTTTTTCAGCCGGAACTTTTGATTTGTGTTTATTGGATGTAATGCTTCCAAAAATGGATGGCTTTGCTATTGCAAAAGGCATCCGTGAAAAGGACAAAAGCATACCGCTTATTTTCATTACGGCTAAATCATTAAAAGCAGATAAACTGAAGGGCTACACAATTGGCGCAGATGATTATATCACCAAGCCATTTGACGAAGAGGAATTACTCTGGAAAATTAAAGCAATTGTGCGCAGGATTCCTGAGAACACAGTTGAAGTTGCAAGCGAAGTAATTTTTATTGGAGCATATAAATTTGATTTTGTGAATCAGTCACTAAGCCTTAATGCTACAAAAAAACGCATCACTGAAAAGGAAAGTAACATCCTTCGCTACCTATCCAATCATCGCAATCGTGTGATCAGGAGAGAAGATCTGCTAAAAGAAATATGGGGAGTGAATGATTATTTTTTTGGTAGGAGTCTGGATGTGTTCATTACAAAAATTCGCAAATACCTCAAAGATGATCCGAGCTTAAGCATTGAAAATATTTTTGGGGTTGGATTTATTTTTAATGTGCCTGAAAATTAGTCTACTCTTGTTTGCGCTGTTTGCTGCAATCCTTTAATTTTTGTGAAGAAATAATAAAAATCATGGCTGATGATAAATTGGACTTTTTCGTCATTTAACGAATTAATATCAACTTGCTTAGCACTAATGACAATAGTCCTTTAAAAATGGATGTGTTATGATGCCAAGCAAAGCTCAATCAATTATAAACCGCACGAAGCAGGGCATCGTGGTTAGAGGGGTTAGCAAGCAGGAAATAAATTTTGCAGCCTTCCGAAAAACCTGTCGTGCCCTAAAATTATTCCAAAATAATTTTTTGAATACGCGTATTTATAGAAGAAATTTCTTTTAAAAAATAGATGCCGCGTGCATATTGAGTTAGATCGAAAGCAGCAGTTTTTCCGCTTTGAACTTTCATTCGCATAACTTCACCTCCCATTGAGTTCATTAAAATAAATGAAGCATCAGCAACTGATTTGTTTTCAGGAACAACCAAGTTTAGCTTCCCTTTACAAGGATTTGGAAAAAATGAAAATTCAATTGGACTTTCAGCAAGAGTTGAAACGGATAGTGGAGCCAAATCAAAACCCATGTCCTGCCAAGTACCGCTTGACGCACTTCCTGTTATTGCATTCACATCCGGAGAAATAATTTTTCTACCCAAGTTATTGTTGGTTCCTAGTGTGAGCCAAGAATTAACTAATACCGAATCAAAAGTAAATTGTATAATTAAGGTTTGAGTTGAATCGTATACAAAGGGCGTCGTTAAACTAATAGGAAACCAACTGCCTGATGTTCCTTGTGGAATTGAATACGCTGCTTCACTCAAAACAGTTGTTAACCCTGTAAAAAAAGTATTGCCGCCTGTGTATGCAGTTGCAGTTGTTTGTCCCATTTTAATGGAATAGTTGTATAAAGTTTGCCCTGCTGTAACATTACCGTATTTGTAATATAAGGTTATAATGTTTCCGGAATGCACATTCGTTAGATCTGATGGTAGAAATATACATTGACTTTTAGCACAGTACGATGGTTGGCTGAATAAAAATGTACTCCCGCTTAAACCACCTGATTTATATACTTGTTGGGCATTCATGCTCACTGCGGTTAGCAGAATGAGAGAAATAAAAAGTAAAGATTTTTTCATCTGATATTTTGTTTTTGGATTAGCACATGAAAGTACAAAATTTTTCCGAATAATTATTCAAAAAGAAGCTTAATTACTTCTTCAAAATCAATGACTATAGCCCAAAAGAAAATGCAGGCTTTTCACAATCGCTTCCTTAAAGCGATTCAATTTCTGCTAAGCCAATTTTCGCTCTCAACTCTTTAACTGTCATCGTTAAAAGCGGCTCATATTCGAAATTATGATACAAGTTGGTTTGGGTATTTCGGCCGCGCTTAAATGCTTTTAATACAGCACCAGGATGCATAAATAAACCCACGAAAACTGCTCCGAAATTTAGGAACCAAGCCACAAAATAGTTTTGACAACCACTTGCAATTTCCCAGGCACCAATTTCGGCTTCACCACGCCAATTGGCAGGATAGCCTGTTAGCACATGGTGTATATCGTGAAGCTTAGCCACTTTAATACGTGACGGAATATTGGGTAAATAAATTGGAAAGCGCCCTACACTGATTGAAAAATATTTTGCTGAGTAGGCGTCTTGCGGGATTTTGAAACGATTAAATAATAGATTTAATGCATCTTTAATTAAAATATCGTCCTTATAAACTTCCATATCCAAGCGTTTATTGATTAGGTTTTAATCCAAGCCCAAACTTTTAATATAAGCTTTGTTATCAGAAGGTCTTCCTAAAAATTCTTCCACCGCTTTTACAACATCTCTTTGAGTGCCATTGGCAAGAATTAATTTGCGGTAATTCATTCCTGTTTTAGCGTCGCGCAATCCGTTTTTCTCAAATGCTGTAAACATATCTTGTGCATACACGCGCGACCAAAGATAGCCGTAGTAGTAAACCGGATGTGTGTTTATATGAATCCAACTGGCCTGTGGATGCGTATTCTCCACATAAAAATTCATTATTCCCAATTGTTTATCCAGGTCTTTCCATAACTGATCGGTAGATACAGGAGCCGCAGCATTGTATTTATCATACAAATTCATATCGTATAAACAACGCTGTAAAGATTGAATAGCAGCAATACCGGAAGCCACATTTTTTC
This sequence comes from Bacteroidota bacterium, assembly GCA_016721765.1. Lineage (NCBI taxonomy): Bacteria > Pseudomonadati > Bacteroidota > Bacteroidota bacterium. The sequence continues at coordinate 103,205 of JADKHO010000002.1, forward strand.
CTTTCAACATATTCTCAAAAGTTGCTTTGGGAAACACTTCGCCCGTCTTATAATGCTTTGCAAAAGAACTTAGAATGTCGTAATTCCAAATCCAGTTTTCAAATAACTGCGACATAGCTTCAGTAAAATCGGCTTTGGAATTGGCTTGTGCAGTGTAATCTCCGTTGTAAGACATCATATTTACAATGTGTCCAAACTCATGAAATAAGGTATTTAATTCTTTAAAGCTAAGCAGTGAAGGAAGCGTTTCGGTAGGTCGCGAAAAATTTCCAAGAAGCATGGATACTGGAATTTCGTAACCTTTTGAAGTAGCTTTTCCGGAAACGATGTTTACGCCATAAAACCATGTTTCCTTATTGGGACGTGGGAATAAATCAAGATAAAAACGACCTTTTAGTTTATCGCCTTCATATACTTCATACATTTCCACTTCTTCATTCCACACCGATGGCTTATTTACTTTTCGAAATTCAAGTCCCAAGAGCTTTTGATAAATTTCAAACATACCCTTCAAACATTGGTCCATTGGTAAGTAAGCTCGCAGTTCTTCGTAGTTTACTTGATATTGTTTCTTTAAAATTTGATTTTTAAAATAGGAGATATCCCAAGCTTCTAAGCTTACAGCTCCATTATTATTAAGTTCTGCCTTTTTCTCATTTTGCAATTGAACAATATCTGCTTTAGCTTTTTCGCCTGAGCGCGCAATCAAATCATTAATAAATCCCCAAACTGTTTTAGGGTCCTTTGCCATTTTAGGCACAAGAGTGTAAGCAGCATAAGATGGGTATCCCATTATTTTAGCCAATTCATCCCGCTTTCTTACCAGCTTATCTAATATGGCCAAATTTTTATCTGCAGCTCGGTTATAAAATTTAAAGTAGTAGGCTTTACGCGTTTCTTCACTTGAGGCATTACCCAAAACCGTTTCGCTGGTAGAATTAATAATTGGAATTTCGTATTTGCCCTCTGCAACTTTATAGCTCTTTTTAAACTCCTCAGGAAGCCCTTCCATTCCCTTTTCATCCAGTGCTAAAATATCTTTGGAGGTATTCATGTTGTTGGAATAATCGGTCGAGAGTTCACTAATTTCTTTACTCAAATTTTTATACTGGGTTAATTTATCGGCAGCTAAGTTTACACCCGATTGTTCAAAATTGAGAATCATTTCATCCACTAAACTTTTCTTACTTCCGCTAAGTTGTTTATAAGCTTCAGCCGATTTGAATGCCAGCATTTTGGTGTAAATACCTTTGTCCGAAAGCATGGCAGTAGAGAGGGAATCCAGCAATTGATATCCGGCTAAACCGTTGGCACGAATCACCGAATCACTCGATACCCAATACATCATGAAACAATTGTTGCTGGTTGTATTGATGCGGTTATAAATTTCATCCATAGCCTCAAACACATTAGAAAAACCGGGAGTCTTTTGCTCCTTAATGGTGTTGAGTAATGAATTTACTTCTTGCATCGTTTGTTGCGCATAGGCTTCAATAGCTTGCGGAGTTACTTTTGCATAGTCAACCGGAACGTTTAAACCAACCTGATAAATAGAACGAGCAGTTTTATCAGATGATTGCGAAAAAGCACTAAAAGTGGTGAGTATACTAATCATAAGGGTAATTTGCTGAATTTTGAATTTTAGCGACATCGTAATTTATGTTAAGTGAATAGGAATAAAATTTTCGCTAATTTATTCATTTGTTTTAAAGCAGTAGAGGTATATGGATCAATTTATTTGATTCCCCTTTTTACTGCTATTTAAAAGCTAGTGAAGAATAACGCAATGAAAATTAATTTTTGTGATTAACATTATTTCATTCATATAAGATGTAGTCAGCTAATGTAAGTAGGTTCGAAAAGCCACTTTGCGCATCAAAAAAAACACTAATACAAGCGGTTTTGAATTAAAATAAATCTTAAAAGTAGACCGAAGTTTTGAAATTCTATGCTCGTTAGGTTCTATGAATTAGTTTACACAACAAGTCTGGCGCGAAACCCACGAGCTGCATAATAAGACTGAACGCCGTTGTGGTAAACGAAAACAGTGCCGTAACGATAATCGCCAAAGAGTGCACCATCCAGTTTTCGGATAGCATCGGGCGTTTTAAGCCAACTGGAAGTTTTGGTATCAAATTTCCCAAATTGTTGAAGATGGCGGTACTGTTCTTCGTTTAAAAGTTCCACACCCATTTCATCCGCGCAATCGATAACATTATTTTTGGGTTTATGTTCCTTTCTTTCTTCCAAGGCTTTGCGGTCGTAGCAAAAACTTCTGCGCCCACTTGGACTTTCAGGAGAGCAATCATAAAAATGAAAAACACCGGTATCTTTTACGTCAGCAATTACATCCGGCTCACCACCGGTCCTTTCCATTTCACTTAGCGATCCTAATTTTTCGGGGGCAGCACGCAGTTTTTTTTCAACTGCTTTCCAATCTATTCCTTTGTGACGATTGGGATTTTTATTAAAGCGTGTGCTTAAAACACTCAAGAAAGATTCAATTTGTGCTGGTAGGAATTGGTTCTCTTTGTGGCTTAATTTGCTCATAGTTTAGGTTGGAGTAAACAGTAAGACAGTTTAATGATTGCTAATGAATTTAAAATTAGCAAAATTAATTTCAATTTTTCAAAGGCATCAATCATCCAATCCTTTCCCGGAAAGAATTATTGGAATGTATTTTTCAATTCGTGCAATTTTTGTTTTGATTTGTTTGGCTGCTGCAAAATAAAGCAGGTAGCCACGCTGACGCCCGGGAGTTAAAGCTTTGAATGCTTTTTTTAAGTTTGGATTTCGTTTTAACTCCAGTTCAAATTCTTCAGGCATTGGGAAATCTTCCGTTTTCTTAAAAGGCACTTTTAAACCAGCTTTTTCAACTTCAATGGCTTCAAAAATATAGGCTTTTATTGTTTTTTCAAGCTTCACAATTTCTGCTAAAGAGGAGAAACGAAGCTGGCGCGCAGACTGTACCTGGGGCGTTTGCTGAATTAATATTTTCTTGCTGTCCTTAAGTAAAACACCTTTAAAAAACAAATAGGCGCAATACTCTTTAAAGACATGTATTAAAACAATATTACCATGCTTATGGGAATAGGAGGGAACGCCCCATTTTAATTCTTCGGTGAGTTGACAATCCAAAGCAATTGTGCGCATTTTTTTTATCTCTTCTTGCCACTTTCCGTCTTTATTAAAGTAAAAATCAACTTTTGGATTCATGTAATTTGGGTTTTTAATTTAGTGTTTAATTTTTCTATCTGCCGGGCGAAAATACCAGGAGAGCATTGTCAATACAAGTAATAAGCTTGGACCAAAAAATTCTTTTGCTGCATCTCCATTTACAAAGTGCGCAACTAAAGCTCCAGTCATGGTGAAAAAAAATCCTGCATAGGCCCATTCCTTTATCAAGACCAATTTCGGAAGCAAGATAACAATCACACCGGCAATTTTCCAGATTCCAATCAACCTGATAAAATAAGCGGGAAATCCTAGTAGTGCCATTTTTTGTACCTCTTCAGGAAGATTTAAAACTTGAACTATTCCGGTAGATAGCATTCCTAATGCCGACCAGCAAGTTGTAATCCAATAAATTAGGTTAGCTTTTTTGTCCATGCTAATCTTTTTTTTGATTTGCGAATTCTTGAAGTCGATTATGTGCCATATTAATACCTTGTGCAAAAGGCAGTTTAAGCAGTTGATCTCGGATAGCAATCGATTTAAATACCAAGTGCATGGTGAGCATGCTGCGGTCGTTGGGGCTAGATTCAAATTCCAAAAACTCTAGTTGCGGACCCATGTTAGCATTTTCCATTTCAAAGGTGCGGATGATTTTTTGTTCTGGTAAAAACGCATGAATAACGCCGTTGAAACCATGTTTATTTCCCATAGGATCCGTGGTTTCAAATCGATAGCAGCCAAATTTTTTATTTTCGAGTTGCAACACTTTGGTGCCCATCCATTGCTCTAATAATTCAGCTTCGGTGTAGGCTTTAAAGAGTAGGGGCAGAGGCAAATCAAATTCGCGCGTAATAAATAATTCCTGTTTACCTTCCTTAGCCCTTATTTTAGTTTTAAGTTCCATGCTTATTTTTTTGATTTATATTTTTTCATCAGGTTTTCTAATTTATTAAACCTGTCGTCCCACAATTTGGCAAAGGGTGTGAGCCATTCAGCAACTTCCTTCATTTTGGCGGGATTAAAATGATAATAAATTTCGCGGCCGGATTGTTCCTGCCGCAGAAGTTCGCATTCCGTAAGTATTTGAATGTGCTTGGAAATAGTAGGACGAGCCGTTTCGAAATTGGCTGCGATTGCCCCGGCTGTCATAGATTGAGCAGCTAATAGCAATAAAATCGATCTTCTCGTAGGATCGGCTATTGCTTGAAAAACATCTCTTCTTAAATTCATTATGAAGTTATTTGGCTACAAATATATATGAAGTTATTTGACTACGCAAATAAAAATTCATAACGGCTAATTAGTGATCGGACTGCTAGTGGTCCGACCACTATTTTTCAAATGTTAGCGGCTGCAGTGGTACAGCAATTGCGTTAAGTGGAACACCAGCGGGTGGTAGTTGGAGTGCTGCAAATCCTTACACAGGGGCAAGTACCAATTATACCAACAGTAGTACTGATGGAAATGGTTGTTTAGCAACTAGTCCATCTGCAAGCATTACAGTGAATCCTTTACCGACAGCAAGTATTAGTTCAACGGCAACAAGTGTTTGTGCAGGAGGAAGCATTTCTTTATCAATCAATACAGGAGCAGATTTGAGCTATCAGTGGAAATTGAATACAGTTGCCAGAGTCATGGTAACGCAAACAGAGGATGGGAATAGGAGCCAGGTAAATGTTTACCAAAATCCATCAGAAAGTGGTATTTTTACCATCAGGTATGAGCATAACGTTATTATCGCTATAGAAGTAATGGATACGCAAGGGCAAAAAGTTTTTGAAGTTAAAGAAGTAGCAGATGATGGTGAATACCGCTTATCGTTGTAGCATCTGCCGCATGGAATGTATCTATTAAAAATACTGGGAGAGACTGGATTTAAGATTATACGTTTGGAAAAATAACCTTCCGCTATTGCGGACTAAAACAATGGTATTCATTTGGAAAGGTCTTTATTGAAGAATGGGTTTTTAGCTCTATTTTTTAGCTTATCATTTTATGTAAATTGCTTGCAGGCGCAATGGAAGTCGGTTCCCGGACCTTATCTTTCCTCTCAGTTCATTTCCATGGAGGTTTCTAAAATTGCGGTTAGCAATAATACAATTGCAGCTTTAATAGGGCAACAAGTTTATTTGTCAAATAATAATGGTGCCAGTTGGATGTACGCTTCAGGAGGAAATTTCGGCATTAACACACTTATATTTCTGGATTCAACCTTATTTATCGGGAAGTATAATGGAATGTTTCTTTCGAATAATTGGGGCACATCTTACAGCGCAATAAACAATGGATTACCGGCAAATTGTAGTGTGAATGTTTTGCAGGCTATCGGAACAAACATTGTAGCATCTGTGCGGAACAACGCGACCTCTGAAACGGATGTGTACTATACAATTGACAAGGGGAATTCCTGGAACTTGAGTAACGGATTACAGAACTTGGATGTTAATTGCATGGCAAATAATGGAATAAATTTGTATGCCGGTACTTGGGATGGACTTTATGTATCCTATGATAAGGGCGCAAACTGGAGTTACCTTGGTTTCAACAATAAAACGATAAGTGTTTTAGGAGCAGATGGCAATCGCCTTTTTGCAGGAGAGGGAAGCTCCGGTGGATTTTTATCTATTTCTCAAGACAATGGGACTACCTGGACATCGGCAATGAACGGCCTTCCTCAATACTTAGGTAGTATGGTATTTGTTGGAACTGCTGTTTATATAATTTCGTACTGGAATGGCATTTATGTTTCGAATAACAATGGAGGGAGTTGGACATTTTGTGGCAGTGGCGGTTTTATGAACTTAAGTTGCATTGCCACTAATGGTTCAACTGTATTTGTGGGAAGCAGCGATGGTTTTAGTAATTTGGGTGGGATTCAAAATACGGGTTTACACACCTATAACTTGACTATTAAATCACTTGTTTGCAATAAAGATAAAATGGTTGCAGCAACCGGTTACTTGGTTCATAACTCTACAGACAATGGGTTACACTGGAATTATTTTCTTCGTAATATGAATTGTCTCATTGCCAATGATTCACTTGTGATTGCAGCGGATAATGGAGCCATTTATTTATCTCGGGATTTTGGTGCTAATTGGGAATATAGATATTCCATGCCATCGGGATCAGATGCGGTTAGTGCTTTTGCTATGAAGGATACACTTGTATTTGCAGCCAGCAAAGGGAATGGATTTTATAGTTCAAGCAACTCAGGAATATATTGGAAGCAAGATACAACAGCTCCTGCTCTGAAAAATATAAATGCATTAGAGTTTATAGATTCCCTCTTATTTGCGGCTTCAAATTCTAGCGGTATGTTACTGTCTTCGGATTATGGAAAAAACTGGAAATCTGTTTCCATCGGTTTACCGGATACTAGCATTTTATCTCTCGCTCGATTTGAAAATAATTTATATGCTGGTACGAGAAATTTTGGGCTATATAAATCTGTTGATTTCGGGGCAAGCTGGTTTCCCTTAAATATTGGTATAAGTAATGCCCGAATATTGAGTATTCATACTATGGGACCGAATGTTTTGGCTGGTATTGCTGAACATGGATTATCAATTTCTCGGGACGAGGGCCAAACCTGGAGGAAGGAAAATTTAGGATTGATGAATTATAACATTACAGCGATTACTAATAATCAAACCAATGTATATTTGGGTTCTGGAGGACATATTGAAAATGGTGGCGGAGTATGGAAACGTGCCATTTTAGAAATGAATTTGTTTCCCTATGTAGAGGCAATAACCTACAATAAAAGTCCAATTTGTGCTGGGGATAGTGTGCAGGCTTTTGTGCATGTACTTGGTGGAACCGAGCCAATTAGCTACACTTGGAGCAATGGCAATTCAGGGCCGGTAATTTCGCTTGCACCTTCGGTGAGCGCGAATTATACTGTAAGCATTATTGATGCTGCTGCACAAGCATTGTCCACTCAGGTGCAACTTCATGTTCAGCCAGCCATTCAGACACCTGTGATTCATCTTTATGAAAATACATTGTTTTCAAATTTCGCGACAGGAAATGTATGGATGTTGAACGGAATTCCTATCAATGCAGCAATTGGTGCGAGTTATAGTGTAAATAAAACAGGCAATTACTCGGTACAGGTGGTAAAAGATGGCTGTTATTCAGATACTTCAAACAGTATTAAGATAACATCGCTTTATAAACCCCTGACATTTAATGAAATTGAAGTATATCCCAATCCCACTGAAGCTGAGTTAACGATTCGCTCACCAAAGAAATCAATCATCCGTATTTTTAATTCATTGGGTGAACTCACGCTAGAAAGTTTTGCAGAAGAAGAAAATACCAAACTTAATTTAGCCGCAATTTCTTGCGGATTTTACTTCCTATACATTGAAACTCCTGCTCAGGTATGGACAGGGAAATTGGTAAGAAGATAATTGTATTCCAGCGATTGCTATAAAATCAAATACTATCCAATTCCTGCTTTAATTTAGTGAGGTAATATTTTTCAACACGGTTTATTCCCTTGTAGGATTCAGCCACATGCTGAGCCGCAGCCATAACCGATAATTTCAAAGTTGGATTAACTTCTTTTGCATTTTTTTTCAAAAAATCGATAAAGGATGCAAAAGCATTTTCAACATCTGCATCTTCTTCAGTAAGCGCTTCTACTTCAAATTCAGTATAAAATGCATCGTTGATTCCGGCTTTGTCGGTTTGCTCTTCGTAAGGGACAAAATCTTTCATTACTATACTGTGCACGGAAGAAATTTCCTTGTCGTGAATTTCACCATCTGCATTGCTAATGGCGTAAAGCAATTTACCTAACTCTTCATATAACTGTTGATGATTCATTTTAATAGATTTTTATACGAAAATAGATGACACATTTGTTTTGTTTTCTGACTTGCATCATACTAAGAAATGATTGCAATCACTCCATTGTAATTAGTGCTGTGAAATAAGTTGCTTGGCAGAAGCATGGCAAAAATTAATCCTCATGTTCCTCTTGCGCATCTTGTAATGGTGCAGCTTCAATTGTATTGCCGCTTACTTCACTATGACGAATTTGGCCACCCATATAACCGGTTCGGGCAATGAGCACAAAACTTAGTAATGCAATAACAAGCACAACTTTTGAAAAAGCACCGCTCAAAGGAGCTTTACTTATGTTTAAAAACAAGCCTATGAGTGCCGCAACTCCCAGCACAATTAATCCTATTAAAGAAACAAGCGCTGATTCTTCATGTTCATGAATTAAACGCTTTGATATTCCTTGAAGATGTTCAACAGATTCTTCAGCAGCTTCGCCTGTAAAGTAGGCTATACCGGCACCAATTGCAGCTAAAATAAAAACATTGTAAGCGGCCGTAATCGTGGAGTTGCTCTTGGAATATAATCCATGCAATAGGACAAGGGCTCCTAAAAACGAACCAAAAATAGGTAAGTGGGTAATTAGTAAATGAACATGTGTTTGATTCATAATTTCTTTTTATCAAAGGTTACTATTCGAACGTTAAATCAGGCTGATATAAATCATATATTTTATTTTGTTGTACCGCCTTCAAATTTGCCATATTCAATATCATTAGGCTCCCACAGTTCAATTTTATTTCCTTCCATATCTAGGATGTGAACAAACTTACCGTAGTTAAAAGACTCAATGGTATCGGTAATGGTAACGCCTTCTTTCTTCAAATTTTCAACCAATGAAAGCATGTTTTCGACACGGTAATTAATCATGAAATCTTTTTTGCAGGGTTCAAAGTAGCTGGTCTTTTCTGAAAAGAGGCTCCATTGGGTATAGCCCTTTTTAGTTGAATCTGCACCTTGATACCATTCAAATGTGGTTCCATATTTATTGGTATTTAAGCCAAGATGTGTTTTATACCATTCGCGCATCAAAGCAGGATTTTTGCTTTTAAAAAATACGCCGCCAATTCCGGTTACCCGCTTGGGCATTGCTTCGGGGGAAGTGTTGATGAGTTTATTGACCGAAAACCCAATGAAAAACGAACAGATGAGCGCAGTAGTGAAGAAGAAATTTTTTTTCATGATTTTATATTTTGTAATGTTGAAAGCAAATCTAAAAACTAAACTAAGTTAAGATTCTTTTCAAATTAGAACCTAAGCTATTTGAACACTAGTAATGAAGCCTGACCGTGAATATGCAGCTTGCAGTTTGTATAATTTATGTTTGGCCAGTTTTGAGATATTATTCTGAATGCTATCATTTGAATGATTCGTGCTATTGTTAAATGCAGTAAAAAAATAGTATTGCAATTCACAAATTAAAACCCATTCAAATGTCAAATCAAAAACCTTCATTTAAACCGTTTTATGATAATTTCATAGGCGGAAAATTTGTAGCTCCGGTTAAAAAGGAGTATTTCGAAAACATCAGTCCTATCGACGGCAAAGTCTTTACAAAAGCTGCACGATCGGGTAAGGAAGATGTGGAGTTAGCTTTGGATGCAGCCCATATTGCATTCGCAACCTGGAGCAAAACTTCAGCTGCCTTTCGATCGAGTATTTTAAATAAAATAGCAGATGTGATGGAAGCCAATTTACAGACGCTCGCTGTAATTGAAACGATTGATAATGGAAAACCCCTGCGCGAATCGGTGCATGTGGATTTGCCTTTGTGCATTGATCATTTCCGCTATTTTGCAGGTGTAATTAGAGCCGAGGAGGGAACTATATCAGAGCATGATTCAAACACTGTGAGCATTGTGATGCATGAACCCTTAGGTGTAGTTGGACAAATTATACCTTGGAATTTTCCTTTACTGATGGCTGTTTGGAAACTAGCGCCCGCATTGGCTGCAGGATGTTGTGTGGTGATGAAACCGGCAGAGCAAACACCTACCTCCATTATGTGTTTGATGGAATTATTGCAAGATGTAATTCCGGCAGGTGTTGTAAATATTATAACAGGATTTGGTCCGGAAGCAGGCAAGCCATTGGCTCAATCGCCGCGTATATCAAAGGTTTCCTTTACAGGTGAAACAACAACAGGAAGATTAATTATGCAATATGCATCTGAGAATTTAATTCCTGTAACCATGGAGTTAGGTGGAAAATCTCCGAATATTTTCTTTCCATCGGTTGCGGATGCGGATGATGATTTTTTTGATAAAGCCATAGAAGGCGCAGTACTTTTCGCAGTGAATCAAGGAGAGGTGTGTACTTGTCCATCGCGCATTTTAGTGCATGAATCCATTTACGAGAAGTTTATGAGCAAGGTGATTGAACGCACCAAAGCTATTAAAATGGGGAATCCATTAGAAATGACAACGATGATGGGTGCACAAGCTTCAAACGATCAGTATGAAAAAATTCAATCCTATTTAAAATTAGGAAAGGAAGAAGGAGCTGAATTGCTTTGCGGTGGCGCAGTTCAAAAAATGGAAGGAGAGTTAGCAGGTGGCTATTACATCCAACCTACCTTATTTAAAGGGAATAATAAAATGCGCATCTTTCAAGAAGAAATTTTTGGACCGGTGGTTTGCGTTACTACTTTTAAAACAACAGAGGAAGCCATTGCCATTGCTAACGATACTTTGTATGGATTAGGAGCAGGAGTATGGACCAGAGATGCACATGAATTGTATCAGGTACCACGTGCTATTCAAGCAGGTCGTGTATGGGTAAATTGTTACCATGCTTATCCGGCTCATGCGCCTTTCGGCGGATATAAAAAATCAGGTTTCGGAAGAGAAAATCACTTGATGATGTTGGGCCATTACCGTCAAACAAAAAATATGTTGATCTCTTATGACAAGAAGAAACTAGGTTTCTTTTAAGCACATAAACAATAAACAAACCGATTCGAAGAAAATTCGTTCGGTTTGTTTTTATACCTCCAGTATGATTGCACGTGTAACGGCTACACCTGAAGCCATTGAAGTAATTCGGAATCTCAAACTAAAATTTGGCCAATTGATGTTTCATCAAAGTGGCGGTTGCTGTGATGGTTCCCAGCCCATGTGTTTTGAAAAAGGTGATTTTATTATTGGCAACAGCGATGTATGCCTTGGAACGGTTGATGATTGCGAATTTTGGATGAGTAAAGATCAATTCGAATATTGGAAATACACCTGCCTAAGCATACATGTTTTACCCGGGAGAGGATCCAGTTTTTCGTTAGAGATACCAATGGGCTTGCGCTTTATTACACAATCGAGGATGTTTACACCGGATGAACTAGCCAATTTGGAACCCCTAACATTTTTGGAGGAATAGCCATTCAATTATGCTGCAACAATTGCTGGTATTGCTTGGGAGTAATTCCTTCGTAGTGTTTAAAAATGCGGATAAAATAATTGCTGTCCTCAAATCCTGCCTCGTAAGAAACATTTTTGATGTAGATATCTTTGTTTTTTAAATACTGTTTGGCAACTTTAATTTTCTCCAACATTATAAATTCTATCGGGCTAATTCCCAATTCGTTTTTAAACATACGATAGAGCGATGAGGTGCTCAATCCGATTTGTTTCGCAATTAATTTCAAATCCATTTTGTTGGAAATATTCGCACGAATCAAGGTTATTGTCTGCATTAATTGTGTGCTCTTGCTTGTATCCTTTTCATCTTGAATCCCCTTCAATGTTTGAGATTGAACAATTTTTACTAATAATTCCTGAAGCGACAAATCGGCCAAGGTATCTTTAAAGATGGAAGTGCTTTGGCAAATACCTATAATTTTATTGATCACATGCGCCATTTCTTCATCGTTTTGAAAAAAGAAATTCGACTCATCCAATTGCCAAAAATTGTTGTCACCTTCTTTTGGATATTTTTCATTTAGGAAACTTAAAGTATCGTTTATTTTTTTATTATCGATTGCAAGTGCAAGGCACTGAGTGGGATTGTCAAGCGTTGCTTCTGGAAAATCTATTTTCATACCGGTGTTGGAAGGAATGATAACAGATTCGCCAGGCAAGTATTCAAATCCTTCCTTATCGAAAAGATGCATTACTTTTTTACCTTTCAACATGCTGGTTACCACGAGGTCATTAAATTGCAAAGGAACACGCTCAGATTTTTGGTAGGTTTCGAATAGATTTAATTCACAATTTTCGAGGTTGTAAATGGTTCTGTTTTCAACCAGTGTTTTAAGCGAGCTTTCGTGTGTAAGCGCAGTTGGATTCAGTGTTGCTTTTCTCATAACAGTTATTTCACATGCATTTCGTGATTACATAAATTCCGTTCTCAGCTAGTTTTTACATATTTTAGTTGGTACTCAGTTCAACATCCTCAAACATAAAATGTTTTACAAGATAATGCACTATTAATTGCACCGAACTGATTAAAATCATGTCTAAAAAAAGAAATTAAAGACTTATTGTTTTAACAAATAATTCCTAATACAATTTGCAACGAATCAATTGTTAATTCGAATTGGAAAAATCTGAGTAGCTTCGAAGAAGAATATTTTAATTTATTTGACTTCAAGACGAACCATGGAAACGATAAAAAAGAAGATAATCATAGTAGGTGGTGGATTTGCCGGCATTCAACTGGTGCGCAATTTGGATAAAAGTCTTTTTGACATTTTGCTGATAGATAAAATCAATCACCATCAGTTTCAACCCTTATTTTATCAAGTAGCCACCTCGCAGCTTGAGCCTTCCAGTATATCTTTTCCATTGCGCAATATTTTTAAGGATAAGAAAAACCTTCAAATTCGACTGGCAGAAGTACTTCAGGTTATGCCTGCTTCCAAAAAAATCGAAACCAGTATTGGTGATTTTGAATATGATTATTTAGTGCTTGCCATGGGCTGCAAAACCAATTTTTTTGGGAATAAAGAGATTGAAGAAAATGCGTTTACCTTAAAATCAACTTCCGAAGCCATTGCCATTCGAAACCACATACTCAAAACATTCGAAGCAATCATTTCAAGTAATGAAGAAGAAAAGCAAGGCTTAATGAACTTAGTGATTGTTGGCGCTGGTCCAACAGGAGTGGAGCTTGCAGGAGCATTCGCCGAAATCAAAAAACACATTCTTCCGAAAGATTACCCGGGAATTGATTTTTCGAAATTTAATATCGTATTGGTGGAAGGGAGTGCACACAGCTTAAATAACATGAGTGACACTGCAAAAAGCGCCTCCTTGCATTATTTGAATGAAATGGGAGTTACTTTTCTTAAGGAAACGATAGTTGAGAAGTATGACGGTAAGTTGCTCACATTTAAAAATGGTAATTCCATCCAAACAAAAACTGTAATATGGGCAGCAGGTGTAATTTCCAATACTTTACAAGGAATCCCTGACACTTGCTATGGCCCGGGAAAGCGCTTGAAAGTAAATCGAATTAATAAAATTAGTGACTGTGAAGCTATTTTTGCTCTTGGAGATATCGCTTATATGGAAACACCCAAATATCCCAAAGGCCATCCTCAAGTTGCCAATGTTGCCATCCACCAAGCCAAGAACCTCGCAAAAAATTTGAATCGTTTATCGTCCGGTAAAACTGAGCAAGAATTCGAATACAAGGATTTAGGATCGATGGCTACAGTAGGAAGAAACAAAGCAGTAGTGGATTTACCCTTTATCCATTTTAAGGGATATTTTGCTTGGTTAACCTGGATGTTTTTGCATCTAATGCTGATTCTAAGTGTGCGCAATAAACTCATCATTTTTATCAATTGGGCTATCGCTTATTTTACAAAGGATAGCTCATTACGATTGATCTTAAATCCCGGGAAAAAATAAACTCCGAAAATTTCGATTTATTTATAGAATATAAATGCCCTGATTTTATTGATTTGCTTAATAGTTGTCAGCTATTAGCAACTTCTTCTTTACAATCAATTTTTCATTTTCGCGCACTTCTATAAAATATACTCCCTGTGCTAAATTTCCGCGAGTAAGCGTGTACGAATTTCCTGAAACGCTACTAATTTGTTTTATCGCTTGCCCTAAATAATCATACATAATAATCTTGGCATTCAACAATGTTTTACCGAACTGCAAGAGGGCTTGCGAGGAGAATGGCTGCGGAATAACAGTAAGTTGTGCCTGCTCGGAGATGCTTTGAATTCCGGTAACATCCTCCATACGAATTAAATCAAAAAGTCCTGTAACTAGGAGGGGGCCTGTAACCAAACCTCCATGTAAAATTACAATTGCAGTATCGCCCGAAGCAAGCGCAAAGTTTGATTGTACGGATAATTCCGTCCATGTATTCGATGTAGTGGTACTGCCCAATTGTAAAGTGATTTGACCATTATTGATGGTTCCGAAATATAAACCTATAGGAAAATTAGTAGTAGCTTTTGCCCAGCAGGAAAGGGTGTACGACTTTAAGGGATTAATGGAAGTGATCCGTTGAAATGCATATCCGGGAAAGCAGGCTTGTAAATTACCACCCATCACTTCAATACACCAAGCACCTCCGTTTGGTGGCGCATCCGGAGTAGAAATAGACCCGCAAGTCCATTCCCAATTCGATAAATCTGCCATTGAATTGTTTTCAAAATTTCCATTTAAAATTTGTGCTTTTAATGAAATGGCAACAGTCATGAACGAAAGAATAAATATTTTTTTCATTTTAAATTAAATTAGGGTTAGTACTAAATTTTTCATTTCAGAAGCTTTACAACTTCATTAAACATGACAGTCCAAAAGATGAAAACGCTGCTTGAACAAAAATTTAGTTTAACATGTATCGCAAATTTAATTGCACTGCATATTGCTGGAAGCGCTCGCTGTAAGGATAAGCGGCTATATAAATAGATTTGCTGAAATTTTTATAGGTCGGGACAATCTCAAATTGCAGGTGATTATTGATTGCATAATTAATTGAAATGCCGCCTCCATAACTAAAGGAAGAAGCTTTTAAATCTACTTTCCGAATAGAAACATATTCGAAATTTTCAAAATCATAACGATATCCTTTCACAAGTATGAGTTTATGATAAGCCATTTCCGGCACCAAGTAAAAGCTAATCTTAGATTTCTTGTAGAGTTGATAACGCAATCCAAGCGGAACGGCAACATAGGTGAATTTATTTAACGTATTTCCATCTTGTTTGTCATTAATGTTGTAAAAGGCTCGATGTACTGTAACTATTGGTGTAGGGGAGGTAGTTACTTTACTTGAGTCATAAAAATAAACTGCTTGTTGATTTTTGATTTTTTGCGCCAATTGCACATACATAATTCCGCTGTAGATTTCGATTTTTGGAACCGGCTCATAGTTCACATACACCTGATAATTTAGTTGCACAGTAGGTTTATCAGTTGAATCCCGATAAGCTGCTACAATTTGATATGAACCTTTTTCCTTATGTTTTACAAAACTCATTGCAGGAGATACGCCAATTCCAATGCTCCATCTGCTTTTTTTGTCGTTTTGTAAAACACTATCTTTTACTGAAAGCATCAATACGTCAGTAGATATAGAATCATTGGTTTTGACTGTTATGCTATCCCTGCTTTTCGGTATCGAATCAATTGAAATGATTGTCAGCGGTTTTTCCAAAATTTCTTGAACTTCTAAATTGCTTTTTACAAAATTTTGTACTGTTAAAACTACATTTCCCGTGGTATCATGTTTAGTAATTGGGCTTTGTGTCTGAGGTTGTGGATAATGAAACGGCTTCTCGTTGCTTGCTTGCGCAGTTTTTTGTATGATGGCAGGTAAACTACTAACATTTTCCGATTGATATTTTGAATCTTGCCTATTCCGTGCATGAGAGGCATTGGCTTTTTCTAGCGTAGAATTTTGAAGCAAAGAAGTAGCATTTTGAATGGTTGCATTTTCAGTATTAGTAGCTGCTTGCTTTATTTTTTTATGCGTAACAGTAGTTTGAATGGGAGCAGGATTCCCAATATAATATAGCAGCAGCCCTCCACTAAGCAAGGCAATGGTTGTGAAAAAAAATATAATTATTCTCCTTTTTCTTTCACGCAAACGAATATCTGCTTCAACTTTCTCCCAAATGGAGGCGGAAGGTTCAATTGAAAAGTTCTCGAAGGAACTTTTAAACTCCTTGTTCAAATCTTCCTGTTCTTGAAGCATCATTACTTATTTTATGTTCAGCACTTAGTTTTTGAAGCAGCATATTTCTTGCCTTCATGTATTGTGAGCGCGAAGTCGCCGCTTTAATTCCAAGTAGCATTCCAATTTCTTCATGCGAATACCCTTCAATTGCGTATAAATTAAAAACGGCTTTGTAGCCGGTAGGCAATTGTTGTATCAGCTCAATCAATTCCTTTTCCCGGAAGGGGTGAACCACCACCTTAGTATCACTAATTTGCTCAATAGGCAGTCCACCCTGCGAATCATTAAATGGGTGACGCGATTTAATGCCATTTAATGCAGTATTAATTACAATTCTTCGAATCCAGGCACCCAATTCTCCTCTCTTTTCCCATTGGTGTAGTTTTCTAAAAATGGTGATAAAAGCATCTTGTAAAAAATCCTCCGCTTCTTCTCTCGAATGGGCATACCGATAGCATACACCAAGCATTTTAGGTGCAAAGTGCTCATAAAGCTGCTTTTGTGAATCGCGCTTACCTTTTAAACAAGCTTTAACCAGTTCAGATTCATTCACGCAAATGCGAATTACATGGTTGACAACTGTTTTGATGAAAACGTTGCTTGCCCTATCAAAAATAATGGAATATTCAGTTTGTAGATTATATCGCTCAGAGTTTTGCTAAAGCAGATGGTAATTTCATCTCTCTCCGCCAAGCCGCCAACTGCCCCAGGTGCATGGCTTCGTGATTGATGCACATAAAACAAATCATATCTAAAAGTGTAGGTAGGTAAGCGGAAAATCGCCAATTGAAATTATGCTTCAACTTTGTTTTATCAAGCGCAAGAAACAAGCGCTTTACTTTTTCGTGTTGCTGCTTTAATTCTTGCAAAAGTAATTCCTTAGCGGGATATTTGCTTGCATCGGTATCCGGTAAACGCGGGTCACCGGGGCCCTTTCGTAAAAAAAGTAAATCCCATCCGTCAGGCATTACCAATGTTGCTCCCAAATCTTCTGCCAATAATGCGGCTCCAGAAACTAAATGGCCAAGCGTAAATGCCGGATGATTTACCAATCCAACAGCGGGAATAGTAGTCATCTGCTCAGCGCTTACATCCTCTACTAATTTTTGAGCGTAAGCAAAATTTAAATCGTATTGATTTACTAGTATTTGTAGCGTAGGGTCCAACATTACAGCGGATATGGTTCAGCTAATACATTAAATTTATTTCGCCCGCATTTTATTTCCTTTGGCATCATGCGTTAGTTCTACCCATCCCAATTTTTCCATTAAAGGCGGAATGTACATTCCAAATCGTCCGCGCAGTCCCTTCTTTAAACCATACCATCCTTTTACAGGATTTTTTTCGGAGCGTCCCCAAGCTTCCACCGTTCCTTCCTTTGCTGGCTTTTGTTCGTCTGCGCTTCCCAATTCCATCCAATCGCCATACTTTTTTAGCATTTCATGCAAATCGCTTAAACAACGCAGGTCATAATGCAATACCGTTTTTCCAACGGTGCACACAAGAATCTCTTTACCTTCCTTTTCATCCACATGCATGGTATATTCCGAACTTAAAGGTGGAGTTTTTAGCAGTAATGGTTTTTCTTTTGTTCCAATTTTTGATTTCATGAGATTTGATTTTAGTTGATGTAATACCTTACCATTGGCCGATTTTTGGATGTTTGATCTACAATTTTGAAGCCGGCTCTTTCGAAAGATTTATAAAGTCCAATCCAAGCAAAGGCATCCGGAAGTTTTTCTTGTGTGGGGATGGTAGGATAGGCCTCCACAATTTTTATTCCTTGTGATTTAGCATAAGCACAAAGTCCCTTTAATAACGCAACCGATACGCCTTGCTGCCTGAATTCTTTGGAAATAAAAGTACAAGGTATCGACCAAACGGCATTGTCATCAATAGGTTTATGCACTCTTGATTTTTGAAGTTTGATAAAATCTTCACGCGGCGCAAAGGCACACCAAGCAATGGCTTCGCCTTCATACAGCGCAAGCATACCGGTTGGGGCCTTGTTCCACACCAATTCCTTCATTGCATTTTTATTTCCATCGTTTGTCTTGCCTTCCACATAATCAGCTTTATTTAAACGGTAATACATGCACCAACAATTTCCACAGGCTCCTTTTGGTCCAAAAAGTGCTGTGAATTTAAGCCAATTGTTTTTTGTTAATGGCTCAAACGTTAGCGCCTTAATGAAACTGTCGTTGTCTGCATTGATTTTCATATTGTTCAACTAACAATAAATCCTACATCAAATTAAATTCACCTACATGCCATAAAACTCCTGACGGATCGTGTATAAAACATTCGCTACCCCAATCCAATTTGCGCACCGGCAACAGCTTTATTTCTTTATATTTTGATGGGAGATTCAAGCTTGATACTACTTCCCAAAAACGAGCAACATTATCCACTTCCATAAAAACCATCGTATTATCCACCCAATCTTTTACATATGCATCCTGCAAATAGAAACCAAAACTACCGGAATTGAAATAAGACATGTTCGAAGAAATTACATTTTCTTTGAACCCAAGGTCACGGTAAAAATTTCTTGACACATCATAATTTTTCGCACCGATAAAGGGGCGAATGGATTTAGCTTTATGTTCCATGCTACTGATAAAGAATTAATTTGCTTCGACTATTGTAGTGCCAAATTAGGTATATAAATGCAAAAATACTAGTAGCTATAAATAGAAAATCAAGTCAAAAAATGAGCAATTGCAAAAAATCAAAGCTATAGCGTTTGTAGAAAATTAAATACGTTCATTTAATTGAGCATCCAAATATGCTGTAAAATTTGGATTAGGAGCTTGCATCAAAATATGTTTAACCCAAGCATTTCGCTCGTGCCAAATTACAGCTAGTTCCCACACACAGGTTACACACCCATTTTTTGAAATTAATTTAATCGCATTCGCTTCTAACTTATATGCACAAATTTGAAGCATATTTTCATCCATCCAAGAACTTAGAACAGCAAAAAATTCCTTTTCACCCTGATGCAAAATTAGGGTAGCATGCTGATGCGATTTGTATCCGGGAGTTTTGCAATTATTCAACCAATTTGGAAGATCCTGCTTAACACGATATAATTTAGAATATGCAATTTCAGTAGTTTTAGTTGAAATGCCATAAATTTTAACTTTCCATTCAAAGTATTCATGTATCTCTAAAAAGCGGATAAATCTGGGCGTATAGCTTGATTTGAAATTCATTCGGTTACTTTTTCAAATTTTCCAAATACTGATTTTCATAATTCTGAATAGCTTCCATTAACAGCGCATCTTCAGCAAATTTGATACGCAATGCTGCATAAACTTCCTTGCCGCGGCTATCGGCTAACATAGTTAGCAATTGCACATTTTGAAAAATATCATTTAAATCATTTTCAATTAAAGATTTTGTAAAGCGATCGAAAAGAATAGGGTAGGCCGCTTCAGCTTTTTCTAAAGCACAAATAGTATTTACAGCCGCAAAGGGATAATCCCAAACCGGTGTTGCTAAATACCATCGTGGCGATTTATTATCCTTTAAGCAGTTTAATGAAAACTCTAAGGCGCGCGGATCTCCTAGTTGTTGAAGTCCGTTTAAGGCACTAATTCGGCTTTGACTTTTCCAAGAAGGTTTTTTGTCTAATGCTATCAAGGTTTCAAATGCTAACGGACTTTTTGTTTTTCCCAATGCAATAGCAGCTGCATTAACTACTCTGTCGCTTTTATCTGTTAACGCATTTATATAGATATCGACATAATTAGCGTCTGCTGAATTGCCTAAAAAAGAAATTGCTGAAGTTTTAAGCCACGAACTTTCATTTTTTATCAAGTTTAACAGCAATGCTTCTGTAGCGGCGCTCGGAGTTTTGGAGCTGATTTTTCTTAAGGCGCCCAATGCATACATGCGATATCTCCAATAAGCATTTGATTGTATTTCATTTTTAAATGCTGCTTCCACTTTAGCTTTGTAAGTTAAATCAATAGTGGTATCCATTGCACTGCCAACAAGGGCATCCATTGCTTTTTGACGTGCTAAAACTGATTTACTGTTTGCTAACTGGTACAGATATTCTTCTTTTGTTTTCTCAAATTTTGTTTCACAAATCCATGTTTCTTCCCAATCAAAATTTAGCATTTTTGGAGATTCAGTTAGATGAAACGTAAACACATTTTCCTGCTTTGCTTCGAGCTGAATTTGTTTTATGTTGTTATCCATTTCAATTTCTACCATTCCTTTAAAATATCCTACTTGTTGCTGCTTGTTGGTTGAATCGAGGTTTTGTGTTTGCGACACATGCAATTCCAATTCTTTCTTCGGGAGGTTATATACTTGTGTTACTTTAAATTCTGGTAAGCCAATAGCATCTACCCATTGTTCAAAAAACCATTGATAGGACTTTCCTGTGACAGCATTGACTACCTCAATGAAATTGTCAGTTGTAACTTGTTTGTGGGCATACTTTTTTACATAGGTGTGAATAATATTCCACCAATTTGTTTCACCTACTTCTTTCTGTAACATACGTAAAACAAGCGCTCCTCTGTATTTAGCATAATTGTCGTTTACAAAACCAATTGTATCCTTTTGTAAATTAATTCGGATTGGATGCTTGTAACCTGATTGCCAATCTGCCAATACAGTTCCCTTTTCGAAGGGTATATAGTAACTTAGATATTCATCTTTAGTGTTATTTTTTGCGGTATAGCATCCGGCAAAATATTGGGCGAAAGCTGCATTTAGCCAATTATCCTCCCATGATTGAGGTGAAATTAAATTCCCAAACCATTGTCCGGCGAGAGCTTGCACGGCAATTCCATCCCAGAGGTAGCTAAAATCCTGATGTACTCCATAATCATCGATGTAATTATCGGAAAGCATTCCCAGCATGTGTTGACCGTTCAAGCCAGGGAAAGGGTAATCTTGAAGCATCACCTGTGAATACTGATTGAAAGGATATGTGAATCCGGTTTTTTCTTCCAAAAATGCCAGCATGTCCGGCAAAAGTTTGGTGGTTGCTTTTACAGCCTCTATTTCATTCGAGTAAGCAAAATTATGAATACTTGCACGCTCAGTTTTTTGAACTACATCTACATATTCTCCCACCACCAGTGATACCAAATAATTTGGAAATGATACATTGGAAGCATAGTGAAAAGTTCTTGTATTATCTGCATTAACAATAGTTTCAATTAATTTACCATTGCTTATAACCATAAGCGGTAGTTCTACTGTAGCAGTTATTTCGGTGGTATGCAAGTCGGCAATATCTTCCTTACAAGGAAACCAATATTTGTTACCCTCAGGTTCACCACTCGACCAAATTTGTTTGTGCTTGTTGGGAGTAGTGCTGGTAGGCTCAAAGAAGCGCAAACCTTTACCAAAACTACCCCATATGGCATTTGGATCAGATTTATTTTCGTAAGTTGTGTGATAGTTAATGGTAATTTTTACCGTATCACCGGAAAGGCAATTTTTATCTAACAATAAAGCAAGTGCATTTTTGGCTGCACTGTCGTTGTATACAAATTTCAACTTTTTGTTTTTTATGTACACACTCTCAATATGGAGTTTTGCTGCATCTAACAAGAGTATATTGGATGTATTTAGAACTCTTGCAGTTATTTCAGCTGTGCCATAGGCTTGTCTTTTTTGCCAATCAAATTTTAAATTTAATGCCAGGTGCAACACATCTATCTCTTGCGAAAAAGCAAGAATAGGTAAACAGAGTTGAAGCAGGAAGGAAAAAAATAGTTTCATCATTTGCTTTTATAAATACGCATCATTTGTTTATCACTGCTTAATCCAACCTTGTTTGCGATTTCGATTCGTGATAAATCAGGGTTCTTCATGAGTTCACTAATTTTTTCCTTTCGGATGAGATTGATAAAGTGGTTGACAGTTATCTCGGTTTCCTTTTTAAATACTCGGGTAAAATTTCGTTCACTCATTCCTGCAACATCCGCTAATTCACCAATCGAAAACTTTTTCTTTATATTTTTTAGAATAAAATCCTGGGCTTTGTGTATACCTGCATGAATGTGGTTTCGAAATTTGAGTAATTCACTTTCTTGAGATGCAGCGCCATTTCTGCGCTTGTATACCACCAGTTCACGCGCCACCAAATGGGCAAAATAGCTACCTTTTAGCTGTTCAATAATGTGCAAGGTTAAATCAATTCCGGAGGCAATTCCGGCACTGGTATAGATGCCATTTTGATGCGTGAATAAAATATTTTCCTGCACTTTAGCTTCTGGATACAGCTGCTGCAGCTCTTTTGTTTTTTTGAAATGTGTAGTACAATTAATTCCATCTAATAAGCCACATTCAGCCAAAACAAAAGCACCCGCACAAATACTGCAAAGCGTTACTCCATTTGCATGTTGCATAACTATCCAATTTAATAAATCCTTTTGCTTCTTAAATGGGAGCGAGGTTAAATAGGTGAAATTTGAACCAGGAATAAACAAATAGTCTCCCTTTTTTAATTTACAGCTTTTATAACTTTTTACCTTGCCAAGCGGTAATCCTGCAGTGGAGACAATATTGTTTTCTAAGGAACAATATTCAATTTCGAAATCAGCACCATAGTCCATTGCTTCATGAATGGCTTGATCAGGGCCTGCTAAATCAAGTAAATGAATTTGAGGTAAAAGGAGGAAAGTAAATTTTGTTGTCATATTGCAAGAATTTGAGTTGCAATATTAACTACTAAAACTAGTAAATGAAGGTCAATAATCAGACATTTTCGGCCAACTGATTTTGAGTTGTCACTAAATCTCCAACGATTACAAACAGAACCAATCCTTTTAAAAGCATTCTTAAAGTAACGATTTTACAAACACAACTTTTTATTGTTCAATCAACTTAATCAGTATTCCCGGCATATCGCTGACTTGCCAATATTTTGCTTTCATTAATGAGATCCTAATTTAGGACATACAACTTGTTGCATATTACTTCCTAATTTAGTTTTAATGAGCTAAATTTTGTTTATGCAAAGCATGTGTAAGGCTTAACTGAAACGCTTTTGTTCAATGAATTGTGAAACATAAATAAAAGATAACATAAGAGTTTAAAAAAGTATTGATACGAAATTTGTATCAGTTAATAAAAAGCAAATGGCAAAACGAAAAACAGTTGGAATTATCAGTGTATGCATTGGAATACTTATGCTGATATACAGCGCTTATGATTGGATGAGTGCAAGAAAAATTGTGGATGCCGGTCCGGTAAAGATTTATAATGAACAAGCGTTTTCATTCAGTTGGCCTCCAATTATTGCAGTACTCTTGTTTGCCGGAGGAATTGCGATTGTGGTGAGCGAAAAGAAATAAGCAATCAAAACATTGAAATGAGCAGAAAAGAAATGTGTGAATTATATAATCTTTTTTATACTCTTTATAATCAGAACCAAATTAATAGTATCAACTTTGAACCCAGCTAAAAATGCGAATAGAACATAACTCCACAAATTCAGCAAGCTATTTACAAAAAGTGAAAACGAAAATAAAAACAGCTCCCTTATCCATTCTGTTAGCAGATGATGATAAAGATGACCGTTATTTTTTTGAAAAGGCCCTAAAAGAACTAAGCATTCCCACCTTAATTAATTCAGTGAATGATGGCGAACAGCTCATGCTGTATCTCGTAAAACACGCAGCAAATTTACCGGATGTTTTATTTTTGGATTTGAGCATGCCTCGAAAAAACGGATTTGAATGTCTTTCTGAAATCAAGGAAAATCAAGTATTAAAGAACATACCGGTCATCATGTTTTCAACTTCTTACACTAAGGATTTCAATTATGAAAAGAACATGATAGAAACACTGCAGAAAATAGGCGCGCAAGACTACATTCGCAAACCCGATAACTTCGAAAAGCTGAAAGAAGTAATAAAACTAGCCTTGGATCGAATCATCGACAATATAATACTTCCACATGTTGCTTAAAAGTACGGGGAACTAATACAGGTTCCTTGTTATCTGATTAAAACCGTGTTATACCCAACTGAAACAAGCGAAGCCAAGCTGCTAAAAATTATGCTGGCAGATGATGATCAGGATGACCGATTCTTTTTTAATAAAGCCTTGCATAAATTGGATTTAAAGTACTTGCTTACAACAGCTGAGGATGGAGAGCAATTGATGGATTTTTTAAATCAGAATGTACGAGACTTGCCCCATGTTTTATTTCTAGATCTTAATATGCCTCGAAAAAATGGTTCTGAGTGTTTAAAAGAAATTAGGCAGAATAAACTTCTTGAAACCTTACCGGTTATAATTTATTCCACCTCCCTGCATAGAGATATTGCAGACGAGTTGTATAAAAATGGGGCGCATTATTACATCAAAAAATGTGATTTTGATCCCCTGTTAAAAATAATTTCCAAAGCGCTTAAACTGCTTACTATAAACACATTACAACCCAGTCGCGATAACTTTATACTGAGTTAATAATTACACACTTAAATTAAGACACACAATAGTACATGAAAACTGCATTAAGTATTGCAAAGAATAAGTTGGCATTGCAATCTAGAGAGAAAGGAAAGCGAGCAGCCGAGCTTATTGTTGCAAATAAAAAACTGGCTTTTCAAAACAAGGAAAAGGGGAAACGCGCAGCCGAATTAATTATTGCCAACAAAGAACTTGCCTTTCAAAATAAGGAAAAAGGAAAACGAGCTGCTGAATTAATTGTAGCCAATAAAGAATTGGCTTTTCAAAATAAAGAAAAAGAAAAGAAAGCTGCTAAACTCATTGTTGCAAACAAAGAATTAGCTTACCAAAATAAAGAAAAAGGAAAACGTGCTGCCGAATTGATTATTGCAAATAAAGAATTGGCATTTCAAAATAAAGAAAAGGGTAAACGTGCTGCTGAATTGA
Organism: Bacteroidota bacterium; assembly: GCA_016721765.1. Lineage (NCBI taxonomy): Bacteria > Pseudomonadati > Bacteroidota > Bacteroidota bacterium. The sequence goes on from JADKHO010000002.1 coordinate 128,255, forward strand.
TTATTGCTAATAAGGAACTTGCCTTTCAAAATAAGGAAAAGGAAAAAAAGGCAGCAAAGCTTATTGTTGCCAACAAAGAGCTTGCATTTCAAAATAAGGAAAAAGGAAAGCGTGCTGCCGAGCTCATAATAGCCAATAAGGAATTGGCATTTCAAAGCAAAGAGAAAGGAAAGCGAGCTGCTGAATTAATAATTGCAAATAAAGAATTAGCCTATCAAAACAAAGAAAAAGAAAAGCGGGCAGCAGAATTACTCATTGCCAACGAAGATTTGACTACCTTCACCTATGTATCGAGTCACGATTTGCAAGAACCATTGCGTAAAATCAAGAATTTTGTAACGGTTTTGCTTGCGGAAGAAGAAAAAAACTTATCTCCGGAAGGAAAAAATTACCTGCACCGCACCAATCACATTGCCAAAAGAATGCAAGATTTGATTGAAGATTTGCTGGTATATGCGCGTGCAAAAAGTGGCGATCAAAAATTTGAAAAAACCAACCTTTCAAAAATTGTTGGGGAGGTAATTGCCGATTACGACGAAACCATTAAAGACAAGCGAGCAATAATCAGTTGCAACGGATTTTGTTTTGCAAAAATAATTCGATTCCAGTTTAGTCAGGTTATTAATAACTTGATTGGCAATTCGCTTAAATTTTCAAAACCGAAGATTCAACCCGAAATTCAAATTAAATTCGAAATTAAAAGTGGAGCAGAGATAAAATCAAAGAATAAAAAGACAGCCAATTTTGATGCAACAAAAGGCGCAAATTAATTTTTTCGATTAAATTAATTCTAGTGAATTGTATTACTAGTATTACCTTTGCTTACAAAACAATTTATGTGGTGGCAATATTTCTTGGTTTTTTTGGGTGCATTTTTATTTGATGTAGTTCCCTTTCCTTTTCCTCCGGCTTTTGCCATCATGGTACCCTTGCAAATTTACTTTCAGCTTAATCCTTGGTGGGTTATATGTGTTGGTGTTGTTGGTTCTGTGTTTGGTCGATTTACACTCACCCTTTACATCCCGCTCTTGGCGGATAAAATATTTAAAAACTCCAAAAATGAAGACGTTGTATTTTTGGGTAGTAAACTAAAAGAAAAAGGTTGGAAGAGTCAGGCGGTTATTCTTGCCTATTCACTTTTACCATTACCAACTACTCCCTTGTTTTTAGCGGCAGGTATGGCTAAGATTAAGCCTATTTATATTATCCCCGCTTTTTTTGTTGGCAAATTTACCAGTGATACTCTCGCCGTTTTTTTCGGTAAATATGCTGCCGAAAACTTTGACAGCATCATGCACTCTGCTTTATCGTGGAAGTCTATCAGCAGTTTCTCCTTTGGAATACTGCTACTATTTGCATTGCTATTTGTGGATTGGCGCTCCCTCATACAATTGAAAAAATTTAATTTAAATTTTAAAATTTGGAAATAAGCATGAAACAATTTCTACTGTTTTGTGTGTTGGCTTATTCTATTTCTTGGTTGATTTGGCTTCCCTTATACGGACCAACTGTTGGAATTTATACCTTACCAATTATTCCTTACCACCATGCCATTGGCGCTCTTGGGCCACTAATGGCTGCATTTATTACCACCTTCATATATAAAAGGGGAGCAGGAATAAAATTGCTTTTGCAATGCTGTATTAAAGTACGACCAATCCTTTATTTGTTAATTGCAGCATTTGCACCAACAATTCTTGGATATTGTGCACTACTTGCTACTTCAATTATGCATAATGTGACTCCCAATTCAATCGATCTTTTTACCTCAAAAGAATTTCCGAATTTTAGCATACCCAGCCTAGTTGTTTACAATTTACTTTTTTTCGGTTTTGGTGAAGAAGTTGGCTGGCGAGGCATTGCGCTACCCTTTTTGCATACAAAAATGAATGCATTATCAGCGAGTTGTGTATTAACAATTGTATGGGCCATGTGGCATATTCCACTCTTCTTTTATCGGCCGGGATATATGGATATGGATGTGATGGCGATTGTGGGATGGGTGCTGAGCTTGCTTACGGGGAGTATTCTATTAACTTGGTTGTATAATTCATCAAAAGGTAGTTTACTTATTTGTGCTATATTTCATTCAACCATTGATATTGCATTTACTTCGCAAGCCATGATACAGCCAAGTATTAACTATTTGGGCTTTCTAATAACGGTTTGGGGAGTATTGACGGTATTCATTTTTAAAGCGAAAAAATTATCTGTTTTTGCTTTATAATTTTGATGGAAATTAACCTTCGCAAAGCGTAAATAAATTCAACATAAAGTGTCAGAAAATCAATTCAATATTCCGGGGTTAAGCGCGGCGCAAGTGCTGGAGGCGCGAACTAAATTTGGTACAAATACACTTCAGTACAAAAAGGAAAATACATTTTTAATTCGTGTTAAGAATATCCTTCTCGAACCGATGGTATTGATGCTATTGGTAGCGGCCACAATTTATTTTACCAGTGGCAAAACAAGCGATGGGATTTTTATGTTAGCAGCAATTCTTTTTTCAGCTGCCATTTCATTATATCAAGATTCAAGAAGCAAAAATGCTTTAGAAAAACTTAAACAGTTTAGCCAAGCCAAATGCAAAGTTTATCGAGATGGTAAACTGATACAAATTGGAAGTGAAGAATTGGTGGTGGGAGATAGCTTATTGGTAGAAGAAGGAACATCAATAACAGCCGACGGAATCATTATTCAATCGAATGATTTTTCTGTAAACGAATCGATCTTAACCGGTGAATCGATGCCGGTGTTTAAGGATAAATCCAAGGACAATAATCTGATTTATAAAGGAACAGCCGTTGCGAGTGGCTTGGCAATTGCAACCATTACAGCAATAGGCAATTTAACAAAACTGGGTAAAATTGGTAAGAGCCTTGAAAGTATTGAGGAAGAAAAAACGCCACTTGAATTGCAAATCAGCAATTTTGTTAAGAAGATGATGATGGGCGGTGCGCTTGTTTTTGCGGTAGTTTGGGGTATAAATTACCTTCATTCACGCGTCTTTCTTGACAGTCTCTTACGCTCACTTACCTTGGCGATGAGTATTATGCCCGAAGAAATTCCGGTTGCCTTTACCACATTTATGGCTCTTGGTGCTTGGCGCCTGATGAAAATGGGAGTTGTTGTAAAACAAATGAAAACTGTTGAAACGCTTGGTAGTGCTACTGTAATTTGTACAGATAAAACCGGAACCCTTACCGAAAATAACATGCGTTTGGCAAAGTTATTTGTTTGGAAAAGTAAAACATTTACAACGCCTGAATCCATGGCATCTGCATCAGATAAAGAATTGCTTCGCATCGCTATGTTTGCGAGTGAGACTATTCCGTTTGACCCAATGGAAGTTGAACTGCACGCTGCCTATAAGAATTCGGCAGGCACAGATGAGCGACCACATTATAAAATGATTCATGAGTATGCTTTGAGCGGAAAGCCTCCGATGATGACGCATATTTTCGGGAACGATAAGGATAAAAAAATCATTGCAGCCAAAGGCGCCCCTGAAGCACTTTTAACAGTTTGCAACTTAACCGAACAGCAGAAACAAGAAATTATTGATGCCATTCATGTTTTGGCAGTTGAAGGATATCGTATTCTGGGAGTCGGAGAAGCAAACTTTGAGGGAACAAGCTATCCATTGAAACAGGAAGAATTCAAATTTGAATTCTTAGGTTTAGTTGCATTTTACGATCCTCCCAAGCACAACATACAAAAGGTGTTGGAAGATTTTTATAAGGCGGGTATTGCAGTTAAAATTATTACCGGCGACAATGCAGCTACCACTATTTCAATTGCCAAACAAATTGGATTCAAGGGTTTCGAGAAAAGCATTTCCGGTGACGAATTAATGAAGCTGTCAGATGCTGATTTAAATGAAGTGGTAGTGAACAATAATATATTTACCAGAATGTTTCCGGAAGCAAAACTTAAAATAATTACTGCCTTAAAAAATCACAATGAAATAGTTGCCATGACCGGCGATGGCGTAAATGACGGACCTGCTTTAAAAGCTGCTCATATAGGAATTGCAATGGGAAAAAAGGGAACCGAAATAGCCAAACAAGCCGCCTCCTTAATTTTATTGGAGGATGACCTTTCCAAAATGGTGGATGCTGTGGCAATGGGGAGAAAAATTTATACTAACCTAAAAAAGGCAATTCAATACATTATTTCAATCCATATTCCGATTATACTAACCGTATTTATTCCATTAGCCTTAGGATGGATTTATCCCAACATTTTTTCACCCATACATGTAATATTTTTAGAGTTGATCATGGGGCCAACCTGTTCCATCATATACGAGAATGAACCTTTTGAGAAAAATTTAATGATTCAAAAACCAAGGCCGTTTACCACCACTTTTTTTAGTTGGAAAGAATTAGCAACGAGTATTGTGCAAGGAATTGTTATAACAGTTGGAACTTTATTTACATATCAGTATGCGGTTCAGACGGGTTGCGACGAACAGGCTACGCGCACGATGGTATTTATTACACTAATTAGTTCAAATATATTCCTAACCTTAATTAATCGTTCATTTTACTATTCCATATTCACTACACTTCTGTATAAAAATAATTTAGTGGTATTAATAATATGTATTACGGTAATAATTTCGGGTTTAATTTTATATGTGAAACCACTAACGGTATTTTTCGAATTTGAAGTATTGCCTGGTACTGCGGTATTTTTAAGCGCCGGAGTTGGCTTTATTTGTGTTATTTGGTACGAATGTGTTAAATGGTGGAAGAGAATTTATCGAGCAAAAATATAGTCTTTAAGTAAGTTGAAAATATTTTTGTGTGCTGTGAATTTTATAAGAGATATGCAGAGTTATGTAACAATTGCAAAATAGGTAGTGTGCAACTTTGAGGCTACAAACCTAATGCTGAATTTACATGTACGCCTCCATCGAAAAGTTTAGTTCAACAACGCCCAACAACCAATTTTTCTGTTTCTTCAAACCGTATTCTATCTTAATTTTATTGTTACTTGTTCTACCCGAGAATGCATCAGCAAAAGTTACTAGTTCCAAAAGAGCATTTGTATTAAATTCTGCAACGGCTTTTAAAGCAGCTACCAGAAAATTATGGGAAGAACAAAGTACATGGAATCGAAACCTAATATTATGCATTGCTGATAACTTACCCGGAATAGATCCAACCGAAAAAAGATTATTATTTAATCAAACAGAAATCGGAAACAGCATCAAACCTTATTTTGGAGAAGATGCAGGTAATAAATTTACCGAACTGTTAGTTGTTCATACTTTTATTTCGGAACAAGTTATGCGTGCATGTAATGCAAATAACACCGATATACCGGATGAACTGGCTAGTAGATGGCAAGCAAATGCTACCGATATTGCGATTTACCTAAACAAAATAAATTCGAAATGGGCACTCGATGATTTAAATAAAATTCTTAGCCATCATTTAAAACTTACCAACGATGTGATTGTGTTGCGATTCAGAAAAGATTATGAAGCCGAAATTGTTGCCTACGATAAACTGCGCGCTGATAATTTAAAACTAGCAGATTATATTTCTGACGGCATAATTAAACAGTTTCCTGAAAAATTTAAAGTTGTTCCAATTCGATTAGCAGCTGAATAAAAGGTTATTCGCATTTTAAATAAATATTAACTAAACTAAATTAGTATGAGCTTACAAAAATATCAAGACTGTATTACTGCTTGTTCCGACTGTGCAGTAGAATGTTCTCATTGTGAAAGCACTTGCCTGAATGAAGAGAATATTAAAAGTCTGGCACGGTGTATAAAGTTAACACACGATTGTGCAGCCATGTGCCTATTTGCAATGGAATCAATGTCGAGCGCAAGTGAGTTTGCAAAACAAATTTGCAGTCTTTGTGCAGACATGTGCAATACCTGTGCATTAGAATGCGAAAAACAAACCACTCTTGAGCACTGTTTAAAATGTGCTGAAGTGTGTCGTAAATGTGCCGTAGAATGCCATAACATGAATCGTATGGAGTTTGCAAAAATGAGTTCTTAACTGCTATGGTAAATTGTAAATCACTATTTTTTTAGTAATAAGCAAAATAGTTGAAGCTTAGCTATAAGAAATTAGGTCACAAATTTCATTCACGAATTAAAAATGCCTTGCACATCGTAAGGCATTTTTATTTGGAATTATGTAATAAATGAAAAATGTTATGTAACACAATTGAATTGTCATGTGTGAATTTTGTAGTACAATTTCTATTTTGAAAAAGCTACCATTTCTTCTCTACTTTATCTTCTTTGTTGCTCCTTCTTTTGGAATAGCTGCAACACGCTATTGGGTTGGTTCAGGCAATTGGAATAGCAGTTCAAATTGGGCGTATTTGAGTTCAGGAATTCCAGGTGCATCAGTCCCGACCTCAATTGATACAGCCTATTTTGAAAGTACTGATTCCTCCTTCTGTATTATTGATACGAATATTGTGGTTGCAGGAATTAGTCTTTTGGATGTGTATGCAGGCAAAATTCAGTTATTACCAGGATATACGCTTTCGATTGGCTTAGCAGGTTATACGCAAGCCGCTGGAACATTTATTGGTGCAGACGGAGATATATCCAGCAAAGGCCCTTTTAAATTATGGGGTGGAATATTTAACTCTACAGTTGGGAATTTGGAGTTGAGTGCCGGATTTCATGCACTTCCCGGTACATTCAACCCCAATGGCGGAACTATTTCATTTGTTGCCAATCAGCAAATTTCGGGAAATGCCAATTTTTATAATGTAACAATTCTAGCCTATGTGTTACTTAATTGCAATTTAGATGTGAATGGCAACTTATTGATTGGTGCAAGCTCCAGCTGCAAATTAGATGTAAGCAGTTCAAGTTTTTACCAAATAAATATTGCTGGAAACTGGACAAATTTAAATTCAGTAACTCTGGGTTCATTTAATCAAAACAATGGTAAAGTTGTATTTGATGGTGCCGCTAATCAACATATAGTTCTCTCACATCCTACCCATACTGAAATTTTTTATAACGCAGAACTTAACAATAGCCAAGGCTTAACACTCCATGCAAATGTTCAAATATTTAATTCCCTTAATTTTATTCTTGGGATTATATATGCTACAACAAATTGCAATTTATACTTTATAAATGCCGCTACAACAAGTGGAGCCAGCTATTTAAGTTTTGTATCCGGGCCGGTTTATAAAACAGGAAAACAAGCATTTACTTTTCCGGTAGGAAAGAATTCAGTTTATGCACCAATTTCTATTGGCGTGGGCATTAGTACCCTAAATCAATTTAAGGCTGAGTATTTTCAAAGTAACCCTACCATTATTTATGACTCTATTAACATGGATATTAGCATTCAACACATTTCGCAATGCGAGTATTGGATGCTACTCAGGACTATTGGCAACGGGAATTTAGCCGTAAAACTAAGTTGGGATACTCGAAGTTGCGGTGTTACAAATCTTTCAGAGTTAAGGGTAGTTTCGTGGAATGGGAGCGTATGGAATAATAGTGGGAATGGAGGTACAACCGGATCCCTTGCCGTAGGAACAATACTTTCAGGTGCTGCAAGTACCAATTTTTCTGCCTTTTCACTTGCTTCAACTGCTTTATCAAACCCGCTACCAATAAACCTTTTAAGTTTTAGTGCACAATTGGATGAGAATAGGGTGGAATTGAAATGGACTACTTCATCAGAATATAATAATGATTTTTTTACGATTGAAAAAAGCCTAAATGGCACAGATTGGAAACCCATCGCTGTAATTTATGGAGCAGGCAATTCTACGAGTACTCTTCAGTACCATTCATTTGATCTGCTAACGCTCTCAAACAATTATTATTATAGGTTAAAGCAAACCGACTTTAACGGAAGCTTCTCATATTCTAATTCTGTTCCTGTTTCCTTTGCAAATAATGATTTTTCGCTTTCTGTATTCCCAAATCCATGCAAAAAAGATGGTTTGTTAAACTTAGCTATTGATGTTGATATTACAGGTAATTATTCTGTTACAATATTTGATTTATATGGGAGAGCATGCGTTATAAATGATCTTAATAGTCCTCAAAACCTGCATCAAATAGTGCTTAATCTAAATGATAAACTCCCGGTAGGCATGTATTACATTTCGGTAATGATCATAAATAAAAAATACACTAAGCTGCTCATGATTAACTAAGCGCTTTATTTAACTAAGTGTGAATCGTGCAATTTTTTAGAAAAGTTATGTAACAGAATGGTAGTTGCTTCACTTCATCTTTGTAATTCAAAATCAATATCAGATGAAAGGTAAAATCAAAAAAATTATAGAAACCTCGAAAGAGAAATTAATTAAAGTGCGTTTGGATTACCGAACACTTATTACCATTACCAACATAGCCTCTTTAGAAGTATGGAAGAAGCGTTATCCGGATGCAAAGGTAATCAGTTAAATTAAATTTCAGTGATTAATTGTAATGATGATGCACTTGTAGCAGCACCAAATCTAATGGACCGTATTCAAAATCTACCTGTTTATATAAAATTTGCAATCGTATCAATCGGCATTTTTGCTATTGTTTGCAGTATGCATTTTGCGCAAAACATAATTTTACCCCTGATTTATGCCATTATAATAGCAATAGTACTGAGTCCTATTGTAAATTTTTTGGTTCGTAAAAAATTCAATAGAATACTCGCTATTTCAATTACTTTAATAACAGTAATTGGATTCTCTATGGCAATATTGATATGGCTTTCTTCGCGGGCCGATATGAAAGCAGAATCTTTCACTATGCTGCTAGCAAAATTTGAGTTGCTACTCCATCAAGGAGAAGCCTGGGTATCCGAGACATTTAATATCCGACTTTCTAAAGTAAAAATTTGGACCAACGATACTAAAGCAGAGGCAATGGTATTAGGTAAATCCCTAGTTGGTAGGACGCTTGTTAATATCGGAAGCGTTTTGGTGGTGCTTGTTCTAATACCGGTATATGTGTTTTTAGTTTTATACTATCGCCCCTTATTAATGAATTTTATTCATCAGTTATTTAGTGCCCATAATCATACGGAAGTGAATAAAGTTTTAAGTGCTACAAAAAAAATTATTCAAAGCTATTTAATTGGACTCATGCTGGAAGCCTTAATTATTGCAACACTTAACTCTGCAAGCTTGTTGATTATTGGAATTGATTATGCTATTTTATTAGGTGTAATTGGTGCTGTCTTAAATTTAATTCCTTACATCGGTGGAATAATCGCAGTATCCTTACCCATGCTTATAGCGCTTGCCACTAAATCGCCTACATCGGCATTTCTTGTTTTAGGCGCCTATATTGTTATTCAGTTTATTGATAACAACTATATAATCGCAAGAGTGGTTGCATCCAAAGTGCAACTCAATGCGCTGGTATCTATGGTGGTTGTCATTTGCGGAGGAGCAATTTGGGGCGTTCCCGGCATGTTCTTATCGATTCCGCTCACAGCAATCATCAAAGTTATTTTTGATCATATCGATGGCTTAAAACCATGGGGATACCTATTAGGCGATAGGATTATGGAAACTCCACCAATAGAAATTTTACCTAAAATTTAATCTTACCAAAATCATAAAAACAATGAAACCAAATATCGGAATTAGTGATAAAAAATTAAAGAACAGTTCAACACTCTTAGCAGATGTGCTTGCCAATGAAATGACATTGTATGTTAAAACCCGCAAAGCACACTGGAATGTTAGCGGAGAAAGCTTCATGGAACTTCATAAACTGTACGAAAATCAGTACAAACAACTTGAACTTTATATTGATGAGATTGCTGAGCGAATTGGTAAACTGGGACAAAAAACAATTGGCACGATGAATGAATTTTTAAAACACAGCAGCATTACTGAAAATCCCGGTAAATATACCGGTTCAAAAGAAACACTCAAAGAATTACTTCACGATCATGAAACTGTTATTGTGCAATTGCGCAAAAATATAAACGAATGTGCAGATACTAATAAAGATGCCGGAACTGCTGATTTCCTTACGGGGATTATGGAAGAACACGAAACGATAACTTGGATTCTAAGAAGATATTTGAATTAACACAATGTCAACAAGCACTCGAGCGGATAAGGTTAAAAATTATGCTACAGAAAAATCCATTTTACTGAGCGAAAAATCTATTGCTAAAAAAGTGGAGGCAAGTAGTTTTTTCGCAGATATTGCAGATGTCTTTCTCTTTATTTCAAGTTTAATGCGGGAAACTTTTTCACGCGGTTTTGAATTTAAAGAGTTCTTAAAACAATGTTATCAAATTGGTTATAAATCACTTGGCTTAATTTCTATAACCGGAACCATTATGGGTTTGGTATTAACCATTCAATCACGGCCTGTACTAGTTGATTTTGGCGCGGTCAATATGCTTCCCGGAATGGTTGCTGTTTCTTTAATTCGCGAAATGGGTCCGGTAATAACAGCATTAATTTGCGCCGGAAAAATTGGTTCAGGAATGGGAGCGGAGCTTGGCTCGATGAAAGTTACCGAACAAATTGATGCCATGGAAGTTTCTTCCACCAACCCGATGCGGTTTTTGGTTGTTACACGCGTATGGGCTGCCATCTTTATGATTCCCATTTTAATTCTTTATGCCGATACTTTAGGAATTTTGGGAAGTTGGGCCGGAGCAAATATTAAAGGAGATGTTTCATTTGTGCTATTCTTCTCACAAGCATTTAGTCACGTTGAATTTATTGACTTCTTACCTGCTTTTGTAAAATCATTTTTTTTCGGTGCTGTTATTGGATTGGTGGGATGTTACAAAGGATATAATGCCGGGCGAGGCACCGAAAGTGTTGGTGTTGCAGCAAATTCAGCTGTTGTGCTTGCTTCCTTGCTTGTGATAATTGTGGATATGATTGCAGTACAAATTACAGATATGCTTCCATGATGACGACTTCTACTAACATATCTCTGCCAAACAATAATTCAGCAGCTACACAAACTGATGTAGCAATTGAAATTACTCACCTCAAAAAAGCCTTCGGCGCGCAGGAAGTTATTAAAGACTTAAATCTTACACTTCATGCAAACGAAAACTTGGTAGTGCTTGGGAAATCAGGAACAGGAAAATCTGTACTCATAAAATGCATTGTGAATTTATTACTTGCTGATAGCGGCTCCATTAAAGTTTTGGGTAAAGAAGTTTCTGAAATGAATTCAGTTGAACTTTCGGAAATGCGTCAAAAAATTGGATTTCTGTTTCAAAGTGGAGCATTATATGATTCGATGACAGTAAGACAAAATTTGGAATTTCCCTTGCGTCGAAAAAAGGATAAATTATCAGAAACCGAATTGGATGCAAAAGTGAAAGAAGTGCTTGAAAATGTTGGGCTTGCAGACGCTATTGAAAAAATGCCTTCTCAACTTTCCGGTGGAATGCGAAAACGCATCAGCTTAGCGCGCACTATTGTTACTGATCCCCTCATAATGCTTTACGACGAACCCACTACAGGGCTGGATCCGGTAACATCTAATGAAATTAGCATGCTCATACTTGACTTGCAAAAAAAGTACAAAACTGCATCCATAATTATAACGCATGATATTAAATGCGCGCTCACTACAGCTAACCGAATTATTATGCTTTCGGATGGTTGCGTTTACAAAGAAGGAACAAAAGAGGAATTCCAAAATTCAGAAGACGAACTTATAGCATCCTTTTTTAACTAAATAAGAATTGCTATTTCAATACTTCTAGTTTTCGAAAATAAATAAATAATTAAATAAGCAGCTTATCAATAATTAAAATCATGGAACCACATTCACAAAAATTTAAAATACGATTAGGTTTATTCATTGCCATAGGTATAGCGCTTTTTGTTGCAGCCATATTTATCATTGGCCGCCAAAAAAATCTTTTTAATCCGGTAATTAAATTGAACTCCACCTTTTATAATGTAAGCGGATTACAAGTTGGGAACAATATTCGTTTTGCCGGAATAAATGTTGGAACAGTTGATAATATTCGAATTGTTAATGACACCACAGTAACCGTGGAGATGATGATTCGAAAAGAAATTCAACAGTTCATTAAAAGCGATTGCAGAGTTTCAATTGGTTCGGAAGGTCTAATTGGCGATAGACTTGTAACAATCACACAAGGCAGTTCCACTTCAAAAGTGGTTAACTCGGGTCAATACCTGGCTTCGAACGAACCGGTTGAAACGGATGCTATTTTAGGAAGCCTTCAAGTAACAGCCGGCAATGCCGAAATAATTTCTGGCCAACTTGCAGAGATAATGGTGAAAGTGAACAGTGGTAATGGCACATTGGGTAAATTGATTCAAGATTCCACAATTGCCGAAAACCTAAATCAAACGATGAATAATTTAAAGAAAAGTACCAAAGGCCTGGATGAAAATATGCAAGCCGCAAAGCACAATATATTGTTTAAAGGTTATTTTAAAAATAAGGCAAAAGATGAGAATAAAAAGAAACAGGAGTTAAAATAATCATGTGGCTCAAAATTGCACTCTTGCTTTCGATGAGTTTCCTATTTTCAATAAAATTTTCAGACGCTCAAAGTACCTCTAACGAAGGTGATTCAAGCAAGCTATATGAAAATATTGAATCGCATTCCAGAAGAAATAAACTCGCCAAATTTGTATATCGAATGATATTCAGACCGGTTAAGTCTGTGGAACCATTAAAAAAAGTCAAAAAGAGAATAGCAAAAAAAATAATTCAAAAACCCAATAGTGCATTTGAAGGAAAAATTATCCGTAACATACACATCGAAACGCTTGACCCATTTGGCTATTCAATTAGTGATACCATAACACGCGATCAAAATTTCTTTTTAAAAGGTGCAAATAAAACACACATTAAAACACAACGTACCACCATTCGTAACCTGTTGCTCATTCATAAAAACCAAGTTTTTGATTCATTACTGGTAAAAGAATCGGAGCGTTTGGTGCGCCGCCAAAGTTATGTGCGCGATTTAGTGGTGTATACTTTACCCGCTTCAAAAAATTCCGACTCGGTGGATGTGTATATTCGTGAATTAGACAAATGGAGTATCATCCCTAAGATTGGCGCATCACCCACGCGTGTAGTGGTTAAATTGGTAGAACGAAATTTTATGGGATGGGGACACGAGTCTCAAAATAACTATACATGGTATCATCGAAATGGGGACGGAGCATTTTACACCGACTATTATGTTCCCAATATCCGTAACACATATATAAGTACAACTTTACATTATGGTACAGATGAATTCAGAAACTCCATACGAAGTTTAGCAATCGACCGTCCATTTTTTTCTCCATACACGAAATGGGCTGCGGGAGCAATATTCACTCAACTGTTGCACAGAGATTCAATATTAACGTTCGATAGTACTTACATTCCACAACGATTCTTGAGCAATACCCAAGATTATTGGATCGGCAATTCCATGCAAATATTTAAAGGAAATTCAGAAACCAATCGCTCCACGAATTTTATATCGGCTTTACATTTTATTCGAACAAAGTATGTTGAAAAACCGGACGCTGTTTATGATAGCACGCAAAGCTATAGTCCCGAAAATTTTTATTTGGCAAGTGTTGGGATATCTACACGTAAATATGTACAAGACAAATTTATTTTCAATTTCGGAATAACAGAAGATGTTCCGGTTGGCAAAGTTTATGCGATTACAGCAGGCTATCTCGAAAAAAACAAGACAGGCAGGACTTACTTAAGCGGAAGAATTTCATTTGGAAATTTTCATTCTTGGGGATATTTGAGTTCTAATTATGAGTACAGTACCTACTTAAGAGCATTAAAAGCAGAACAGGGCATGTTTCGGTTCAGTATAATTTACTTTACTAAATTGCTTGAAATTGGCCGTTGGCGCTTTAGAGAATTTGCCAAACCACAAATCACTTTTGGAATCAATCGAAATCCAGGAGAAAATTTAAATTTAAATGATGGGCCGGCAATCGATGGTTTTAACAGTTCAAATTTATTTGGGGTAAATCGAATTTTACTTAAGCTTCAAACACAATCTTATGCTCCATGGAACATCATAGGATTTAGATTTGGCCCTTATCTTATTTATTCTGTAGGAATGCTCAGCAGCGATGAAACAGGTTTTACCAGAAGCAAAGTGTATAGCCAAATTGGAATTGGATGCTTGATAAAAAACGATAACCTGGTTTTTAATACGTTTCAAATATCACTATCTTTTTATCCTTCCATTCCCGGATATAAGCAAGGCGCCTTTAAAGTAAATTCATTCAAGACAAGTGATTTTGGATTTAGAGATTTTGAGATTGGAAAGCCTTCGACTATTGCCTATGAATAAAATAAATATTTTGGTTAATCCACACTAAAAATCATTAAATGAATCAACTAAAAATAAAATCAAAAAAAATTGCATTTCTTTTAACTGAAACAGTTAGCGAGTTTATTGAGGATAATGGACTTAAACTAAGCGCTGCACTATCTTATTACACCATATTCTCACTACCTCCTTTATTGATTATTATAATAAGTTTAAGCGGTTTCTTTTTTGGTGCTGAAGCTGTGCGAGGGGAAATATTTGGACAAATAAATGGATTGGTAGGAAATGATGCAGCAATGCAAATACAGGAGACAATTAAGAATGTTAAACTTTCAAAGAGCAACACTTTTGCCACAACTCTGGGTTTAATAGTGTTGTTAATTGGAGCTTCCGGAGTGTTTGTGGAAATTCAAGATTCATTAAATTATATATGGGGGATAAAGGCAAAACCTAAGCGTGGATTTATTCGCTTTATTAAAAACAGAGTAACTTCATTTTCAATGATTGGTTCAGCTGGATTCCTTTTGATGGTAGGATTGATCGTGAATTCTATTATGGATGTTCTAAATACTCGATTAACTGCACGCTTTCCACAAGACAGCGTTTATTTCTTTTATGCACTTAATTTATTAATTGTGTTTTTAATCATTTCATTATTGTTTACGGTAATATTTAAAACGCTTCCAGATGGGAAAATTGCTTTGCGCGACTGTGTTATAGGTGCCGGATTTACCGCGTTTCTATTTATGATTGGGAAGTTTGCAATTGGCGCCTACTTGGGAAGTTCTGCAGTCGCGTCAGTATATGGTGCTGCAGGATCTGTTATTTTAATTTTGGTTTGGGTTTACTATTCAGCCATCATTCTCTATTTCGGTGCCGAATTCACTAAAGTGTATGCACTTACACACGGTAAAAAAATTATCCCGAATGCTTATTCCGTTCAAATTCTAAAGGATAAAATTGAAATTGATTCTAAAATCACAAATTGATTTTGCATAAAATTAACTGTTCTGAGTTTCACAACTTGCCTGTGAATAGTATAACTTTTTAGCTGAATTGTATAAGTATGCCACATCGTTTTAAGCCCACCTTTGTGTTGTGAAAATTCTTTCACATTAAAACATAATGATATGAACTCAACTGAAATGAAAGGTAACTGGAACGAACAAAAAGGTAAATTAAAACAACAATTCGCTGAACTAACAGACAATGATTTACTTTTTGAAGAAGGAAAGAAAGATGAAATGATGGGCAGACTTCAAAAAAAATTAGGTAAGACAAAGGAAGAACTTCATCTGCTAATTTCAGGTTTATAAGAAAAATCAACTTTCTAAGGAGCATTCAAAACAAGCTGTATGCCCTTTTAAAGCTGATTATAACTGAAATCCATTCAACAAATCAAAACAGAAATAAAATGAAAAAATTATTTGTAAGCGCATTTCTTATTGTATCATTTGTATTAACACCCACCTTACTTCATGCACAAGCTTGGGAACGTACTTCAAAAGTACTCTCATTAGGAGTTGGTTTTTCTCAATTTTATCACCTCGATGATTATTATTACTACGGCCGAAATGATAATAGAAATGGATATAAATTGACAACCGAACAATTTAATTTTCAAGGAGAATTTGGGATTCATAAATATGTGGGATTGGGCTTTACCATTGGAGTAGGGGGTAGGGGAGCTTTATCCAATAACTACCGCGGAGAATTCAATATTCCGGCAGGTATTGTGTGCAATTTTCACTTTTATCAACTCATTTCGGATAACAGCAAAAAAAATATCCACGGCGATAAAATGGACATTTATGCAGGCTTAAATTTTGGAAGCGGTGTAGCATTTACTTATTATACAAATTCAAATCGTGTTGTTCCATTAGCATTTGGAGGAACACATGTAGGCATTCGCTATTACATCTCTCCAAAATTCGGGCTAAATGCCGAAGTTGGTATGGGAAAAAGTATTGTGAATGCAGGCTTGGTATTTAAGCTCTAAATCCGAAACAGGAATTTTGAAACAATTTATAGAAATTGTGTAAGATTCATCCTGTACTACTTGCAGACTTTTGTACCATAACAATTCCGTTATACTAAAATCCATAATTAAGAATGAAAAAAATAGTTTTGAAAAACAGTTTAACCAAACTTGCTGCACTGGCAATTATGTTAACCTTGTCGGTAGCAAGCTGCAAAAAAGACAAAGACGATACTGTTGAGCCCACTCCTGATCCAACACCTGTAGAAGCGCTAAAAACGACCTACACGTTTAAAGTGAAAGATCTAATTGGTGTTTCCGGTACTGTAACAATTGCCGAAAAAAGCAGTGGAAGTACCGAATCGGTTATTACCATTGCGCTTTCTGGTGCCCCTGTTGGAACGCATCCTGCACACATCCACATGAACTCAGCTATTGAAACGGGTATGATTATGTATCCACTTAATTCAGTTGATGCAGCAGGAAATAGTTCTACAACCTTAGCCGTTTCCTACTCGGCCTTAATTAATTTTGATGGATATATTAATGTTCATCTTGATGCATCCACTTTGGGAACCATTATCGCTCAAGCGGATATCGGAGGTAATTTTATTACTGCTACGAACAAATCCTACGTTATAAACCAGGATTCCGCTTCCGGAGTTTTTGGTGTAGCTAAGTTTGAAAAAAGAAAAAATGGAAATACACTTGTAACTGTGGATTTAACTTCCGGTGGAGTTTTGCCGGCCGGTATGTATCCTGTGCATATTAATTTAGGATCGGTTTCTACCATAGGTATGCCCGTAAACCGTAAAACCTTAAATCCGGTTGATGGTATTACCCGAATGAGTTTCACCAATGTAAGAAACTTAAATGATGGTATAGCAATCAGCTATGACAACTGGTTAGTATACGATGGCTTCATGACAGTGTATGATGCGGCAAATACGAATAATGTTATTGCCTTAGGAAATATAGGGGCTAATTAAGATTAAAATGATTCATAAGTAAGCAGCCTAATTTATTTTAGGCTGCTTTCTTATTTTTAGAACCTTCCATGAATCTTAATTTCATTGCGCTTCTAGTTTTTCTTATTGGGTTTTATGATTGGTTGATATGTGAATTTTATAAAAATTTACAGCTATTGTATAACACGCTTACATGCAGATTATTCAACTTTGTAACGTAATAATACAGTTACAACTAAATCCTATAAAAATGGAAAATTCAACAAATGTTAATGCACCCGT
Organism: Bacteroidota bacterium; assembly: GCA_016721765.1. Lineage (NCBI taxonomy): Bacteria > Pseudomonadati > Bacteroidota > Bacteroidota bacterium. Next base: position 145,777 of record JADKHO010000002.1, read on the forward strand.
TAAAGGAACCTGGAATGTTCAAAAGGGAAAATTAAAGGAACAATTCAATACGCTTACAGATGAAGACTTACGCTATGAAAATGGTAAAAAGACCGAAATGCTGAGCCGTGTGCAAGTAAAAATTGGAAAAACAAAGGAAGAGTTTGATGCAATTATGGAATCACTATAATTGCTTGCAATCACTTAATTAATATACATTCTAAAAAAAATCAAAATGGGAAATCTTCTTTATACAATTGCAGTCGTGCTGATAATTATTTGGGCCATCGGTTTTTTTGCATACAGCACCGGAGCAATTATACATGTATTACTAGTCATCGCAATAATTGCAATTCTTCTTCGCGTAATTCAAGGAGAAAAAATAATCAAATAATTAATACTTAAAAACAAGAAAAAATGAGAACAGGAAAAGTAGTTGTAGGAATTTTAGCCGGTGTGGCTATAGGCGCACTTGCCGGTGTGTTATTTGCTCCTGATAAAGGAAGCCGTACTCGACGACAAATATTGGATAAAGGTGAAGATCTGGCGGAAGATTTACAAAGTAAATTTGACGATTTGTTAGAAACAGTTACAGAAAAGTATGATCATCTGCGCAAGCAAGCGGATGAACTTACTGAAAAGGGTAAAGCGAAATTTGCCGAAGTTAAAAAGGAAGTAAATCATACCGCTTAGTATCACCCAAAACCAATTATCCAATATGGACATCAAGGCAACACCCATTGAAGTGCTTTTCGAAAAGGCAGAGGACTACAGTAAAACAACACTGGAACTGTATAAGTTAAATTTAATTGATAAAACAGCAGATGTTGTATCCTCCTTAATTTCAAGATTAGCAATATTAATGGTTGTTGCTTTAATTGTATTTATTGCAAGCATTGGTTTATCGTTTTGGATAGGTGAGTATATGCCAAAACCCTATTACGGCTTTTTTGTGTTAGGTGGATTTTATACTCTTTGCGCCATCCTAATGCATAGTTTTAAGCAACAATGGATTAAGTATCCGATTAGCAATTCAATTATAAAGCAATTACTAAAAGAAAAAGAATGAAGCACCTAAACCAAACCGATGAGTTAAATAATAGAATTACTTTGTTGAAGCAAAAGCAAGAACTTCAATTTGACTTATTGCGTGCGCAATTTTACCTAACCTATGAAAGTTTAAAGCCAATAAATCTAATTAAAAATACCTGGAAAGAAGTGATGTCTGCACCCAACCTTAAGGAGGATTTGCTTGGTAGCCTTATTGGTTTAGGAACCGGATTTTTATCTAAAAAAATACTCTTTGGCGCAACCCATAATCCTATTAAAGCGCTCTTGGGAACAGTCTTGCAATTTGGTGTTTCAAATATTGTAAGCAAAAACTCCTCCAGCATAAAATCATTTGGTGAAAATATGTTACATCGACTATTCAGTAAAAAACCTATTCAAGGTGTTAACAATTAATTTGAATTCCACCCCCTATAAAAAAGTATCTATTTCTAAACGAATAGCTCAATCTGTTTGCAAAATAATCGGGCACAATTGGCAGTATATCAATTATACAAATCACATTAAAGCAAACGGCGACAAGTATGAATTTAGCCAATCTCGCGAGTGTAGCAGATGTGAATTATGCCAATATTATTACACAGAATGGATTACAGAAAAGCAAAAAATGTTTATGTAATTCAATCATTACTTTTTTAGTTCAATCATACAGCTCCAACTAACAAACGTCAACGCCTTAAACACAGGTATCAAAAAGTCTTGGTAAGCTAGTATTGCATTTTTAAAAATCGCAATCTACTTACCAATCCAATTTTTCTAATCACCTTAAGCATCCAACAATGTGTGAATTTTGTAACACTGTAGCGGTATAATATAAGAACTCCTAAACCGCCATATTGCATCTTTGCTCCGCATGACAAAAAAGTTTAAAAAAACCGCACTTATTACCATTGGAATATGCTTTGGTGCCATTTTGCTAATCATACTATTTATCTCTCCCATAGCAAAATACCTGATTGAAAAATATGATGTAAAATTTATAGGTCGGGAAATTACTATGGATTGGGCCTATGTTAATCCCTTTACAGGATATGTTCACCTTCAAAATCTAAAAATTTATGAGCCTGATGGCGATACACTTTTCTTCTCGGCAAGGGGAGTCAGTGCAAATTTTGCCATGCGCAAACTTTTGAATAAAACCTATGAAATAAGTGAAATCAATTTAAATCAACCAATAGGAATAGTAATTCAAAACAAAAAGGAGCTAAACTTTGGAGACATTATAAAAAAATTTTCTTCCAAAAGCACAAGTGATATCCCTAAAGCTCCGGTACATTTTAATATTCTAAATATTTCAATAGAAAGGGGAGTGCTTAAGTATCGTGAATCACAAATTCCTATTTCTTATTCATTAAAGGAAATTAATATAAAAAGCAGTGGCAAATGGTGGGATAAAGACAGCATCGTTGCCGCATTTTCATTCATTCCAAGCATTGGCACCGGTAAAGTGAACGGAAATTTTGAAATGAATTTTACAAACCTAAATTATAGATTGAATGCTGTTATTCAAAAGTATGATCTCGATTTTTTACAACAATACTTAAACGACATTACCAACTATGGCAGTTTTAGAGCCAATGTGGATGCAGACTTTAGAGCCAAGGGAAATTTTAAGGACCAAGAAAATATTTCGGCAAGCGGAAAACTCGCTTTTACTGATTTTCATTTTGGCAAAAATCCCAAGGAAGATTTTGCTTCCTTTCAAAAATTAAAAATTGGAATTATCGAACTAAGCCCTAAAAACCACAAATACAGTTTTGATTCTATATTATTAGCACATCCTTTTTTCAAATATGAACGTTACGATCAACTCGACAATATTCAAAAAATGTTTGGGAAGAAGGGCTCTAAAATTGCAACAGTTGCAGCAGATGAAGCCGAATTTAACTTAGTTATAGAAATTGCACGCTATGTAAAAGTACTGGCAAAAAATTTCTTTAGAAGTAATTATAAGATAAATCATCTCGACCTTACAAATGGCGATTTCGCATTCAACGATTTTTCGACTAGTGAAAAATTTTCCATCGGCCTAGATCCTTTAACTGTTTTTGCAGATTCAATTGATAAGGAGCACAAACGGGTGAAAATTAATTTTGTATCATCTATACAGCCTTATGGAAAAGCTAATATAACGCTTAGTATTAACCCAAAAGACAGCAGTGATTTTGATATGATTTATGATTTTGATAAAATTCCAACCACTTTATTTAATCCCTATTTACTCACTTACACATCCTTTCCTCTCGATAGAGGAACAATTGCCATTAAGGGCACCTGGAATGTTAGAAATGGTGAAATCGTTAGCGATAACCACCTCACCGTAATAGATCCGAGAGTAACTAATCGGGTACGTAATAAAGATAACAATTGGCTGCCCCTTCGATTAATCATGGCATTTGTAAGAGAACGAGGGAATGTAATTGATTATGAAGTACCCATTACCGGAAATTTAAATAACCCTAAATTTCATTTAAAAGATGTACTTTTTGATGTGGTCACAAATATTTTTGTGAAGCCGGCTACAACTCCATACCGCATTCAAGTTAGAAATATAGAGCAGGAAATTGAGAAATCTCTATCCTTTAAATGGGATATGAGAAGCTGTGAAGTAGATCGGAAGCAAGAAAAGTTCATTTCAAAATTAGCCGATTTTTTAAAAAACACGCCGGAAGCATCAATCACCATAACCCCTCAAAACTATTTAGCAAAAGAAAAGGAGCACATTCTTTTTTATGAAGCAAAGAAGAAATATATGCTTTTCAAGAATCCTAATTTGAATGCCAACCTCTCAGAAAACGATTCAATTTTCGTCACAAAAATGTCGGTTAAGGATACTCTTTTTGTTCAGTATTTAACTGCAAATAGCAAGGATACCATGCTTTTCACCATTCAAGAAAAATGTGCACGCATGGTCTCTGAAAATGTAGTTAACGAAAAATGGTTGCAACTCAAAAAAGAAAGAGAAAGCGCTTTTTTAGCTGTCTTCAAGCAAAGTGATGTGGATTCACATGTTAAATTTTTAACAGGAAAAACAACAATTCCATATAATGGATTTTCTTTTTACCGGATAGAATACAAGGATGAGTTTCCTGAAGCATTAATGAAAGCATACAGGGAAATGCACTCCTTAAATGCGGAGGCTCCAAGAAATAAATTCAACAAGGAGCGCAGCCAAATCAGAAATTCACGCATCCAAAATCGAAAATTAAAAAATGCAGCGCAACGTTAGTTCAATACAATTGGTCTTAGTATGAGAGTGAAGCACACTAAAAAATTTATTTTCACAAAAGGACTCGATCAGTACTTTAAAGATGTACACAAGGCTTTTTTATTTACCATGCGCTTTTTTAAAGAGGCAGGGAAAGCTCCCATGCACATTGGTGAAATTATACATCAGTGCTTTGAAGTAGGCTTAAAATCACTTCCACTTATTACTTTAACAGGATTTGTTACCGGAATAGTTTTCACAAAACAATCACGTCCTTCTCTCGAAGAATTTGGCGCTGCTTCATGGCTGCCTTCTTTAATCGGAATAGCCATTGTTAGAGCATTAGGTGCATTAGTAACAGCACTTATTTGCGCAGGCAAAGTTGGTTCCAGCATTGGCGCCGAATTAGGTTCCATGAAGGTAACGGAACAAATTGAAGCGATGGAAGTTTCTGCCATTAATCCCTTTAAATATCTCGTGGTAACGCGCGTTTGGGCCACTATGATTTCGGTTCCATTACTTGCACTGTATTGCAGCTTTGTTGCATTATTCGGCTCTTATGTAAATGTAAATTCCGAAGAAGCTACCGGATTCATCGCCTTCTATCAAAGCGCATTTAAAACAATCACTTTTGTCGACATTTTTGCTTCATTAACCAAATCAATAGTTTTTGGATTCACCATCGGAATCATCGGTTGCTATAAAGGTTTTAATGCCACTCAAGGTACACGAGGTGTTGGTAAAGCTGCCAATCAAGCTGTGGTACTTGCCATGTTTTTAATTTTTATTGAAGAAATTGTAATTGTGCAAATGTCTAATTGGATTCGAAATTATTAAGTAAGCAAATGCTCACACAGGAAATAAATACTGATAACAACGCCATTTCCATCAAAGGATTATACAAGTCATTTGGTGAACTTGATGTATTAAAAGGCATTGATCTGAATCTAATTAAAGGAGAAAATATCGCCGTGCTTGGAAAATCAGGAACCGGAAAATCGGTACTGATTAAAATACTCGTGGGCTTGCTTAAGCCGGATAGAGGGGAAGTAATTGTATTAGGCGAAGTTGTTGATCAGTTAAATCAAGTAAACCTCGATAAACTTCGACTTAGAATTGGATTTTCATTTCAAAACAGTGCACTATACGACAGTATGAATGTGTATCAAAACCTTGCATTTCCACTAACCATGAATACGAAAAACCTATCCAAAGCGCAAGTGGATAAAGCAGTTGATGAAGTTTTGGATTCAGTAGGTTTAAAAAATAAGCTAACCGAAATGCCAAGCGATCTTTCCGGTGGGCAACGCAAACGAATTGGAATTGCTCGTACGCTCATTTTAAAACCCGAAATAATGCTTTACGATGAACCCACTTCCGGTTTGGATCCCATAACAAGTGCCGAAATAAATCAACTCATTTTGGATGTGCAACAACAATTTAAAACCAGTTCCATAATTATCACACACGATTTAACCTGCGCTAAATCAACCGGCAATCGCATCGCCATGCTGCTCGATGGCGTTTTTCTTAAGGTTGGAACATTTGAGGAAGTATTTAATCATCCTGAAAAACAAATTGAAGGATTTTACAAGTATAATTTTACAACAAACAATGAACGAATTACAAAATAAACGCGCTGTGGCCGTCGGTTTCTTTGTCATCTTAGGAATAGTATTTCTGATTACAGGTGTACTAATGGTGGGAAATTTACATGAAACCTTTAAAAGGAAAATGAAGGTAGTTTCACTTTTTGATGATGTTAACGGTTTACAAACCGGTAATAATATCTGGTTTTCAGGTGTCAAAATTGGTACTGTAAGCAGTGTTCACTTCTATGGAAAATCACAAGTGGAAGTAATTATGAAAATCGAAACCAAAGCGCAGCAATACATTCGAAAGGATGCTAAAGTAAAAATCAGCACCGATGGCCTTATTGGTAATAAAATATTGGTTATTTATGGAGGAACTTCCAAATCAAATGAAGTGGAAGAGGGAGATACTTTGCTGGTGGAAAAAACTTTCTCTTCCGACGATATGATAAACACCTTGCAAGACAACAATAAAAATTTATTGGTGATAACAAACGACTTTAAAGTGATTAGTCATAATTTAGCAAACGGAACAGGTACGGTTGCAAAACTACTTAGTGATGATGCTGTTTATAACCAAATTAACGCAGCAACTGCTTCGTTGCAAGGGGCTGCCTCAAAAGCAAACCAGTTGCTGGTTTCCCTAAATGGATTTAGCTCAGGGTTAACCCGTAAAGGAACACTTGCAAATGATTTGGTAAGCGATACAATTGTCTTTAAATCATTAAAAGCTGCTGCTAGCCATATCGAACAACTTACCGATTCAGCAACAATGCTTGTTAGTAATTTGAAAGCCAGCGAAAGAAATTCAAAAAGCGCCATCGGTATTTTATTGCACGATGAAGAAGCTGGAGCGAATTTAAAAGCCAGTTTGAAAAATTTGGAAAGCAGCACAAAAAAATTGGATCAAGATCTTGAGGCCGTGCAACACAATATTTTACTAAGACGATTCTTTAAATCAAAACCGGCAAGCAATGAAAAATAAATGGATATGGATGCTACTAATTGTTTTAGTGCTTGTAATAGGTGCTGTAGGATACCTCTATTTTTTTAAAGATAAGCTTATAGCACGCTATATTCCTAAGCTGGAACAAATTGGTGATCTTGAAATTAATGTGGGTGACGATACAACTTATATACACTCGAAACTCGTAATCGAAAATAATTCCTTTTTGAAAATTGGTGTGGATACTATCAAATACCAAGTTTCCTTATTTAATAAAACCTATCTTAAAAGTCAAAGCTTTTTGGGAATTGTTTTGCCTCCAAATGGTAAGGATACATTTGAATTTTCATTAAAAATTCCTTACAAGGAAATTCTAAAAGATTTAAAAGCCGAACGAAAAAAAGGGGATAGTGCAAGCTATGCCATCCATGTATTTCTGCAATACTCCACCGTATTGGGTAAAGCGGAATTGCCAATTAATAAAGTTGCCAAGTTAAAGATTCCACAACCGCCCGAGCTCGAAATAGAAAACGTTAAATACACTAAAATTCGTTTCAAGAATATTGAAGCCAGTGCCAAAATCAAAATTATTAATTATGGTCCCATAACCTTGTCCATTAAGGAAATGGCTTATGTACTGGTAGTGCCAAATCAAGGTACACTAAAAGGCAAATACTTTGAAGCCATTAAAATAAAGCCATTTGGAACAACAGTTGTGACCCTTCCTATTAAAGTTACACTAAAGAATATTTTTAGGACAGCCATCCAGGTGGCACGCAATAAAGATCAGTATGAATACAATTTAACCTTACTCGCCGTTCTTGAGCCCGAAGACTCCTTAAAAAAGCCCATTCGAATCCATCTCACCAAAATGGGAATTATGGAATTAAGAAAATAGCAGCAACTTTTTCTGCTCCTAGAATTATCTATCACTAAAGCAGTATTCCTAAAAGATAGGAATAATGTAAGCTTTCGATTTAATAGTATAAGTCAACACACATAATGTATTGGCAACTTTGCTCTATATTAATTAAAGCAAATTCTAAAACTATGAAAAAATCAATGTTGATTCTTCTTCTTGCCTTAGCTGGAAGAATACAAGCACAAACACCGGAACTTATCACAAATGATAAAACCGGCTGGCATAAAATTGTTGAAAAAAGTGTCGATTTAAAACGCGATCGCGATGAATTTACAATTCTAGGCGCAGATCGCTTTGCTTCATTAAAACTCTTTGTTAAGGATGTTCAATTATCAATTTACGATATGGAAGTTTATTTTGAAAATGGAACGAAACAAGTGATTGAAGTGCGCAGTCCTATAAAGGCCGGCGGAGAAAGCAAAAGCTTCGATTTAAAAGGCGTGGAGCGAGACATTAAAAAAATTGTACTCGTTTATAAAACTGAACCAAATCAAAAGGATGAAAAAGCTTCCATCGAAATTTGGGGAATGAAATCTAATGAAGCACCCAATAAATCTGCTGTTGAAATGCCGGGTATTGTTTTAAGCGACAAAAAAGGATGGCATAAAATAGGAGAACGAACAATCAATTGGAAAATGGACCACGATGAAATTGTGGTGGTAGGTGCTGATAAATTTGCCTCCATTAAATTTATTGCTGTCTTTGCATCTATTGATATCAGAAGTATTGTGGTGCATTACGAAAGTGGAGATAATCAAAACATTACTATCTCAAATCCTATATTGATGGGTGCTGAAAGCAAAGTAATTGATTTAACCGGTGGAGAAAGGGCAATTAAAAAAATTGTATTTGAATACAAAACTATGCCCAATCGTAACGAAGAAAAAGCATTGGTAGAAGTATGGGGATATAAAACAAACACGGATAAAAAATAATTTTTAATACCATAATAATAAACCGCCCCACAGCAATTGGAGCGGTTTACTTTTTTGAATACAGTTGATGCGCTAAACTATTACTTAAAGCGCCTCCAAATATTCGCTTTAGCTACCTATTAGTATTTAACTTAAAAATTGTTGCCCGCTTCAACAGATTAAACCTAGAATATGAAAAATCTTATTTATTGCTTTCTCTTTTCAATTACCCTGTGCAGCTCTTGTATTGTTCAATCGCCCAAGTATACCTCCCTCGACAAAGTGATGGAGCTTCAACTAGGTATGTCGAAAGACGAAGTTGAAAAAACTTTAGGATTGCAACCTTATGACTTAAAATCAGTCTCCGATACAGCTACTGTTTTCATTTATGTTTACCGTGTCACGGATCGTAAAACACTTTCAATAGATACCCAACCGGTGAATGGCCGTTCCGCATTGGGAAAATATATACAACTGGCTGTATCTTATTCAAAAGAGAATAAAGTAATCCACGTTGAATCATGCACGCTGTGTCCGGATAATTTATCCAATACAAAAAAATTAGACGTTCAAAAATTGATTGTTTTCTTAACAATCACCCTTCCTGTAATTTTAGTTTTTATTGGTTTAAATTGATTTTCAGTTTATACTAAACTCATGCATTAAGCGTGCGTAAAGGCGTTCATGAATTTTCATTACAATTCACACCTGCGAATGTTACAAGAACAAAATAGAGTTCTGTAATGCAAAAGCTTCCCGAGCGCAGCACCTTTGTCACAGAAAATTAAATCAAACTAATAATACTTAAAACCTGAAATCATGAAAAAAGTAACACTAATTGTAATGCTTGCCTTAGCAAGTGGATTAATGAATGCAAATGCACAAACACCTCAATTTTTAGTAAGCGATAAATGGGAGTGGTATAAAATTGCTGATAAAGTAGTTGGCGAAAATAAAAACCGTGACGAAATAATTGTTTCGGGCATCGAGCGATTTACAGCCATTAAAGTGGTGGTTAAGGAAGCAGAAATTAACATGTACGATTTAGAAGTTTCTTTTGCTGGCGGCAACGGACAAGTAATTGATATTAGCAGCGAAATGAAAGCAGGAACCGAAAGTAAAGTGTATGGATTAGATAGCAGTAAAACTGACTTAACTAAGCTAACCTTTGCCTATGAAACGCTTAGCCCATTAGCAGATGAAAAAACTCAAATCGAAATTTGGGGACTTAGAACAATAAATGACTAATTACATTAAGTACATAAATTTAGAACCGCAGGATTTTGCTTGCGGTTTTTGTTTTATACTGACCTGCTTGACTTATCTGTGAATTATGTAACTTCTAGCTGCAATTGTATAATGGAATAGTAGCTGCCACATAGTTTCTTTGCAAGTATAAAATGTGGTGGAATTTTTTCAACACAGTAAAATTAAAAAACAGAACTTATGAAAAATTACCTCCTTATTGCACTACTTGCAATTATGTTTTCTGCCTGCGAACAAGCGAAATTAGATAAAGCCGCACTCGACAAAACTACTATTGAAAACGACTCTTTAAAATCAATTGTTTCAGATAGAGAAGCATCCATAAATGATTTTATTACCTCTTTTAATGATGTGGAACGCAACTTGGATTCGGTTACAGCACGCCAACATCTTATTTCTGTAAGCACCGACCAACAAGGTGATTTAAAACCTAGTCAGAGAACACGAATTAATGAAGGCATTGCCTCTATAAATACATTAATGGAAGAAAACCGCAAGAAACTGGCTGAGCTAAAAAAGAAATTAAAAAATTCCTCTTACAAAAATGCCGAACTGGCCAAAGCCATTGCCACAATTAACAATCAATTGGCACAAAAAGATGTAGAATTGACTGCCTTAAATGAAAAACTGTATAATTTAAATGCCCAGGTTAACGATTTGCAAACAGCTTTAAGTATCGTAACTGAAGAAAGCGCTGTTAAATCTCAAACCATTGCCGAAGAAACAATGGCTTTGCATACCGCATACTATGTTATTGGTGAATCAAAAGAATTGCGCGATGCAAATTTAATCGATAGAAAAGGTGGTTTATTAGGCATGGGTAAAACAGCTAAACTCAGCCCTAATATTGATAACAGCAAATTTATTCGCATTGATTATACACAAACCACCAGCATTGAAGTAAACAGCAATATGAAAATAATTACCGTGCATCCTGCCGATTCTTATGTATTGGATGCCGATGCAAAAAATAAAAAGAAGGTGAAAAATTTAACCATTACCAATCCTGAAAAGTTTTGGAGCGCTTCAAAATACTTAGTAATTCAAAAAGATTAAGCATACGCTGGCATTAGCCAACTGTTACTCTACTACTGTCAGTGAAAAACGAAAGAGTTAATTACAAATAGGCTTATTATCAAGACTTTTATAGTTGGTTTAGTTTTAGAGCCGTTGAAATTTCAACGGCTCTTTTTTTTGAAGTCAACGCTCCTAAACCAGTTTGTAAGCTTATACTCAAGCGAAGTGTATCAGCATGGAAGCACATTTAAAGCGATACTTGAAGTGTGAATATTGATAATAAACACATTTTTAATGTAACACATTCCCGCACAACTTCACACACCTTTGTCACTTACTAATTCAAAATAAAAATGAAATCAATTAAGTACAAACCGGGTTTTATGAACTTAAAACGAACTGGAAAAAAGCTTATAATTCTGACTGCATGCATTGCATTCACGCTCAGTACAAAGGCACAAACAGAAGATAAAAAATGGAGCATTGGCTTGCACGGTGGCGCAAACCAGTACCAAGGCGATTTAGGGAAAGGTTTCTATAAAGGAAACCAAGCGCTTTATGGATTTGGAGGAATATCTTTTTCACGCTTTATCAATCGGCATTTAGATGCAAATTTGTTGTTTACCAAAGGAGAGCTTGGCTTTAAAGGCGATACCAGCAGTTTCCAAACCGGATTCTCAACAGTTACTGCTAACGTTCGCTTTAATATATTATCGTCCGATTATGTGGTTAGACCCTATTTATTTGTGGGTGCAGGTGCAATGCTATTTGCAGTGAATCCTACAGTTACTGATAAAAGTAAAATCGATTATGCGGCTCCTGATTTTGGGGTGGGTATCAATATTAGTTTAACCCCAACGGTTATGCTTAACCTGCAAGAAATGGTATTATACTCTACCGGTGATGGTAAAGATGGTGTGAACAAAGCCGGAAATGATGCCTACTTGCAACACATGGTTGGCTTGACTTTTAATTTTGGTAAGAAAAAAGATGCAGATATGGACGGTGTTTCTGATTCAAGAGATAAGTGTGCCAACACGCCTCCAAAAATTACAGTGGATAAAACAGGTTGCCCGCTTGATAAAGATAAAGATGGTGTAGCTGATTACTTGGATGCATGTCCGGATGTAGCAGGTACTTTGGCGCTTAAAGGTTGCCCTGATAAAGATGGCGATGGAGTAGGAGATAAGGAAGACAATTGTCCGGATGAGAAAGGAACACTTGCTTTGAACGGTTGTCCCGATAAAGATGGTGATGATGTGGCCGATAAAGACGATCGTTGCCCGGATGCTTCTGGTAGCGCAGCTTTAAAAGGTTGCCCGGATAAAGATGGAGACGGTGTTGCCGATTTAGATGATAAATGTGCCGACACAAAAGCCGGTTACAAAGTAGATGCAACAGGTTGCACAAAAGATAACGACAACGATGGTATTGTGAACGAAGAAGATGCTTGTCCGGATAAAGCAGGACCAATGGTTTTTAAAGGCTGTCCTGATACAGATGGCGATGGTGTTGCAGATAATGATGACCGTTGTCCAACCATTAAAGGAACTATTAATAACAAAGGATGTCCTGAAATGGCAAAAGAAGATGTGAAAAAAATAACTCAAATTGCAAGCAAAATATTTTTCGAATTTGATAGCGATAAATTAAAAGTTGCATCCTTAGTACAACTGGATGAATTAGCTTCTATTTTGAAAAAATACGAAGGAGCAAACTTATTAGTTGGAGGCCATACCGATAGCGATGGCGAAGACGCATACAACATGACCCTTTCTCAAAAAAGAACCGAATCGGTTAAAACTTATTTAATGGGACAAGGCATTATGGAATCGCGATTAACTGCAACCGGTTTTGGCGAAACACAACCCATTTCAGATAATAAAACTGCAATCGGTAAAGCGAAAAACAGAAGAGTAGAATTAAAGACTTCGTATTAATTAAAAATTGATTTTTTATTAAAGGGATTGCCTGGCAAGGCAATCCCTTTTTTTGTTTGTAAGCTCCATCAAAAATAAAAAGGAACAAACCTTTCCATTCCAAAGCTCAATTCAGTGTTTCAATCCATTGAATTTGATTCCGAAACAAGGCAAACAAATTAGTTTAATCATCTGTGAATTATATAAATAAATATGGTCGTAATATAATCCTTAAGATGCCCCTGTGCTCAATCTTTGTTGAACCAAATTACACCAATATGAAAGCAAATAGAATCAGCTTAATTAACGAGCTAAAAAATTATTCAAGCCAAACCGGCATCGAAAGAGCTGCGCAGCACAATGCAATTCAAAGCTGGGATGAATCCGCATCAATTATAAAAAAGGAAATTTTGTTACGGCTATCCAAAACAAAAGAAATCAAATTATTATAACAGCTTTACGATGTACAAATTATCACACCATGCCGAACGCATTTTTGAACGAGTAACTTCCTTTGCAATAACAGTAATGGGTAACTCACTTACCTTTATTATTGCATGCATCAGCGTTATTTTTTGGCTTACGCAGAAGGATTTTTTTGACCAATCACTACATGAGTGTATACACGAAGCGATAATTGGAATTACCTTTTTAAGCTTGTTTCTAATTCAAAAATCGTTCAACCGATTTTCCGCATCCCTACATTTAAAAGTAAATGAATTGGTATCCTCACACGAACCTGCCAGCAATGCCGTAATCGATACAGAGTTAAAAACCGAGCGAGAACTTACAAAACTGTCAAAAGAATACATCGAAATAACGGATACCTTAAAGAATACCCCACAGCCATAAATCCATCTTTAGAATGAATTGCAAATTAATAGAACAACAATTCGTCAAATCAAAATTCAAGAATTCAACAAATCAAAATTCAAAAAATAAATTCCCCATCTGTGAATGATGCAATTTAATCTTAGAGTTATATAACATTTACTACCTAGTATTCACGGACTTTTGCACCGCAATGCTACTATTGCACCTTGTTCGCAGGAAGCGAAAATCAAATAAAAAATACAATGAAAATTTCAATTCTAACAATTTCAGTCGCATCTATTATGTCAGTGATGCTAGTAAGCAGTTGCAGCAGTCCCGAAAAAAAGGTCGAAAATGCGCAAGAAAATGTAAACGATGCTAATGCAGATTTAGCAAAAGCAAATGATGAATACCTTGCAGATATTGAAACATACAAAAAAGTAACCGCCGATCAAATCGCACAAAATGAAAAGGAATTAGCTGCTTTCCGACTTAAAGTACGCGATGAAAAAGCTCAAGCTCGTGCCGATTACGATAAAAAAATTGCAGACCTGGAAGAAAAAAACAACAGCTTGAAGCAAAGAATGGCGGATTACAAAGAAACTGGAAAAGACAATTGGAATTCATTTAAAAGCGAATTCAGTCACGACATGGACGAATTTGGTAAAGCATTCAAAGATTTAGGTGTAAATAATGTGAAGAAATAATTAAAAAAAATAAAAAAATGAAACCAGATGTAAAATGGAGTATTGATATCGCCCATAGTGAAGTTGAATTCAAAGTGCGTCACCTTATGATTGCTCATGTAAAAGGAAAATTTAAAAATTTTGATGCCAGCATTTATACCACCGGAAAAGATTTTTCAACCGCTGTCATTGATTTTTGGATAGATGTAGCCTCCTTGGATACAGGCGACGACAAAAGAGATGAACATCTAAAGAGTGCTGATTTTTTTGACGCACACAAGCACAAACAAATCACCTTTGTTTCGAGCACAATTGCACAAGCCGATGCGGATGGTAACCATGAACTTTGGGGCGAATTAAGCATGATGGGCATAACAAAAAACCAACTCCTAAACGTGCAGTTTGGTGGAATTACCAAAGACCCTTGGGGAAATGAAAAAGCCGGGTTTACAGTTACGGGCAAATTAAACCGAAACGACTGGGGCCTTGTTTGGAACACAGCCATGGAAACAGGCGGCGTAGTGGTAAGCGATGAAGTGAAAATAACCTGCGAATTCGAATTAAAAAATGCCGGTACAATGGAAGAAACAATGGTGCTTGAATCAAGCCCTGATGCTAAAAACACATTTTAAACTAGAAAAAAAACATGAAACTAAAAAACAAATTTGCAATCCTCTGCATACTTCTTGCAGCTATAGTGATTCCTTCCATTCAAAGTTGTCAGAAATATGACGACGGCCCTGCGTTAAGCCTCCGCTCGCGTGCTGCGCGTTTAGCCAATTCTTGGAAAATCGATAATTATAAAATTAACGGCGATGATTACACGTCGCTCGTGGCAGGGTATACCGAAACATTTTCAAAAAGCGGATCCTATTCCTATTCATTTGGAATGCTTAACGGTGCGGGCAACTGGACCTTTCAAAATAAAGATGAAGAAGTAAAACTAAATGGCGACGATGATCAATCCTCTCGCACCTTATTCATTAAAAAGCTGGAAGAAAAAGCGCTTTGGTATTACTATATGGACGGAAATGACAAGTACGAAGTACACTTAATTCCAAACTAAATTAAACATGCCCCTGTCAAAACTGAATTTATTTATTGTAGATAGCGATATTCTTTCTGTAAAATTGTTGCGATCTTATCTTACACTTCGTTTCAACGAAGATGTGCAGGTAGCAAGCTTTTACAACAGTGCAAGTGCCTTAAAAAAAATTTCGCTAAACACTAATTTAGTCGTATTGGAAAATCACTTATTTCTTACAAAAGAACGTGAATTCATTGCTTTGATTAAGAAAATAAATTCAAAAGCGAAAGTAATTCAGCGGATCTCCAATGATGCGGTTGGTTTAGCTATTGAGCGCATCAATAGTAATGAAAGCAAATTAGAAAATAGAACAGTGCGTAAGTGGATTAAATTTTTCAACTAACGGCTACTACATTTAAAATTCAAAAAGCAAAATTTTATGTTAGTGATAATCCCTATTATTTAATGTGCTTTTCAGCCCAAGCAAGCTTTACCGCCAGTGCAGTTTTAGCACTGGTAGGTATTGCTTCCGTCAAAAAGGTAAGCCTTCCGGCGCAAACAGCTTTCGCCTGCATTCCATTTCTATTCGCCTTTCAGCAATTCACTGAAGGTTTGCTCTGGCTTTCATTTACACATCCCGAATTTTCATACTTAAAATCAGCCAGCACCTATTCCTTTTTGATTGTGGCCCAAATAATTTGGCCTACCTGGGTACCACTATCAATTCTGTTTCTCGAACAGAATATAAAACGAAAACGAGTGCTCACCTATATACTAAGTCTCGGTATACTACTTTCTCTTTACCTGAGCTATTGTTATATAATTTACCCAATACATGCCGAAATCAGCGGACACCATATCAAATACAATCTTGAATTTCCGCATACCCAAAATTTATTGTGGTTGAGTGCCTTTTTTTATTTTATTCCAACGGTGGTATCAACACTTGTGTCTAGTGTGAATCGGATGCAAATTCTAGGAATTACAATTTTAACTTCATGCATTATAACACGCATCATAACACCAAAATATTTTATTTCTATTTGGTGCTTTTTTGCAGCTATCATAAGTGTTTTAGTACTAGTAATTTTGAAAGACTTAAAAAAATCAACAGAAAACTCAAGCTTGGTTTAATGAGTATAAAAATTCCACAGTAAAAACACCGTATTTAAGTCTTGTCACTTCTACCATTCAATTCTGAATAAAATAAATCCGTCAATTCAACAAAGGCTTACTGTTGGCATTGTTACATTTTAAGTTTTTGATATTTTATAAAAAACACTTCCAATTTTTGAGTTGCGTTACAAATATTTTGTATCTTCAAGTTTGAATCAAAAATAAAAACTATGAAATATTGCTACTTAATTATCCAGCTTTTTCTCAGTATTGGAATTGCCTCTAATGTTCAGGCCAAAAAAAACAGCTCAGGTGTTGTTCCGGCTATCAGTATTGTAAGCAACGATGGTACCTACACGGAAGCTGTTGGTGGCCTATGTTTTAGTGTAAGCATTACAAATCCATTACCCGATACTACTTTTGTAGATGTGCAAATTGTGGCAAGTACCACCGGAACGCTCGGTACCGATTTTACCATTGCACCTACTCGAATTAAGTTTTTACCCAATTTTGCCGGTAATGAATCTGTTTGTGTGAGCATATTCGAAGACCTCTTAGCCGAGCCAATTGAGACCTACAGTTTTATGCTTGCAAACCCGAGTAACAATGCAACTCTAGGTGATTCTCTAATTAATTTTACCATTTATGACAACGACTCCATAACCACTTCCAATCCTTGTTCCGACATATTTTTTTCAGAATTTGTGCATAGTTTTTCAGCTGGTGATAGAGCATTCGAATTGTATAATCCAACCGGCCAGGTGGTTGATTTATCAAATTATTCCATAAAAATTTATTTTGCCGGTAACACCGTTGCCGGAACCGATGTGCCATTATCCGGTTTTATAAATCATGGAGATACCTATGTAATCAGTTATTCCGGCTCCGATTCAGCAGTAAAGGCAATTTCAGATTTGGTAAACGGACAGTTCTTCTTTAATGGAAACAGCGCAATTGGCTTATACCACAATGCTACTTTAGTCGATTGCTTTGGCACAATAGGAGTGAACCCCGGCTTTGGCTGGCCGGTTTACAATGCAAATTCAACTTCGGCAACACTGGTGCGAAAACAAAATATCAAACAAGGTGAGTCAAACTGGAACAATTCAAATGGTCAATGGGATATATTTCCGCAAGCTGATTATTCTCACTTGGGTTCACACACCATCAACGGCTGTGGTTTTATTGTGCCACCGACGGTCACCATGTTTACATCCGATGCTTCCTTTAATGAAGCAGTTGGCGGCTTAAGCATTAGTGTAAAGATCTTTAATCCCCTTGCAGTTGCCACTACGGTGGATGTAGTTTTAGGTAATTTAACCACGGCTACACTCAACAGCGATTTTACTTTTACCCCATCACAGTTAACCTTCCCGGCAAATTCCACAGTTCCGCAATCCATTAGCATTTCTATTGTGGATGATTTAACAATTGAGCCGGATGAAATACTTGAACTCCGTCTTCAAAATGTAAGTGGTTCCGCTACAATATTAGATTCCAGTTGGGTGCTTACCATTCAAAACGACGATTTTACAGGAATCAGTGAAATCAAAACTTCCGCAACCCACAACCTTCAACCAAATCCCGTAAAAGATATTTTAAAATTTACATCCAACAATAAAATTGATAGCTACCAAATTACAAATTTCCTTGGCCAAGTATATAAAGCTGAAACCAACATTAATTCATCACAACTCAATTTAAATTTACAAGATCTAAAACCGGGAATGTATTTTATTGTAGTAAAGGAGGGAACTAATAATTTCTGCAAACGATTTATCAAAGACTAGCTTGAAAGAAAAATTTCATTTGCTTATCCTTAGTTTTACTTTGCTTGAGATATAAATATCACAACCAGTATTAATGATGAATTGCCATCAATAAAGGCTTATTTAGTTTACTGAAAGGATCGGCCTATGAGAAATTGGCGTTAAGAAATTTGAATTCATTATTAAGCGTGGGCCTGTGTAAGCAATCCTCGAGCGAGAAAACATTTTTTTACTTAGCACTGACCACTTTCGAGCGCTTGGGTTGCGCGGCAATAATGAATTCAAATTTTAGCCAATTTATCATCAGCCTTGATTTTTTGCTTACTTTTTGATCAAGAAAAAAGTATGAAAATGACCATTGATAGTAGTATTCACCACCCTATAGAATCTATTCAACTAAAAGCACGAAATCCCCAAATCACAATCATGAACGAAAAGGATCGGCCTATGAGAAATTGGCGTTAAGAAATTTGAATTCATTTTTATGCGCAGGCCTGTGTAAGCAATCCACGAGCGAGAAATGAAAGTATTTTCATTTAACAGAATATTGTCGAGCGGCTTGGGTTGCGTGTAAAAATGAATTCGAATTTTAGCCAATTTATCATCAGCCTTGATTTTTTTCTTACTTTTTGATCAAGCAAAAAAGTAAGAAAACATGCATGAAAACTCGCAAATAATAATGATATACAAAAAACGAAACCTAAAAAAACATCAATAAAATCCGAAAAAGACCGGCCTATGAGAAATTGGCGTTAAGAAATTTGAATTCATTATTAAGCGCGGGCCTGTGTAAGCAATCCTCGAGCGAGAAAACAATTTTTTACTTAGCACTGACCACTTTCGAGCGCTTGGGTTGCGCGGCAATAATGAATTCAAATTTTAGCCAATTTATCATCAGCCTTGATTTTTTGCATACTTTTTTATCAAGAAAAAAGTATGAAAATGACCATTGATAGTAGTATTCACCTCCCGATAAAACCTAAGCAACAAAAAGAACGAAATCCTAAAATCACAATCAAAACCGAAAAGGATCGGCCTATGAGAAATTGGCGTTAAAAAATTTGAATTCATTTTTAAGCGTTGGCCTCGTGTAAGCAACCCTCGAGCGAGAAATGAAAGTATTTTCATTTAACAGAATATTGTCGAGCGGCTTGGGTTGCGTGTAAAAATGAATTCGAATTTTAGCCAATTTATCATCAGCCTTGATTTTTTGCTTACTTTTTGATCAAGCAAAAAGTAAGAAAACATGCATGAAAACTCGCAAATAATAATGAGATACAAAAAACGAAACCTAAAAAAACATCAATAAAATCCGAAAAAGACCGGCCTATGAGAAATTGACGTTAAGAAATTTGAATTCATTTTTAAGCGCGGGCCTTGTGTAAGCAACCCTCGAGCGAGAAAAATCAATATTTTCCTTTTACTGAATTTATCGAGCGCTTGGGTTGCGTGTAAAAATGAATTCGAATTTTAGCCAATTTATCATCAGCCTTGATTTTTTGCATACTTTTTGATCAAGAAAAAAGTATGAGAATGACTATTGCTAGTAGTGTTCACCTCCCGATAAAACCTAAGCAACAAAAAGCACGAAATCCTAAAATCATAATCATAAACGAAAAGGACCGGCCTATGAGAAATTGGCGTTAAGAAATTTGAATTCATTTTTATGCGCAGGCCTGTGTAAGCAATCCACGAGCGAGAAATGAAAATATTTTCTTTCAACAGAATATTATCGAGCGGCTTGGGTTGCGCGGCAAAAATTAATTTAAATTTTAGCCAATTTATCATCAGCCTTGATTTTTTGCTTACTTTTTGATCAAGCAAAAAGTAAGAAAACATGCATGAAAACTCGCAAATAATAATAAGATACAAAAAACGAAACCCTAAAAAACATCATTAAAAACCGAAAAGGACCGGCCTATGAGAAATTAGCGTTAAGAAATTTGAATTCATTTTTAAGCGTAGGCCCTGTGTAAGCAACCCTCGAGCGAGAAACAAAAATATTCTCCAATTACGGAACAAAATCGAGCGCTTGGGTTGCGTGGCAATTAAGGCAAAGCCGAATCACGAATACCTTAAAAAATTAACACAATATGAGTAAAAATGAATTAAAATTTTAGCCAATTGCTCATCAGCCTTGATTTTTTGCTTACTTTTTGATCAAGCAAAAAGTAAGAAAACACCTTACAAGTAATGATTTTAATAGTTTTATAATTCAAATCTTATTGCAATTAACCAAAGTACTTTTCTACACTTATCCACATAAAAAAAGCAGTTGCATATTAGGCAACTGCTTTTTTTTATACTATTTCAAAGCTTAAGCTTCGCTCAATACCATTTTAAAAGGAATGTTAATAATGGCTTGATAATCTTCGCCTGCTTCTAACATATCCTCATCATCCTCTTCATAATGCCAGTTAATAATAACCTCACTACTTCCGCCTTTGTGAATACTCTCAAGTTTTTTAAATACGTCCAAAATACACTTCGAAGAACTGGTATTAAAGTACTCCAAATGAATATTCACATTTGTATTCTTTTGTGGCTTGCCCGAGTATTTATCCAACCAGTCTACAAGCGGTTTGTAAAACTCAATCGAGTTTTCAGGGATCGATCTCCCTTTAATTTCTAAATATCCTTTATCCCAATCAAATTTAATAGTAGGCGTTTTGGGTGAACCTTCAATTAGCAGTGTTTCCATAGTATTTAATTATTGTGAGATTTTAATGTTCAAACTAAAAAATGAATATTTATCATCCGCCACCATAAAATTATAGTTCAGCTTCTGACCTGATTTACGCGCAATGTCTATCATTCCCAAGCCTCCTCCGCCTTTTTCAGAGAAAGTATCGTTGTTTAATATTTCTTTATAGTACTCTTTTAACTCCTCTTTACTCATCTCATTTATCTTGTCTAATTTTACTCTGAGATTTTCAACGTTCGAAGTTAAGATATAATTTCCGGTAATAATGCTGTATTCATTCTCCACCTTACCTATCATAAAAATGGCCGAACGAGAAACAATTTCATTCGTGTCATCCGTAAAGGCAACTTCATCCATGTGGTGATACAAATTCTGCAAACACTCCACCAACACATTATACACTTTCTTCTTAACTTTTGGCTCCTCCTGCAAATTATCCAACTTGGATTCCATAATTTGCAATATAGACGTCAGCAATTCGGAGGTGATATCACCTTTAAATGAAAGCATAATTTTATTACGATCCATTTTATCGTAAAAATCATAAATATCAACCATCCTATTTCGCTTTAGTTAAATAAATATATTGCTGCTTATTCGCTTAAAATTGTGTAAAAACCCTTGATATTACTAATATATGTTAGCAAATATAACTATTTGTATAAATAAAAACATCGGCTAAAATAGAATTTATTTACAACTATTTGTTATTAACTCCGAAAAAAAAATAATCGCACACCATTCCTTATTGCTTCATATTTCGGTTTACAACTTCTTTTCAATCCAAAATTTTCTCTTAGCACTCCCTTGCTTATTTCATTAAATTTGTTCCGCAATGAATGGCAACTTCAAGAAAAAATACTGGTTCGATATCTGGTTCGATTCTCCCTACTATCACTTACTCTATCAACACAGAGATAAAGATGAAGCAAAAGAATTTATTACCAATTTAATTCAGCACCTTAAGCTTGCACCACATTCATTTTTGCTCGATTTGGCCTGCGGTAAAGGAAGACACTCTATTTATTTTGCTAAAAATGGATATAATGTTACGGGCTTAGACCTCTCCAAACAAAGCATTCAATATGCACAACAATTCGAAAACGATTCGCTTTCTTTCTTTACACACGATATGCGCCAGCCCTTTCGTGTGAATTATTTCGATGCGGTAATGAACCTCTTTACCAGTTTCGGTTATTTCGAAAATGAAAAAGATAATCTAAAAACCATTCAATCTGCCGCAGCCTCCATGAAACAAGGGGGTGTATTGGTTATTGATTTTATGAATTCTACCAAAGTGCTCAATGAACTAATACCTAAGGAACAAAAAAAAGTCTGCGATATCGCTTTTAAAATTCAAAAAAAAATAGAAAAAGGTTTTCTCATCAAACACATTAATTTCACCGATAATGGCGAAGATTTTTCCTTCACCGAAAAAGTAAAAACCCTTAAACTGCCTGACTTTATTCACTATTTCGAAAAAAGTGGATTACGTCTTACGGCAACTTTTGGAAATTACAACCTTCAAAAATTCGATGAAAAAACTTCCGAACGCCTCATTTTACTGGCAACTAAAGTGTAACACATAAACTCTTTTTTGTTAATTCTAGCCTTACAATTTCTCCTTTTATAAAACATTCATAGTCTGCTGTGAGCTACAATTAATGTCAATTTTTTTTGGGCAATACCCGATGAAAAATCGGGTCAGGCTTTCACCACTCGCTTCCGCCAGCCGGCGGAGAGCTCAAACAAAGGCTCAATCCTTATTGCATAACAGCATCCAAATAAATATACTACACTTTTCAAAAATATTTTTCCTTACAATATCATTGATTCAAACAATAAATTGCAAACTCCAACAATTTGCTACTTTCTCGCATAGTAATACATAAGCATATAATTTTATATCTTTATCAAAATTAAATCAAACAACACCCCATTACCGCACAAATGTTTTATGCCCCAACAGCAGTTTGAATTCAAACAGTTTAAAATAAACCAAGATAAATGTGCCATGAAAGTAGGCACGGATGCAGTTTTGCTGGGCTCATGGGTGGATGCTGCTACTTCCACAACTATCTTAGATATCGGCACCGGCACCGGAATAATTGCCCTCATGCTGGCACAAAAATCTACCGCTCAAATTCATGCCATCGATATTGATGATGCTGCCTTCTTGCAAGCACAAGAAAACGTAAGCAACTGTAAATGGAAAGAACGCATACATGTTTACCATCAGTCCTTTCAAAACTTTTTTAAAAATCACGAAAAAAAATACGATTTAATCGTTAGTAATCCACCTTATTTTATCGACTCTTCCAAAGCTTCTGCAGAATCGCGCACCGCAGCCCGTCATACCGATTCTCTTGCTTTCGAAGACCTGCTTGAAGGCGTATTAAAACTGCTTTCAAAAAACGGAAAGTTTTGTGTGATACTTCCCAGCAAAGAAGCCGAAATATTTCGTGACTTAGCTAAAGAAAAAAAATTGCACGTCGATAAAATCTTGCGCGTGAAAACAAGAGCCGATAAAACCGAAAAACGATTGCTGATGCAATTCGAATTTAATCCAACCACCTTTTCCGAAAGCAGTATCATTATTGAACAGGATGAGCGACATTCCTATTCAGAAGAATACAAACAACTGACAAAGGATTATTACCTTGCGTTTTAAATTTACTCCTATTTTTACACCCAATTTATAAGAAGAAAAAAGATGAAGAAGATTGCTGTTTTTACCTCCGGTGGCGATTCCCCCGGAATGAACGCTTGTATTAGAGCGGTAGTGCGTACCGGTATATACCACAAATTATCCGTAATGGGAATCATGCATGGTTACGAAGGAATGATAGATGGAGAGTTTATTAACTTAGATACACGCAGCGTTGCCAACATTATTCAACGCGGCGGCACCATCCTCAAAACTGCCCGAAGCAAACGATTCATGACCAAAGAAGGCATGAAAAAAGCTTACGATAATTTAGTAAAGCACGGCATTCAAGGCATTGTTGCCATTGGAGGAAACGGAACGTTTACCGGCGCTGCCGAATTTAGCTCCATCTATAAAATGCCCTTTATCGGTATACCCGGCACAATTGATAACGACCTAGCTGGAACCGATTTCACAATTGGATACGATACTGCCATCAACACTGTAATTAATGCAGTCGATAAAATTAGAGATACCGCCGAAAGTCACGACCGACTATTTTTTGTGGAAGTCATGGGTCGCGATGCCGGTCTAATTGCTTTAAACAGTGGAATTGGTGTAGGTGCCGAAAGTATTTTAATCCCCGAAACCAAAACCGATTTAAGCCACCTCATTGCGCGTTTGGAAAGAGGAAGAAAAAGCAAATCTTCCAAAATTATTATCGTTGCCGAAGGCGAAGAAGAAGGCGGAGCATTCGAAATTGCTCGAAAAGTAAAAGAGCGATTCAACCAATACGATACCCGTGTCTCCATTTTAGGCCACATGCAAAGAGGAGGAAGCCCTTCCTGCAACGATCGTGTGCTTGCCAGCCGTCTTGGTTTCATGGCTGTGGAAGCACTAATTTCAGGTAAAGACGGGCAAATGGTTGGAGTGATTAATAATGAAGTGGCATACACCCCCTTCAGTCAAGCAATTAAACACATAGAGGAAACCGACCAGGAAATTATGCGCATGATCGAAATTTTATCCTTGTAAAAATGCTCTCCTCCGAAACTTGTAAAGCCATTGCCACCCGCTGGATGAACGCATTTAATGCACACGATATAATAGAGCTCCTAAATCTCTACGACGAAAGTGCCGTGCACTACAGCCCCAAATTACTCGAGCGAAAACCCGAAACAAAAGGACTTATAAAAGGAAAACCCGAATTGTACACCTGGTGGAAAGATGCCTTTGAACGCCTGCCAACACTAAGCTACAAACCAACCAAATTTATTGCCGAAGCCGACTGTATTTTTATGGAATACATCCGCAGCGTCGAAGGCGAAAAAGACCTAAAAGTAGGAGAGGTGCTCGAAATAAAAAACGACCGCATCATAGCTTCCCGGGTATATCACGGATAAAAAAAAATCTCTGCCAATATAAGCAGAGATTTTTTTATTAATATTTCGCTTGAATTAAAGAAGTAATTAAATCAACAACATCAAGCAAAAACCCTATGTGCACCCTATGTTCCCTATGCTCCTATGTGTTTCAAAAAAAACACCCTTAAAAACGCTCCAATTTCGAGAAAAAGAAATCACCCTCAATCTGAGCATTCTCATCGCTATCCGAACCATGCACCGCATTAGCAGCAATCGATTCAGCATATATTTTACGAATAGTACCCTCTGCAGCATCTTTAGGATTAGTAGCACCAATTAAAGTTCTGAAATCAGCAACTGCATTGTCCTTCTCTAATATAGCAGCAACAATTGGCCCCGAAGACATGTAATCCACCAATTCCCCATAAAAAGGACGGGCTTTGTGCACTTCATAAAACTTACCGGCCGCATCCTTACTCAATTGCGTGTATTTCATGGCAATTATTTTAAAACCACCATCGTTAATCATTTTTAAAATCCCGCCAATATAATTCTTTGCTGTGGCGTCAGGCTTAATCATTGTAAACGTTCTATTTGTTGACATTGTTTTTTTAGTTTAATTTTTCGAGCCGCAAAACTATAAAAATTCGCCCAATTCTGCCCCCTCATTTTTATTCTTATTTTTGAAGAAAATTAAATGTATGCTCAGCCCGCTAGAATTAGGTAGATTAAAGGAAGTCCTTCGCAAGAAGAAAGATATTGTTATAACCACCCACCTCAATCCCGATGGAGATGCCATTGGTTCCTCATTAGGACTATATAATTTTTTGTTAGCCAAAGGACACAAAGTAACGGTTATCCCACCCAACGATTATCCCGAGTTTTTATCCTGGATGGAAGGCTGCGACAAAATAATTCCTTACGATAAGAATGTTAAGAAATGCGCCAAACTCATTGCTTCCGCAGATATTATTTTCTGCCTCGATTACAATGCCTTGTCGCGCATCGACAAAATGGAAGAAGCTGTTAGCACTGCAAAAGGCTTTAAAATACTGGTGGATCACCACCTCTTTCCACAAAAATTTGCCGATATTAATTTCTCCGATACAAGTGCCTGTTCCACCTGTCAACTCATCTTCGAACTAATCGATGGGATAGGAGAGAAGGACATGCTCACCAAAGATATCAGCAATTGCTTGTATACCGGCATCATGACCGACACCGGTTCATTTCGTTTCGATGCTACCACTGCCGATACACATCGCATAGTGGCAGAATTGCTAGAAGCCGGAGCCCAAAAAACATTCATTCACGAGCAAGTCTACGATACCAATTCCGAAAACCGGATGAAGCTGCTTGGTCATGCACTGGCTCATAAACTCACGGTTTTAGAGGATTTCAAAACGGCTTTTATCAGCCTAAGCGCCGAAGAACTGGAGCGCTTCCACCACCAAAAAGGCGATACCGAAGGCTTTGTTAACTATGCCCTCTCGGTTAATAAAGTAAAATTTGCAGCTATTTTTATTGAGCGCGACGACATCGTAAAAATATCATTCCGCTCCAAAGGTAATTTTGACGCGAACACATTTGCACGCGAAAATTTTGAAGGTGGCGGTCACTTTAATGCCGCAGGCGCGCATTCCGACTTATCACTAGATGAAACACTGCTTAAATTTGTAGGACTCCTGCCAAAATACAAAGCACAACTCCTCTCAAACGAATCAAAACCCAAATCCTAATCACCAAGCCCTAAACAAAAAGTCACAAATCCAAACTCCTTAATCCTAAATCCGAATTCCCAAATCCTTAATCCTTAATCCCTTCACACTAAATCCTAAACTTCACACCAATCCCATTACTACTCAAGTTTACCTTATCCAAAAAACGATACAATTTCTTATTGCCATGGTTATTTTCCACAGCAAACATAACAGCATCAAAACACATTAAAAACGCGCCTTGCAGCATTATCGATTGCCCATAACCCTTGTAAACAGCCGATTTACTTTCTTGATTTTTGGCACGTTCGGTCAAATATAAACCAGCCGTTATATATGCTGCATCCAATGCAGCATTTGCCAAAAAAGTTTTTTCAATCGATTGCTGTTGCTTGAAACTTTTTTTCAAATCATAACTTTTCTTGTCGTTCACTGCCCCCAAATAACCGGTGGCAGCAAGCACCAAGTTTATTCCACCCCACATCATGTTCATTTTGTGAAAATTTTTATCCACTTCTGCATGTGTAGTGCTAAACCCATAAGCACCTGCAGCCACATTGGCTAAACTCCAAGCAGCAAGCACGGTCATGCCTTTTTTACTGATGTTGATACGCTCTTTGTTAAATTCATTCAACTCATCCACAGTTTGGGAGTTGGCAATGTTGCCAAGTGAAAGCAGGCATAGAGCAAGAAGTAAATTTTTTATTTTCATCATACTAAAGGTATTTCTTTAATGCATTAAAAGCAATTGGAAACCAAACAGAAAAAGCAGCACTATTGTTTTCAATTTCAGCAGCAATGGCTGGTATGGTGGCATAGCGCCATTCACTAACTTCGTGTGTATCAATTACCGGCAAACAATCACTATAACCAACATACACATGGTCAATTTCATGTTCAATTAAATCGTTTTCTAATTCGGTTTTATAATGAAAGGAGAATTTAAATTCCAGTGTACAATCAAATCCCATTTCCTCTTGCAACCTACGGTGAACTGCTGTTTCTAAGCTTTCGAATGGGCGTGGATGACTGCAACAGCTATTTGACCATTTGCCTTTTGAATGGTATTTTAATTCCGAACGCTTTTGTAATAAAAGTTCGTTCTTTGAATTTAAGATGAAGATAGAAAAAGCACGGTGCAATTCACCTTTAAGATGCGCTTCCACTTTATCCATTGTTCCTTGTTCACAGTCATTAACATCAACAAGTATAACGTGGTTGCTGAGCATAGTATTTATTTTGGCGGACTAACAGGCATCGTATCAAGGGTTGCCATAAATTCCGAAATGGATTTTTTTAAATTTTCGTTCTTAACTTTTTCAATATTCTGAACAATAAACTCCTTATCACTCTTTATATTGCCATTGTAGCGCAAAGCGGATGGAGTGTGCAGTTGAATACTCAAACGTAAAAATCGCAATTCTATATTCTCTAAATCATTTAGTATAGATTCATCCAATTTGCGTTTCCCTTCCTTGAAAAATTTTAACTTTTTAGGTGCTTCCTTCTCATGCTTGGCCATTTCGGCCATTACAGCGCCTTTATACCCCAACAACAAATTCTGATTCTTCTCATCAATTTGTGCAAGCATATCGTAAAGTTTCTTACATACTTCCTTATTGGTTCCCGATTTTGGATAAAGCTTACGCGCTTCTTCCACCTTAGCGTTTTGCGCAAAGCTGCAGGTAACCTGTATCAAAATAAAAACAATAATCAGAACTTTTCTCATGTAGTAAAGGAGAGTACAAATTTAATGAAAAAATGCTCGCTGTCAACAACAAATTATCCACCGCCGGCGGGGGCAGGGGATGGTAAATTGATGCGCCTTTTCAATAAAAAAATTAAAACTCCGCCTGCCTTGGCTTATTATTCAAAATCCCTTCAATTGTCAAAAGCACTTCATCTGTCAACAAGGGCAATACTTCTAACGAGGTAAGCGTTTCCTTCAATTGCTCAGGTTTTGAAGCTCCCAAAATTGCCGTACTCACATGCTTGTTTTTTAAAACCCATGCAATTGCTAGTTTGGGAAGTGATACCCCCAATTTAGTGGCCAACACTTTCATTTTTTCAGCCTTTTCCAAGTGGTTTTCAATCAACACCTTTTTCTTAAGCCACTCCATGCCATCCATTTCAAGCCGCGTATTCTTAGGCTTATTTTTAATACTGTATTTTCCGGTCAAAGCCCCCGATGCAAGCGGACTCCAAATGGTGGTGCCCAAGCCATGATGCGTAAATAAATGAATGAATTCTTTCTCCATTTTCTCCCGCTGAAACATATTGTATTCAGGCTGTTCCATAGTGGGGGGAATCAAATTATATTTTTGAGCCACCATAAAGGCTTCCATCAATTCATTACCACTCCATTCCGAAGTTCCCCAATACAATATTTTTCCTTGTCGTATCAAGTCATTCATGGCCCATACCGTTTCCTCCATAGGCGTATTCTTATCCGGTCGGTGACAAAAAAACAAGTCAATATATTCCGCTTGTAAACGGGTTAATGCGTCATTGCATCCTTCAATCACATGTTTTCGCGACAATCCGCGTTGATTCGGTTTGGATTTAGCACCGCGATATCCAAAATAAACTTTGCTCGAAATAAGGTACGAGCTCCGTTCCCATTTTTTCTTTTTTAATATTTTACCCATTACAATTTCGCTCTCTCCATTGGCATAAATTTCAGCATTGTCATAAAAATTTACACCCGCATCGTATGCCATGTCCATTAATCGCTCGGCTGTTTTATTCTCAATTTGCTTTCCAAATGTCAGCCAACTGCCTAAGGAGAGCGCACTTACTTGTAATCCTGATTTACCTAATCTTCTGTATTCCATTTTGTATTTTTATTTGGCTCAAATATACCGCTTATTGTGCCTTTATGACACCTTTATTTAACTGGTATAAGAATTGAATTCCTTTTCGCACAATGAGTTTATCTGCCTCCGAAAAAAGCAAACGATTTCACACCTGGTTCTTTCCAATCAGCTTTGTGTTCTTGCTTTGGATTGTGAAATTAGTTGAAGAGGTGTTTCATATCGAGCTCTTTACCTTCGGACTTTACCCCCGCGAAATTAAAGGTATTACCGGCGTTTTTATGGCGCCATTATTACATGCCGATTTTGGGCACTTGTTTTCTAATACGGTGCCACTGCTTGTGCTTGGTGCCGGACTTTTTTATTTCTACCGCCAAATCGGGTACAAAGCTTTCTTTTCTATTTACCTCATAACAGGTTTATGGGTATGGGTTTCTGCCCGCCCAAGCTATCACATCGGTGCAAGTGGTGTGGTGTATGGCTTGGCTTCCTTTCTCTTTTTTAGCGGATTAATAAGAGGACATAAATACCTTATGGCATTTTCTCTTTTCGTTGTGTTCCTTTATGGAAGCCTCATTTGGGGAGTACTACCTTTACAAATAGGCATTTCTTGGGAAAGTCACCTAATGGGAGCCGCAGCAGGATTATTGTGCAGCTTTTACTTTCGTAAGATAGGTTTACAAAAAGAAGAATTCGTTTGGGAAGAAGATACCAATGAAGAAGATGAAAACGCTCCTTGGCAAAATCCGGATGAAGAACCCCAAAAAATTGATGAAACTTCCCCAAATCCAATTGCTATTAACTACATCTTTAAAGAAAAAGGAGATTAAATTAATATGTAAATCTTAAAAAAATCATAATCATCTTAATAAATCAGCGTTCCTTACCACCCCCTGCCCCCGCCGGCGGGGGATATTAAAATCCGCTTCATACGCCTAATCCGTGTTCCATAAAAATCATGAATCAAAAAAGCTTCTCTAAATTTCGAAGGTGTCTAAATCTTAAATAAATCATAATCATCTTAATAAATCTGCGTTCATTTCTTTTATACCAATCCGCTACATCCGCCCAAGCCGCGTTCCATAAAAATCACTAATCAAAAAACGCTTCTCTAAATTCCGAACGTGTCAAAATCTTAAAAAAATCATAATCATCTTAATAAATCAGCGTTCCATTAATTCCTTTAAAATTCCAATTGCATTTTTACCCTTACTCCAAATTTTGTAATATCCGGATGATCCAGATAAGAAAGGCGCCACAGCGCATCCACTCGAAACACTTGAAAAATATTTTCAATTCCAGCACTCACTTCATAATAGGGATAACTAAGTGTATAAAGATGTGTAGGCAGTTGTAAAATGCGTTCATTCGATGCACTTAAATTCCCAATTAATCCTTTCCCACTCAACACTTCCCGCCAGTTTAGCTTTCGCACCAATGGAATTTTATTAAACAACAAGCCCTCAAAATGCTGCGATACCGCAACGCTCGCATATTGGTCACTCACAAATTCAAAATAATTCATCGTATTAAAGGTATTGTCATTCAATAAAAAAGTTTGATTTCCGGGATGCAATTCTAAAATAGGGTAGGGCACACTACCCCATATTTTTCCACCTTCAACCTTATATCTAAACGTTCCTAAAATCCCCAATTTCACTTTATCCTTAACACT
This sequence comes from Bacteroidota bacterium, assembly GCA_016721765.1. NCBI lineage: Bacteria > Pseudomonadati > Bacteroidota > Bacteroidota bacterium. The sequence goes on from JADKHO010000002.1 coordinate 176,940, forward strand.
TAAAACCAATTTTTGATAGGCATAATCGCCACCCAACAAACCTTTAACGCTCCAATAAAAATGCGCATCTAAAATAGGATATTGCGTTCCCAAACTAATGCGCTGAAAATTGCCGCCAATAAAACGTTCGCTATACGCAAATCGCGTATGCAGTGAAAACTCTACTGTAGTAATCTTCGAAACATTTACCAACTGGCCGAGCGTATTCTCTGCATCGTACTCCAAATCACCCACCGGAATTAACTCCTTGCGTTTAAATTGAAACTTATTTCCAAAGCCATTAAACCAATCCTTTTCAAAATACACATTCACTTCATGCACTCGATTGTAACTTCTAATTGCCGTTCTGCGCAAGGCCGACGTAATAATATTATCTTCCTTAAAAACACCTTGGGCCAATCCAAATTGTTCCACATCATCCCGATAACCGGCACTAAGCAAACTCCGAGGAATGCGCTTAAAGTAATAATTCGCCCTGCCGCCATATTTAAAACTTTTATCATTGGTTCCATAAGCCAAATAGCCATCCACTCCAAAGTGTTTGTCAAATTTTGTATTGGTGCGCGCACTCAATTTAAAGCGATTACCTTCGAGCGCATTAAAACTATAGGTTGTAAAATAAGGTCCAAAATCAACCACACCCCACGAATTATATCCCTTTACCACATTCATGTATAATTTAAACAGCGGAATTTTTGGAATCGAATCCGCAATTGTGTATACATCCTTATCGTGTTGTGAAAGTGAATCATGACGGGCATCCTTCCAATATTCCTCCTGTTTTGCATAACTACTGTCTTCCATCTCAATGTTATCCGGCTTTGCAAAAAAAGATTCTTCCCTAAATTCATTAATTTTAAAATTACGGTACGAACTCACTTTACTTCCCACAAAGTGCTGTTTGCGCAACTTATGCGGAACCAATATAGCAGCTTCAAAATTTAATCGATCGGTAGTAAGCATCCACACTTCCTTTTTTACTTGATTGTATTCTTGCTTAAATTCAAAATTTTGTATGTAGTTAATGTTAGCATCCTTTGCTATTCCAGCTTCCACACGCTTTACAGCAAATGTGGTGTCATTAATCCATAACTCGCCTGCAAAAGTAAGCTCCTGTTTTCGCTTTGGTTGAAAGGATATTCTATAACAATAACGATTGTCGATATACGCGCTATCCATCAAGTAATAGCGGTAAAAAGCAAAACCCGCATTCGATATAGGACTCACAAAAGCCCTTCCAAATACCATGATATCGTTGTCGTAAACATTTATGTTTTGATAGGTATCACCCAATAATCGCGATACACTTTCGTTTTGCATGCCTCCGGTTTTGGTGGCTTTAATTTTTTCCTTTTTCTGATTAGGGTTCCTTCTAAAATAAAAATCACTCAAAGATTCAGAAATAAATAGCGGCAAAAAATAATCGGTACCAACCGTATCCACATAATTAAATATAAAACGAAAGGGCCGCAGAAAAATATTCTTACGCAATTTCGATTGAAAATTTTTCATATCGAACTCTATTTTATTATAGACTTCGTATTCATAGGCCTCCAGCTTTGCTTTATTATTCACATCTTTATTGGCAAGGGTTGCACGAATAATGCGCCAGGCGGGATTTTCAAAATCTTTGGCATTTACCACCACTTCTTTTAAATCGGTTCCATTGGGTGTAAGCGCTATGTTCAGTTGCTTTACTTTATCTTTCTTAACAGCAACGGTTTTCCTTTTATAACCTACCAACGAAAAGCTTAACGAATCAGAAGCATAATAGGATTCAAGCATATAATTCCCTTCATCGTCCGAAAATGTACCAATCTTTGTTCCTTTAAATGTAACAATCACAAAAGGAATTACCTCATTTGTTTCCGTATCGCGAATCGTACCATAAATTTTTGTTGTTTGTGCCTCAACGCGAAGTGCAGCTATCAAAACAAGAAAAATACCAAGTCCAATTGTTATGATTTTGCCTTTTGTTCTGCGCACTTTTTTAATTGGTCTTGGATGTGTTTTACTTCCTTCTTCAATGGAATTTCTTTGCTTAACGCGATGTTATATTGCGCTTGTGCTGAAACATAATTTTTCGATTTTAAATAATAATCACCTAAAAGCGAATACACTTCAAACTGCTCCGGATTACTCGCAACAAAGGCCTTTTCCATTTTCGCACTGAGCTTCTTTCCATAATTTATACAATCGCTCACATAGTGTGAAATTACTTTATAATTCAAAAAATTACGATACGCTTGCGAATATAAAAATGAGTCTGCCGGAAGCGTTAAGTCGTTTTCACAAATTTCCCTTTTTTCTTTTAAACCTGCATAGGTTGCGAATATCTTATGTATATCATAACAGCGATATGCTCCTAACTGATAGTGATTAGTGCTCACCCAAATCAATCGCTTAGCCGGTTCCATAATTACCGAATGATGAGCAATAAGTTGATTAATAGATTTCTCATTCGCCATTCCAATATCTCTTCCCTTTAATCCTGCTCTGTTTCGCAAAATTTCAGCAACTTCCTTTGCACCTATCTTAGGATACTGCGATATTAATTCATCCATCCGCTGGTAGCGATACATGGAGGAGGAAGTGTTCTTATTTTCAATGTTCACAGCATCTGCTGCAAAGACACTGCTTTGAAAATTATTGGCGCAAATAATGTAATTATTAGTCGATTCAAACAATCCAATTTTTGTTGGCGATTTCTCTAAAATACTGGTATGCCCATCTTTCACCGAACCTAGCAAAATACTCTCCGAAACAAATGTCTTACGCTTTTCTGCAATAGCTTGTGCCTCCTTAATCGTGGAGGCATATTGCAAAATTTCACGAGCCACCAAAGATATAGGCGTGGCTGAACCACTTGGTATATCTGATTTAGAAGCATTAATAGTAACTGTAAGTCCTTGGTCATTCATCCCTGATACAGCTCCAACAAAACCTCCCCATGTAATGAATACAAATTTATTTCCATGTATCGGATTGTAAAAACAAACAACCTTATCTTGGGCAAACTCATCGCCAACATAAAAATCAAAATTTCGTCCTACAATTATACTACTATCCGCACTCTTTGCATCCCAGGCCGAAAAGGAAGTGCATCCAACAACCATATTCTTGTCTTGCAATGCATGTCCAATATCGTGCGCAGCATGGTAATTTAAGCTGCGTTGATACTTAGATCCAATAAAATCATACCTATCATTTAACGAATTTGAAACACCATATATTTCTTGTTTGTATTCTTCCGTTACATAAGCATCCAAATCACGGTTAAACCAAGCAATAGCATATTTTAAATAATTCAAATAGGTTTGAGAGGGGATAAGTTTTTTGAGTTGATGAATAAAATAATCCTCTTGCAATTGAACTAAATCCTTTGCTAATTTTCCATTAATGGTGCCGCGTTCAAAGGGATCCTCAGCTTCCACATACATCTCCCACAATCCACTGTTACTCTTTTTTATCCAACTATTTCCCAAAGTATAAAAATCGGTATCCATTTTAGTTCGCTGCAACGACATAGCCGCAAGGGATTTGGGAACAGGTGGATCGATAGTGGCAACAGAAATAAAATAGAAAACCAAGAGCAAAATCAATAACACAATCCCGCCAAGGGTAAAGAGTAAAATTTTTTTCATAACATTTTATGCGAACCCATTGAATAGAGTCTAAAATGGCTCGGGAAAGCACAAATGTAAGGATTCGCTGCTTCAAAAAACTGAAAACATGAAACCGAATGCTCAAAAATTGATAAAATACATACCGCTAAAGAAGGCTAACGCAATAAAAAACTTCCACAACCTTGTTCCTGATTTTATATATTAGCAATAAATATTTTTAACATGAAAACAAATTGGAATGTAGCAGTAGCGCCATTGCTAAAAGAATACGCTAAAAGGAAGCATCCGTTGGAGTATAATTCCATTTACGAATTAATTGTCATGGTTGTACTTTCCGCACAAAGCACCGATAAAATTGTGAATACAATTGCTCCTCAATTATTTCAGGCATTTCCTAACATGGAGGCCCTTTCGCGATGCGATGTGGAAACGCTTATTCCTTACATTACCAAAGTTCGAAATTTTAGAAATAAGGCCAATTGGTTAATAAAGATTGCAGGTCAAGTTAAGCAAGATAAAAATATCCCAAAAGCTATGGACGAATTAGTAAAACTTCCGGGAATTGGCCGTAAATCTGCCAACGTAATTATGCGCGAAGCAAAAGCTAAGGCGGTTGGTGTGATAGTCGATTTGCATGTACTTCGTGTTGCCCCTCGTTTAGGTATTGCAAGCCAAGCCAACAGCGAAGATGCTACAAAAATGGAAAAGGAACTCATGTCAGCTGTCGATCAAAAACACTGGGGAGAGCTTGGAATGGCTATTTCCTTCTTAGGAAGAGAAATCTGTCGCCCAAGCGACCCTTTGCACAGTAAATGCGTGATGAATAAAGTTTGCAACTATTACACAAAATCAAAAACCAAATCTAAACCGAAAGCAAAAAAGAAATAGGTAACAATGCTATTTTATCCGCAAGAAACATTCTAAAGACTTTCTGCTTTCATAAAAATGGAACAGCGGCCAATATTAAATTTTAGTTAAGAAATACCTAATTTTACTTGACTTTTAAAATCTATTTCTTATTTTGAGTTCAAAATTTATTAAATAAGTACGCAAATGACTAAAAAAGAACGTAAAGAACTGGAAGAAAAAATGATTGTTGCGATAACTGAAACAGTAAAATTGCACGGTCTAAAATCAACTGCTACATTTCTTAAAAGCGTTAAAAAGCACAGCAAAGTTATTGCTAAAAAATTAATGAAGGAACTTGCAGATAAAGCGAATCCACCGGCTGTTTCAGCCAATTCCGCCAAAAGGGGCGTCACCAAAAAAAGTGTAAAGTCTTCCAACTTAAAAGCTCCTGCCAGCAAAAAATCTCCTTCTTTAAGGAGAAAATCAAATGCTTAATTTTTTATGAACAAACAAAGTTTACCACTTATAAACCGCGAAATAAGTTGGCTATCATTTAATGCAAGAGTACTTCAAGAGGCCAACGATCCCAGCGTACCACTATTAGAACGATTAAAATTTTTAGGTATTTTTTCCAGCAATCGCGACGAATTCTTTAGAGTTCGCGTGGCAACGGTGCGCCGCATAATAAAAATTGGAGCCAAACCCAAAGAATTTGCAGGCGAAACACCCAAAGTGCTGATGGATAAAATCATGAAAGTGATAGCTCAACAGCAAGATGAGTTTGAAGCAACCTATGAAAAACTGCTCGGGGAATTGGTGCACAACAATATTTTTATCATCAACGAAAAGCAACTCAATCCCGAACAAGGCGCTTTTGTGAAAGCCTACTTCAAAGAAAATGTGCTTCCCTTTCTTTTTCCAATTATGCTCGATAATGTGGTGGAGTTTCCATGGCTAAAAGACAGGGCAATTTATCTCATCATTAAACTCGTAAGTCCAATTAAAAAAGACAAATTGGCCTTGGTAGAAATTCCTTCTGATAAAATTTCTCGCTTTTTGGTTTTACCAAAAGAAAATAAACATGTGATATTACTCGACGACGTGATACGTTATTGTTTGAAAGATATGTTCTTTCATTTCAATTACGATTTTGCTGAAGCCTATGCCATTAAAATGACACGCGATGCCGAACTCAATATCGAAAACGATGTTTCCAAAAGTTTGGTTAAGAAAATATCCGAAAGCGTGAAGCTTCGCAAAAAGGGCGACCCTGTGCGTTTAGAGGTGGATGAAGCCATTTCGCCTGATATCCTGCGTTTTATCGGCAAAAAAATTAAGATCCTAAAAAATGAAAATTTCATCAAAGGTGGACGTTATCACAATACGGTTGATTTTATAAATTTTCCAAAAATAGGCAGCAGCGAATTGCGCTATAAATTTCCACCCGCACTCGAACACCCCGATTTTAAAGACAATCAGAGCATCATGAAAGTGATACGGCAAAAGGATATCTTGCTAAGCTATCCCTATCAATCCTATCACCCCATCATCGATTTGTTGCGCGAAGCATCTATCGATCCTAAAGTAAAATCCATACAAATTACACTGTACAGAGTAGCCCGCAATTCGAATATTGTGAATGCCTTAATCAATGCCATTAAAAACGGTAAACAAGTTACGGCAATTGTAGAATTGCAAGCCCGTTTTGACGAAGAACAAAATATATTTTGGAGCAATCGCTTGCAGGAAGAAGGAGCAAGAGTAATTTACGGTGTGCCCGGATTAAAAGCGCATACCAAGCTTTTCCTCATTGAACGCGAAGAAAACGGCTTGCCAAAATATTATGCCCACATTGGAACCGGAAACTTTAATGAAGACACGTCAAAATTTTATTGCGACCACAGTTTACTCACTACGAATAAAAAAATTACGCAAGATGTAGTGGAAGTATTCAATTTTTACAGCGATAATTACAAAGCCGGCACTTACAAGGAATTGCTCGTTTCTCCCTTTAATATGCGTAAAAAGCTGGTTGCGCTTATTGATAGAGAAATTAAGGCTGCCAAAGAAAAAAAGGAAGCTTGGATTTTCTTAAAAATGAATAACCTCGTGGATGAAGCAATGATTAAAAAATTGTACGATGCGAGTAAAGCGGGAGTAAAAATCCGCCTTATTATTCGAAGCACCTGTTCGCTGGTAGCAGGAAAAAAAGGCTTAAGCGAAAATATTGAAGCGGTAAGTATCGTCGATAAATATTTAGAACACAGTCGTGTTTTTATTTTTTGCAATAGGGGAGAAGCTAAGTACTACATCGCTTCCGCGGATATTATGACACGTAATTTAGACCATCGCAGCGAGGTAGCCACACCAATTTTTGACACTGAAATTCAGCAAGAGCTAAAACAAATATTAGAAATTCAATGGGCTGGAAATACCAAAGCACGTATTCTTAATTCCACTCAGGACAACGTATACAAAAAAGGCGACCCTAAAAATAAAGTTAGGGCACAAGATGAAATTTACACCTATTTAAAAAACAAAAAAAGTAACAATTAATGAAATTTGCATCTATCGATATTGGGTCTAATGCTGTGCGGCTTTTGCTTTGTTCAGTTATGGAAGATGGGGGAGAAGTACTCTTTAAAAAAAATGAATTGGTGCGCATTCCCATTCGATTAGGTGAAGATGCATTTGTTGAAAAATTTATAAGCGAAGAAAAAATCAGAAGCCTTGTAAAAACCATGCAAGCTTTTCGATTGCTCATGGAAGTTTTTGGTGCAGTCGATTACCGCGCCTGCGCCACCAGTGCCATGCGTGAAGCCGGTAACGGAAATGAAATTATCGAACGTGTAAGGAGGGAAGCAGGTATCAACATCGAAATAATTCACGGTAAAATTGAAGCTGAAATTATTTATTCAAACCATATTGCCGAACACTTAGACCATGATTCTTCTTATTTATACATTGATGTCGGTGGCGGAAGTACAGAATTAACACTCTTTTCGGAAGGCAAAATAGTCTTTTCGCAATCCTTTAATATAGGTACCATCCGCTTGCTGCACGAAACAGTGAGCAAGGAACATTGGAGCGATTTTAAGGAAACGGTCCGCAACATCACTAAAAATTATCGCCCTTTAAAAGCAATCGGTTCGGGTGGAAACATCAATAAAATTTACAAAACACTCAAGAAAAAAGAAGGCAAAAGTTTGCAATACGATAAAATTAAAGAGTATAGTGAATACCTTAATTCCTTTACAGTTGAACAACGCATAACCAAACTTGGACTTAATCCCGATCGCGCTGATGTTATTCTTCCCGCTTCCAAAATATTTCTTAGCGTAATGAAAAATGCCGGCATCGACGAAATAATCGTTCCTCAAATTGGATTATCCGACGGCATCGTACACCTGCTCTACGAAAAATACCTAAGAGAAAAAGTGATGTAATCCGCATCTTTACTATGTGCCCTTTGCTCCTATGTGTTTAACACCAACCACCATAAAAATCCAAACTCATAATTCTTCCTAATGACAAATCACTAATTTCTGGCAGAGTAAATAATTGTCCTCAAGGCATTTCACAACATAAAATCCATTCGCAAATTGCTTAGTATCAATTTCAAGCTGAGCCAATGAAGTGGCTATTGAATAAATAAGTTCTCCCTCATTATTTCTAATTTCAATCGCTTTAAACTTGCCATTATTATTAAGATTCAGCTTTACTTTTTCCTTAGCGGGATTAGGATAAATCGCAAAAAGGGTATTCGAAGAATTTATTTTAGGAACATCAACAGTGATTGTTGCTACCGGCCTTTTCCAAACTCCGCCCCAAGCGGTTCCTACAAATAAATCACCATTCATGATCGCCATGCTTGATACATTCGAATTAAAAAGATTATCGCGAATGCTGGTCCAATTCGCTCCATAGTCGCGCGAGATTAAAATTTCTCCATAGGGATCTTCTCCTTGCCCCATACCTGCAAATAAATCCGTACCGTATTGATAAAATTTGTTCACTCTTCCAAATGGCATTCCTACTCCACTAATATTCCACGTTACGCCATTATCGGTTGACGCATACAATTGAAATCCTGCAGAAAGTAAAATGTTCGTGCCTGAAACAATGAGTTTATCAGCACTTGAAAATGCGCCAAGATTTAAAGCAGCACTATTATCTGTCCAACTGGTTCCGCCGTTATCTGAATAGTAAAGTCGTGCATCATAACTAGCTGTCTTCCCACAAACAATGATGCGTGTTCCGCTTTTTACAATCGAATTTAACTCCGTACCGGCAGGTATTCCTGTATTTGACGGAAGCCAATTGCCAAAGCTGGTTGTACTTTTATAAACACCCATAGTTGTTGCTGCAAATAAATCAGTTCCATCCAATAAAAATTGTTGTACATCGCATCCAATTGGAATACCCGGACTGCAATTCACCCATGTATTTCCATTATTACTGCTTCTGTACATTTTTGAATATCCTCCCTCAACTATGTCTGCGCCCACTTTAATAATATCATTGGCAAAAAACAAATCGTTTACAATTGGGCTGGGTATCCGGGTGTAGGTTAATCCTGCATCCGAAGTAATAAACATATCTCTATCGTAAGTGCTTGCAAATAAATTATTCCCATCAGGAAACAACGACACAGTGCGTGAATTAGCATAACCATAATTAGATTCATTCCATGTTGCTCCATTAGTAATACTTCGCTGAACCCCAATACCAAAGAAACTGGATATGCTTATAAATGCAGTTCCATTGTAGCACAATCGCTGATACTTCGTATTCACACTGCCGGAGAAATTAGTAAAGTTCAATCCATTATCAATTGTTAGATAAATATGTGGCTCTGTTATCACATATAAATTCCCATTCAATGCGTATAAATCTTCAATAGAATTATTATTTCCAATGGCTGGCATTAAACTCCAATGTATTCCACCATCCACCGATTTATACAACTCATTGCTGTATTGATGCACTAACCATAAAGTGCTTCCGGTTGAAACCATATTTACAATTATATCCTGCTGGCTTATTCCAATCGATGCTTTCGTCCAAGTAGTTGCAGCGGCCGAAGTTTTATACAATCCGGAATCTTGAAAGTTTACAAATAAATCATTCCCAATCACATGTATGTCATAAATTGCCGGATAAATAGTTCCTAGCACCGATGCTGTTGGCAAGGTATCCCAATTAATACCTAAATCATCGCTATACAATAAACCATCCGAATTTGTGGCAACAAAGATCCTATTTCCAATATGCTCTAATCCGGTTCCGTTCGTAAAGGAAAGTGCATTTTCAGTCCAGGTTTGTGCATGATCAGTCGATTGGTACAAGCGCTTCATAAAGGATGAAGTACCCATCATAAATATACTCTGACCAACGGTATCTATATCATCTACCGTCAAACTATGTTGATTAATCCCGTTTATGCGCTGTTCCCAAGTTTGACCATCATCAGTAGAAACAAAAATTCCACCGCCAATGGTGCCACTGATAAACATTCCCGAATTATCCACCATGACTTTTTTTGATATTCCTGCGGCAGGCCCTTTTGTTTGCAGCCATTGCGCCATAAGATGCAGGTTGCAACTTAAAAGAATGATTAATACCAAGTTCAATTTAATGAAGTGTGGTTTGTAGATTTTTTTCATGTTCAAGAGATTTTAGTGAATTGATAAGTACACAACAAATTAAGGCATACAATTTTGCTGATAAAATACCCACTGCGGGGTATTTTTAACAGCGGGGTAATACGTACTTTTTCTCAATAGATATCTTACATGACATAGGTAGCTGTTGATTCCATTTAAAAATTGCATTAATGGTTTATTTAAATTAATTTTCCATTTTGTTGGCTGATTTTGTTTTCATACCCAATACCAATTCATGAAAGCTTTAAAAAGAATATGGTCGGAATTATGGTTGCCGATTTTAATAATCCTATTTATTGCCCTTTTTTATAAGCAAATTCTGGTAAGCTTTCCACAATGGCTAACCAAAATATACTATCAAAATTTTCCAAGCGAAGAGTTAAACCCCACTATTACTGGGCCTATTGGCGATACTTTTGGTGGGATGTTGGGACCTCTCATAGCCCTCTTTGCAGCCTTTTTAACGTTCCTTGCTTTTTGGGTGCAGTTTAAAGCCAATGTCGAACAAAAACGAGATTTGCAAATCGAACGCTTTGAAAATAAATATTATGAATTACTGCGCTTTCACAAAGACAATATTTCTGAAATAAAAATTGACGGAAACGAAGGCATTGTCGAAAAACGAAAAGCATTTGTATCGATGTACAATGAATTTCGATATTCCTTTTGGTGTTGCAAAGATAAATACGATGAGCTACAGGAATCTGGTCTTTTGCAAAATCAATATACAGAAGAAGAGTTGGTAAGGCTAGCATATATCTTTTTTTTGGGTGGAGTTGGGGATAATTCCGATATGGTGAGCAAAGCAATCAATAAAATGCCGGCGCATTGTTTTGAAGATAAATTATTTTTTGCAGTACTTAATTATTTCAAACTCATCAAATCAAAATCCATTCGTCCCGCTTATATTGATGCGGATGGGAATCCTGTTATTCTGCGTTTACGTTATTTGCCCTGGGGTGGCCATCAAAGCCGTTTAGGGCATTATTACCGTCATTTATTTCAAACAGTAAAATACGTCGATAAGCAAGATGAAGATCTAATTTCTGATGCTGATAAGATAGAGTATTTAAGAATGCTGCGCGCGCAACTTTCAGATTATGAACAAGTGCTCTTATACTACAATGCCATTTCTCACTTTGGTGAAGGTTGGCTCGAAAACAACTACTTTACAAAGTATAAAATGATTCACAACATTCCGCTACCATTAGCATCATTTGGTATTAAACCACCCGAAAAATTTAAAGTAGAAATCGCAAAAGACCCCTCCATATTTGAATGGCTTGAAAATAAAAATGCTTGATTAAACTAGAGCGCACACTGCTACCCAAAAGGCAAAAACGTGTTATTTAAAAAGCTCCGAAAGAAAAACATTCGCTCGCATCTTGCGAGTGTCAGCTATTAAAAAGCCTCTGCTTCCCAAAAAATCATTCGCTCGCATCCTGCGAGTGTCAGCTATTAAAAAGCCTCTGGCTTCCCAAAAAATCATTCGCTCGCATCCTGCGAGTGTCAGCTATTAAAAAGCCTCTGGCTTCCCAAAAAATCATTCGCTCGCATCCTGCGAGTGTCAGCTATTAAAAAGCCTCTGCTGCCCAAAAAATCATTCGCTCGCATCCTGCGAGTGTTAGCTATTAAAAAGCCTCTGGCTTACAAAAAACCAAGGACTTGGTGTAGTTTGCAACTACGCCTTTTTATATTCCATCAACGCTCACACATTTTCCAAACTCAATTCACCAAAAATGTACAATTACAAAAACCCAATACACCCTTCACATCCGCAATTACATCTCAATTTTCCATCATGATGTGTTTCCCCATAATCAGCAGTAAGCTCTTCGTATTTTTTTATTTCACGTAAGGTGTAAAATTCCACATGAGTGGTAATTATTCTTACGTAAGTATTGGGTTTACAAGAGTGATTTATGTACTTTAATTTATCTTCATAATTGGTGGCATCCAAAGCAATATCCTCGTTTAACTCAACAATTGCAATTCTCTTGAGCTGCTTTGCCAATTTACGTGCCTTAGCGGTAGATATTATTTCACCTGTTAATTCACCTATTTTTCTGCGGGCAGGAAGCTTTGAATAAGCAAATAATCCCTTGCCATCAATTGTGCTTTTTTGTATTCTTAAATCAAATTCCGGGAGCGTCATTTTTAGTTTATTTTTATTTTCATAACGTTGTACAATAGTAAGTATTTGAAAAATTCATTCATCAAATATTTTTTGCACTCTAGTCCTAGTTTGCAACTACGACTAATTAGTAATTCATATTCAAAATGTTTTACTCCATTCAATTGGTAATTATTTTTACATTAGTAGCCTTATACTTTCATTTTGAAGATTAGCAACTTGATCCTAAAAAAATAACAAATTGTGTAATGAAATCAATATTTAATAAAGCCGACAACAACGAACTTATCGAAAGAATAAAAAAATTAAGCCCCGAAACGCAAGCATTATGGGGCAAAATGAATGTGGGTCAAATGCTCATGCATGTTTCAAACCCATTGTTGGTAATGACTGGCGAAAAGAAAATAAAGTTTACGCTTCTTGGATTTTTGATTGGCAAAAATTTAAAAAAGAAATTCTTGAAAGAGAGAGGATTTGGTAAAAACTTGCCAACGCATGTTCAATTTAAAGTAACTGATAAAAAGCAATTTGAGGAGGAGCAAGGTAAATTAATTAAATTATTGGAAAGCTTGCAACAAAATGGCCCCGCAATCATTACCAAAAATAAACATCCTTTCTTTGGCAATATGACGCAGGAAGAATGGGCGGATATGATGTATTTACATGCCAATCATCACTTAACACAATTCGGTGTTTAAAAATATTATTGCACTTCACATATAACACCCTACACTATTTTTCTCGCTTAGACTGCATTTATATATAATATGAACTTTTTCGATACTGAAATAAATGCCATTTCTCACATAACCGACCCGGTTAAAAGGTACGAACGTTTTTTCTCACTCATTTATATTTACATCGATGGTCAACATTCTGAAGTAGTAATTGGGCTATTGGAAAAATACATTAGGGAAGCCGAAACCGAAAATCAATCGGGTTATGAAGGTATTTTCTATTATAGTCTTAGTTACATTTATTTGAGTTTAGGAAATAAAAAATTGTTTCAAGAATGTCAGATAAAAGCCAAGGAAAAGTTTCCAAAAATTAAGAGTAAATCGGCAATCGCCATGTATCACACCTATGAATCAATTGTGTGTTGGTTTGAAGGAAGAAGAAACGATGGCTTCGACTGTATATTTAAAGCCCTTCATGAAGTAAATGATACGAACTATCATGAAGTAAAAGGATGGTGTCTATTTACCTTGGCCACCTACCAGTTCGACAGCAATCAACTAGGAGAAGCAGAAGAAAACTACAACAAAGCCCTGGAGCTCTTTAAACAATGTAATGCAAAATACGGGTATGCCCGCACCAATAATGGTCTTGCCTCAATAAAAATAAAGCAGGAAAAACTTGTGGAAGCTGCCACCATCTTGAATGAGATTCGCGATATTTATGTGTATTATAATAAGTTATCCGGACTGTCAAGAGCACTTACAGATTTAGGAGTAATTGAATCTAAATTAGGTCATTACCCCCAAGCACTTGAATTGTTTGAACATGCCTATACTATGCGTATTAAAACAGCGAATTTACAAGGGCAAATAACTTCCTTATTAGAAATGGGGCAGCTCCTTATTTCGATGAAGAGGCACGATGAAGCAGAGCAAAAATTACTCGAAGCAGCAACCATTTCCGGCAAAAACAATTTTAAAGCAAAAGCATTTAGAGCACATGAATTATTAGCGCAGTTATATAAGGAAAAAGGAAATTTTGAAACCGCAAATGAGCACTTGGAAAAATACTTTAACTATAAAACACAAGTGCTTGCAGATGAAAGTACTGGGCGTATTAAAGTCCTGCAAACTCAATTGCGTGCCGAAGAAGCATCAAAACGTGCAGAGTTAGAACAGCAAAACAATATCGAATTAAGGAAAGCCTACAACATAATCGAGCTAAAAAATACTGAGATCCTACAATCTATTGATTATGCGAAACGTATTCAAAAAACAATTTTACCGAGTATCAAAACGTTAAAAAAATATTTTCAGGATATTTTTATCCTGTATCGCCCAAAGGATATTGTCGCAGGCGATTTTTACTGGATGCATGCCGATGAAAATAAAATCTATTTTGCGGTGTGCGATTGCACCGGTCATGGTGTACCCGGAGCTTTTGTTTCATTAGTCTGCCATCAAGCATTGAATAGGGCTGTGGTAGAGTTTGATTTAACCCATCCGGCTACTATTTTAGACAAAGTAAACGAACTCGTAATTGATGCATTCTCAAGCAATGAGCATGAACATGAACACGAGCAGGTCAACGATGGTATGGACGCATCCCTACTCATGATTGATTATGATAATAAAACAATTGAATGGGCAGGAGCCAACAACCCGCTTTTAATTCTCGACAAATCAGGTAGCGTAGCAATGCTGACTGAAATTAAAGGGAATAAACAACCTATTGGTAGATTTCATTTAGTGCAACCCTTCACCAATCATCAAGTTCCATTAATCCCCGGAAATAATTATTACATGTTTTCTGATGGCTATTCCGATCAGTTTGGTGGCCCAGATTGGCGAAATGGAGGAAAAAAATTCTCTCAAAAGAAATTGCGTGAGCTAATTTTAGCCCAAGAAAGCACTCCCATAAAACTTCAAGAAAAAGTATTAGAAGAAACTTTCTTAAAATGGAAAGCAGATGGCGAACAAATTGATGATGTATTAGTAGCAGGGATAAAACTCTAAAAGCAAGCAAATATCACAAAAGCCAACCTTCCAAATTAAACTATCCCCCGCCGGCGAGGGCAGGGGGTGGTTAACTCGCATTAGGTTCAATGCTCGCTCACAATTCATAAAAAACTTATCCCCCGCCGGCGGGGGCAGGGGGTGGTTAACCTCACATGATTAAAGTAGGTGTAAAATTCCTACCTAAAAGCACTATTTCTTATTTACAAGCTGCTAACGTATTTCTAATTAAATAGCACCACCGACATGCAAATATCAAATCCGCATTAAGCCTGCATTCAAGCATTCTGTAATGGAATAAAAACAAACGCTATTACATACATTTCCAACACACTAAATCATTGCTAAATTAATTGTCGTACCTTTGCGCAAATTTTAAAAAAGTAATATAATAACAAGTAATGAACAGATTTGAAGAATTAGGAATTGATGCAAGAGTCGTAAAAGCAATAACAGAATTAGGTTTTGAAAGTCCCACCCCCATACAGGAAGCAACCATCCCTGTATTATTAAGCGAGAAAAGAGATTTAGTTGGATTAGCGCAAACAGGAACAGGTAAAACAGCAGCCTTTGGCTTACCAATGGTCGAAAAAATTGATTTCGACAGCAAAAACACACAGGCACTTATTATTTGCCCTACGCGTGAACTTTGTTTACAAATTACCCGCGATTTACAAAATTTTACGAAATACATCAACGGTGCTCACATCGTAGCCATCTACGGAGGAGCTAGTTTAGAAATGCAAAGCCGCGAATTATCTCGTGGTGCGCAAATCATTGTAGCCACTCCTGGCCGAATGGTAGATATGATTAGCCGCCGAAAAGTGAGGTTAACAAACATCTCCATTGTGGTTTTGGATGAGGCCGATGAAATGCTCAACATGGGCTTTAAAGAAGATTTAGACAGTATCTTATCCGAAACGCCTGCAGAAAAGAATACCTGGTTATTTAGTGCCACCATGCAAAATGAAGTAGCACGAATCGCCAAAAACTACATGAGCAACCCTCATGAGGTTACGGTTGGAAAGCAAAATCAAGGTGCCGAAAATATTGAGCACCGCTATTATATCGTGCATGCAAAAGATAAATATGCAGCATTAAAGCGCATTGCCGATTTTAATCCTGAAATTTTTGGTATCGTATTTTGCCGTACCCGCATCGAAACCCAACAAATTGCAGAACAGTTAATTAAGGATGGTTACAATGCCGATGCCCTTCATGGGGATTTATCACAACAACAGCGCGATCAAGTTATGGCGCGCTACCGCAGTAAAACCTTACAAATGTTGGTTGCCACCGACGTTGCTGCACGTGGAATTGATGTGAACGACGTAACTCACGTTATTAATTACAACTTACCCGACGATATCGAAAATTACACCCACCGCAGCGGAAGAACAGCGAGAGCAGGAAAATCAGGTGTTTCTATCGTTATCATCAACATGAAAGAGGTAGGAAGAATTAGAATGATTGAACGCCAAATCAGCAAAAAGTTTACACATGCCAAATTACCAACCGGTAAAGAAGTATGTGAAAAACAATTATTTTACCTGGTAAATAAAATTCAGGAAGTTGAAGTAAATGATGCCGCAATTGAATCCTTTTTGCCTAAAATCAATGAAATGTTGATGAATTTAAGCAAAGAAGAGTTAATTAAACGCATGGTTTCTACCGAATTTAATCGATTCCTCGATTATTATAAAAAATCAGCTGACTTAAATGTAGACGTAAAAAGTGCCGATCGCGACAGGAGGGAAGCACGCCATGATGGAGCACCAACAGGCCGTTTCTTCATTAACTTAGGTGAAATGGATGGTTTAAATGTTATTGCACTAAGAGATTATGTGAGTCAGGTTACAACACTGGATGTTGGTAACATTGGAAGAATTGATGTAAAGGAAAAGTTTTCGTTTTTTGATGTAGAGCCAAAAGTAGCCGAAATGGTAATGGATGCTTTTAAATCACAACGCTATAAAGGAAGAAGTGTGCATTTAGAAATTTCTTCCGGAATTGGAAGTGGCGGAGGTGGCGGAAAACCGAGAGGTGACCGTGAATTTGGCGGTGGCGGCAAAAGTTTTTCTCGTCCAAGAAGCGGTGGCAGTTCAGGTAGAGACTTTGGTGGTAGCCGAGGCGGTAACAGCGATCGTGGCGAAAAACCATCTTACGGTGGAGGCTCTAAACGATCTTATTCCGATGGAAATAAATCCGGAGGTTTCTCAGCTGGCAGAAAAAGAAAATATTAATAACATTTCAAATATTTCAAAAAGGATATTGACCAGTTCAATATCCTTTTTTTATTATCTGTAATTCGATCTTGGCAATCTTCTAAGAGAATTATAAGTTGGCTTGCTTGGGAAGCTGTTCAAATGGCAATTGATGAAAATTAGTCAGCAGGTTTAGAAAGCAATTCAATCCGTATTTTAACCTAACTGAGGGTAGTATTCAAAATTTACTATTTAACATAATATTAATTATAATACTAATTTATGATTTGAATAATATATGATTATCAGACACTTACTTAATTTACATAATCTGTAAATATAACTTATCTAGCACAGTTTCGGTATCGAAAGTATCCGAATAAAAAGAAAGAATTTTTTGAAGCACAGCATCCACAACCGAATCCGGACAAGAAGCTCCGCTTGTTAAAATAACGGTTACCGGATCCTTGGAAGGAAGAAAATTTTCGGTCCTTAAATGCTTTTGATGCGTAAAATCAAAATGGTGAATAATGTTGGCTGATTCAATTTCACGTTCAGATGAGATAAAAAATGTAGGTAACTTTTTTTCACACAATTCCACAATGTGCGAAGTATTGGAGCTGTTATAACCACCAACAACTATGGCCAAATCAGCAGTTTGGCGCAATAAACCATAGGTTGCTTCTTGGTTTTCATTGGTGGCATAACACAAAGTATCCCGTGTATCGGCAAAATGACTATCCAAATTTTGGGAACCATACTTTTCCGACATGGTTTGCTTAAAGAATTCAGCAATTTCCTGTGTTTCAGTAGCCAACATGGTTGTTTGATTGATAACTCCTACCCTATTTAAATCCACTTCCGGATCAAACCCAATGGAGTATTTACCAATAAAAGTATGCACAAATTCTTCTTTTGTAACCTTTCCTAGGATAAAATCAGCAACTTTTTTTGCTTCATTTATATCCTTTACAATTATGGTGTGCGAATATTTATCGCTGCGTGAAAAGGTTGCACGCGTTTCTTCATGATTGTATTTTCCATGAATAATTATGGTGTATTTATCGTCTCCTAACTTTTCCGATTTTTTCCAAACACGCTCCACAAAGGGGCAAGTTGTATCGTATTTACGCACATCTATTCCAATTTCACTCAGTTGTTGCTCAATTTTTAAGGTTGTTCCAAATGCAGGTATAATTACAATATCATCCTTTTGTAAATCACTAAAGGGTATCACATAATTCCCTGCAGTGTCCATCAAAAAGCGCGCACCACGGTTCAATAAATCATTGTTAACCTCCGGATTATGAATCATTTGACTCAATAAAAAAACACGCTTATCAGGATTTTCTTCAATTGCTTTATAGCTTATTTCAATAGCATTTTCAACACCATAACAAAATCCAAAATGGCGTGCGATATAAAACCGAACCGGCCCAAAATCAAGCATAGTGGGAGTAAAATCCTTTTTACGCGGATCATTTAACTTCCGCAAGTCTTTCACTTTTGAAATAACCGGGCTTTTATAAAAATCGGGTATGTTAAAACTTTTCATGAGTCAATTTAAATGCAAAATTGCTAAAATACTTTCATTATTAGTGCTTTACAAACTTATAACTGAGCAAATTGCTAGTTTTTGAATAAATTAGACAAGTATATAAACCCTTGGCTAATTCCGAAATATTCATTGTATCACTAGTTTCATGTGTTGATCGTTCATTTACAATTCTTCCTATAAACCAATGAGGAATCATACAAATGGCTAGGGTTAATAGTTGTGCTGTCAACACTTCCGTCACCAAAATCCCACAAAAAGGAACTTCCACCCAGGTTATTGGAAACAAAATCCACAGCGTAATTAAGGCTCGAAAAACTAAAATCTGACACAGCAAGTGGAATTACGGTAATTGAGGCAGTATCATAACTCGCACAACCACTTTTTTTCACCGAAACTACTATTGGCGTACTTGCAGTACCTAAAAAATAAGGATTAAAACTGCTGCTGCTTGAAAACATAGTTGTCGGTTTCCAACTGTAAACCGCACCAAAAATACTATCCGTTTCAACTTGCAAAATCGAATTGGCACAAATCGTAGTATCGCTGCCGGCATCCACAGGCAATGGTAAAACTGTAATTTTTACTGTATCGCTAAGGCTGCATCCATGAAAAGTTGCTCTGGCAATATAGGTGCTGCTCATGCGTGGCGATGCACTTATGGAAGTATAAAAGTTTGGCAATGCAATGGTATCCTTATCTGTCCACCAAGTAATTTGCGCATTGGAGCCCACACTACAAGAAGAAACAATTTGAACATTTGTTCCACAAGCCAAGGTATCATTGCCATTTAAGGCAATTGAAAAGGTAAAAGGCGAATTCACAATTGTGCCAATTCTTGCGAAGTAATAATTTCCACTCGCAGAACCGCTTAATGTATTCGGGTACAAAGTTACCACAGCATTCTGTGCATAGCCTGAAACATAAGCTTCATTATTTGCACCAAGTGCACAACTGAAATTTATACCCGTCCCGGTTCCGGTGGTACTTGCAGCCCTCAGCCAATCAACTGTTCCCGATGTGTCGTACTGAACAATATAACTTCGGTTAGAACAACAGGCTCCATACTGACCAAAACTCAGTTGGTTGGTGAAAGTTTGCCCGGTAATTAATATTTTATCTTTATTCAAATCCATTTCCATTGGATAAGGATAAAAGGCATCTATTTTACCTGTTTTCAAATATTGCAATTTACCGGTTGATGTATATTTAGCTAAATAATTGGAGGTCGAATTAAGTGTTCGGATGGTATCGGCACCAAAAATAACATAGCCATCAAAATAGCCACCGGCATAAGTATTTCCGGCATCATCCACAACAATTGCAAAAGGCCCAACATTCGGTCCGCTTGGATAATAAGTTTCTATACTTTGCAACCATTGTTCATTTCCGGAATTATCATATCGTGCAACAAATCCATGGTAACCATTGGTATTGATTATAAATGTATGCGTGAATGAACCGAAATGAAAAACCGAATTGCTGCCATTTTCTGTTCCAGTAATCGAAACATTTCCAATCGAATCGGCTGCTATATCATATGCTGAATCATCCTTATTGGCAGTACCACAATTCCTTATCCAACGCACACTTCCAAGTGAATCAAGACTTACTGTAAACACATCGTAATACCCATTTAAAGGTGAAAATTGTTGAGCATTTACAGTTATGCTATCCAATTCAAAATAAGTGCCTTGTCCATTAACAACAAAATATACATTTCCTGAACCATCGGTTGTTACAGCAGTTGCTAAATCTTGGTAACTATGTCCTGTATTTGCAGTGCGTGTACCACAAGATTTTAAAAATTTTGAATTTCCATAAGCATCTACAGCAACTACAAATGCTTCTTGATAACTATCCGCACTGATAACGGTATCAGTTCCTGAAATTAAAGTATCCTGGGTATAGTTTCCACAGAAATAGATGTTTCCATTTTTGTCAACATGCATATCCCATAGGCGGGTTGGAGTTACACCACCATAGGATTTCAAACCCAAAACATTAAACATGCGCACTAAATTAAAATTTGTGTCTAACACGGCGGCGTACACGGTGGCGGCATCCCCTAAGTTGGCATTTAAAATTTGACCATCAATAGTAGTAGAGGCACCATAATAGACCCCTCCAACAACCAAATAAGGAGCATAATCTGCACGAATCCATTTATTTCCTCCAGGTCCGCTTACAAATTTATTCACGCCAATACAAGTTTGAGCCTGATTGTCAAGGTATACAAACAGGAAAACAAAGCAGAGTATTTTTTTTATCATTAAACTGAAATTACTTGTTCGGGAATGAATACTTTACTAACGCAAGCGTTCCTTATTGATTTCATCCTTCACCAAAGATAGGTCATTTATAATGGTGATTACATAGTCGAGTTGTTGTTGCCTATCTAAATCACTGTTATCCAATACTATTGCATCCGCTGCTTGTACCAAAGGATTTTCTTTGCGGTGGGTATCGCTGTAATCGCGTTTTTGCAAATTTTCGCGCACTTCTTGATGGCTCACCTGGTTTCCTTTTGAGGTCATTTCATCATAGCGACGTTGTACCCGAACTTCAATATCGGCTGTCATAAACAATTTAAGTTCAGCATCCGGAAAAACTGCTGTTCCAATATCACGGCCTTCCATTACCACCCCTTTATTTTTACCCATTTCCTTTTGGAGATGAATCATTTTCTCACGCACTTTCTTTAAAGTACTGATTTTGCTTACATTATTCGAAACTTCCATCTGCCTGATTTCTGTTTCAACATTCTCCTCATTCAAATAGGTTTCTGAAAATCGGAGCGCTTTATTATAGCGGAAGCTTAAATTTATTAATGGCAAGGAATCAATAATTTTGCTTTCCTCAATTTTGCCGCTTTTGCTGATCCATTTATTGCGCAAAAAAAAGAGCGTTGCCGCTCGATACATTGCCCCTGAATCCACATAACTATAGCCCAATTTGGCTGCCAATGCTTTAGCCAATGTGCTTTTTCCGCAGGATGAATATCCGTCAATCGCAATCGTAATTTGTTTCATAAGCCGAAAATTGCTTTTAAGCTGCCATCCAGTAATACCACCCGACACCTCGATTTCTTCTGCTATGTCTGCATTAGGAAGCATGTATTTTTCTTTTAGTATTAATTCATCTTGTTTTAATACGCCACAAAGTTAAGGACTTGTTGATGCTTTACGAATAAATTCCGAAAATTTTGTAGAGATTGAAAATGTGTTAGACAATCCGCCCAAATGGTAGGATGCAACCCCATAACTAATGTGAAATTTGGATATTTTAATTCCGGCACCAAAAGAAAATCCGGCAATACCGCCACGACTTTCTTCCTTTAACTCTTTTCGCCTACGGTAATTAAACCCTGCACGTATATTGAAATTTTTAGTAATTAAAAACTCTGCTCCAATTACGCTGTGCAGCAATAGCTTATCAAAAAAATAATTCTTGTTTTTAGAAGTACTTGCATCTGCTCCTCCTAAGCTTTGCGAACTCTGTTTAATCGCAGCAGAATCGACATAGCGCAAATTCCATTTTTCGAGATGCTCCCCAGCCAAGGAAAGCCTTAAGGGAACATGTTTTAATCGGATAGATGCTGCTGCTTGAATTTCAAATGGCAATTTTTCCTTTGTCTCATTGTATCGCGTTAACTGACTGCCAATATTCTTAATTGCAAGGGCAGCTGTAAAGTTCTTTGCTGGGTTATGATAAGTACCCGCCACATCAGCCGCAAGTCCAAATGAATTAAATGTATCCAATTGAGAATAAATGGCTTTTAAATTGGCTCCAATCGAAAAGGAAGAATCCAATTGACGGCCATAACCGGTAAAAAAAGCATATTCTGCAGCATGAAATGTCCCAGTTTCCTGTGATGTTGCATCGGCACCGGTAAAACTTCCATAGTTTATGTAGTGAATTCCGAAATCCAACATACCGGATTTCTTTAATTTCAAGCCATAAGCCATTGATCCAAATTTAATTCCGGCCAAATAACTCGAGAAATTGAGCGCGAGGGTTTTATTCATCCCCTCATTTAGTAAGGAAGGATTATAAAAGGCAAGATTCAAATCATTGTCCTTAACTGCCAATAGATTACCGCCTAAGGCTGAAACCCGCGCAGAGGGAACTAAATTCAAAAATTCGTAGGTATTGTTGCCGCCAACTTGAGCATTTGTGGAATGCACCCGGCAAACCAAAAATGATAATAGTGCAATTATAACTTTGTTCGTAAAAAGTTGCTTCATTAGATTGGATTACAAATTAAATAAATGTTTTGCAATTCAACGAATATGCAGCTGTTTTATTGTTTCTAAATTCTAATACTTTGGTTTTATTGATATCCTGGAAATTAAAAAATTAAGCCGGAGGCTTGAGAATAGCTTACGCTCGCTGGAAGCGAGCGAATTAGTGTCGCAAACGCTCGCATCTTGCGAGCGTTTTTTATTTTAAAGGCATCTTGCCTGCAGTTTTTTATTATAAAACATATTGATTATTAATGGATGATTTTTAATAAAGCATTTTTAAAAAGGCGTTGTATGGCTTAAGTTTGATTTAATATGTCAGAATTTAGAAAAACATACCCTCACGAAATTTATTTTATTACCCTCACTGTTGTAGGATGGATTGACGTTTTTACAAGAAAAAGATATGCCGAAATTGTTATTGAAAATTTGATTTATTGTCAACAAAAAGAAGGATTAAAAATCTTTGCTTATGTCTTAATGAGCAATCATTTACACTTGATAGTAAACCGTGAAAGTGAAAAAAATTTGACTGAATTGCTGGGTCGATTCAAAAGTTTTACAGCAAAGGAAATCTTAAAATCCATTGCTTCCACTTCTGAAGAAAGTAGAAAGGAATGGCTACTATATTTATTTGCTTTTTTTGCAAAGAAAAATAAACAATACCACAAATACCATTTTTGGCAGTATACCAATTATCCAGTTTTACTGGATAGTACTGCAATTATAGAACAAAAAATAAATTATATTCATGAAAATCCAGTAAAAGCTGGGAAAGTAACTGATGAGTCTTACTATGTTTATTCGAGTGCTAATCCGGATGGGCCTATTTTAATTGATGAATTATGAATTAAAAAAAGCCGGAGGCTTGGGAATAGCTTACGCTCGCTGGAAGCGAGCGAATTTAGGTTACAGACGCTCGCATCTTGCGAGCGTTTTTTATTTTAAAGGCATCTTGCCGAAAGGATTATTAATAAAATTAAGCCGGAGGCTTGGAAATAGCTTACGCTCGTTTGAAGCGAGCGAATTAGTGTTGCAGACGCTCGCATCTTGCGAGCGTTTTTTATTTTAAAGGCATCTTGCCGAAAGGATTATTAATAAAATTAAGCCGGAGGCTTGGAAATAGCTTACGCTCGTTTGAAGCGAGCGAATTAGTGTTGCAGACGCTCGAATCTTGCGAGCGTTTTTTATTTTAAAGGCATCCTGCCGAAAGGATTATTAATAAAATTAAGCCAGAGGCTTGGGAATAGCTTACACTCGCTGGAAGCGAGCGAATTAGTATTGCAGACGCTCGCATCTTGCGAGCGTTTTTTATTTTAAAGGCATCTTGCAGAAAGGATTATTGATAAAATTAAGCCGGAGGCTTGGGAATAGCTTACGCTCGCTGGAAGCGAGCGAATTAGTGTCTCGCAAACGCTCGCATCTTGCGAGCGTTTTATATTTTAAAGGCATCTTGCCTGCATTTTAGAAATTAAACTAGCTTACCTTTACTTTCTCTTTCTTCACTTCCTGCTCAGATTTCTTCGCAAAATCAATCGGATTTTTTACTTTTTCTTCCAATAAAGCCAATTGAATTACTTCCTTCATTTCTTTTACATAATGAAAAGTTAAATCCGAGATATAGGAAGCATTTATTTCTTGAATATCCTTTTTGTTTTCTTGAGAAAGAATAATTTCTTTAATATTTGCGCGTTTTGCAGCTAGTATTTTTTCTTTTATACCTCCCACCGGTAATACTTTTCCGCGCAAGGTAATTTCGCCGGTCATGGCCAGGTGATTTTTTACTTTTCTTTGCGTAAAGGCCGATGCTAAGGCTGTAAGCATAGTAATCCCGGCAGATGGACCATCTTTGGGTGTGGCACCTTCCGGAACATGCACATGTATATTCCATTCGTCAAAAACGTGCGAAGCAATTCCAAAATCATCGCAGTGCGATTTTAAATATTCGAGCGCAATAACTGCCGATTCCTTCATCACATCTCCCAAATTACCTGTCAGTGTTAGCTTACCGCCTCCCTTGCCTTTACTTAAACTAACTTCAATAAATAAAATATCGCCACCAACAGCTGTCCAAGCTAGGCCTGTAACTACACCTGCCACTTCGTTATCTTGGTATTTATCTTTGTGAAAAAATTCCGGACCGAGGAATTTTTTAATGTCCTCAATACTTAATTTTGTGTTGTACTTTTCCTTCATTGCAATTGCTTTGGCAACATTGCGCACCACTTTTGCAATTTGCTTTTCCAAGCTACGTACCCCTGACTCACGAGTATAATCTTCAATTATTTTTTCAAGCACTTTATCCTCTAACTGCACTTGATTTTTCTTTATACCATGTTCTTCCAATTGCTTAGGAACCAAGTGTCGCTTGGCTATTTCTACTTTTTCTTCGATGGTATATCCGGTCACATCAATAATTTCCAAACGATCGCGCAAAGCCGGTTGTATGGTGCTTAACGAATTAGCTGTGGCAATAAACATCACATTACTTAAGTCATAATCCATCTCCACAAAATTGTCGTAAAATGCATTGTTCTGCTCCGGGTCAAGCACTTCTAATAAAGCCGATGAAGGATCTCCATGAAAATGGTTGCCCACTTTATCAATCTCATCTAAAATAAATACAGGGTTGGAAGATTTTGCTTTTTTAATATTTTGTAAAATTCTACCCGGCATGGCGCCGATATAGGTTTTACGATGTCCGCGAATTTCAGCTTCATCGCGCAGACCTCCTAAACTCATGCGTACAAATTTACGCCCTAATGCACTTGCAATCGATTTACCCAATGAAGTCTTTCCTACACCGGGAGGTCCATACAAGCATAGTATCGGCGATTTCATATTGCCTTTTAATTTCAATACGGCCAAATGCTCTAAAATACGGTCTTTCACTTTATCTAAACCATAATGGTCATCGTCCAATATTTTTTTTGCTTTGCGCAGATCAAATTTGTCTTTGGTGTATTCTCCCCACGGCAAGTCAAGCAAGAGCTCGAGGTAATTCATTTGAACTGAATATTCAGCTGCATTGGGATGAATGCGCTTCATTTTTTCGAGTTCCTTTTTAAATGTGGCTTCAACTTCTTTGCTCCACTTTTTCTTCTTGGCTTTTTCCTCCATCTCCTTCACCCCTTCATCCACAGGATTTCCACCCAATTCTTCTTGAATTGTTTTGAGTTGTTGGTTCAAAAAATAATCGCGTTGTTGCTTGTCTAAATCAGTTTTTACTTTGGATTGAATTTGATTTTTAAGTTCTAACATTTGCAGTTCCTTAGTTAAAAAACCAAGCACTAAAGTTGCACGTTCGGTTAAATCCGAAACCTCCATTATCTTTTGCTTATCGGCAACGGTAGCATTCATGTTGCTCGAAATAAAATTGATTAAGAAAGATGGACTTTCAATGTTCTTGATAGCAAAAGCTGCTTCGGAAGGAATTTGCGGCGATTGTTTAATAATTTGTAAAGCCAAATCCTTTAAGGAACTATATAAGGCATCAAATTCCTTATCTCCCTTTTTGGGTTTATGCTCTACAAAGGGTGTAACCGAAGCT
Organism: Bacteroidota bacterium; assembly: GCA_016721765.1. NCBI lineage: Bacteria > Pseudomonadati > Bacteroidota > Bacteroidota bacterium. The sequence goes on from JADKHO010000002.1 coordinate 203,461, forward strand.
TTTAAGTAAGGGTCGGTTTGCGTAATTTCATTTAATTGAAAACGTTTCTTTCCTTGAATAATAACTGTAGTGTTGCCATCAGGCATGCGTAACATTCGAATAATAAATGCAACTGTTCCAATTTTATTCAGCTCATCAAAGCTGGGATCCTCAATCTTATCGTCCTTTTGCGAAACTACACCAATTGTTTTGTCGCCTTTGTAAGCATCCTTAATCAATTTAATTGATTTATCACGGCCTACTGTAATTGGAATCACTACACCCGGAAATAAAACAGTATTGCGCAAAGGCAGTATGGATAAAACTTCCGGAGTTTGCTCCGAATTCATTTGTTCCTCATCTTCTGAAGTTAAAAGTGGAATAAAATCATTGTCACTTTCATCGTCAATAAGGTTGTTCAATTGAATATTTTTAAATTCGAAATTATCGTTCATAAGGTATAAGTCAGAATGTCAGAAAATAAAATTAGTAAAACCCCTCCTTCCCAAACCAATGCGTATGTCAAGCAATTTAAACAGGGGAACTAGTCATATGGCAAGGGCTATGCCAAGTTCAAAATGTCAGTCTAAGGTACAAAAAAGCAACAATACAACCTTCACACTAAAAAAATAAAATGCATTTTAAAAACAGCGCAGTAAAGCACCGTAAGATAGAAAAATGAATACACTAAATTTTATTTCAGCAATTCTTGAATTATTGCATCGGTGGTAATACCATCTGCATCAGCTTTATAATTGCGCACAATTCGATGGCGCAATATAGCAGTGCTTACTGCACGAACATCTTCAATATCGGGCGAATATTTACCTTGAATCATCGCATGACATTTGGCACCTACAATAAGAAATTGAGAAGCCCTAGGCCCTGCTCCCCAGGTGAGATAATTGTTTACCGTTGCTGAAGCAAGCTCTGAATTGGGGCGCGTTTTAATGGCAAGCTTTACAGCATACTCCATCACATTTTCAGGCACAGGGATTCTGCGCACCAAGTCTTGAAAGAATATTATTTGCTTGTCGTCCATTACCTTATTTAAGGTGACATTTCTGTCGGAGGTGGTGTTTTTTACAACTTGCAACTCCTCTGTATAACTCGGATAATCGAGCCACACATTAAACATAAATCGGTCTAATTGTGCTTCCGGCAAAGGATAGGTACCTTCTTGTTCAATTGGGTTTTGGGTTGCTAAAACAAAGAATGGATTTCCCAATTCATAGCGCTTTCCGGCTGCAGTAACAGCCCGTTCTTGCATTGCCTCCAGCAACGAGGATTGTGTTTTAGGAGGAGTACGATTTATCTCATCAGCTAATATAATATTGGCAAATAAAGGTCCTTTTATAAATCTAAAATTACGACTCTCGTCTAAAATTTCTGAGCCAATAATATCCGAAGGCATTAAATCCGGTGTAAACTGAATGCGGCTAAACTGCAAGCCCAATGCCTCGGCAATAGTGTTTACCAATAAAGTTTTAGCCAATCCGGGTACCCCAACTAACAAGCAATGTCCACGGCTAAAAATAGAGATTAGTACATCTCTTATTACTTCGTTTTGTCCGATAATTACTTTTCCTATTTCGCTGTTCAACTCTTTGTATTTTCCAACAAAAAAATCTACTGCTTCTACTTCTGATTTGAATTGCATAATTTATTTTCTCTACGAATTATTCTGCTTTATTAACTGTAAACCAATCATGTTTAAAATTACAAGATTTGTATTCCTCATCAATTTTCACAAATGTGGTTTTTAATTTATTCTTGATCCAAGTGTCGATTACTTTGTTTTGCTTTAAAGTTAATGCAATATTTTGCACGCGTTGGTAATCGTCTTTCATATTTGCACGATGTGGTTCGCTCCTGCTTTTTAAGTACAACAAGCGATATGCCTTTTTACCATCGGGCGTTTGCATAATTACCGGCTCTGAAATTTCACCCACTTTAAGTTTATCGATGGTGAAAAAAGTAGTTGGATCCAATTCAGCCGTTTCAAATTTAGATGAGCCTGTTTGTGGATTAGGAATAATACCACCATTATTCTTACTTTCAGAATCATCGCTAAATTTAAAAGCAGCATCTGCAAAGTTCAGGGAATCCTTTAAAATTAACTGATGTACACTGTCACAAAAAATCTGAGCTTTTAATAAATCGGCTCCGGATGTTTTTGGAACCAACAAAATGTGGCGTACATTAATCAATTCACCTTTACGGTCAATGAGTTGAATAATGTGATATCCAAATTGTGATTCTACAATTTTAGACACTTCTTTTCCTTTGAGTGTAAATGCTTCGGCAGCAAATTCAGGAACCAACTCATTGCGATTAAGCAAGCCAAGTTCACCCCCATTTCGAGCGGAACCTGGATCTTCGGAATACAACACGGCTAAGGTTGAAAAGTCTTCTCCCTTTACAATACGCTCACGCATTTCGTTTAGTTTTTCCTTTACCCGTTGCTTTTCGGCTTCATTTATAGGTGGTTTTTTGGTGATTTGCCCTACTTCCACTTCTGAATTTAATAAGGGTAAACTATCCGGAGGTATGGAATTAAAATAGGCTCTAACATCAGCAGGTGTTACCTTTATATCGCTGGTAATTTTAGCTTGCATGCTTTTAGCCAACAAGAGTTTTTTAATATCCCCTCTAAAATCTTCTTTTATTTGTGAGATGCTCTTTCCGTAATACTCTTCAAGCTTTTGCTCAGATCCAATTTGTTTGATAAAATAGTTGATGCGTTGCTCCAACTCTCCTTCCACTTGCGCTTCAGTTATTTCCACACTATCAAGAACCGCTTGATTAATCAATAGTTTTTGAAATAACAATTCCTCAATTACACTGCAACGGGTATCATCGTCTGCAGCATAGCCTTGCGTTACATATTGCTGATACTCATTATCCACGTCTGACTTTAAAATCAAATTAGATCCTACTACTGCAACAATCTTGTCAACAACCGTTTTACCTTGTCCGAATACATTACTTGCAATTAAAATTAATCCAACGACTGCTGCAAAACTTTTCTTCATGCGCTTTACTTTAATAAATCTCAAAATTTTTATTTTTTAGTTCTGTATTATACACATCTTCCTTCATTTGGTTAATGAGCTGAAGCTTACGTTTATTGAGGATTATGTTATGAATGTTTTGCTTTTCAAAACTCAATGGCGAAGTACTGTCTTTTATCTTAAATCCTTTAATATTTACAAAATATAAACTCGATGTATCGTTCACTTCTACCCATCGGTTATTTTGCAAAAACTGTTCTTTATCGTATGCTTCAATGGGAATTTCCTTTAATAAATCATCAAACAAAAACCAAGAAGTGTCGTCAAGATAGAAATTCTCAGCAAACTGGTAGCAATAATCTTCTAACAGCTTCTTATCCTGTGGTTTCTCGCTTTTGCACCATTCGCGTACTTTATTCAATTTGGGCGCATTCTTTTTTACTTTAACATACAATACCTTTATAATATTGTTTTTTAATTGAAAATTTTGCGGATTTTTACTGTAATAGGCTTCGATTTCTGATTCACTCACTCCGGTATCTAACTTTTGACGAATCAACTCCTTTTCATAAGCAAAGGTTATTAATGAAGTACGATAATCTTGCAATTGCTTTTCAATAGAGGCATTTAGCACTTCAGCATTCAGATTTTGCTCTGCCTTTTGAAGTAATAAATTTTGACGTACCCAATTGTCAATGTAATTTTTAACCATGGCAATGCTATCCTTACCTTTCACATTTTGAGGCACAATTTTTTCGATATCGGAAGCATCTAAAAATTTATCAAACACGCGTGCGATGGCCTTTTCCTTTTGTTTAGGTTTAAAGTAATTGCACGAGAATGCACTAAATAAAAATCCAAGTAATAGTATTTTTTTCAAAGGGTATTCAATGCCATTTTGATAAGGTTGACAAAATTAATCAAACAAGTGGATTAGCAAAGCGGCGAATGGCTCTTAAAAGCCAAAAAAATGTAAAAACAAAATCGTTCAATTTCCCAAATAAATATCTATTATTTGAAAACGCATAGTAATGATTACATCATGGTATTAGCGCACACATTAAACATTTGATAGGGTGTTTTCTTAGGTGTAGAAATTTAATTTGAATTAAAAAATTACAATAAAATTGCTTAATTAAACTGCAAAATCCGATACCCCAAATAAACGGATTGCAGTTCACCTACTCCAATTTACCATTCACCTACTTTTCGTCAAAGCTTGCCTATTGACTGTTGTGAAGCCCTGCATCTTGAAATAGTTTTGTCGCATCAAAAAAAATAAAAACAATAAAAAATGGAACGAGTAGATACAGAAAACACAAATCCAACTAATCAAAATACGAATCAGGAGGATAACATGAGAAATTGGGAAAAAAGTCACCGGAGAGGTAAAGTGCTAGCGGGATTAATAATTATGGGAATTGGAAGTCTTTTTTTAGCACGCGAAATGGGCGCTTATATTCCACATTGGATTTTTAGCTGGAAAGTGTTGCTTATAGTAATTGGTATTTATGTTGGAATTAAACATTCTTTTAGAAATGCAGGTTGGTTAATCCCCATCTTTATTGGTACTGCATTTTTATTAAGAGATAATTTTCCGGAGTTAGGCATATCTCATTATATATGGCCAATAGCTTTAATCTTTATTGGTTTGATGGTTATATTTAAACCTCGCCGAAAAAGCTGTGGAAATCACCGCTACCGCCGTTGGGAACGTCATCAAAACTGGCAACAAAAAAACGAGCAATGGGCACAGTGGCAAGAAAAAAAAAACTCCGACAACTATCTTGAATTAAACGCCGTTTTTGCCGGCATGGAAAAAAATATCATTACCAAAGATTTTAAGGGGGGCGAAATAAACGTGGTCTTCGGTGGTGCCGAAGTAAACCTGAGCCAAGCTGATATTAATGGTAGAGTGGAATTGGAAATAAACAACGTATTTGCAGGCACAAAATTAATTGTTCCTGCGCATTGGGAAATAAAATCTGAAATAACAGCAGTTTTAGGAAGTGTAGAGGATAAACGAATGATTCAAAAGGACATGAGCTATTCTGAATCAAAAGTACTAGTGTTAAGAGGCAGTGTTGTGTTTGGCGGGATTGATATTCAGAGTTTTTAAAACAAATAAACTAAAGTAAAACCGTTTGCATTGAAACCTAGCTGTTCGTAAACTGCACAAAAATGAATGTACTTAAAGCTTGTAACCAACACCCCTTAATAGCAAAAAACATGAATTGGTATGTAACAAAATTGGTTTTTAATATTGATATTGAAAACGGCAAAAACAACGCTCAGTTTGATGAGCAACTTCGAATGATTAAAGCAGAGTCATCGGAAGAAGCGTTTTTTAAAGCGCGTGCATTAGGGAAACGCGATGAAGCCATGTTTGTGAACAATAATAAAAAGCTGGTGAATTGGAAATTTATTGATGTTAGCGAGATTCAGCTGGTAAATGAGTTGAGCGATGGCACCGAAATTTATACTTCAACCCACGAAACCGAAGAAGTGAATGCTTATATTAACTTTGTGAGACATAAAGCAATGGTAATTCAAACGGAAAGCCAATTGTTTGTTTAATTCATGTACTTTTTACATTAAGAAATTTGTTCGCGTATACCCTTACTAAAAAACAAGCAGTCAGCAGCTATATTGGTTGGTGGCTGTTTTGGATTTTAGTACAAACAATCGTTTTGCACCGCCTACATTGGTCATGGGAAATTGCATTAACCGATGCAGTTGTTTCTAACCTTCTTCTAGCCTTAGCGGGATATATCACGGAAAACACGTATCGATTTTACCGCCCGGGTGTTGATAATCGCTTGCAGCGATTGGGTTATAGCATTGCGCTTACATTTGCTTACATGTTTTGCTTGCAATGGCTCTTAGCTCATATTTATCCTGAAAACAAAAGCTATCTTGATTTTTTAGAATCCTCTCTTCCCATTCGTTATACTTTTTCATTGCTGATGATTGCACTTATGACAGTAACCAGTTGGTTATGGTTTTTTATGAAAGAGCAAGACGAAAACAAGAAGCGCAAAGAAGAAGCTGAAAAACTAGTGCGTGATGCTGAACTTACTGCACTAAGGCAACAATTACAGCCGCATTTTTTATTTAACAGCCTCAATTCTATTAGTGCCTTAGCGGGATCAAAACCCAATGAAGCAAGAAAAATGGTACAACAACTTTCCGATTTCTTAAGAGGTACACTGCGCAAGGACGAACAACAATTGGTGAAACTCACAGATGAATTGCAGCATCTAAAATTATATCTCGAAATCGAAAAGGTGCGATTTGGTCATCGTTTGAATACTGTTGTGGAATGTGAGGAACAGTCCTTAAATTATGCATTGCCTTCTCTCCTGCTTCAGCCGTTAGTTGAAAATGCCATCAAGTTTGGGCTTTATGACACGTTGGAAGATATCACCATTAGAATTGAAGCGAGTATTGAAAATAAAAACCTGTTAATTAAAATAATAAACCCATTTGATGCCGGTACATCCAAACCCAAAAAGGGTGTTGGGTTTGGACTTAGCTCGGTTCAACGGAGGCTTTATTTAATTTATGGCCGCCAGGATTTATTGCGCACAGAGCAGTCTGGCAATACCTTTATAAGTACACTAACCATTCCTCAAATTTTATGATAAAAGCAGTTCTCATTGACGATGAACCGTTGGCACGCAGTATTGTAAAGGAATACTTGCAAACCTACGCTGAAATAAGCATTGTGGAAGAGTGTAACAATGGCTTCGAAGGCGTAAAAGCCATTCAGCAACATCATCCCGATTTAATTTTTTTGGATATTCAAATGCCTAAAATAAACGGATTTGAAATGCTAGAATTGGTGGAGCAGGCTCCTGCAGTGATTTTCACTACTGCCTTTGATGAATATGCCATGAAAGCATTTGAAACCCATGCCGTTGATTATTTGCTAAAACCCTTTAGCAAAGAGCGTTTCGATAAAGCAATGCAAAAGTGGTTGACAAATTCATCCGGCGCTAAAAGCGAGAATGCAGTAAAAAGTATTAATGAAACAACTGGAAAACATGCAGAAGAACAAAATCGGATTGTTGTAAAAAATGGAACTAATATTAAAATTATTCCGGTACAAGATGTAGTATATATTGAGGCTTACGACGATTACGTAAAAATATTTACCAAGGAAGGGCATCATTTAAAAAAGAAAACCATGAGCCATTTTGAAACGGTGTTGGATGCTACTGACTTTTTGCGTGTACACCGCTCCTACATTGTTCAATTGGCGCAAATAACAAGGATTGAACCCTTCGAAAAAAACAATCATTTGGCCTTGCTTAAAAGTGGAGCAAAAATTCCACTAAGCCGCAGTGGGTACGGAAAATTGAAAGCAGTTTTAGGATTGTAAAGCAATGAACTGATACAAATTAACACTTCATTGAAAACAATTTTATTCATCCGAAATAAGCTTGCATTCACCTAATTATATCAAAATAAAGGATAAGCAATGTTAAAAAAAAATATCTTTGAAGGATACTAAAAAAACACTCATGAAAAAATCCATAGTAGCTACCACACTTGCACTAGTTGCCCTTATTTCATTTTATTCTTGTGAAAAGGAAAAACAAGAAGTAACAATCATAGAGCAAAGCCTTGAAAAAACTATTAAAGTAAATGAAAGTGCTACTTTTACATTACCGGTAAATGAATCGGATGATGCCTATAAAATTACTACAGATGCGGCACATGCTTATGTGAGCAAATTGAGTGATGACCTTTCAGGCAATGCAGTTTACACCTACACTCCTGAAAAGGATTATGTAGGTAATGATTTAATTGTAGTGTCTACCGTAGAAGAAAAACAGCACGGAAATAAAGGAAACAAAGGGCATCACAAAGGAGGTTCAAAAGGGGGACATTGTCATGGCGACGATAAAGGCGAACAACAAATGAAGGTTACCATTCGGATAAATATCCTTAAAGAGGAAGTTACTACTCCGGCTGCATCTAGTGCTATAAACGCAAACTAATCGCTAAAAGAATAGTTAAGTTGCTTTAGCAGTAGAATGAGTTGAGGCAATAACATTTTTTTTTCATTGTTGTAGAGTACGAAATCCGAACGTTTCATTTTTTCTTTCTCCGGGAGTTGTTTTTTAATTCGACTCATAATTTCTGAACGGCTTGTATTTGTGCGTTGCATAGCTCGTTTAATTCGCAGTTCCTGTGGGGCATAAACACTAACTATTTTATCCATCCCTTTATAACTGCCGCTTTCAAAAAGTATTGCAGCTTCTTTTGCAACAATGGGATTGTGCTTTTTTGATTTTAACCAATTGGCGTAATGAACGGCCAAGGCAGGATGAATAATCGAATTTAAGACTTCCAATCTTTCTTGATTTAAAAATACCTGAGCCGCCAGTTTTTTTCTGTCAATCGCACCGGATTCATCTAATATTCCATTTCCAAAAACTTGAATTACTTTTTTTTGAATGGGCTGTGTATTTAGCAATTTCTTTGCTTCTTCATCAGCGTTGTAAACAGGTATTCCAAAGTGTTCTAGCACATTGCACACAGTTGTTTTGCCACTGCCAATACCACCTGTTACCCCTAATTGAATCATCTTTTACGAAGAATATATTCTACTTTATCCGTTTCGATTTTTGTATTGCGAACTACCTCCGGAAATTTAACGAGTTTTAATTTTAAAGAGGTTGCATTCTCATCATAATAGGCTAACAACGAAAACTGGTCGGCGGTTACTTTTTCATAATTACTTAAACCTACCAAGTAAGTAATTTTAACCTTTTCGGGAAATGTTTTAATCGTGAATTGTTCGGGTAGGTTAAGCACTTCCACCGGCAATTCGATAGTTCCTTCAGTAAATTTTTCGACAGGTATTTTCACAACCACTTTCTTGGTCGAGAATTCCACACTGTTTAGTTCGTCCGGAATTATAATTTCAGCAGCTCTAGCAACCGATTTGTTGAGGTTATAGAAATTTAATTGTTGGGTATTAAGTTCAACAATATCAGCCATCACCGAAGCAGGACCACTCACAACAATTTTAGAAGGTTTAATATCCACTTTAGCTCCCAATTGAAATTGTTTTTCAAAAGTGTAGTTCAAATTTAAATGCACAGGAACAACTTTCACAACCTTTTTATCAAAATAAAAGTGCAAGGTATCCAAATAAATTTTCGAAATTTTAATTTGATTCCCCAATTGGCTTTCGAATTGTTGTGCCTGCGCGTACACAGGAAGGTAATAATCCTTAGCATTTTGATTTTTACGAATATTAGATACATCCAAGGTAAGCGTATCGTTTAAACGATTAAAATAAAATCCTAAAAAAGTAAAACCGCGTGCAGCTAACTGTACATCCACCTTTAGTGGCAACTTATTGGCCAACATTTTATCTTTCGGAAAATTCGTGTAACGCAAATTAAAAGTAACAGGGGCCTTATATTCGTTAGAAAACACAATGAGTAGCCAAAATACAAACGCAACTATTAGGCAATATGAAAAAGTTACCCAACGATTACTTGTACCGTTTGGATTTCCTGATTTAAGCCAATTTGTAAGCGCAATAATTCTATTTTTCATTTATGCACAATTTCAATAAAGCAGCGGTTATGCTTGTTGGGGCGAAATTTAAAAAGGTATAAAAGTCACACAACTTTGTAGCGCTTTTATACCTTTTATTTATTTCGCAATCATTATATGCGAAGAAAGAACTTATTGATTGTTTTGCGCTCCTAAAAGCGTTGAGCTGTCCATTGATACAGCACTTCGTTCAATTCTTAATTTCACTCCACCTTCTACTTCAATAATAAATGTTTTTTCAGCCACATCTACTATCTTACCGTGAATACCACCAATGGTAACAATTTTATCGCCCTTTTTAATCGCTTCACGAAACTTTTGTTGCTCTTTTGCTTTTTTCATTTGTGGACGAATCATGAAAAAATAAAAAACTACTACAATTAAAATAATCGGTAAAAAACTCATAATTGGATTTCCGCCACCTTGGGGCTGAGACATTAGGATAATTTGATTTAGCATTTGTTTTTGTATTTGATTTTAAATTTAGTTTTAAGATTGAGTTGGGTTGTGAATCAGGTAAACAAAACAACAACTGTTTATCCTGTTGAGATGAATACTATTTACCTTGTGCACTCACTTCCCCGGTAATCGTGAGAATTTTTGTATTGGGTATTGCATTCGTAATTAAAGTAACCGTTTTATTTTGCATGCCTGATTTACCACGACTGTCGAAAGTTACATCAATTACTCCACTTCCTCCAGGTGCTATTGGGTTCTTAGGCCATTGTGGAACCGTGCAACCACAGCTTCCTTTAGCATCCGAAATAATTAAATCGGATTTACCTGTATTTTTGAATTTAAAAGAATAGGATACTTTTTCACCTTCAGTTATTTTTCCAAACTCATGTGTTTCTGCTTCCAGCGACATTACCGGAATGTTTTCTTCTTCTTCATTTCCATTTGCCGAAGCGGGATTGTTCACTAAGTCGGTAGAAACTTGCCCATTATCACTGCTTTTACTTTTGCAGGAAGAGAAAGAATACATCGCCATAAAAACTACCGCAAGTGCAATTAGTTTGCTTTTTGAAAGTGTGTTCATAGTATTAATCAATATTTTCATTTTTTTAAGGCAGGCAAAAGTACCCATAAATTTGATTTGCATGATTTCAAAATAAGATTTTGCACTTTTTTTACATTAAGTGCAAATTCATAGAATTTAAGATGCAATTAAAGTCTAGAATCCTATATGGCTGCAATTTTTTCGCTCATGTACTGCCCGGATGTTAGCTTATGGTAAATTTTACCAAAAGATTCAATCGTGTAGCTTACATCTTCAAGCGTATGCACAGCTGTGGGTATAAGTCGCAAAATGATTACCCCTTTTGGAACAACCGGGTAAACTACCATAGAACAAAAAATATCATAATTCTCACGTAAATCCAAAATCAAATTGGTTGATTCGGGTATGGAACCATTCATGTATACAGGGGTTACCGGCGAGTTGGTTGTTCCGATATTAAATCCGGCTGCTTTTAATCCACTTTGAAGAGCATTCGTGATTTCCCATAATTTGTTTTTCAATTCGGGCTTGGTACGCATCAACTCAATACGCTTTAAGGCACCCACTACTAGGGGCATCGGTAAAGCTTTAGCAAAGATCTGAGAACGCATGTTGTAGCGCAAATATTCCACCACTTGCTCATCGCTTGAAATAAATCCACCAATCAATGCAAATGACTTAGCGAAGGTTCCAAAATAAATATCAATACCATCCTGACAACCTTGTTCCTGCCCTGTTCCACCGCCGGTTGCACCCATTGTACCAATGCCATGTGCATCATCTACAAATAAGCGAAATTTGTATTTTTTCTTTAGGGCAACAATTTCTTTTAGTTTACCTTGATTTCCGCTCATTCCGAAAACACCTTCTGTAATAACTAAAATTGCACCCCCGGTATTTTCAACCAATTTAGTTGCCCGTTGTAATTGCTTTTCGCAACTTTCAATATCGTTATGCGCATATACATAGCGCTTGCCCATGTGCAGGCGAACGCCATCTAAAATACAAGCATGACTTTCAGCATCGTAAACAATCACATCGTGACGATCTACTAAGCAATCGATTGCAGATACCATGGCTTGATAGCCGAAATTACATAAAATTGTATCTTCTTTTTGCACGAAGGCCGACAACTCTGCTTCCAATTGCTCGTGCTGATTTGAATTTCCGCTCATCATCCGCGCGCCCATTGGCAATGCAAATCCGTATTGAGCAGCCGCATCCGCATCCGCCTTGCGTACCTCCGGATGATTCGCCAATCCGAGGTAGTTATTTAAACTCCAGTTTAGTCTCTTTTTACCTCTAAAAATCATGTGTGGTCCAATTTCTCCTTCCAGTTTTGGAAAGGTAAAATAACCATGAGACTCTTTAGCATGCTGCCCGATAGGACCGCGATTTGCTCTTATCTTTTCAAATAAATCCACCTTGTGTTTGTTTAAGTTAATATTAATTGCTTCTGCGAAATTAAAGCATTTTTTTGATTGAAAAATTCAGTTCCTAAAAAGATATTAAACAAGTTCACTTAATTCGAGCCAACGCAAGGATTTTTCGTCTATGAGCTGAATCACAATACCATAGCGCTCAGAAGCAGTCTGTAAATCCACGTGATTTATACTACTTTCATTCATTTTGTTCGTTAGTTCGGCCTTTTCAAGTTCTAGTGCAGCAATTTCCTTTTCGAGGGAATCGTATTCAAATTTATCTTTAAAGCTGAGCTTTGCTTTTTTGATTGGCTCAACATTACTTTCAAAGGTTTCTATTGTTTCGGTTGCCTTTGGGAGGACACCTTTCTTAAGCGCTAATTTTTCTATTCTTTCTTTTTCATCCTGCTTGTCTCTGAAATCCGCATAATTACCGGTAAATCCGGATATCACTCCATCGCCTTCAAACACAAATAAACTGTCCACCAACTTATCCATAAAATACCTATCGTGGGAAACGATTATAAGGCATCCTTTAAAATTAACCAGAAAATCTTCCAAAGTATTTAAGGTCAATAAATCCAAGTCATTGGTAGGCTCATCCAGAATTAAAAAATTAGGATTTTTCATTAATACGGTAAGCAAATACAACCTGCGTTTTTCACCGCCGCTAAGTTTGCTTACATAAGTATACTGCGAATCTGGCGGAAATTGAAAGAGTTGAAGAAACTGCGAAGCGGTAATTTTGCTACCATCTCCCATGGGTATTACATCGGCAATCTCTTTCACAACCTCAATCACCCTTTTATCTTCATTCAGTATCATTCCTTGCTGGGAATAATAGCCAAACACAACCGTTTCGCCCACATTAATTTTTCCTGAATCCGCTTGTTCTAAACCCATTAGCATGTTCAAAAACGTTGATTTACCTACTCCGTTTTTTCCAACAATACCAATACGTTCACCGGTTTTGAAGGTATAATCAAAAGCTTTTACCACTTTTAAATCGCCAAAACTTTTATACAGTTTTTTCAATTCAATTACCTTCCCTCCTATGCGGTTCATCTTAACATTTAGCTGCAAAGCTTGCTGCTTAGGCTTTCCGGTAGCCTTGTCTTTTAAATCGTAAAATGCATCAATACGTGCTTTTGATTTGGTACCCCTCGCTTTGGGCATCCTGCGAATCCATTCCAACTCTGTACGCATAAGGTTGCGTGCTTTATCGGTTTCACTTTGCTCGTTGTACTCTCGCTCTGCCTTTTTTTCAAGAAAATAAGAATAGTTTCCACGGTAACGAAACAAATCTCCGTTATCCAGTTCTAGAATCTCATCACACACATTATCTAAAAAATAACGATCGTGGGTAACCATTAATAAGGCCATATCCTGCCGCGACAGGTATTCTTCGAGCCATTCCACCATTTCTAAATCCAAGTGATTGGTAGGCTCATCCATTATTAATAAATCGGGAGCTTCAATTAACACACGGCTTAGGGCAACACGCTTCCGCTGTCCACCCGACGTTTCAGCAATAGGTTGATGCAGGTTGGTTACTTTTAGTTGAGATAAAATTTGCTTTACTTTTACATCGTAATCCCAGGCGGCAGCATCGTCCATTTTTGCAGTAATATCTTGCAGTTTCTCCAGATTTTCATCACTGTGGTTGAGGTTCACTTCTTCTAAGCAAAACTCATATTCCTTAATGATTTTCAATACGGGATTATCTGCACGAAATATATTTTCGATTACGTTACTGTTTTCGTCAAAGTCGGGGTTCTGGTCTAAATAAGCGATGGAGATACCGTTGCGGTTTACCACATTACCGCTATCTGCGATATCTTTTCCGCAAATAATTTTTAGTAAGGTACTTTTGCCGGAACCGTTTTTAGCAATGAGTGCAACCTTTTGTCCTTGCTCAATTCCAAAGCTAATGTTTTTGAAAAGTGTTTTTTCGCCGTAGGTTTTGGTGAGATTTTCAACCGATAAATAATTCATTTTGCAAATGTAGGGAAATTGGGTATTTATTGGCACCTAAAGTTTTTTGCAACTGCTGATTTACCAATTTTGTTAAGTGCTACCAATCCTGATTTTCATACCTTAGCTGTTTCATTCCATATATATGAATACAAAAAAAATTGCCATTTTGGGTGGTGGAAATCTGGGCGCTTCTATTGCGGAGGGTCTCTTGGAAAGTGGCTACACCAAAGCCCCAAACATACATGTTACCCGACGAAACAGTGCCGCGTTGGGAACATTAAAAAGCAAAGGGATTATAATCAGTAGCAACAATGAAGCGGCTGTAAAGGCTGCTGATATTATTATTCTTGCCGTAAAACCTTATCAGGCCGATGATTTACTTGCTTCCATAAAAAAATCTTTGAATCCCAAAAAGCATATACTTTGTTCAGTTGTTTCGGGTTATAGCATTGAACAAATTACAAAGCAAATACCCGCCAACTTATCGGTGCTGCGTGCTATGCCCAATACTGCCATCGCCATAAGACAAAGCATTACTTGCCTAAGTATTGGAAAAGCTACTAACCAAGAACAAGAAGAAATAAGCGGACTATTTGAACAATTGGGAAGAGTGGTTTTTATAAATGAAAATTTAATGGATGCAGCAACAGTGCTTGGCGCCTGCGGCATAGCATATGCCTTACGCTACATCCGCGCAAATATTCAGGGTGGAATTGAAATCGGATTTGATGCAGCTACTGCAAGTCTAATTGCCGCTCAAACAGTAAAAGGTGCGGCAGAATTGTTGATTCAAACCGGCCATCATCCCGAGCAAGAAATTGATAAAGTAACTACTCCTAAAGGATGCACCATTGCCGGATTGAATGAAATGGAACATCAAGGATTTAGTTCATCGCTCATTAAAGGACTAACTGTTTCGTATAAAAAAATAGCAAAAGAATAATCCTTTTTATAAACACTTTTACAGATGCTTCGAAAACTCTTTTCAACTCAAATTTTAAACCTCAATACCAACATAGCGCTGCTGTTGCTTCGGATTGTTGGTGCAGGACTCATGCTACCGCATGGATATAAAAAATTGCTAAATTTTACAACAAAGCAAGAAACATTTATGGATTTTATGGGTCTAGGAAGCAGTGTTTCCTTAAGCTTGACTATTGGAGCTGAATTTTTTTGTGCCCTTTTTGTTTGCCTTGGGTTATTCACACGTATCGCGTTAATCCCATTAATTATTGCCATGCTAGTTGCCGTTTTTGTAGCGCATCATGGCGAAATTACAGGTGATGGTGAGCATGCATTTTTGTTTTTAGTGGCGTATAGTGCTGTGTTTATTGCAGGTGCCGGTAAATATAGCTTGGACGCAATACTTTTTAAATCTAAAATAGCGCATTGAAACTTGCAGGAGACAAAATACTCTTAATGCCGATTATAAGCCTTTTCGCCGGCGGTAATTTCAAGTGCTAATTTATTTTGATCGGGAGGTAATGGGCAAGTAGCAAAATCAGTAAAAGCACAAGGTGGATTATATGCTTTATTAAAATCGAGAATTACCTCCGTTCCTTGCTTTGGCACCTTTGCATATAAAAACCTACCACCTCCATAGGTTGTTACTCCGGAGGTTTCATCGGCAAACACAATAAATAAATCATCCTCCTCCAAAGTTGCATCCAACTGATACTTTTTACCATTCAATTCAAAGTGAAGTGTACCGCCATAGGGTGTTTCGGTAGTTAAACCTATTACATCGTGAATTGGTATTGTTTTTACTTCTTTGGGGGCTTCGTAACTTGCCACCACACGCCACGTTTCAGCTACCGGGAATCGGTCAATATGCGTAAAAGATTTTCTGGCATCACTCTCAATATCTTTTAAACGAATACCATATTTATCTCCACGCTTAATTATAAAGAAACGTAAATTCTTATGTGACAAAATCACTTCCTGTTCACCAATTTTATCATTGAAAATAATTCCGGAAGTAAAAAGTGAATCCTTTTGCATCACAGACACACCCTGCACAACACTTAATTTAACTTCGCCATGGTTTAAAGTAAAAACACCTATTTTTTCAGCGGCTTTCCCTTTTGGAAAAACTACTTGATTATATTTTGCACTGCCAACAGAATTCTCCCCTTCTTTCAACCAATATAAGCCTGCAACAGTAAGCCAACCGCTTTCACTTTTTAAGTTAGCCACACGTTTAGCATGCCATTGCTCAATTTGCTGCAGATAGGGAACGTTTTCATTTTGTGCAGTTATTGTTTGTGAAAGCAGCATAAAAATTAAAATGAGATTTTTAATTGGATTCATAAATTGTTTTATTTACATGCAATTTTAAGCATCTTTTGCTGAATTGTACCCTGTGTAGTATTCAGTTTAATAATATACTGTCCCTCGGCTAAATCATCTATATCAATACTGAAAAACGCTTCACCTTTAGGCTGAATTGTGGAAAGTAGCCGCTTTGCTATAGTACCTTGTAGTGTATACAAATCTAACCTTACAGCAGAATTTTCGCTCAAAGTAAATCGTAAATTTATTTTATCTGTCGCCGGATTTGGATACACCTGTATAGCTTTTGAATCTGCGACAAAAGCTGTTGCATGTGTGAAATAAGTATCACAATTGGTCAAGAGCGAAGTTTGTCCAAAATACTCCGACAAAATCAACAAACTATCTTTGCACATAAGCATTTTTTGGCCCCATTGGTCCGGGCGATAAAACTCCTGAGAATGTCTAAAATAGCCAATTTGAGTGAGGCTATTTTTTGAAAATGCAAATAAACCTTCCTGCTGATAATCGAGGTATAAACCAAAAGCATCCGCAGCCATGAATTTAGGATTCGGAATTGGAAGTGTAATAGAACTAATCAAAGTGAGTTGGGATGAACCTGTGTAGAGATAGCGCCGCAAACCTGCAAATAAGCCATTTACATTCGCATACAAGGTATCGTTATAAAAAGCAATACTGGTAACATTTTGAAAGGCAAGCGGAACATTCACAATCATATTTCTGCTTTGCAAATCATATACTTGAATGGATCCATTATTCGCCAAAATAAGTTTTCCTGCCGGCGTAACTAAAATATCGTTGACCTGCGGAGCAACAAATTGCGTATCGATTACAGCTTGCAGTGGATTAGAAATATCGGCAATAAAAATCTTACGTTGGCTGAGCGAAGGAGCTTCAATATTGATAGCTTTATTTTGCCACACTTGTGCATCTAGCCAATCGGTTGTAGCCGGAGTGGCATTAACATCAATAGAGGACAAAAGCGCTAAACTATTCGCATCATACACTCTAAAATCTTTTCCGGTATAAAAATAGCCGTAGATGTAATTTCCATTACTCGAAAAACTCACCCCATAACAAAAGCCTTGTTCATTGCTGGTATCGAGTAGCTGCGGCTGATATTTATCTGTTATGTCATACAGTTTAAAGCCATAGCCTTCATTGGCAACGACTAACTTGTTTTTGTAAATATCTGCGGATGTATTCCAACCACCTGTGAGTGTATTTCCTAAATCAATTTCATTATAAATATCAGAAATATCAAGCGTTTTGAGTCCATACCATTCTGAAGCCACATACATTTTATGTTGATGGATTGCTAAATCAAAATGCCAAAGTCCGGCATATATTTCAGTGAGTTTATGCTCGGTTACTGGATTTGAAGCATCGTACACAAATACATTACCACTAAGTGGAAAGGGCGTACTTGTATTGTAAGCGGCGACAGTAGCCACATAAACAGTATCATTTATCAATTGCCCGCGCTGTGGTTGCGCTACCGCGAGATAGGTAATTCCCTTTAAGGTATCCATATAATTTAATGTTGGCAGCGTCGGCGTTGTTATATCAAGTGAATAAAACAAACCGTTTGGATTAGCATTTGCCCAGGATTCAGTACCCCCTAAAACATGTAGCAAGGGGATATTGGCTCCAAAAATCACATCTTCGGGATCACAAAAGTTTTGTGTAAAAAAAGAGAGTTGTGTGAGTGTATTAGCATCAAGTAAATGCACGCCTGTTTGTGCATTTGGTCCATAGGCGCTGGTATAGGCTAACAAATTCCCCTTCACATCACAGCCTCTTGCAACAATGCCATTGCTCTGATATGCAAAACGATTCAATAAAGATAAACTTGTGCCATTGTTTAGCAAGAGTGCCATTTTACTTTTTAAAGAAACAAAAACACTATCTGCCTTAAAGGCAATATCGTAAGCTGCTTCATTTATGCTGTCGGGTTCAAATGCATCTAAAAAACCCGGCTGTGTAGGATTTGAAATATCCCACATACTTAAACCTGCATGATTTGCCGCCACAAATAATTTTGTTCCCTTAACTTTCAAACAGGCAATATTGCTGGTAAATCGATGTTCATAAACCTTAGCGTAAGGTGCTTGACTATTGCTTACATCGTACACCTGCAAAGTGTTGCCAGCTCCGGCAAAAACAAAATTATTGTAATAGGCTACCGCATAGCAGGCAGCACCGGTTGTGGAAGAAAGGTATTGAAGTTGGCTTTGTGCAAAAACGGATGAAATAAATAAAGGAAAAAGAAAAAAGAAGTATTTTACTTTATTAGTTAAATTCATCCTTACTGCTTAGCGCATGAATTATGCTTAAGTCTAACGAATTTACAAATTTCTATAATATGGATGCTTAGCTCTTTTTATAATATTTTTGAGCTTCGGGCAAATAAGCTTTTATGTCTTTAATGCGCGTTTCGTCACTTGGATGTGTACTTAGAATTTCAAGCGTTTTAGCACCACCTTGCTTCGCCATGCGCTCCCAAAATGAGATTGCAACCGAAGGATCATATCCGGCCATTGCCATAAAAACAAGTCCCATTTTATCGGCTTCCGATTCATGCACCCGGGAATACTTTAAGGTTCCGAGTGTAGAAGCAACACCATATGATTGCAAAAATATATTTTGCGTTTCCTGTGGTTTTTGCGACATGGCTACTTGTAATCCTAGTCCACCTAATTGCACCAGTAAACCCTGACTCATCCGTTCGTTTCCATGGCGCGCAATTGCATGTGCAATTTCATGTCCCATCACCACCGCTAAGCCTGCTTCATCTTGTGTAACCGGCAATAAACCTGAATACACTACTACCTTCCCTCCGGGCATACACCAAGCATTTACGGTATTATCATTAACCAAATTAAATTCCCATTTATATCCTTTTACGCGATCGCTCATTTTTTTCTGACCCAAATAACGGTTAACGGCAGACTGAATTTTTGCACCCACATTTTTAACCATTTGTGCTTGCGCATCGCCAACTGCGACGGATGGATTTTTGGTTAAGAATTCCTTGTAGCTGGTAATGCTCATTCCTATCATGGTACTCTCAGGAAGCAAGTTCATTTGACGGCGGCCCGAAATAGGCACTTTAAAACAACTTTGTAAAGTAAAGGCAATACAGAGTACTGCAAGCATTTTTTTCATTCTAGTAAATTTAATATGTAATTACTCGATGGTAACGTTTATACCGCGGTTTTGAATTGCGAAACGCAAAGGCATTAATTCCTGCAAAGCTCCAAGTTTAACTTCACATTTGCCGTTATAATGAATAATAAGTGTGCATTGCTGAGCCTGAATTGGGTTATGTTTGCACACATCTATCAGGGTATTTATTACATGGTCGAAAGTATTAAAATCATCGTTATGAATAACAAGTGCTCTTTTGTTATCAGCCCTAACGACGTGTTCGGTAATCTCTTCAACTTCAGTTTCAAATTGTTCAGTAATCATAGGCTTTAGGCTAAATAATAAGCTACGAATTTACGCTTTTTTTTCATACACAACTAATAGGTAGCAGGTTACCCCTAATTGTGCCGCTAATAAATGATAAGGCTATTTTGCAATTTATTTTCAAAGTACTAATCTTGTAACACAAACCACGCTAATTTGGAATTCACCAATTGCATCGCAACACCTTTAGGTTTCTTAATTTTAAAAGGAAATAATGAATTCATTAGCGTGATCACGTTTAGTGATGAAAAAGTTAATTCTTCCAAAGGGCTTCCACCTATTGCAAAAGAAGCAGCACTTCAACTTAAGGAATATTTTTCGGCAAAGCGAAAGGAGTTTACTTTTCCTATTCAGCAGGTGGGTACCGATTTTCAACAAACTGTTTGGATGCACTTACAAAAAATTCCCTTTGGACAAACACGCAGCTACTTAAAAATTGCAGCTCAATTAGGTGATCCCAAAAGCATTAGAGCAGTTGGAAACGCTAATGGAAAAAACAACTTGGCAATTGTAATTCCTTGTCACCGTGTAATTGGTGAATCGGGTAAACTTGTTGGGTATGCAGGCGGATTATGGCGAAAAAAGTGGTTACTCGACCATGAAAACAAAATCGAAAATGGGGTGCAAAAGTTGTTTTAATGGCATTTACAATCGGTTTAATTGATTATCGCGAGTAAGTTGTGGATCAAACCGAATAGTATTCACAAAGTTTTTTGCTTGCTCGATTTGTTTTGCCGAATAATTCTTCAAATAGGTAACCGACATCAAGTAAAGCCTTCCTTTAACACCAACCAAATAATACTCAGCAATGTAAGGATTCTCAGGTTTACCCGACTCTATTAGCAGGTACTTACCTCTCAATTCACCGAAATTATAAGTGTAGCTGTTTGATTCAACGTTATCGCCAACATAAATTTGTTTGGTATTAAAAAGAATTAATTCATACAAACTGTCTAGTTCTATGTAATTTTTTATTTGAGTATAATTGTATTCATCGGTAACAAAAAGATTGTAAATAATTCCATTGTGTCTGCCTTCCAAAATAAGCCTGAAGTCGCCTGATTGTTTGGTATGCGTTACCGGAAATGAGAGTAGTAAGCTAGGGTCAAATTTATACTCCACAAGCGAATCCACTTGCGCACTTAATTTAAAAAAGGGAGCTGCCATCAATAGGCAAACAACAAGTAATTTTTTCATACAGATACTAAATTTTGCAAAATTAATTTAAAAATAGCTGGAACAACAAAGGTATCTTCTATTTTTGTACGCACACTCACTTCAATATCATTATCACAAAACTTAACATTTCACCAACTATGAATCTTAAAAATGCACTTATTGCACTTCTATCAGTATGTTTTTTTTCAAGCCTAACAGCTCAGGTTAACACTGCAAAAAAAAAGGAAAAAACTTTTGTGGTACTTGAGCTATTTACTGCCGAAGGTTGTGCCTCTTGTACCGACGCGGATGAATTATTAAGTAAAATGGAAAAGAACACAGAAAAGGATGGTGCCGAAATTTACTATTTAAATTATCATGTTGCTTATTGGGATAATTTGGGTTGGAAAGATGAATATGCCAGCAAAAAATTTGAAGCGCATCAAGATTTTTACAATTCCTATTTGCCCGTTCAAAAATCATACACCCCCCAACTTATTGTGAATGGGACCACAGAATTTACCGGTTCCGACGAAGGTTTAATTAAACGTTCTGTTGAAGATGCTTTTTTACATAACAAACCAAATTATATTGCTGAATTAAAAGCGCAAAAAATAGATAGTGCAAAAATTTCGGTAATGTGCAATCTTGTAAATTTGCCACCAAATTGTCAATTGCAATTGGTGTTGGTTGAAAAGGACTTGCCGGCAGCTACAGTTAAATCCGGTGAAAACAAAGGAAAAAAAGTAATTCATTACAGCGCAGTTCGATATATGGAAACAATCGCAATTCCCAAAGACACAAACAAGGTAGTATTGAATTATAAGTTGCCAAAATTAAATAGCAAATATGTGTTGATTGCCTATGTTCAGGATAAAGAAGTAAGAGATATTTACAGCGTGGAACAGGTTAAAATTAAATTACAATAATGCTTTTACTTTATTAATTAATTCGGCATTATTTTCTAAAACTTCAAACCAATTAATTTCTTGATCCCGCCTAAACCAAGTCATTTGCCGCTTTGCGTACCTTCGTGTGTTTTGTTGAATCAGCAATAAGGCTTGCTCAATTGAAATTTTGGCATCTAAAAAGTCGAACAATTCAGAATAACCAACTGTTTTCAACGCCTTTAGATTTTTGTAGGGAAGAAGTCCTTTAACTTCCTCCAGAAGGCCTTGCTCAAACATGTGTTCCACGCGCAAATTTATTTTTTCGTATAACTTTTTCCTTTCCATTTGCAAGCCAATTTTTACGATTCGAAAAGGGTGCTCCATTTTTTTACCGAGGCGTAAATCAGAGAATTTTTTTCCGCTAATTAAACATACTTCAATTGCTCGAATTAGTCGATGCGGATTATTAATATCCATGCTATGAAAATATACTGGATCAAGTTCCAATAGCTGCTTTTGCAGCTTCTCGATCCCTTCTGATTCGAGCGTTTTTAATAAGTTAGCTTTAATAGATGCATCAGAATTAGGCAAATCATCTAAGCCATTACACACGGCATCCAAATAGAGACCACTTCCACCGACAAGAATTGCGAGCGGATTCTTTGCATGTATTTTACTAATTAGCTCATTGGCTTCTATCGCAAAATCAGCTACCGTATACTTTTGGTGAATGGATATATGTCCCAATAGATGATGTGGAACTGATTCTAATTCAGCATCGAAAGGGCGGGCTGTGCCAATTTGCATTTCGCGATAAACTTGGCGCGAATCGGCAGAAATAATTTCGGTAGTAAACTGTTTAGCAAGAGCAATAGACAAGGCTGTTTTACCAACTGCAGTAGGGCCACAAATTACAAGTAAAGTTGCTTGCATAATGGAAGATTTTATTCTTCCATATTTTCATCGAGTTGCTCAAACTCATCTTCGGGACTATCTTCGAGCATATCATCTTCATCTTCTCCCTCTGTTTTTTCTCCATCGTCCAATACTGCATCGTCCTCCTCTTCAATGGCAATTTCTTCGCCTTCTTCACCAAAACCGTCCGCAAGATCCTCATCATCCTTTACCAAAGAAGCATCCGAAAAAGCATCGTCGTCAAATATTTTTTCAACCACAGCTCTTTTTGATTTTGTTTTTGGGCGCTCATCTTCGTCATCATCAGCTGAAGGTGTGAACTTTTGTACTTTGTATTGGCGAATGGCTACACCCTGCGTTTTTACAGTACGTGGATAAAATGAAGCGTGATCTTCGGGGCTGAGTTTAATGAGCTCAACGGTAAATGTCCACACCGCATTTTCTATTTTATCAAAATCGAAATAGTAAATTAATTTTTGATGTGGATCATCAATATAATCGCAGAGATACGTTTTTTTAGTTTTTGATTTCCCTTTCTTATCGGCATTTTCAACAGTTATCTGAAGTGGAACTTCTTTTTCTCTTCGCCAGTAATCATTGCTTTGAAAAAAAGTTGCATTTTTACTTGCATCAAAACCAATTGCTTGTTGAATGGCTTCATGTAATTCTTCAAAACTTTGATTGGAAAGGATTTCAATATCACGATAGATATCGTTGTGGTCTTCGAACGAAACCCTGAATCTGTAAACGGTCATGATCTTATCTCTTAAAAAGTGTAAGTGAATTTCGCAATTTCTATAGCGTGAAATTAGAATATTAATTCTGCAATCTCAAATATTAATGCTTTAAAATCAATGCTATTTATGCAATTAAATTCCTATATTGCTGAGTATCTGTGTTAACAATTTGTTACTGCTATTAATCCAATTTCCTTTCCTTTTTCAAACATAAATGCTTTTGCCTCAACTGCATCATTGCGAATTACACCGTCCAATATCGCTTCTCTTATTGCATTTTTAATGATACCAATTTCTTTGGAAGGCAATATATTAAAGGCTTTCATAATGTCTTCCCCACTAATGGGAGGTTGCCAATTTCGCAAATGATCTTTCTCTTCTACTTCTTTTAATTTTTGACGCACCAATTCATAATTAGCTCGGTAACGATTTACTTTAACCGGATTCTTGGAAGTAATGTCAGCATCGCACAACTTCATTAAATCATCAATGTCGTCGCCTGCCTCAAACAAAAGTCGACGTACTGCCGAATCGGTAACAATACTTTTTGCAAGCACAATGGGGCGTAAATGAAGCAGTACAAGCTTTTGAACATACTTCATTTTCTCGTTCAAAGGAAGTTTCAAGTCAGCAAATATTTTAGGAACCATGCGCGAGCCTTTGTCTTCATGTCCGTGAAAAGTCCAGCCATGCCCCTCTTCAAAACGTTTTGTATGCGGCTTGGCAATATCGTGCAAAATCGCCGCCCAGCGCAACCACAAATCATTGGAGGTTTCACATACATTATCGAGCACTTCCAAGGTATGGTAAAAATTATCTTTGTGCGATTTGTTTCCAATTGTTTGTACCCCCTGCAAATTGGCCATTAAGGGGAATATTATTTTTAATAATCCCGAATCATAAAGCAATTTAAACCCAATGGATGGCTTAGGCGATAAAATAATTTTATTGAGTTCATCTGTGATGCGCTCTGCGGAGACAATCCGTATACGTTCCTTATTTTCGACAATGGCTTGAAATGATTCCTTTTGAATAGAAAAATTTAACTGTGTGGCAAAGCGTATGGCTCGCATCATCCGCAAAGGATCATCAGAATAGGTAATGGCCGGATTAAGTGGAGTTCGTAGAAGCATTTGTTCCATATCAGCCAATCCCCCAAAAGGGTCAACTAATTTGCCGTAATCCTTCTCTGAAAGAGAAATAGCCAAGGCATTAATTGTAAAATCTCTTCGGTTTTGATCATCTTCCAAGGAACCATCCTCTACAATTGGCTTGCGCGATTCACTGCGATAAGATTCTTTGCGGGCTCCCACAAATTCGATATCATAATCTTCATACTTAATGTGAGCAGTGCCAAAATTCTTAAACACATTCACCTGAAATTCACTGCCCAATTTTTTTGAAACTCTTTTGGCGAGCTCAATACCGGAGCCAATCGCAACTATGTCAATATCTTTACACGGTCGCTTTAAAAACAAATCGCGTACCCAACCACCTATCACAAAAGAATGAATATTCATTTCTTTGGAACAGTCGGAAATGATTTTAAAGACCGGATGAGTAAGGTGGGCTTTCACTTTTTATTTTTTGCAAATTTAGTTTTTAAAGCAAGAAAATTAAGTGATTTTTAGTAGGGCTAACAATAAAAATAAATAATTACTTATTTGCGCCAACCGCGAAACTGTTGGTGCATTGGAGGAATGCCTTTCCATATTTAATTAGTCGAAGACTAAGTGAGTCTTCCTTTTGGTTTAACATATCCTTGTTTTGATTGTTATCGAAGATTACTGTTTTGTCTTTTGTGATTAGTCCAAAACCATTATCAAATGCGTAATACGCAAATTCAGGGCTGTAAGGATTAAAAATATTTTTACTTCTTAAATAATCCGAAGAAGTGAGTGATAATTGACCAAATAAAGTGGCAGCTAAATCGGTGTGCGAGGCAATGCGATTATTTATTGTACCGCGGTATTCCTCTTTCAAAGCCCCACCAATCAAGAGCATAGGAATATGGTGTCGTCCTACTTCATAATTGTTTCGTTGCAGAGGAAAACGACAACCATGATCGGCAACTAAAATAAAAACTGTATTCGCATACCAAGGCTGTTGCTGCGCTGATTTTAGGTAGGCATACAAGCAACTATCGGAATAATGCACCGTATTTCTATACTTATCGTTTAATTCATCGCCACCCGAATTTTTAAATACTTGCGTTACATCTGAATCCCACCATTCATGCGTACTAATTGTTCCTAAGGTACTAAAAAAAGGCGCTTTCATTGCTTTTAAATCGTTGAGATGTAGGGCAAAAATCTCTTCGTCGTAGGCACCCCATACGGTGCGCTTTTTTATCGCAAAATCATTTTCCCCTACCATGTGCTCCACGCCAGCGCTTCTAAGATAGGCTTCCACATTATCAAATTGTAAACGTCCTCCATAATAAAAAGAAGTGTAATAACCTTGTTTTTTCAAATCGATATAAAGGTTGGGCAATTTATCGAATTTACCCCAGGAGTAAATTACTGAACCTTGCGGTTGGGCAGGAAAGCCGCTTAGCATGGCCAGTAATCCTTGTTCGGTGCGGTATCCGCTTGAATAAAAATTTGAAAAAAGCATACCTTCTTTCGCCAGTTTGCCAAAATTGGGCGCCACATTTTTTTCACCACCTACACATTCCACCACATCGGCTGTCCAACTCTCCAAAAAAACCAAAACGATGTTGGGTCTTTTTGATTTGAAAATTTCGATCGTGCTGTCCTTAGTAGCTTTATTGAAGTCTTGCAAATACTGCAAGGCAAGTTTTTCCGAATAAAATGGGTAGGGATTTTTTGTGGGCTCAATGGGATGAGAAATCAATTCACCTAAATTCCAAAGGCTATTCATAGCACTATAATTCAACAATTGATGTTCGCTAAAAAAAATTTGATTCCGGTTGAGCGGAAGTTTTTGAGTTCCACCGCGTGCACCAATAATAAAGGCTACAATCAAAATAACCGATGCACTTATTTTAACCGGCCAGCCATTTTGTGACCTGCTATACTTCCCAACCAATTTTTTCCACACCCAAATAAAAAGCACCATTTCAAGTAGAATTATTGGAAATAAAAATAGCGTTGTGCGATCGTATAGTAAGGGCAATACCTCTTTTGGATAAGCCAAATAAGCAAGCGCTTTAGCATTAAATTTTGTTCCCCAAGCTTTGTAAATTCCAATATCTACAGAACACAATAAACAGCAAATAAAAAGCATCACAAAACTTTCCCATTTTACAATTGCGTTTGTCCATTTATCGTTTAGCCCCCAAAGTGAGGCAATTAAGGCTATAGTCGGAATGGAGAGCAGGTAAATACTTCCTGCCAAATTCATGCGCAAGCCAATCCAAATAGAATGCATGAACTCGATCGATGTACCTTTATAAGAACTTAAATCAAGGCAAAAAAACAAGAGTTGCTGAATTATAAAAAAGAGCATCCAAAACAACAACAACCTCGTTATAAATAATATAGCTTTCATATAAATTTGAACACTATTTCCTGCTAAGGAATTTTTGATTTTAATACAAGGTGTAATCTACTTTCTAATTATTTTAATATCTCCGTTATTTCCTAATTTAATAATGGATGAGGGAGCCGTCTGCTTTTGCTCTGATTGGCGCCAATTAACAATGTGGTCAACTTTTGTTTTGATAGTGTTGGAGATGTTCGAAAATCCTTGTGGTGCTTCTTCCCCACTAACATTAGCAGAAGTAGATACAATTGCTTTTCCAAAGCGATGGATAACATTTTTACAAAATTCATCTTTCGTAACACGAATAGCTACCGTGCCATCAGCATTCACTAAATTGGGTGCTAAATTGCAAGCTTTATCGTAAATAATGGTCAGCGGTTTTTCAGCAAATTCAACTAAATCCCAAGCAAGAGCAGGCACATCTTTTACGTATTTATTGAGTTTTGATTCATGATCAATTAATACAATCATACTCTTTTCGCTAGGGCGATTTTTAATTTCGAAAATGCGTTGAACTGCCTTTTCATTGGTGGCATCACAACCTATTCCCCAAATGGTATCGGTGGGATAAAGAATTATTTTTCCTTGTCGCAACGCTTCTACTGCTGCTTTTATTTCGTTTTCCATTATTCGGTATAAATTTTCATCATGGCCTTGGCGATTGCTTCCGGTCTAAATTTTTTAGAATGCTCATATCCCTTTTCTATAACATTCGTTCTAAGGGTTGGTGATTGAAGTAAATTTCGAATTAAGTCAGCTAACTCAAAATGATTGGTGGCATCAATGTAAAGGGAACTGCTTCCACCTGCTTCCGGTAAACTACTGCTACCGGAGGCTATAATTGGAGTTTTACAGGTTATTGCTTCCAACACAGGAATGCCAAAACCTTCAAACAAGGAAGGATAAATAAATATTTTTGCCAAGCGATACATGGCAGGAAGTTCGCTGGTTTCAACAGTATCTAAAATAAACACGCGTTCGCTTAACTTATTTTTGAGAATGAATTCATTTACTTCTTTAAAATAAGCGCGCTTTTTACCCACTATCACCAATTTAATGTGCTCCACCAACAGCATTGCTTTTAGAATGGTAATTACATTTTTTCGTTCTTCTATCGTACCTACTGAGAGTAAAAATTCATCCGGCAACTTGTATTTTTCTTTAATTTGATTCAACTCAGTGATGCTTGGTTCCTGATAAAAAACTTCAGCACAACTTTGATAAACCACTTTAATTTTTTGTTCCGGGATTCTATAAAATTCAATTAAATCCTTTTTAGTTTGCTCACTCACAGCAATCACCACATCAGCTTTCATGCAAGAGCGCTTGCATTTATTGTCATACACTTGTCGGTCAATAACCGGATACAGTTCTGGAAAACGCAAATAAATTAAATCGTGCACCGTAACAATTTTCTTTCCTTTAAATTTTGAAATATTTCTTGGAAGTTCATTGCTTAATCCGTGATATACCTCAATGCCTAAAGAATTAAGTTGATTTGTAATTTCAAAAGTGCGCCACAGTGATGGTATTTGCTTGTTCAAAAAAGATTGTGGTTCTATAATGTGAACATTCTTTTGGTGTGAAATAAAATCCAGGAAACTGCCTTCACAGCTGCGTGGTGTATATAAAAAATATTCTTCTGAATAATTTTGAATTAAGGATTTAATGCTAGAACGGGAATAATTTCCCAATCCACTTTTATTCAAAAATGCACGTTTTGCATCGAAAGCAATTTTCATCTTTTAAATTTAATAGGCAATAGTAACAACACTTTCGGCATTACCACTGTAGTTGCATCGGACATAAAGTACTTCTTCTGACTGATTATAGCTTGCGGCATTCATTGATTTTGCAAAAATTCCATCTTTACTTACTTCAATAATTTCGCCTGAAGACATAGTTATAGTTCGTGGAGTTGCATGTTGAAGTTTTACAATATAAGTGATGCAACGTTGCAAAGGAGCAGCTGCATAGGTTTGAGTGCTTTTAATTAGCTTTAATGTTAATTGTTCAGCTGTGGCACTTGCACTAAAATTTAATTTTTCGAATTGATTGCGTTCTACTGCATTAGCGGTAGTTCCATCATCCTCATACATACTAAAATCGGAATTCCACTTTCCGGCTTGCGGATAAATGTAAACAAACAATGAATCGGATTTGTAATTCTTGGTTGTACTAAATAATCTCCCCATTGGGATAATGCTTCCGGCTTTTACAAAAATTGGCATGCTTTCCAAGGGAGCATACACAGTAGTTGTGGTGTGTGCTTTGTAAGTGCTGTCGTTCCAAAAATTAATCCAATCTCCGGAAGGAAAAATAACTTTTCGAGTACTTGCATTTGCTTCAAAAACCGGTGCAATTAAAAAATTGGGTCCCCAAAAATATTCATCGCAAACATTTGAAAGTGCCTTGTTAGTAGGCTCGTAAAAATTTACAGGACGAGCAATTGGAATTCCGCTACTTGTGTTTTCATAGCTCAGCGTGTAATTATACGGAAGTAACTTATAGCGTAAGTTAATGTAATTACGAACTATGTTCTTGTATTGGCTAGCATAATAAACAGGCTCAGGGTGCACTCCTTCGCCGTGAGCACGCATGATGGGGCAAAAAGCACCAAACTGTAACCATCGTGTGTACAATTCCGGATTCTTTGGGCCACCTGTAAATCCACCCAAATCAGAATGTGTGTACCCCACACCGCTCATGCCCATGCCGAGCATAATTTGCACTTGCGTTTTCAAACCATCATAACTCCGCTGAATGTCGCCGCTCCAGGGAAAGGTGCTAAATCGCTGCATACCTGCATACCCAGATCGAATTAAGTTAAAGAGGCGTTTATCGGGATATTCCTGTTCATATTTTTCAGATAGCATTGCTGCCCAAAATTGCGAATACACATTGTGCACATAGCGCGCACTTCCAAGCACATGTATCATTCCATCGGGATGACTTTCGGGTTCACCCAAATCGCACCACCAACCGGCAATGCCTTTGTCAATTTGGCTTTTATATTTACTCCACATCCAGTTCCTTGCTTCCGGCTTGTACATATCAAGCAAACCAGAAGGCCCCGCCCAAAAATTTTCAAGTATATAACTTTCATTAAACCTATTTTTTGTGAGCAAATTATTCTTGTTCAAATAATCATAGCTTGTGGAAGTCTTGGCAATAAAGGGCTCTGTGATAGGAATCAACTTTACACCCATGGAATCCAATTTTCTAATTAGTAGTTCGGGCTGTTTAAATTTTTTACGGTCCCAATCCAAATTCCCCATCGTTTTGGGCGAACCAAACCAAAATAAATCCAGCACCAATCCATCAATTGGAAATTTTTCCTTTTGCAGTTTTTTTACAATTTTAAGCGATTCCTTATCTGATTCGTAGCCGTATTTTGATTGGATAAAGCCCAATGCCCATAAGGGAGGAAGCGGCTGACGACCGGTAAGCAAAGTATAATCGTTCATGATCTCTGCAAATGAATTTCCTGATATTAAGTAATAGGAAATAGCTCCTTGTTCCACTTTATATTGAAGCACATTTTTATCACTGGCACCTATGTCGAAATAGCCAGCAGAGTGATTTTCAAAATAAATTCCATACAATTCTGTGGAAACAATAATTGGAATATTAACATTCAATGTAGGTGCTCCAATCTTATAACCATAACTGGCGGTATTGTAAGATGAAAATTTTTGTCCTCTTTTATTCAAGGCAGTTGCACGAGAACCGGTGCCGTAAATCGATTCATTTTCCCTTAATGCAAATCGAAATCCTTTTGTTGTAGATTCAGTAAAAAATCCATTTTCGTCAGTTAAAAATGAATTTTCAGTTGGGCTTACTTCCGCTTTAAAATAACTTATGCGAAGCGGCTTTTTAGTAATGCGAACGCTTAGTGAAGGTGTATTATAAGAAAGATAATCGGTAAAATCATTTACCTTACTGGCCACTTCTTGCGGCAACAAAACCACACTATAAGATGTATCTACCAACTCCTTTCCTTTAGGAAAATAAGCTATTTTAACAATGGAATTCGAATAGGCTTGAATAGTTATTATTGCAGTATCACTCTTAATAATTAATCGTCCATTTTTAACTTCATGTGAAAAATAATTCGATAAATAAACTTGGTTAACTGTGAGCGGTTTTATATCCACCTTAACAAAAATATCTTTCTCCTCCGCTGTTTTAGCCACTTTATCACCGCTTGCATCTCTAAAAACTAATGCAAGTGATTTTATTTCTTCTGAAGCGGGAACACCAAAATAATCTTTTAGAACTATTTTCTTTTCATACAAATTTACTCCTACCCTGTGCATTACTGCCGGCTTATCCACTACTCCCCAATTCCCAACTGCATACTTCCAATCGTTTGGACTCGCGCTGGTAGCAGTAATTAAACCGGCATGCATATAAACGTCTCCGCTAAAATTAAGTAGTCCCTTATTGCCGCAAGCTGCATTGAATTGAATAGTAATAGTATCAGCTATGCTTGGATTTTGGGGCGAAATTGTTACACAGCTCAAGGCTTTAATTTCAGTTATTCCGCAAACAGAAATAGCAAGAAAGAGTAGTATTTTTTTAAGCTGCATGGGATATTGAGAATTAGAAGCAGCGAAAATAACAGAAATTTATGGAAGTTTTAAGACTACAAGTGTATTGCCACCAAATCGATACTAAACAGTTAAATCCACAATCTCCTCAGCTTTGCGGGCTTCAACTTCAAATCGATTTTCATAATAGCCTTTTCGTATGGATTCCCATACATATAAAACTAAGAAACTAAAAAATCCATAGCGTCGATATTGGTTCACATGGCAACATTCATGTGCGAGATGCCTTTTATCTTTCAGAAAAACTTCCTTTTTAATCTTCCACAAATAAATGGTTGAACCAAAAACGATGGCCATGTTTGCAGATTTCAAATACCACGCAGCAATATGAGCTCGCCTTGATTGTTCCTTAATTTTGAAATCCATAATATGCCAGAGTAGTAATTTTAGTTAATGGACAGTTGTGATTACAAAAAATGTTCCACATCAGGTAAAAAACTACAACTATCTTTTCACTAGAGCATTGAACTTGCCAAATTGGCCAATTCACTTCGCTCACCACGCTCGAGTGTCATGTGCGCATACAATTTATTGTTGCTCATTTTATCAATCAAATAGGATAAGCCATTACTGTGTGTATCCAAATAGGGCGTATCAATTTGAAAAATATCCCCGGTGAAAACAATTTTTGTATTCTCTCCTGCACGTGTAATAATTGTTTTGATTTCGTGTGGTGTTAAGTTCTGTGCCTCATCGATGATGAAAAAAATATTCGACAAGCTTCTTCCTCTGATGTAAGCCAATGGCGTAATGTGTAGCTTTTCCTTATCCACCATCTCCGTAATTTTCTGAAACTCCCTATCGGTTTCTTTATATTGACTTTGGATAAATTTCAAATTATCCCATAGCGGTTCCATGTAAGGATTAATCTTTGATTTAATATCCCCCGGAAGGTAACCAATATCTTTATTGCTTAATGGCACAATTGGTCGAGCCAAATAAATTTGATGAAAATTCATTTTCTGAGCCATTGCTCCCGCTAATGCCAGCAATGTTTTTCCGGTACCTGCAACGCCTTGAATGGTAACCAACAAAACATTTGGATTCATGATGGCATGCATGGCAAATGTTTGCTCCACATTGCGTGCTTTAATTCCATAAGCTGCTTCC
Organism: Bacteroidota bacterium; assembly: GCA_016721765.1. NCBI lineage: Bacteria > Pseudomonadati > Bacteroidota > Bacteroidota bacterium. Next base: position 236,127 of record JADKHO010000002.1, read on the forward strand.
TTATTCACTTTTTCAATCAATTCGGTTTCAGGATTGTAATAGGCTAAAGCCGAAGTATCCCCAAACTTTAAAGTATAATAATGATTGGCAATGGGGTTTTTTAATTTGATGGCGCTAGGCTTACAATATCCTTGCTGATAGATGGCATTTATTGCAGCAACAGGAACATCTTCAATTAATGTATTTCCTTTATATAAAAGGTCAATGTCTTTGATTTTACCGGTCAAAAAATCTTCGGCAAAAAGCTTCAACGACTTTGCTTTTAAGCGGAGATTAATGTCTTTCGAAACGAGAATTACTTCTCGATTTGGAAATTCTACTTTTAAATGCAGGGCTGCATTTAATATATTATGATCTGCTTTTTTTTCTCCAAAAATTTTATTGGCATCTATTTCATTGCGCTCATCCATAAGCACTTTAAACTTGCCACGCGTTGGTCCATTTATTGGAATCCAATCATTCAACAAATATTTTTTCGACAATTCGTCTAGGCTGCGGATAAACTCACGGGCTTCAAAATTAATAACATCGTTTCCCTTTTTAAATCGATCAACTTCTTCTAATACTGTAATGGGAATCGCCACGTCATGTTCCTTAAAACTATAGAAGGCATTGTGGTCAAACAAAAGCACGGAGGTGTCTAACACAAAAATTTTTTTCTCTTTTTTTGCCATTTTATTTACGTTTTAGTTTATCAGTCAACAGCCTGTCAATGAACGTTTGCGAAGGTTTTTCTTCTGTACTGCCATTCGTTTCAATTAAATTGAACCATTAACCTATGTCAAACTTAACGGTAAAATAAATTTAGAATTTATGAGTGCTTTCAATTTTACAAACAAAGTTATTCACCATTACCTTTTTTATCATTTCTTAATTCAAGCCAGAATTTTAATTTTACTGCATCCTAAATCAGTTTCAATTAAAATAATTGCTTCCAAAAAATGAAAAAAATTGTACTCCTTTGCTTTCTGATACTGGCGCAACATTTTAGCAGCTCAGCTCAAGTCGCACCCTTATTTCCTCAAGCTCGTATAAACCGGGCACTCCAGTTTTCACAAAAACAAAGTTCCGAAAAAAGGCAAAACAAACCCGTTTCAAACCCATCCCCAACTACTTCATTTCGAAAACTATTTGAATTAAAAAATACCTATCCATCAAGTATTGCTGCTGCTCCTATTAGCACAACAGCACTTTCTAAAACAGCACTTATTGATACACTTGCAGTAGGCGAAGTTCCCAACGATACCCTTATTATCACAGGAAACTGGACACATGCAGGCCCCATTTATGTTTATAATGACGGAGTACTTATTTTTAAAAATGCAAATGCAACAAATGTGGGTGATGTGTATGTTTTTGGGCATGGAAAGCTTTTCGCCGATTCTTCAACGCTTATCTTTCCGCAACAATTTTTTTACGAACGCTCTCTACTGGTTGTGCAACATGGCTATGCGCGCATGCAAAACTGCTCGCTAAATTACAGTGGCTATTCGCACAATTTATTTCTTGCGGATAGTGGAAAAGCAGAATTCAAAAATATTCATCAAAACGATTTTACTACATGCGGAATGTTTGGTAGTCCTTCAATCAGTATTGATGGTTGCAACATAGCAGGCGAGTATATTTTAAACGATAAATCTACTTCCATTTTTAAAAACGTGGACACCCTTTTACTTTGGCATCAAATTCCGGATAGTGCCTTAATAAATTTTTCTTTCCCTTCCGGGGATACGGTTAGCAGCTATCTTTTCAACAACACATTGCCGGGTATTAACGGTATTGATTACAGTGTACAGGTGGATTCATCGCGTACGGTTTGGTGGGCACTCATGCCGGTGAATGGAAGTGATGTAACACTGAGTAACTCCAAAGTAAGAGCCATTGGCGCATGGTTTATGCGGGGAGATAATGTGAGTGTTACCGGAGTTTACGACAATTCCACCTATTCAAATTATGTGATGCCGGTAACCGATCGCAATTTACATCTGATAAATTGTACCGTGCAAACTTGGAGTTTTTATGCATTCGATTCATCGCATGTGGATATTACAGCTTGTCAATTGGGCGAAGTGGGATGTCAATCACGTTCTTCTATTTTTTCTTCGCAGTTTATTTTAGATGGAAGCGGTGGCTATTTTTGGGCAACAGATACCAGTTTTATTTTAGCGAATGATGTGGATGTTTATTCAACTGTTAGAAGTGAAAAAAATGGAATATTTGTACTTGCATATTCATGGCTTCCATTTCTTCCGCCCATGGCAATTGGCAATGGACTAATGGTATGTGTTCAAAGTAAACTCGCTCAAAATCCTGTTGCCTATAACAATGGAGTTACTTGGCTTTCCTTTATTGATGCTCCCGACACGGCTTATACCAACTCTACTATTCCTGTGAATGGCTCAGTGTGGATTGATCAAGGACCTGCCGGCGGCTGGATGAATTTCGACAGTTATAGTCTTTACTACAAGTCAGCGGGTGATTCTGCGTGGAGTCCTATTGTGTTGAATGTGCCAAGTGAAGTGCATCAAGGATTGCTGTCCAATTGGAATACCAACACACTTGTTCCCGGATTTTATGCATTTCGCCTCATAAGTTATAATAACTTGGGCGATAGTATTGAAGCTTTTAAAACTGTTAGAGTCCTTCAAAGCACGGTAGGGATAACCGAATTCAATACAGCATTTTTTTCAGCAAAAGTCCATCCTAATCCTACTTCTGGAGATTTCCAATTTGAAGTTCATTCTGATAAATTTCAAGAATTACAATTAATTGTTAAAAATGCCCAAGGAAAAATTGTGTTTCAACAACTTGAAACAATAAGCAAAGGCAAAACTAATTTTCCAGTTCAAATCAAACTTGCTCCTGGAATTTACTTCTACTCGGCTAAAAGCAATAGCGGAAGTTCAAGTGGGAGGTTAATTATTCATTAAGGAGCGGCAATATTCTGTTACAAATGGTGAAAAAATTTGCTTTTCTTTAGGTAAGTCATATTAAGCATTTTACCAAATGAAAAAAGTATAAACCCCAAGCCTAAAAATTATGCGCCCGTCTTCATCAACAATGGTATGAAACATATTCAAGTAAAAATTGGGTGAACATATTCAAATAAAAATGGATTGGCATATTCAAGAAAAAATGGTATTGCGATATTCAATTATAAAATGAATTGAATATATTTAGGATAAACAAAGATTGAACATATTCAAGTAAAAATGAATAGCGATATTCAATAAAAATGAATTGAATATATTTAGGTTAAACAAGGATTGAACATTTTCGATTAAAAAATGGATTGGACATTTTCGAGTTAAAAATTGATTAAACAAAATCAATGTTTAAAATAACATCAATAATGATGTCAAAGACATCACACCTCTATAACCAATCAAAGCGCAAGAAAAACGATGCAGACAGCATCACACAAAACCATCATCGAATTCGAAAACATATAGAAAAAAAGTTTAAAATAGTAACATAATAGATGTCAAAGACATCACACCCATATAACCAATCAAAGCGCAAGAAAAACGATGCAGACAGCATCACACAAAACCACCATCGAATTCGAAAACATAAAGAAAAAAGTTTAAAAAAGTAACATAATAGATGTCAAAGACATCACACCCATATAACCAATCAAAGCGCAAGAAAAACGATGCAGACAGCATCACACAAAACCATCATCGAATTCGAAAACATATAGAAAAAAAGTTTAAAATAGTAACATAATAGATGTCAAAGACATCACACCCCTATAACCAATCAAAGCGCAAGAAAAACGATGCTGACAGCATCACACAAAACCATCATCGAATTCGAAAACATATAGAAAAAATAAGCTTAATAAATTAAGCCCAAGATATATCATGTAATTATCATAAAAAGCCATCAATTTAGGGCCATACAAATAGCTATTATGCTCCTAATTCACATTACTATTATTATAGAAATCCAAGATATTCGTTTTAAAGGATTGCTTTCGGTTACCTAATGTTATAATTATAATATACAAACCTAAGGAAGAGAGCCTAGTTAAAAGGTAATGCAATCTTTTAATTAGTTTCCATGAAACCTGTATCAAAAGCCTTCCTATATGGAACCAAATCAAACAAAAGGCATAACCATACTCATTTTAATACCACTTCCCTCTCTAATTAATCATTCGGGCGAAAATTAAGTGCTTACAATTAATTTTATTTTAGTTTTGTTTCCCATTAAAAAGTTTTCAATAAACAATCTAAAAAAGGGCACCACCAATTGAATGAGAAAATTCAGTGTTATTATCCCAACTTATAATCGCGCAAACTTTATTGCAAACACCATTCAAAGTGTGCTAAATCAGGAATATCAGAACTTTGAAATTATTGTAGTGGATGATGGTAGCACTGATAATACAGAGGAAGTAGTGCTTAAAATAAAAGACCCACGTTTGATTTACCATAAAAAGAAAATGGTGAACGTGCCAAAGCGCGCAACTGAGGTGCTCATTTGGCAAAAGGAAGTTACATCAATTTTTTAGACTCCGATGATACCCTCTATCCCAACCATTTGAGTGAAGCAGATAAAATGGTTCGCGAAAATAGTTCTCCGGAAGTGTTTCACTTGAATTACGACATCTTGGATGTAAGCACGCAAACTCTTGCCAAACGTGCTAATATTAAAGGTGACTTAAATATTCAACTGGTAAAAAAAGGAAATTTATTAAGCTGCAACGGCGTTTTTATTCGAAAGGACATTGCATTAGAAAATCCCTTTAACGAAGACCGCGATTTATCCGCCTCCGAAGATTATGAACTTTGGCTACGTTTGGCTTCACGCTATCCAATTTTATATAATAATACCATTACATCTACTATCATAAACCATGATTTGCGCAGTGTGCTTAATTTTAACAACGAAAAATTAATCATGAGATTAGCCTTATTTATTCACTACGTTTCAAAGGATGCCAAGTTTATAGAAAAATATGGTAAATACTTAAATTTATTAACTGCACATTCCTTTACCTATGTTTCCTTGCACATTGCATTAACCAAAAACAATAAAACCACCTCACTACTCTATTTATGGAAGGCGCTCATCAAAAGCCCCTCTGTATTATCCACCAAGCGTTTTTATTCTATACTACTTAAAAATTTTACTAATTACTAAAAAATTATGTGTGGCATAGCAGGATTTTTTTCAGTATCGCAACGCTTTTCAGAGCCTGAGCTACAGGTTATGACCGATTCATTGGCGCATCGTGGCCCCAACGCTTCCGGTTACTTTAGGGATGCAATTGTTGGATTAGGTCATCGCCGATTAAGTGTAATTGATTTATCGGATAACGCAAGTCAACCTATGCATTCAGCGGATAAACGCTATGTTATGGTTTACAATGGCGAAGTATACAATTACCGCGAAATTGCTACTGAGCTGAAACTAAAATATAAAACTAATTTTCGTTCAGCATCCGATAGCGAAGCAATACTCGAAGCTTATGTGCAATACGGGCCTGAGTTTGTTCAAAAACTTAACGGGATGTTTGCCATTGTAATTTATGACAAACTTAAAAACGAGCTCTTTATCTGCCGCGACAGGCTTGGAATTAAACCACTTTATTATTATTGGGATGGAACGAATTTTGCTTTTGCTTCCGAATTAAAAGCCCTTAAAAAATTAACTTCCATACCGCTCGAAATCAATGAACTTGCTATTTCTCAGTTCTTGCATTTAGGATTCATTCCAGCACCAAACAGCATCTATAAATCCATTTATAAATTGGAAGCCGGAAGCATGCTTCAAATCTCAAAAAATGGACTGGATCACCAAAAATTTTGGTCGGTAAAATCAAAAATTACGCGCGATGTGATTACCAACGAAAAGAAGGCACTCGTGTTGCTGAGCGATTTAATGATGAGCAGCATTCAGTATCAATTAAAAAGCGATGTTCCCTTTGGTGTTTTTTTAAGTGGTGGAATCGATTCGAGTTTAGTTACTGCTCAAGCCTGCAATTTATCGAACGTTAAGGTTAATACCTTTTCTATCGGCTTCGATGAAAACCGTTTTAACGAATCGGATTATGCTAAAGCCATTGCCAAATACTTGGGCACCAGCCATCACGAATTTATTGTGCATTATAGCGATGCCATGAATTTAATTGACGATGTGTTTGAAGCCTACGATGAGCCTTTTGGCGATTCCTCGGCTATTCCCACCATGCTGGTTTCTAAACTTGCCAAGCAATATGTTACGGTTACCCTTTCGGGGGAAGGTGGCGACGAATTATTTTTTGGATATGGTGCTTATAAATGGGCAAATCGTTTAAATAATATTTTCTTAAAAACAGCCCGTGAGCCCATTTCCAAAGTGTTGGCCAGCTTTAATAATCGTTACCGCCGTGCTTCAAAGTTGTTTGAGTATTCTAAAAGCGATAACATCAACAGCCATATTTTTTCTCAAGAACAATATCTTTTCTCGAATCAGGAACTCGATGCATTGCTGGAAAAGAAATACAACGATGCCAAATCCGACATCTTTTCATTGGCTGCACTCAGCGACAAGAGAAGCTTGCGCGCAAATGAAAAACAAGCCTTGTTCGACATCGAATACTATCTTCCATACGATTTGCTTACGAAAGTGGATCGTGCCAGCATGCGTTATTCGCTCGAAACACGCGTTCCCTATCTCGATCATCGTATCGTTGAGTTTGCTTTGAACTTATCGCCAAATCTGAAACACAAAAACGGCGTCTCCAAATATTTGCTAAAAGAAATTCTATTTCAATACGTGCCAGAAAGTTATTTTAACCGCCCCAAACAAGGCTTTGCAATACCTTTAGAAAAATGGCTAAAAAATGAACTTAGCTTTTTGATTCACGATTTTTTAAATGAAAAAATTGTTAGTCACTACGGAGTAGTTAAATATGAAGAAGTTGATCGCCTCAAAAAAATGTTTCATTCGGGTCACGATTATTTGTATAACCGCATTTGGTTGCTAATTGTATTGCACAAATGGCTCGTTAAAAATGCCTGATAAATTTGTTAAACAAAAAAACATATTACCTGCTTTCCTTTATTGAAGGTGCCTGTGTGATGGCAGCCGAATTACTTGGCGCGAAAATGCTTGCGCCTTATTTTGGTTCCTCGCTATATGTTTGGGCAACTGTTTTGGCAATCACCTTAGGAGGACTTGCCTGTGGCTATTTTGTGGGAGGTGAACTTTCTTATCGCAGTAAAAATAAACTACTGTTGTTTTACGTAATGTTGGTGGCCTCATTGTTCTTAATTTGCATGCCCTTTAGTTCCAAAATTTTGCTGCACCAACTGCAAAACCAAGCCTTAATACCTGCACTAATTTTTTCAGGAACAGTATTTTTAATGCCTCCTGTATTTATGATGGGTATGGTTTCTCCGCTTATAATTGCAGCCCTTTCGGGGGATGAAAAAAATGCAGGACGAATTGCAGGAAGCATTTATGCCATCTCCACAGTAGGCGGAATTTTGTCCACCTTTTTACTCGGTTTTTACATCATTCCTGAATTTGGATTAACCCTGCCCGCAATCGTTTCAGGCATATTGTTGGGCATCATTCCGGCAATACAAATTTTCCAACAGAAAAAATTTATTCCGCTTTTTTTCTTTTTCTCAATATTGATTTTGTTAGCTGCTCGTCCCAACAACAAACTCGATAGCGATATTAAAATCATCTACAATAAAGAAGGATTATTGGGCCAATTGCTTCTTGTCGATTATCCTATTTACAAACACGATTCGCTGGCCTATTACTCGCGAATACTTTTTTGCAACCGCATCATTCAAACCACCTATACTCCTGCCGATACTGCAACACCCTATTTACCCTACATTAAAAAAATAGAAGAACAACTCTCCTATCGTAAAACGGGAACTAGAGTATTGCTGCTGGGATTAGGTGGTGGTGTTTTAGCAAATATATTGGTAAACAAGGGTTTTGAAGTTGACGCTATAGAATTTGACGCACGTATGATTGCCATTGCTAAAACGTATTACAGCTTAAATCCCAAGGTTTTAGTAACCTTAGATGATGCCCGTCATTACCTCAATGCTTGCACAAAGCTATACAATGTTATAATTTTTGATGTGTTTAAAGGCGAAGAAAACCCAAACCATGTGCTTACTCAAGAAAGTTTGTTAAAAGCTAAAAGACTATTGGATTCAAACGGCACAATTGTTCTAAACGGTAATGGCTACCTCAATGGCAGCGCAGGTAGAGGTATGCGCTCCATTTACAAAACTTTCTTACGCACAGGATTTTTTGTACTAACCGAAACAACCGGTAAAGAAGAAGCCTATCGCAATGCACTTTTTTTCGCCACCCTTCATCCGGTTACTCTGCCACACGAAAATCTTGACACAAGCGATGCTCTTGTTTTGCAAGATAATTTCCCGGTTTTGGATATTTTGAATAAGGAAGCCAATCGTGCTTGGCGTATGGGATACATTCAAAATTCCATCAAAAATTTTGAACACCGAAACGTGCCCTTGTTTGAGTAATAGAAACTCATTCTAAATAACACAAAAAGAAACCTATCTCGCTTCCTTTGTTTGTAAGATACATTGTAAAATAGAATGCTGATTTATTAAGAATAATATGATTCTTTAGATTTCGTCCCGAAAAGCAAATATTCAATCTATTTAAGACAAACCAATAAACCCTATGCGAAACCTATGTTTCTATGCTCCTATGTGTTTATATTTTTACACCTTAAAAAAGCAATCACCCTTAATATAAACCCTATCCGAAACCTATGTTCCTATGCTCCTATGTGTTTAAATTTTAAAACATTAAAAAAGCAATCACCCTTAAGCAAACAGTGCCTTCAATTCGGTCGCCTCACTAGGCTTCATCCTCCCCGCTAAAATTAAACTTAATTGCTTTCTGCGCAAAGCAGCATCATAGCGCAATTTCTCTTCCTCGGTTTCAGGTATCAATTCAGGAACACCAATTGGATTACCCAATTGATCTACAGCCACAAAAGTATATATGGCTTCGTTGCATTTTGTTTTTTCACCAGTAACATGATTCTCCACCCACACCTCAATAAATACTTCCATCGAGGTAGAGAAAGCGCGCGAAACCTTTGATTCGATCGTAATTATATCAGCTAATTTTATGGGATGATTAAAGGATACATTGTTTACAGAAGCTGTAACCACTACCCTACGGCAATGCCTGTGGGCCGAAATAGCACTGGTAATATCCATTAAATGCAATAATCTCCCTCCCATTAAATTCCCTAAAGTATTGGTATCGTTGGGCAACACTATTTCCGACATTACTGCAAGCGTTTCCTTCGCTGTTTTTGATTTGGCCATTTTATTAAATTTTGGGCGAAGGTAATTCAAATCATATAATTCATCCATCACAAAAATTCTTATTTGTTAGCTTTGTAAAAAAATCAGTTTATGGATGTTAAATATTTGTTGGCATTACACATCATTTTTGTGATTTGCTGGTTTGCCGGTCTTTTCTACATTGTACGCCTTTTTGTATACTTCGCCGAAGCAGAATCAAAACCCGAAAACGAAAAATTAATTTTACAAGAACAATTTAAAATAATGCAACGCAAATTGTGGTACATGATAACCTGGCCTGCAATGATTGGCACCTATGTGTTTGGGTTTTGGATGGTGTTTGAAATTTTTGGAGTAATCTATCCGGGATGGTTGGTGCTTAAAATTGCCTTTGTGTTCGGACTCACGCTATATCACTTACAATGCGGATTAATCCTGAATCAGCAAAAAAATAACATCGTTAAATATTCTGCATTCAAAATGCGCTTGTGGAACGAAGTCTCCACCATTTTTTTAGTAGCTATTATCTTTATCGTAGTATTGAAAGATACCTTGAACTGGCTTTACGGAATCGCAGGCCTTGTACTTTTAAGCGTATTGTTGATTTTAGCGGTACGCCTCTATCGAAAATTGAGAGCTAAAAAAGGAAAAGTTTAGTTTTGAAATAACCACACCCCGGGGTTATCAGCAATTAACTCTGCTTTTGCTGCTTCCGCAGAAGTTTTATCGGTGAAACTGTGGTAACTTACACGGTATAAACCCGAAGCATTTTGTCCGGCAATTCCGGCATCAAATCCTTTTGCTATCAGCTCATTTACCAAAGCATCGGCATTAATTTTTTCTTTAAAGCAGCCGGCAATTAAATAATAAGTGACATGACCATAATGAACTGAACCGGATTGTTTTACTTCCACTACCGGTACTTCAGTTGAGGTTTCCACCGATGGTTCCTCCATTTTAACCGGAATCGTTTTTGATATGTCATTTGTTAAAGCGAGGTAATCTACAGTGTTTTGCGCTTCACTTGCATCAGCAGTGGCCTCCTGCTTTTCCGGCAGTATATCAAATACTAAGCTCTGGGAACGCTCTATATAACTTGGTTTTTCAGCATCCGAAAGTGAAAACAGATTGGAGTTAGCCACCTGTAAATTACCCAATAAACTCGATCTAAAAGGTAAAAGCAATGCAGCAAACACAACAGGCAACAAAAGCGCCACAGGCCATAATTTACGCTTGGTTCTTTTCTTTACCGGGTTAGGAATGGCAGGACGATCCACAAATTGTTTTTCAATCCGCTCACCAAAATTATCACGCTTAATAGCAGGCGATTGAAATGCACTCAAACCAAACGATTCCAACAAATAGTTTACCGAAGTGGAAGCATTAAATTGCAAGTTTCGTTCAACATCGTAGTAAAAAGTACCTACGTCCCTAATATCCACTTTTTCCTTTTTAGCCAACCTTATTTCTAAGCGCAACACCTCTTCTTCAATCCATTTAGCTGCCTCCTTAAAGGAAATATTTTGATCCAAGGCCACTGCATTAGCAAGTAAGCCATCATTAGTATTAAGGTTTTTATTAAATGCGATTTGCTTAAAAGGAGGTTCAAATGTATGCTGAGTAGGGTGAATTCTGGCGGAAGCATAATTCGCAACAAATCCTCCAAAATCAGGAATTATCACGCAATCGTACTCCAACAGCAATTTACTTATGTAATTTTTAAACAGCATTTTTTTCTTTGAGGCGAAAGTACAAAAATTTTAAAAACCGGTCAATTTCTTCAAATCCTCAGGCGTATCAATGGCTGTAGACTCAATGTCTGTAATAGCTGTTCGAATACGATAACCATTCTCTATCCAACGCAATTGCTCCAACGATTCGGCCAGCTCGAGGGTGCTTTGGGGCAATGCCTTTAATTCTGAAAGTGTTTGCATGCGGTAACCATAAATTCCAATGTGCTTGTAATAGGTACCGGCATTTAGCCAATCGTTAAGCTCTTTTCCGCGCTGGTGCGGGATGATGCTGCGGCTAAAATAAATGGCATCCCTGTTTTTAGCTAAAATTACCTTGGGTGTAGAAGTGTTTTCCAATTCACTTTGTAAACGTATCGCTTTAACCAAAGTAGCGATGTTAACCGACTCCTCCTCAAAACAAGAACAAAGCAATGCAATTTGTTCGGGTGCAATAAAAGGTTCATCTCCCTGAATATTAATCACCACATCCCTTGCCGACACTCCCATTTTTTGAGCAGCTTCAAAGCAACGGTCAGTTCCACTTGCGTGGGATGTTGCTGTCATAACCACCTTACCGCCAAAATCTTCCACTTGTTTAAAGATGCGATCATCATCCGTAGCCACTACAACTTCCGAAAGTAAAGCCAGCTGAGAAGCTTGTTCATATACCCGCTGAATCATGCTCTTACCTCCAATATCCACCAATGGTTTACCCGGAAAACGGGTCGAGGCATAACGGGCAGGGATTATTCCAAAAAATTTCATTTTTATCAGGATTGTTTTTATTCAGCATCCAAATCTACAGGATTAGCATTAAAAATAAGCATTAAATCATATCCTAAAATTTATTTGTTTTAACTAAATCCTGATTTCGATAGTAAGCCGGAGGCTTGGGAATAGCTACACTCGCGGGACGCGAGCGAAGGTGCATTACATTCAAAAGTCTTTGTACTTTGTACTCTGTACTTTGAACTCAATACTCAATACTCAATACTCAATACTCAATACTACCTACCCAAACAAATACTGAAATACCTCTTCCACCTTGCTCACTGCCACCACTTTAATTTTAAAAGCTTGTGTATCCAACCCTTTTTGATTGTATTTTGAAATGAATATTTGTTCAAAACCTAACTTTTCTGCTTCCGAAATGCGCTGGTCAACCCGTGTAACCGGTCGTATTTCTCCTGATAAGCCTACTTCGGCTGCAAAGCAAATTTTGGAGGAAATGGGAATGTCTTCATTACTCGATAAAATCGCACACACCACCGCCAAATCTATTGCCGGATCATCTACGCGCAATCCACCGGCTATGTTAAGAAAAACATCTTTTATGCCCAGTCTAAATCCACAGCGCTTTTCCAATACAGCCAACAACATACTCAGTCTTCTTAAATCAAAACCGGTACTCGAACGCTGTGGTGTGCCGTATGCCGCTGAACTTACCAATGCTTGTGTTTCAATTAATATCGGGCGTAAACCTTCTAAAGTGGCGGAAATGGCAATCCCGCTAAAGCTCTCGTCTCTATTGGAAATGAGCACCTCCGAAGGGTTACTCACTTCCCGGAGTCCACTGCCCAACATTTCGTAAATACCCAATTCATTGGTGCTGCCAAATCGGTTTTTATACTACGCAATAAACGGTACACATGGTTTCTATCGCCTTCAAATTGCAATACGGTATCCACCATGTGCTCCAATATTTTAGGTCCCGCTAAATTTCCATCTTTGGTGATATGACCAATTAAAAACACCGAGTGCCCGATTCCTTGGCAAAGCGTAACAGCTCAGAAGCACATTCCCGAATTTGCGAAACACTTCCGGGCGAAGATTCAATATGCACGGTATGCAAGGTTTGAACAGAATCAATAATCAATAAATCCGGTTCAAGCAATTCAATTTGCCTAAAAATGGCTTGGGTGGAAGTCTCTGTTAAAATATAACAATTGGAGTTTCCTGCTTGAATACGCTCGGCCCGCATTTTAATTTGCTGTTCGCTTTCCTCACCACTCACATACAACACTTTTAGTTTATTGGCTTGCAAAGCCAATTGCAACATTAAAGTTGATTTTCCAATACCCGGTTCGCCTCCAAATAATACCAATGAACCCGGCACCAATCCGCCCCCTAACACTCGATTCAGTTCTTGGTCATTAATGGCAATACGGTCAATTTCGTTTGCATTTATTTCGCTGATGAGCTGCGGTTGAGCCGTGCGCTTGCTCAATGCAGGGGCAATTCCCGGTGTTGGTGCTTCCTTCTGTATTACTTCCTCCACATAGGTATTCCATTCATTGCACGAAGGACAACGCCCAATCCATTTACCCGATTGAGCTCCGCAATTCTGACAAAAAAAAGAAGTTTTAACTTTAGCCATAGGTATTAATCCTGCATTTTAAATATAAAACAAACCTGATTTTTATTTACCGGATTTAAATGATGCACCACTTTATCAATAAAACCGGGCTCAATAGCCGTTTCGTAGCTTAGCTCGGGATAATATTTTTTAAAATTAGCAATCCTCCGCGCTAAATTTTCTTCTTGAAAAAAGATAACATAATTAGGTGTTTCGCTCCGCTTGACATTCTTTTGCTCTTCATATAAATCTTTTGCAGTATGCACGCTCGTTACTCCATACACACCCCAAGAATTACTATTAAAGTTGCGCAAATAAAATAGTGGAGGCATCACAAAATCATCCCGGTTGCTATCTTCAATTACCAAATAACGCACATCCTTTTTATGCGATAGATAGGTCATCGCCTCAACACGATTCCGCTTAGAATAAGCAACCGACACAAAAAGCAAAGGAATAGTGTTTAGTATCCAAAAGAAAACCCAACAGCCCTGAAGCAATTTTTGCCGCCTCATCCAATAGTTCGAACCGGCTACCCATTCGCTCCAGCCTATATTTCCAAGAATAATTATAAATGGAATAATTGGAAAAATAAATCGTTCTTGCTTATTTGGAAAGTAGGAATGAAAGGCAAGGAAAATAAAACTCGGTAAAAACAAAAGCAAGTATTTTTTCCAGGATCTAAAAAATCCAAAAAGCAAAAACAAACTAATGGGTGGAAGCAATAATCCGCCAAGCAACAAAAAATATTGATACCAGGCCTGGGTATTGTAATTGTTGGCATTTTCGATATTGTAGCGCACGTATTCGCCAAACTCGGCAAAAGGACGTTTCCACAAAATATAGTCGGTAATTCCTGCAAAAGGCAAATGCTAAATGCTGCACCTACACCAAATAAAAAAGCCCCCTTCCAATTTCGTTGAATCAATAATAACATACCCAATCCTCCAACAAACAAGGTACTTTGAAAGCGAATAGAAAATGCAGTACCGGCGATAAATCCAGCCCAAAGATAAATGGAAGACTTTTTTGTAGGTTCATTTTTAAGCAACATCCAAGTGCCCAACATCAAAAAAGGAACACACACCACTTCAATTAAATTACGCACACTTAACATGGGCATAAACCAAAAAAGGGCTAACATCATTCCTGCTCTAAATGCCACTTTTTTTCCGGCATACTGTTCGGTAATTTTATAACCCAATAGCACCACCAACATCGAAAATGCAGCATGAATAAAGCGTACCACAAACATTTTTAGCTGCGGGTCATAAAGCCCAATAGACTGCATCCCTTTAAAAAGCAAGTAATGTAATCCGGTGTAAAACAAACTGTGTCCACTAGGACCTGCAGATACCTCTTTTGAAGGAAGCCAATTGTTATAATCGAAGTTATCGGCCCAAGATTGCGCGGCTTCAATGACCAGAAAATGATCATCGTGCATGCCATAGCCTTTCGAAAAAATAACAGCCAACAAGCGAAATAGTATAGCGGACGCTAAAACTAATCTCAGTGGCTGTTCCTCACGATATTTAGCCAGGTATTTAAGCATGATAAATTAGCTATTCTTAATTCGGGTTTCAATAGCGGTGGTGCTAAAGCCCGGTAAATAGTCGATTGTGCAGACTTCACCACCCTTGGCTTTCACAATATCGTATCCAACTATTTGTTCTACTTTCCAATCGGCACCTTTTACCAACACATCGGGCTGCACCAACTGAATAAGCTCATAAGGTGTGGCTTCTTCAAAAATAACGACTGCCGCAGTAAAATGCAACGCGGCTATTAACATGGCACGTGCACTTTCAGACTGAATGGGTCTTGAGTTTCCCTTTCCAAGTTGTTTTACAGAAGCATCCGAATTTACAGCGACCAATAAATAATCTCCCAAATCGGCTGCTTTTGCGAGGTAATCAACATGTCCTTGATGCAAAATATCAAAACAACCATTTGTAAAAACTACTCGTTTATTGCGGAGATGCGCCCTTTTTAGCCAGGGCAGTAAACTTTGGGGCGTAAAAATTTTGGCTTGTATAGCTTCTAGATGGTTCATGGTTTTTCTTTATTTAAAATCGGTAATAATACGAGCGAAATTAAACCTAGTATTAAAATAACAACTAAGCCCAAGGTCCACACAATCCATGAAAAGGCAAAAGCAATGGCAAATGAAATAAAATAAGAAGTGGTTAACAACTCAGTTATTAATGCTTGATAAGCACCGGTTCCTCCGGGCACAAAAATAATGGCCACACTTCCGAATGCTAAAATTGAGAAAGCAGCTCCCAGACCTAAATGCCCGGTTTCAGCAAAACTGTAAAATGCAAAATAAATAATGAGCGTGTACATGCTCCATATAAAAATGGTGTGCGCAATAAAAGCAATAGGATTTTTTACATTTTTTACCGATTTGATGCCTTCCCAAAAACCCTTTAATAATCCAATAAATTTATCGGAAAAGATAGCGCCAATCTTGGTTTTAAACTTTATTATTAGCCAAATAGCCATCATTACCGCAACAAAAAACGCAATCATAATGAATGAATTATCAGCCATGTGAATAAGCTTTAGTTGCAAGGGTTGCAGAATCTTGTTATTCACCAAATCAAAAATTTTATCAAATTCCATGATAATGGTGAGTATGAAAATCAGCAATAAGCAAATAACGTCAAATGCTCTTTCGGTTATTACAGTACCAAAGGATTCGGAAAAAGGGATTTTTTCGTATTTAGTCAATACTCCGCAACGCGAAACTTCACCTAAACGAGGAAGTGCGAAGTTGGCCAAGTAACCAATCATCACCGCAAAAAAAGTATTCGATAATTTGGGTTTGTGCCCCATGGCTTCAAGCAACATTTTCCATCGGATGGCTCGGCTCCAGTGACTTAAGCCGCTTATTATCATAGCTAAAACTATCCAAAAATAATCGGCTTGTTTAAAAGCAGCCATAATGTTGCTTTTATCACTATCGGTTAAGTTCCGAGTAACCAGCCAAATCAATACCATACCTATGCTTAAAAAGAGCAAGGCTTTGGCAATTTGAAGAATTCGCTTTTTCATTTGGTTATGGCACTAACACTATATTATCAATTAATCGAATGTTATTCACACGCACTACAATAAATCCCATTATGGGTGCAAGACTTTTCCATTCGTTCAGCAAAGTTAAATTCTCGGCTTCAGCTACTTCAAAATACTCCAATTTAAAATGATTTACCGCGTTTATTTCAGCTTCCACCCACGCTTTTAGCTCCGATATTGAAATTTTTCCAACCTTCTTCTTAGCCCCTAAGAGTGTTTTAAAAATTATTGGAGATACCAGTCTTTCCTCTTTACTAAGCAACATATTGCGAGAACTCATTGCCAATCCATCTGTTTCCCGCATTATTGGACAACCAACCACTTTTACCGGCAATTTTAAATCGTGTGTAAACTTTCGTATAATGGCAAGTTGCTGAAAATCCTTCTCACCAAAATAAGCTACATCCGGTTTCACGGTATCAAAAAGGCGTTTTACTACTTTAGCCATTCCTAAAAAATGACCCGGACGATATACGCCTTCCATTACTTTATCCAAATTGCCAAATTCAAACTGTGTAGTATCCTCATTACCATACATTTCTTGCACATCCGGCACAAAAACAATAGCACACTTTTTAGCTTCCAGCAATTTTAAATCGGCTTCGAGGGTATTGGGGTATTTCTCGAAATCTGCTTTATCATTGAATTGCAATGGATTAACAAAAATACTACATACCACGCAATCGTTTTCCCTGGCCGCAATGTCAATTAAACTCAAATGCCCTTGATGCAAAGCACCCATAGTGGCCACAAAGCCAACTTGTTTGTTTTCGGCATGTAAAGCCGTTATTGCATTGTTGACTTCTTGTCTAAGCTTTAAAACAATCATAAATTACCTGCTAAAAATTTCCTGAATTAGCCTGTTTATGGGCTTCTATGGAATAAATGCGTTAGAACTTACTTACAAAGCGGGCAAAGCTAATATATAAACTTGAAAATGAGCAGATTTTTTACTAAATTTGCACTTTGAAAAAATAACCTTAACCTAAACTAAACGTATATGAAGAAAGCAAAAGTGTTATTTGTGTCACAGGAGATTTTCCCCTATCTCGAAGAGAGTCCAATGGCGAACATCGGTCGCTTCTTACCGCAGGGAATACAGGAAAAGGGAAAAGAAATCAGAACCTTTATGCCTCGCTTCGGAAATGTTAATGAACGCAGAAATCAACTTCACGAAGTAATCCGATTGTCGGGAATGAATTTAATCATTAACGACAGCGACCATCCGCTAATTATCAAAGTTGCTTCTATTCAAAGTGCTCGAATGCAGATTTATTTTATTGATAATGAAGAATATTTTCAACGCAAGCACACCTTCACCGACGAAAAAAATATTCATTTTGCGGATAACGACGAACGTTCGGTTTTCTTTTGCCGCGGGGTAATTGAAACGGTTCGTAAATTAGGTTGGAGTCCGGATATTATTCACTGCCACGGTTGGTTTACTAGCCCTATGCCTATCTATATTAAAAAAGCATTCAAAGATGATCCTTTATTTGCCGATACCAAAGTGATTTACTCGGTGTATGACGATGGTTTTGATAAATCATTGGATGCGAAATACAGCAAAAAAATGCTGTTAGATGGTGTGGTGGATAGTGATGTTAAAAAATTAAAAGACCCTTCTTTTGTTAACATTAGTAAAGCTGCTATGGATTATAGCGATGCCGTTATTAAAGGAAGCGAAAAAGTACATCCCGATTTAGAAAAATACTTTAAAGGCCTAAGTAAGCCAACTCTTGGTTTCAAAACGGTGGAAGAATATGTAGATGCATACTCTAATTTTTATGATGAAGTATTAGAAGATGCGACGGTGTTGGCTGAATAAGGTATGAGAATTGAAAAAACACATTTAGTAAATTTCTTGAACTTTCTTCCTACAAAACAACTATCCTATCCAAGCCAATTCGGTTTGGTTAGGATGTTTTTTTTATACACTTGCCTGTTCACCTTGCTTTCGTGTAAGGATGAAAGTTTAACAGATGCAGATATTCAACCTGATGCGGATAAGTTAAATCTGTCCTACCTTACAAGTTCCGACATAAAATCTTACATTATGTTAGAGGATCCGGGAAGTTCGGATGAGACGGATTACAATATTCTAGGCTCCTATCAAGACCCGATTTTTGGAAAAACCGAAGCTTCCTTTGCCACTCAGTTTTATATGCAGGGTCCCAATCCAATTTTTAAAACAGGTGCCATAAATCCTAAAATTGATTCTATTGTGTTGTCCTTAGTTTATTATTCTGCTTATGGCGATGTAAGTAAATCTAATGGACTACAAAAAGTGAATGTGTATGAATTAACAAAAGATCTTTCTTTAAGTAAAGATTATTTTACGAATACCAATACCGATACCCTTTACAACGCAGCTCAACCAATTGGAACAAAAATTTTTCAACCCAAATTATCAACTTCGGTAAAAGTGGGAAGTGTTTTAGAGGCACCTCAATTGCGGATTAAATTAGATACAGCTGTATTTGGAAGAAAATTAATGGCTTTGGACGGCACAAATGCTCAAAATTTAGTTACGCAAGAACTCTTTATCAAGTATTTTAAAGGTTTATATGTAAAGAGTGACAATAGCTTTCAAGGGAACAACCAAGGAGCTATTTTATTTTTTGATTTATTAAATTCTTCATCGAAAATAACTGCCTATTATCATACTGATGAAGCCAAGAGTTTTAACTATGTGATTTCAAGCGCTTCAAATAATTTTGTAGAAAGTGCTCGCATCAATTTTGTAACACATAATTATACCACAGCGCCATTAATTCAAAATCAACTAAGCAATCCGACATTAGGGCAACAGCAAATTTTTGTTCAAGACCTTGCCGGAATAAAGTGTAAAATAGAGGTTCCAATCATTCAGCAATTGCTGGATTCAGCTCCCATTGGAATTAACCGAGCCGAATTAATTATTAAAATTGACGAACCTTTTATTGATAAATACGTACCAAACAATTCTTTATATTTGTTTGCAATGAATGACACCGGAAAGGCGGTTTTTATACCCGATTATGATGCAGGTAATGCTTATTACGGACAAGCTTATGATGCAACAAATAAACAGTACAAATTTAACCTATCACGTTATATGCAACTGGTTGCCTCTGGTAAAATAAGCGACCATGGGTTTTATTTAAAAACAATTGGCTTAAATAATGCAAATAGAAGTGTCTTAAAAGGTGGAAACAATATTCAATTCAATTTAACTTATACAAAAATTAAACTCTAAAATTATGTGTGGAATTGTAGCTTACATTGGTGACAAAAAAGCCTATCCAATAATCATGAAAGGTTTGCACCGCTTAGAATACCGGGGTTATGACAGCGCCGGGGTAGCGCTTTTAAATCACGATTTAAATGTGTATAAATGCAAAGGAAAAGTTTCTGATTTAGAAGTTTTTATTGATAAAAAATCAACTGATGGTAACATTGGAATTGGTCACACCCGTTGGGCTACTCATGGTGTACCTAATGATGCGAATGCGCATCCACATAGTTCTGAAAGTAAAAACCTGGTGATTATTCACAATGGTATTATCGAGAATTATGCCTCTTTAAAAGCGGAGTTAAAATCACGCGGACACAATTTCAACAGCGATACCGATACGGAAGTATTGATTCACTTAATCGAGGACATCATGATTAAGGAAAAAATTGATTTGGTGGAAGCCGTACGGTTGGCTTTAAATGAAGTTTCGGGTGCTTACGCCATTGTGGTGATGAGTAAAAATGAACCGGATTTACTGGTGGCTGCCAAAAAAGGAAGTCCATTGGTTATCGGTATCGGAAAAGGCGAGTTCTTCTTAGCATCAGATGCTACGCCAATTATTGAATACACAAAAAATGTGGTTTACTTAGAGGAAGAAGAAATTGCGGTATTGCGCCGTAACGAAGAAATTAAAATCATAAACATTAAAAACCAAAAGAAAACTCCTTACATACAAGAGTTGGAAATGCACTTGGAAGCCATTGAAAAAGGCGGTTACGAGCATTTTATGTTGAAAGAAATTTTTGAACAACCGCGTTCTATCAAAGACAGTATGCGTGGCCGTATTCGTACGGATGGCGGTACTTTGGTGCGCTTAGGCGGGATTGCCGAATACATGCAAAAAATCGTGAATGCCGACCGTATTATAATTATTGGTTGCGGTACATCTTGGCATGCCGGTATGGTGGGCGAATATTTAATTGAAGATTTAGCACGTATTCCGGTAGAAGTAGAATATGCTTCGGAATTCCGTTACCGCAATCCGATTATCAGTGAACGTGATGTAATTATTGCCATCTCTCAAAGTGGTGAAACTGCCGATACTTTGGCGGCTATTGAATTGGCAAAATCAAAAGGGGCTACCATTTTAGGTATTTGTAATGTGGCTGGTTCATCCATTGCGCGCGCATCACATGCCGGTTCATATACACATGCCGGTCCTGAAATTGGAGTGGCCTCTACAAAAGCATTTACTGCTCAGGTAACTGTGCTTACGCTGATGGCTTTAAACATTGCACAACGCAAAGGAACCATTACCAGCTCTCGTTTTAATCAATTGGTAACCGAATTGGCAAGTGTTCCTGATAAAGTGGAGAAAGTGCTGAAAAACAATGAGAAAATACTAGCATTGGCAGCTAAAATTAAGGATGCTAGCAACGCTTTGTATTTAGGTCGTGGAAACAGTTTCCCTGTTGCTTTGGAAGGTGCACTAAAACTAAAAGAAATTTCTTATATCCACGCCGAAGGTTATCCTGCTGCTGAAATGAAGCATGGTCCAATTGCATTAATTGACGAAGAAATGCCGGTTATTGTAATTGCCACTAAAGGTGCTTCTTACGAAAAAGTAGTAAGCAACATTCAGGAAGTAAAAGCCCGAAAAGGTAAAATCATTGCTGTTGTTACTGAAGGTGATGTGGTGGTGAAAGACCTTGCCGACTATGTAATTGAAGTGCCAGAAACAGATGATGTATTAGTTCCGCTAATCTCTGTAATTCCTTTACAATTACTATCTTATCATATAGCAGTAATGAGAGGATGTAATGTAGATCAACCACGTAACCTCGCAAAAAGTGTTACAGTCGAATAAGTAATAAATTCATTTTTGAACTTAAAAGGGGGACAGCAATTGTCCTCCTTTTTTTATTTTGTCTTTTATAAAAGAGGTAATAAAACCTACTTTAGATTAAGCAATATTCGTTACCGCGGAGTATGAAGAGGAAGCGTTAAGAACGCGGAGGTTTTAGTGCGAAGCATTTATATATTGCACTTTTGAGGAAGAAGCCATAAATTATTAGGAGCCAAATCTGCGAAAATCATAATCATCCGCGAAAATTAGCGTTCTATTTAATTCCATCCACGAAGAACTAATTTGAATTAAAATACGAACCCAATCCGCGAAAATCAGCATCATCAGTGTATTCAGCGTTCTATAAACTCCGCACGCGAACAATAAATTTATGATTTCTCTTTTTCTAAATCTTTTAATCGATTCAGAACATCCGGCAAGTTGCGGAAAACCACATAAGAGCGCTTGTAATCGCCGATGGCGAACGAAGGGGAGCCTTGCACTATTTCACCTTCCTTAGCAATACTTTGCCCTACACCGGATTGAGCAGCAATCTTCACTCCATTAGCAATGCTGATGTGACCCACAATTCCAACCTGTCCGCCAATCATACAATCCTTACCAATTTTAGTTGAACCCGCTACTCCAGTTTGAGCAGCAATCACTGTATTTTCTCCAATTTCCACATTGTGTGCAATTTGTATTAAATTATCCAGTTTTACTCCTTTGCGGATGATGGTAGAACCTAGGGTTGCTCTGTCGATGGTAGTATTGGAACCCACTTCTACTCTATCTTCAAGAATTACATTCCCGATTTGAGGTACTTTATTGTAATTGTTTTCGCTATTGGGTGCAAATCCAAAACCATCACCACCAATTACCACGCCGGAGTGCAACGTACAATGTGCACCAACGTTACAATCGCTATAAATTTTAACTCCTGCAAACAAGGTGGTATTATCTCCAATCACCACATTATCGCCCACAAAGCTGTGTGGATAAATTTTAACATTAGCGCCTATTTTTGCGTTGTTTCCGATATAGGCGAATGCTCCAACATACACTTCTGCGCCAAGCTTGGCACTTTCGGAAATAAAACTAGGTTGCTCAATTCCTGCTTTTTTGAGTTTTACTTGGTTGTAAAATTCGAGTAAAGCCGCAAAACTTTTATAAGCATCTTCTACTCGAATTAAAGTGGTGCTAATGGCTTGCTCTGCAACAAAGTCTTTGCTTACGATTACCGCCGTGGCTTCGGTGGTATAAATATATTGGGTGTATTTAGGGTTGGCTAAAAAGGAAAGAGTACCTGCCTTCCCCTCTTCAATCTTTGAAAGCGCGCTTACCTTGGCTTCGCTATTGCCCTCCACTACTCCACCGAGCTGGGCGGCTATTTGTGCTGCTGTGAATTCCATGATTCAAAAGTATTAAAAATTTGTGGAGCTCCTTTTCAATTTAATTTTGATAATTAACAGACTTTTAAACCAACTCCTTAGGATAACACAAAAAGAATTTCTCCACCGCTTTTGAAAGCACCGAAATATTTAGTTGATCAGCTGCATCCGCAATATCCACTGTTTTACCGTCTTTATACAAAATGCTAATGCGCTCGCTTGTTGGATTATAAGCCGAGTTCTTAATGCTATCGGAAAACACAAAATACTTTATATGGTCATCGCTCAAGTGGTATTTCGCTTTCGCTTTTTGCTTTAAATCCTCTATTTTTTGAGAGGAAAACTGCTCGTTTTGCAATTCAATTTTAAAGAGGTTGCGGTTCACGAGGCAGCGGCAAAGCACCGCTAAAATAGGGTCATCCGAATCTTTCCAAACTTTAATTGAAGTAAATATATCGTTGTCGTCAAGCTCTGCGAATGCATTTAAAATAGAGGCATTTGCAATGAAATCATTTTTTGTATAGTTATGTTTAAGAAATAATTTCAAAGCCGGGGTGGCAAACAAATCTTTTCCGGATGCACTTAACTCCTTTGCTCTTGATAAAATATTTACCAATAAATGCTCGGCCGATAAAACTGTTTTATGCAGATACACTTGCCAGTACATGAGCCTGCGGGCGATGATAAATTTTTCGATGCTGTAAATTCCTTTAGCTTCAATGGCAAGCGAATCGTTAGAAACGGCTAGCATCGCAATAATCCTATCCGAACTAATTATTCCTTCCGATACACCCGTAAAAAAACTATCGCGTTTCAAATAATCCAAGCGGTCCATATCCAGCTGACTGGAAACCAGCTGATGTAGAAATTTTTTGGAATACTCATTCCTGAAAATTTGAATGGCTAAGCTGAGTCTGCCGCCAAACTCCTCATTGAGTTTATCCATAAAGATTTCAGAAATTTGCTCATGGCTCACATCGTTTACCAAGCTCGATTCCAGTGCATGTGAAAAGGGACCGTGCCCTATATCGTGCAAAAGCACTGCAACTGTCACTCCTTCGGCTTCCTCGGCACTAACTTCAACCCCTTTCGAACGCAAAACATCAATGGCTTGGGTCATCAGGTACATGGCTCCCATAGCATGATGAAAGCGTGTATGCAAGGCTCCGGGATACACCAAAGCGGTTAATCCCAATTGTTTAATTCTGCGTAAGCGTTGAAAATAGGGATGCTCAATGAGATCGAAAATTATTTCGTTGGGCAATGTAATAAAACCGTAAATCGGATCGTTAAAGATTTTACGTTTGTTAACAGTGTTACTTTTCACGTGTAGTGTATTAATGACTATTTTCGGTGACGATATTGATTAGCTGATTAGCTGATATGCTGATATGCTGATTTGCTGATTTGCTGATTAGCTGATTTTTTGCTTGTTAGATTATAATTTAGGTTAATTAGTGGATTATGTTCTTTGCTTTTTTACAATTATGATTAATTAATTAAGTGATTATTGGGTGATATATAGACATCTAGCTTGCATACCAAAATGGCATTTTTTTAATTTGTTGAAAGTAAAATCAATAAATTAACTGATTCTAGAGAATCCCAAACATAAAAATAATTTAATTGTAAAACTCACTTTTGAATTTTCAATTAACATAATTAGTTTCACTGAACAATTAGAAAAATTAAAAAAGTATAATTTAAGTAATCAACTTTTTAGAAGTGGTACAAGTATCGGAGCGAATGTCAAAGAAGCGCAAAATGCGGAAAGTAAGGCTGATTTTATACATAAATTAAAAATAGCGGCTAAAGAGGCCGATGAAACTTAATATTGGCTTTTACTTTGCAACTATTCCACATCTTATCCCGAAACGAATGATCTTATGAAACAAATAACTAGCATTCTTAAGGTTTTAAATAAAATAATTGGTTCATCAAAAAAATAAAAATCTAAATTCAATTTCACCAGCTAATCAGCTAATGCGCTAATCAGCTAATCATAAATTCAATAAACAAAAGCAGTATGGCAAAAATAACGATTTTATGGGCGGACGACGAGATTGATTTATTAAAACCACATATTCTTTTTTTACGCGAAAAGGGCTATGAGCTAATAACTACCAACAATGGTGACGAAGCCATTGACATTATTAAGCAACAACATGTGGACCTCGTGCTACTGGACGAAAATATGCCCGGCATTTCAGGCATCGTAACGCTTGGTAAAATTAAAAACCTGAAAGCTGATTTACCGGTGGTAATGATTACCAAAAGTGAAGAAGAAAGCATTATGGAAGATGCTATTGGTTCCAAAATATCGGATTACTTAATTAAACCGGTGAACCCGAATCAGATATTATTGAGCATCAAAAAAAATCTTGACAACAAGCGTTTAATCAGCGAAAAAACAACTTCAGCATATCAGCAAGATTTCAGAAATATTGGTATCACACTTAGCGATAAATTAAATTTTGAGGAGTGGAAAGAAGTATATCAAAAACTAATTTTTTGGGAGCTGGAGCTCGAAAAATCGAAAGACAGTGGAATGGCCGAAGTGCTGCAAATGCAGAAAACAGAAGCCAATCAGCAGTTTTTTAAATTTGTGGAAAGTAATTATTTGGGCTGGTTAAATGCCGGAAAAGATAAGGCTCCGCTCCTTTCTCACACACTTTTTAAAAATAAAATTGCTCCACATCTTGACAAAGAATTGCCGGTGTTTATGATACTGATTGACAACTTGCGTTTTGATCAGTGGAAAATGATTCAGCATGTGTTTAATGAATATTTCCGGATTGATGAAGAAGAAATGTATTGCGGCATTTTACCCACCGCCACACAATATTCGCGCAATGCCATCTTCGCAGGATTAATGCCTTCTGAAATTGAAAAAAAATTCCCAAACATGTGGTTTAATGATGAAGATGAAGGCGGGAAAAATTTGCACGAGTCTGATTTTTTAGGTGAACAGCTGAAGCGATTAAATAAAAACGTGAAGTTTTCCTACACAAAAGTCACCAACCTGGCTGCCGGAAAGCGGATGGTAGAGAGTATTCCCAATATGATGACCAATAAATTAAACGTAATCGTTTATAATTTTGTCGACATGCTTTCACATGCACGGACCGAAATGGAAGTGATTCGCGAGTTGGCAAGCGATGAATCGGCGTATCGCTCCATCACGCAAAGTTGGTTTGAACATTCCCCATTGCTGGAAGCACTAAAATTAATTTCTGAAAAAAAATGCAAAGTGGTACTTACTACCGACCATGGAACTATTTTAGTTAAGGAACCAACAAAAATTGTTGGTGACCGGAATACCAATACTAACTTGCGTTACAAACAAGGTAAGAGTTTAGATTATGTGAAGAAAGATGTGTTTGAAGTGCGCAATCCTGCAGATGCATTCTTGCCTAAATTGCATGTAAGTTCGGCTTATGTATTTGCGAAGGAAGATAAATTTTTTGCTTATCCAAATAACTACAACCATTATGTGAGTTATTACCGCAACACCTTTCAACACGGGGGTGTTTCCTTAGAAGAGATGCTGATTCCTGTAATTACGATGACAAGTAAATAAGGATAATTAGCTTTGTTGAATCGATTTTAAATAGCGCGCCAGTTTTTTAAAAGCAATAGCGCGGTGAGAAATTTTATTTTTTTCGTCGGACGTCATTTGCGCAAAACTTTGTGTGAATCCCTTGGGAATAAAAACTGAATCGTATCCAAAACCATTGGTTCCGGTCCGTTCCAAAGCAATTGTTCCTTCCGCAATTCCTTCAAACAGAAATTCTTGCTTATCCAGAATAAGGGAGATAATGGTTTTAAAATGCGCATTTCTATTTTGAAAAGGCAGAAGATTTTTCAGCACTTTATCAATGTTTTTTTCGTTATCGCGCTCCTCCCCAGCATAGCGCGCCGATAACACACCAGGCGCTTTACTTAATGCTTCTATTTCCAAACCGGTATCGTCGGCAAAACAATTTAGTTTATAGCGCTCAAATACAAAATTTGCCTTTTGCGAGGCATTGCCTTCTATGGTGGATTGTGTTTCGGGAATATCATCGAAACAGCCAATATCATGGAGTGTTTTCAATTGAAAGCGCTCGCCAATTAACTGTTGAATTTCTCGAATTTTATGTGCGTTGTTGCTTGCAAAAACAAGTTGCATACCGAATCCCACTTATTAATTTTTAGTATTTCCTAATTTAATAAATCGCTTCACTTCCGATTTATCTTTATAAAAAACACGCACTGCATACACTCCACAGGGTAGAAAATTAGTTTTTAACACGGTTTGATTCAAGCCTTTGCTAAAATTTTGTTTTCCATTATCCAACACCACTTTACCTAAGCCATCATAAATTTTAATTTCAACTTGCCCATCAGCAGGTAATATAAACGGTACCATTAACTCTTCCACCACCGGATTGGGAAAAGGATTTGCGAAAATAAATGCATCGTCGATGAAAGAAATACACATTTCATTGTTCCAAGGAAAATAATCGTCTACACCGTTGGGTTTGATGGCTTCCACACATACAAAGTTAGATGCATTGCTGTCACTGATGCGATGTAAACCGATAAAATTGTAAGTAATAGATTCTTGAATTTCCAAGGTATCAGTTAAAATTTCTTTAGAGGGTGCTTGTCCGTTAATAAAATTATACAAATCCACTTTATAGATTTTTCGGGTTCCTTGATTCTGTATGTCCGCACTTACGTGGAGATAATTTTCTTCATCTAAGCTGGTTCGCACTGCCAAAACGGCTATATCAACAGAAGCTGTTTTTACAAAAAGTGAATGCACTGCATTTGCTGTGCAACCACTTGTATCGGTAACCGTTAGGCGAATCACAAAGGTACCGGTATCAGTAAAAATATGCGTTGGATTTTCGATTTGACTAAGTGCTGAGCCATCACCAAAATTCCAGCTAAAACCTATTACACCTTCGGTTGATGTATTGATAAAATCAATAGGTAAAGGTGGATCACCTACCGTTGCAGATTGGGAAAATGAGGCTATTGGAAGCGGACTAATTAATACTGTTTTTACAATTGTGTCGGCACAGCCTTGCAAGGTTCTAACAATTAGTCGAACGGTATGCGCGCCAATACTAGTAAATTTGTAGGTGGGGTTCTTAAGTGATGAAGTGCCTGCATTATCGAACTTCCAATTCCAACTGAAAAGAGAATCCACACCGAGGCTAGTGCTTTGCATACTTTTATCGGTAAATTCTGTAAATCCATTGAGGCAATTCTTGGTGTAAGAAAAGTTGGCCAGTGGCTTGGAAACTACTTGAACTACTTTAGCAATCGAATCTTTGCAGCCTTTGCTGTCAGTTATTTTATACGTTATCAAATGTGTTCCCACAGGGTTTAAAAAGGAATGCGTTACCGCAGATATTAAATTCGGAAACGACGATACTATTAATGGGCTATTGTCATTAAAATTCCAAGAATTGTTTAATACCGTTCGAGGAAAAGGTAAAAAGGAATTGTCTTGCATCGCAACCGGGTAGCCTTCACAGGTAACTGCACTACTAAAATTTGCCTGAGGTGCTTGAATCACTTGTATGGTTTTATTTATACTATCGCTGCATCCAAATACAGTTAAAACGGTTAACGAAACTTGATAAGTACCGGCTGCACTATACACATGCTTTGGATTTTTAAGGGAAGAGCTATTGTTAGTTCCACTTCCGGGATCACCAAAATCCCAGGTATAACTGAGCACCGGGCTGCCAAAAGTTTGACTGGTATTGGAAAAAAAAGTTTCATTGTTTTCGCATGCATTCAAATTTGTTTTCACAAAATTGGCAAGAGGAATTGGATTAATGTGCACTTCCTTAGTTAAAACAGCAGAACATCCGGCCACAGTAGTAATCTTTAATTTTGCTTGATACACGCCGGCTGCACTATACAAATGGGTAGGGTTTTGAGTACTATCTATATTGCTAACAGAAGTAGAATCATCAAAATTCCAAAGCCACGATACAATGGTATCTCCAGAAGGTGGAAAAGAAAAATCAGTAAAATGTGTTGGGTCGCCATAGCATACAAGCGAATCAAAAGTAAAAAGCGGACTAGGTGCTACACCATTAATCTCAACTATAATACTATCTCTTTTTGGGCAGCCTAAACTATCGATCAAATCTACCCAATAGGTATAAAATCCGGTAGGTTGATTTACTTGAATCGTGGGAAATTGCGAATTATTGTTCCAGGTGTAACTGCTTATACTATTCGGAAATTGCAAGGGCGCTAAAGAATTACCGGAGCAAAAAACGGTGTCACTCGGGTAACTTCTATACGTATTAAAGTTATCGTATTCAATTAAAATGGTATCCGTGTAAAACGAACAATTAAAAGCATCAGTAATTTTTGCAAAATGCGGACCGGGCTGTGAGATGATATAAAGCGAATCGGTCGAAAGATCTTGCCATTCAAAGGTATAATCAGCTTTACTCAAACCGGTATTCCAAGTAAATGTTGCACCTGCACATAAGATCGTATCGTTAATTTGAGCCACACTTGGATAACTTATCACGATGGTATCGCTAGACGGCACATCAAATGCATTTATCGTATTTACCCAATACGTGCCCGGCGCAGAAACCGTAATTGAATCAATTGAATCGCCGGTAGACCAGAGGTATTTTTTATACCCGGTACCTGCGTGAAGTGTTTGACTACAAAAGGAATTCAAATTTAAATCAGGACCTAAATTTACGTTTGCTTGGGAATAATGACCTAAAAGATAATTGTGAACACCGGCTAGTTCAGTAGGATTTAACTTTCGATTATAAATAATAAATTCAGCTATATAACCCTGTTTAGTAAAGTCGCCTGAGGGTGAAGCACCTATCCATTTGGAACCTGAGAAATTTGCACGAGGATAATTGTAGCCTAAATTTTGATTTATTGTATTAAAAAAAAATGTGGTGTTGGGTGTTGAAAGTGTATCGTATTGTTTTGTGTAAATGAAGTAGGCGGATGAATCTAAAGGAACTTTTACAGCTTGGCCAGATTCACCAATACCTTGAGCAACGGTAGAAAGGCAGTGATTGTTTGCAGCGTTAAAATCATAGAAATAGCAGGCGCCTTGCGTTGGATTTAGTTTTGCAACAAATAATATGGTATAATCATTCAGGTTATAAATTGGATTGGTGGTTAATGCTAAACGACAATCATTAAAATATACTGCAGATTTACCATTAATTGCAGAAACCGAACTTATAAATGGCAATGACGCGTTTGGAAATCCATGATTTAAATTTCCACTCACATCATCCCATTCAGTTACATTATTGCCAGACATCACCACTCCCGTATCGGCCCTGAGCCAAAGAACCAAACCTTGATAACTAATGGGAGTTTGCGCGAGCAAGATGCCGAACTGAATAAAGAAGAAACCGGCAAACAGAATGATTTTTGCTTTCACAAGTGGGATTTGCTTACAAATATAAATTATAAAGAGAGATATTTTTACTTGTTTCGATTTAATGCAGAAATTATCGGTTGATTATTTTGCATCGGAAGTTAATCTCTTGTTTTAAAAAAAATCTAATACAAAAAAAAGTTCATTTAAAACCCCTAATATTAGTTATTGAGTGCACTCAGAGGAAGCTGTACTTTTAGCCATTAATTAAATATTAACCCGAATATAATCTTCACTATCATTATGAAACTAATCAAATTTGTTCCATTCATTGTCGCCTTGATGTTGCTGGGCAATGTTAGTATGTCACAAGCATCTATTGGTGACACCAGTACAGTTTTTTCACATTGGAATTATACTGTTGTTACCGATCCAGGAGCAGGTAGTCATCCTTATCCCAGTTGGGCTGTTTTTGCCGATACCAGTGTAAAATACCGTAAAGTTATCTTACACATCAACTACAAATGCCCTCCCGGAATGGCTTGTGGCGAATGGGACTATTTGGACTATGTGTATTTGCGCAGAGTGGGTGGAGTAAATGCTCCTTCAAAAGATATTGAAATTGCTCGTTTTATTACTCCTTACGGGAATGGAATGACTTCAGCTTGGCATTCTGAATTTCACATGGATATAACTGACTACGCACTATTTTTGCATGATTCAGTTGAAGTGGAATACCGCCACGATGGCTATGAAACAACTGCAAAAGGTTGGTTGGTAAATATGTATTTCGAGTTTATTGAAGGTACACCGGTGATGGAACCAATAAAATTTACACAACTGTGGAATGGCAGCATGCCTTTCGGATATTCCGGTAATCCAATCGAAAATTACCTGCAACCGGATACCATTGTCGCAACCGGCAATACCAAGACCATGCGCATGCGTATATTACAATCGGGGCATGGCTCTGATAATAATGGCTGTTCAGAATTTTGCTCTAAAACACGCACACTCTATTTAAATGGAAACATTTTGGGTCAACGCAGTATTTGGCGCACCAATTGTGGACTAACCCCTATTTATCCCCAGGGTGGCACTTGGATTTATAGCCGCGGAAACTGGTGCCCGGGTTCTTGGGTTTTCCCCGATTTTTATGAGGCAACAGTTAACGGAGGTTCTTCTAATATTTTTGATATGAACATGCAAAGTTATACCAGCACCAACCCTTCCGCTCGCTACGCTGTAAATGCTCAATTAATTGAATATGGTCCTTCAACGCATGTTAATGATGCCTCCATTGAAGAAGTATATTCTCCAAATTCGATGTTTGAATACTCCCGTATGAACCCCATTTGTGACAATGCTAAAATTAATATTCGCAATAACGGAAGTGCTGCCATCACAAGCGCAACCATTAAATATGGAATTGAAGGAATGCCACAAAGCACTTACAATTGGGTAGGAAACCTTGCTAAAAATAAAGCTGTAGATGTTGTTTTGGGCGATGTACTTCCAACTTATCCAAGCTATCAAACATTTAAAGCTTATATTGCCACTGTAAATGGTGTTGCTGATGAATATAACTACGACGATACCGCCAAAACAATGGTCAACATCCCACCAATGTATGACTCAGTAATGATTTTTGTTTTCAAAACGAACAATCAACCTACCCAAAATAACTACACCTTAAAAAATACTGCAGGTACCACACTTTACTCAAGAACTACAGGCTTAACAGCGAATACAACTTATCGCGATACATTTAGACTTGCTCCAGGATGCTACCGCTTTACTTTTAATGATACCGGTAACGACGGTTTAAGCTGGTGGGCAAATACCGCAGGAGGTTCAGGAACGGCAAAATTTTCAAAGTTGACATCTCCTAATTTTAAAGTATTTAATCCCGATTTTGGTAGTCAAATTTTTCAAGCCTTTACTGTTGGAAGTAATCCACTTTCAATTCAGAAGAATGCAGCAAAAGAAGTTTCACTCGATATTTTTCCTAACCCTACTTTAGGCCCATTGAATATGGAAATTCAATTGCCAATTGCAGAGGATTTTAAATTAGAAGTGTATAATGGAATGGGACAAAAAATACTTGAAAAAAATTATGTAAAATCCGATTATCAAATGCTCGAATTTGATTTCAGTAAATTTGAATCAGGCATGTATTACGCTAAAATTACCTCCAATCACTATACTGCCACCAAAGAAATCGTGGTAAGCAAGTAATTTAAAATCTAACCCTAACCCAAGAGGCTGCCCGGTTAACCGGTGCGGCCTTTTTTATTTGTAACACACCACAAGTTTCTAAGTACCCTATCATTCAGAGTAAAGGCAAGTAAATATTTCTATTTTTGCAAGAACCAAAAAGCAATTATGAACCTGAATACTCTTTTCCGAAAAAAATCAGTTGAACAGATTTTACAAAAAGTTAAAGAGGAAGATGAAGCAAATGCACATGCAGGACTTGCAAAGCATTTGGGCGTAAAGGATTTAACCGCTTTTGGTATTGCTGCAATTATTGGCGCCGGTATTTTTAGCACCATTGGTCAAGCAAGTGCCGATGGCGGTCCAGGGGTTATATTTCTTTTTATTTTCACTGCAATCGCTTGTGGTTTTGCGGCATTTGCTTACGCGGAATTTGCTAGCATGGTGCCGGTTTCGGGCAGTGCATATACTTATTCTTATGTAGCTTTTGGAGAACTTACCGCTTGGATTATTGGTTGGGCTTTAATTATGGAATACGGAATTGGGAATATTACCGTGGCTATTTCATGGAGCGATTATTTTACCGGATTGCTTGCCAGTGGCGGAATTCATGTGCCGGCATGGATGACGATGGATTACCTAAGTGCTTCCAAGGGATATACGGCTGCAATGAAAGAGCTTTCAGATGGGGCAGCTTTGAACAGCCTATCACTTTCTTTGCAAGATGCTTATCAAGCTTGGCTAAGCGCTCCGACTATGGGTGGTTTTCATTTTGTGGCTGACATTCCGGCGCTCGGAATCATAATTTTTATTACTTGGTTGGTATATAAAGGAATTCGTGAATCACGCAATGCTGCCAACTTGATGGTAATTATTAAATTGGCTGTTGTACTTTTAATAATTGCAGTAGGCGTTTTTTATGTTGATACGAATAATTGGCATCCCTTCACTCCCAATGGTGTAAGTGGAATTCTAAAAGGTGTATCAGCAGTGTTTTTTGCTTATATAGGTTTTGATGCCATCAGCACCACCGCCGAAGAATGTGTGAACCCACAGCGCGATTTGCCCAAAGGCATGATGTGGGCAATTATTATTTGTACCGTTTTATATGTCGCCATCGCTTTAGTACTTACCGGGATGGTAAAATACAATGAATTGGCCGTGGGTGATCCATTGGCATTTGTGTTTCAAAAATTAAATTTAAAATGGTTGAGTGGAATTATTGCGGTGAGCGCAGTAGTTGCAATGGCAAGTGTATTGCTCGTATTTCAATTAGGTCAACCACGCATCTGGATGAGCATGAGCCGCGATGGTTTATTACCTAAAATTTTTTCACGCATACATCCCAAATTTAAAACTCCTTCCTTTGCTACTGTTGTAACCGGCTTTGTAGTTGCTGTACCTGCATTATTTTTGAATTTAACTATGGTAACGAATTTATGCAGTATTGGAACGCTTTTCGCATTTGTACTGGTATGTGCCGGTGTTTTAAAATTACAGAACGACCCAACAGCCCCACGTGGAAAATTTAAAACCCCCTATCTCAATTCAAAATACATTTCGGGTATTCTGTTTTTTCTTTGTTTAGTTTTATCATGGAACTATAATACCGATAATGTTAAAGATTTTTTAGCCGCCCGAAAAGTTAAATCTGCCGAAGAAATTCTTCCACTTTTAAGTTCTCAGGAAGTGCAACATTTGCAACAAAAAGCGCTCGCAACTTATGATGTAAAATTTGTGTGCAGTGCAAATCTAGATTCAGCTGCCGAAAATCTAAATGCCTTAAAACCAAATCAAACTAACGCAATTCTACGATTGGCATCACTTCCTTCCGAATCAATATACAGCAGTGGTTGGAATGTGTTTAAACACAACATTCCCATGTGGATTTTTATTTTTATTTCGATCTTGTTGGTGTATTGGAGCTTTATCAAAAACCTATCTTTAATACCGGTACTGGGCTTGACAAGTTGCTTATACATGATGGCCGAAATTGAATTAGAGAATTGGATAGGTTTCGCAATTTGGTTGTTAATTGGCTTAGTCATCTATTTTTCGTTCAGCTACAATAACAGCAACTTGAATACTCAAAAATCAAACTAACATTATGATTTTCGGAATTGGTACAGATATTATAGAAGTGGAGCGCGTACTTAAACTCATTGAAAAAGGAGAACTTGCGAAGCGAAGAGTTTTCAGCGAAAAGGAAATTGCCTATTGCGAAACCAAAAAAAACAAGGGTGAAAATTATGCTGCGCGTTATGCTGCAAAGGAAGCGTTTTTTAAGGCTTTTGGCACAGGATGGCGCGGCAAGATGTCGTTTAATGAAGTGGAGATTGTGAACAATCGTTTGGGTAAACCCGATATAAAATTATTAGGAGAAACGCTGCAAACCGTGAATAAAAAGAAAATTTCAAAAATTCATGTTTCGCTCACCCATTTAAAGGACATTGTGAACGCAGTAGTTATTTTAGAAAAAGATTAATTTCTTTTTCCTTTGGCAGCGAGAAGCGTATTCTGCAGCAACGATGCTATCGT
Source organism: Bacteroidota bacterium (assembly GCA_016721765.1). Lineage (NCBI taxonomy): Bacteria > Pseudomonadati > Bacteroidota > Bacteroidota bacterium. The sequence goes on from JADKHO010000002.1 coordinate 271,198, forward strand.
CATGGGTCCTACTCCACCTGGAACCGGAGTAATGAAGGAGCACCTTGCTGCTACCTCATCAAACTTTACATCGCCCAAAATTTTATAACCTGATTTTGTTTCTTTCGCTTCTACTCGTGTAATACCCACATCGATTACAACAGCCCCAGGTTTCACATAATCAGCAGTTAAAAATTCAGCTTTACCTAAGGCAACAATTAAAATATCGGCCTGAGTGCATATTTCCTTCAAGTTTTTTGTTTTACTGTGTGTTAGTGTTACCGTACAATTGCCGGGATTTGTATTACGTGCCATCAATATACTCATGGGCGAACCCACTATATGACTGCGCCCGATTACCACACAATTTTTTCCTTCCGTTTCAATTTTATAGCGTCTCAAAAGTTCCATTATTCCGAATGGTGTGGCGGGAATATAGGTGGGTAAATTCAATACCATTTTACCAATATTGCTCGGATGAAATCCATCCACATCCTTTTCGGGGGAAATGGCTTCAATAATTTTGTGCTCGTTAATGTGTTTGGGCAAAGGCAACTGAACAATAAATCCATCTACCTTTGAATTGAGGTTTAGTTCAGTAATTTTATCCAGCAGTTCCTGTTCTGTTATCTCAAGCGGTAAGCGCAAAAGCGATGATTCAAAACCAATTTTCTCGCAAGTTTTAACTTTGCTGCCCACATACGTTTCGCTGGCTCCGTCGTTGCCAACAATAATCGCAGCGAGGTGTGGAATTTTTTCGCCACTTTCCTTCAAACGGCTTACTTCTATTTTAATTTCTTCCTGTATGGCAAGTGAAGTAGCCTTTCCGTCTAATAAAATCATATTTTTATAAATAAAAAAAGCCCTGCATAAACAGGGCTAATAAATTATCGTTTGGGCATTGGCATGTTTTGCATTTGTTTCATCATGCGCGCCATTTGTTCCTTATTACCCATCATTTTCATCATTTTGCTGGTATCTTCAAATTGTTTGATGAGTTTATTTACTTCCTGAATATTAGTGCCGCTACCGCTTGCGATGCGCTTCCTGCGGTTACCATTTAACACGGTAGGATTTTCTCTTTCAAATGGAGTCATGGAATGTATAATGGCCTCAATGCCTTTAAACGCGTTGTCATCTATGTCCATTCCTTTCATCGCCTTGCCAATTCCGGGAATCATACCAACCAAATCCTTTAAATTCCCCATCTTCTTAATCTGCTGAAGCTGACCTAAAAAGTCGTTAAAATTAAACTGATTTTGAGCTATTTTTTTACTCAGTTTACGTGCCTCCTCCTCGTTGTATTGTTCTTGGGCGCGCTCTACAAGGCTTACCACATCACCCATTCCGAGAATTCTATCGGCCATACGTTCCGGATAAAACACATCCAGAGCATCCATCTTTTCACCAGTACCCACAAACTTAATAGGCTTATCTACTGTGTAGCGGATAGACAACGCTGCCCCACCACGGGTATCTCCATCTAATTTGGTGAGCACTACCCCATCAAAATTTAATTTATCGTTAAATGCTTTTGCAGTATTCACTGCATCTTGACCGGTCATGGAATCCACCACAAATAAAATTTCGGATGGATTAATTGCTCTTTTTACTGCTTCAATTTCTTTCATCATCACCTCATCCACAGCCAATCGTCCGGCGGTATCGATGATCACCACATTGTGGTTATTGTCTTTTGCGAACTGCACCGCAGCTTTTGCAATGCTAACAGGATCCTTATTGTCAACATCAGCATACACCTTAATTTCCAATTGTTCGCCAAGCACTTGCAATTGATTAATTGCAGCGGGACGATACACGTCACAGGCAACAAGCAAAGGGTTTTTACCTTTTTTTGTTTTGAGATAATTGGCGAGCTTTCCGGAGAAGGTGGTTTTACCGGAACCTTGTAAGCCCGACATTAAAATAATAGCTGGTTGTCCTTTTAAATTGATGTCAGCTTTTTCGCCCCCCATAAGTGCGGTGAGTTCTTCATGCACTAATTTCACCATTAACTGACCCGGTGAAATAGAAGTTAGCACATTTTGTCCAAGTGCCTTTTCTTTAACAGTATCGGTGAATTGTTTTGCTATTTTAAAATTAACATCCGCATCCAGCAATGCTTTGCGGACTTCCTTCAAGGTTTCGGCAACATTTATTTCGGAAATACTTCCATGACCTTTCAGCACTTTAAAGGCCCGATCAAACTTTTCGCTTAAATTTTCAAACATGGAATGAGATTATTTTGGAAGGCGAATTTACAAAAATTAGAAGAGTGATTGGGATGTTTTTATTGGCTCCAAAAAATAATACCAGTAAGCAATTAATGGAACGCTAATCGGGTGGATTTTGCGGATTTCCACTGTTCAAGGAAGGTGTTAGCTTTTTTTCAATATTGGTAAAAATAAATGTCGCTATGTTTCTTACGTTTGAATTCTATTTTATTGGCTTTTCACGTGTTTGAAAGCTGTTGGTGTACATTTAAAATTCTGAACAATTTATTTTAGTTTTACCAAATTATGGATACAACCTATTGGGGTGAATTAGCGGCATTATTAACGGCACTTTCATGGAGTATCGGTATCTTTCCATTCACCGAAGCGTCACGCAGAATGAATCCCAATACGGTGAATCATTTTAGGTTGCTTTTGGGAGTTATTTTGTTATCCATTTTTTTACTCTTGGCATTTCGTTTAACACCTATCCAATTGTTTACTTTGCCCCTACCCCAACATTGGTTATGGTTCGGATTATCGGGACTTGTTGGGTTAGCGCTGGGTGATTATTTTGGATTTACTTCTTATGCCATTCTTGGAACACGCACAGGTAGCTTACTCACCACCTTAGCACCGGGAGCCTCACTTGTACTGGGGTATTTTTTATTGGGTGAAGCTTTAAATTGGATTGGAATTTTCGGAATGTTGATCACCATTTCGGGAATTATATGGATAAGCATGAGTAAGAAAGAACAAGCTAAAATTGCAGACAGTGAATTTGGGAAAAAGGAAAAAGGAATTTTATTTGGTGTGTTGGCAGCCCTTTGCCAGGGATTTGGTTTGGTATTCGCAAAAATGGGGATGGGTTATGAAATTGAACATCACTCCCTTTCGTCAGTGCATGCAACTTTTATTCGCTTGTTTGCCGCAACATTTGTTACGTATGGAATTACCATAACCATTGGCCGAATGCGGGAGATTAATGAGCCCCTGTGGGAAAATAAAAATAAGGGATTAAAGTATATTGTTGCCGGAACTATTTTTGGCCCAACCTTAGGTGTGGTGCTTAGTATGTATGCTGTGTCGCTTATAAATGTATCGGTGGCACAAACCATTTTTTCAATGGTACCGGTAATTGTGTTACCCTTAGGATACGTTTTTTACCGTGAAAAGATAACACTTAAATCAACCTTAGGTGCATTGGTGGCGATTTCAGGTGTGGTTATTTTAATCTGGCGCAATGTGATTGAGACTGCTATAAGTCGTTAATTGTGCTTTTACTGAACGCAGATGACGCGGGTTGTGCTGATTTTGGCGGATTTGTTCACCTTGTTAATTCAAATGCAATCTGCATAAAAGTGTTTAATAGAACGCTGATTAACGCGGATGATTATGATTATAGCTGATTTTCTGCCTCTTAAAAAAGTTTTTTTTGGGGGGTTGCGCAGGGGTCTGGGTTCCTGATTTTGGCGGATTTGTTTACATGGCTAATTCAAAGGGATTCTACATAAATGTGTTACATTGAACGCTGATTTACGCGGATGATTATGATTATAGTTGATTTTATTCGTACGATTTTAAGATTCGCTTTTTGTAAGCTTTACATAGATCACTCCGCGCCCGCTGCGCCTCATTTGCGTGCTTTGCGATTAAAACAAACGAGAATTATTTAATGTCAATTATTTCTTATTCTTAAACAAATAATTCATAATTTTTTTGTCGGCAGCATCAAATTCCATACTTCTACGTTGATACACCCGCTCAGCTAATTCTATGGCTTTGTCAATTTGAAACACATCTGTTTCTTCCACACCTCCCCATGTAAATGAGGGTATAAACTTATCGGGGAAACCCGCGCCAAAAATATTGGCCGAAACGCCTACTACTGTTCCGGTATTAAACATTGTATTGATACCACACTTACTGTGGTCGCCCATTATTAAACCACAAAATTGTAATCCTGTGTCAGTATATTTTTTGCTTGGATAATTGTAAATCTGAACTTTTGAATAATTGTTTTTTAGATTCGAATTATTGGTATCAGCACCCAAATTACACCATTCACCAATAACGGAATTTCCAAGAAATCCATCGTGAGCTTTATTGCTGAATCCCAGTACCATAGAGTTACTTATCTCACCTCCTACTTTACTATAAGGACCAATGGTAGTAGCACCATAAACCTTGGCACCCATTTTTAAAACGGAGTGCTCACAAAGCGCAAATGGTCCGCGCACTAAAGAGCCTTCCATTACTTCGGCATCCTTGGCAATATAAATAGGTCCATCCTTGGCATTTAAAATAGAACATTCAACGGAGGCACCTTCTTCTATAAATATCCATTCCGGGTTAACGTATTTGTTGCTGCGGCTAATTGGCATAGAAGTGCGACCTGCAGTAAGCAAAACGAAATCGAGCATTATGGCTTCGGCATTCTTGGCAAAAATATCCCATACCTGGTTAAGGCGGATCACGGGAGTTTCGAGTTCCACTTGCTTTTGAAGTTTTTTTAGACTGAACTTAGCGAATGAGAATTTGGTTTTCCCATTGTTTATGGCTAGCAGTGAGCCATTGCTTACAATTCCACTACCTTCTTCCAAACCGCTAATTTTCTCAATCAATTCAGGACTAGGACATACAGCGCCATTGATGTAAATTGAATCTTCGTCCTCCTTAACAGCATAAGGAAATTTTACATTGAGGTATTCCTTAGCTAATGTGGAAGTTTTGGTATTTAGTACCTTTTCCCACTTTTCGCGGATGGTTAGGATGCCTAAGCGGATGTCGCAAACCGGGCGGGTAAAGGTAAGGGGCAATAATTGATCGTTCGTTTTGTCGTCAAAAAAGATATAGTTCATTGTGTGCTTTTTTTAGGATTGCTTGAAATGCCAAATTTAGGGCAAAAAAAAACCTTCCAACCAAATTGGCAGAAGGTTTTTTAGGTATATGAATAAAATTATTTTGCTTCAGTTGATTCTGCAACTTCTTTTTTATTGTAACGGCTGCGGAATTTATCCACACGTCCTGCTGTATCCACTAATTTAATTTTACCGGTGTAATAAGGATGTGAAGTGTGAGAAATCTCCAATTTAACTAAAGGATATTCCACTCCGTCAATTGTAATAGTATCTTTGGTTTCGGCAGTTGAGCGGGTAACAAAAGTATACTCGTTCGACATATCTTTAAAAGCTACCATACGATAGTTTTCGGGATGTAAATTGCTTTTCATTTTTAAATAATTTATTTTTTAGAGGCGCAAATTTACAGTTTTTAGCTGATTATGCAAATTTTTATTGAATGAATATTGACTATAGATTGTTTATAATTTAGATGAAAACTGCATTTATTCAATTAAAACAAGTTGATTTAAAGTGAATTTTGTTTCTAAGAAAAAACTAAGGAAATGATTTTTATCAATTTATGAGATTAAAATCACTATTCTCGCATCAAAACAAAAAAAACAATCAGCATTGAATCGTTTGAGTTTTATGAAATATTAGTTTGTTGGTTAACAAAGTTCTAATTCATTACAAAAAGCTTTTTTAGGATAAACTGCTCCCCATTATAAACTATCAAAAAATAAACTCCACTGCGTAATTCAGAAATATCCTGCTTTTGACCTTCAACCACATTTTTTTTCCAAATAATGGTACCCACGCAGTTCAAAAGCTCCATAGAATAGTTTATTTTATCTGGTACGTTTAAACTAAAATAATCCCGACAAGGGTTAGGAAATACTTGAATTGCGCTGAAACTATTTAATTCGTTCACAGAAATGATGTTTTCAATTTTCCAACTTTCTTTTAAACGGGTGTTGAGTGAATCAATACCAGTAGTATAATAAAATGCAGAACCGGAACTAAAGGCCATACCCCCTTTGCGGCCTTGTGCCGGCATGGCTGCTTGAGAATGCCAAATAGTATCATCAAAACTGTATTGCCAAAAATCATTGTAATAATTAGCTAATGAATCTATTCCGCCAAATACAAAAAGGCTATTTCCAAGTACCTGCATGGATGAATAGGTTCTTGCTTTTGCAGGGAAATTAGAAATGGGTGTCCAATTATCAGAAGTTTCAGAATATTCATATAACATGCGATTAAAATTCCCAAGCGAATCTTTGCCAAAAAGCAGATATCCTTTTGCATTTAAGGCTGCAGCATTAGCCCGCCAACTGCCCTTTGAGGGGAAATTACTTTTTTGTGTCCAGGTGTCAGTTGTAATATTATATTGCCAAACCTGCGGACTTGCTGTGATTGTTGTATTATTTCCACCCACAAAATAAGCATTATTTTGGAGCACAAAACAAGCAGCGCCAGAGAGGCCTGCACCCGGCTTGGAACTAAGCTGTGTCCAGGAATTTGAAGATGGAGAATAGCGCCATAGGTCATTTAGTACTCCAAATCCGGTTCCGCCAAAAATATAACCATTGCCATTGTATGAAAATCCACAAGCATATTGCCTTTCCATAAATTGAGGCAAAGCTGCAATTGTATCCCATGTTTCAGTTTGGGTATTAAATCGATAAAAATCCTTGCTTATAGAAAAACCGGTCTTTAACCCAGTACCACAATACACATAATTATTAATGGAAAAGCACGTCCCATCGTCGCGCTCACTTGCAGGAAAATCAGCAATTTGTTGCCAGTTTTGACTTCTCAATTCTTGTGAGAAAACGAAAAAAAGAAATGAAAATCGAAGGGCTTTTTGAATCATAGCGAGTAAAACAAAACTATTAAATTATTGTAATGCAACGCTGATAAATAGTAATTATTGAGCGGATTGCAGATTATATAGATATTCGGTTAAATTTAAATTTTATTCCATCTGAGAAAATGGTTGTTTATCGCACCAAATTATTGTTCAGAAGCTTGAACAATAAGTAATATCATACGATTTGTAGTAATGAAAATTCATTACAAAGAAATTAGTATTTTCGAACTCGAAAAAAATGGCATAGCTATTGGTTAGGCCAAGATTCAACTAAAAAAAAGAACTATGAACAAAAAAATTTACCTACTTTTTGTAGCAGCAACACTCAGCATTAGCAGCATTTTTGCACAAGTTTCCAACCTTATTTTATTTACCGAACAAGGCGAACAGTTTACCGTTATCTTAAATGGCATTAAACAAAATGACCGTCCCGAAACCAATGTAAAAGTTACCGGATTAAATGCTCCGAATTACAAATTAAAAGTAATTTTTGTCAACAAAAGTATTGGCGATATGGACAAAACGGTGTTTGTAGATGCCGGTTCAGAAATAACCTATGCCATTAAAAAAAATGCACAAGGGGTATATACTTTACGCTTGCAAAGCACCGTGCCAATGGCGCAATCAATGCCTCCAAGCGCACATCAAAGTGTTGTTATGTACCACAACACGCCTACATTAGTGCAGCAATCAACTACAACAACCACGACTTACGGCGAACCAGATAATGTGAATATAAATGTTGGAATTGGAGGTGTTGGAATGAATGTAAATGTGAATGGTATGGATGGCTACGGCAGCACACAAACTACTACTACCACAACTACTACAACCAGTAGCAGCAGTAACTACGATCAACCGGTGCAACAGCAGCCACAACATCAACAACAACAGCAAAATGTATATTCAATGCCCGGTTACAATGGTCCGGTGGGCTGCCCTTGGCCCCTTTCGCGTCAGGATTTTGATGGTGTAAAGAATTCTATTTCATCAAAGAGCTTTGACGAAACCAAACTTACTATTGCCAAACAAGTAATTGCAAGCAATTGCTTACTATCCGGGCAAGTAAAAGAAATTATGATGCTTTTTAGCTTTGAAGAAACAAGATTGGATTTGGCCAAATATGCTTACGGTTATACTTTTGATATTGGGAATTATTACAAGGTGAACGATGCTTTTAGTTTCTCTTCTTCTATTGATGAGTTAAATTCTTACATCAGCAGTTTTCAGCGCTAAGATTAAAATTCTACTTTTGAAGCCCTTCTGAATGACATTCATTTTGAAGGGCTTTATTTTTTATCCATGAAAACAAAAACAGTTTTATTATTGGGAAGTATTTTAGCCGGTACTGCTGTAATTTTAGGCGCCTTGGGGGCACATGGCTTAAAACCACTGATTACGCCCGAGCAACTTACTAGTTACGAAACAGGTGTTCGGTATCAAGTATATCATGCTTTTGCATTATTATTAATTGCTGCTTTAGATGATAAAATAAAATTCAACTTCCTTCGATATGCTGCATGGGCCTTTGTATTAGGAATTGGATTATTCTCCGGTTCAATCTACCTTTTATCTTTGCATGACCTCATTGGATTAACAAATTACAAGTGGCTCGGCCCGATAACTCCTTTAGGTGGCTTGTGTTTTATAGCCGGTTGGATTTTTGCGGGCATTGGTGCACTTAAATCAGACAACGCATAAGATGCAATTGCCATATAACTTATTACTTGCTTCAAAATCGCCGCGAAGGCAACAGTTGCTACGGGATTTAGGTTTTAGTTTTGAAGTAAAAACAAAAGAAGTGGACGAAAGCTTTCCTACAGAATTGAAGGCCGAACAAATACCTCTCTATCTCTGTGCACACAAAGCAAATCATTTTGATGCAGAGCTGGAAGACGATAAGAACCTTGTCATTACTGCCGATACGGTTGTTTGGGTAGAAAATGAAGTCTTAAATAAACCCGAAAATTTTGAAGATGCGGTGCGTATGTTAAAAATGCTTTCTGGAAAAATGCATGAAGTGTTTACCGGAGTTTGCCTTAAATCAAAGCTCAAAACCGAAACTTTTTTTACTGCAACTAAAGTTTATTTTAAAACGCTCAGCAACGCTGATATAGAAACTTATATTTCTACTTGTAAACCTTACGACAAGGCAGGTTCCTACGGTGCACAAGAAACTTTAGCACCTAATATGAATCCTTGTTCAGCGCAGGAAATTGAGTTTTTAATCCGAATTGGTAAATTGGATGTAATTGAAAAAAGCATCCAACCAACGGCATCACAAAATCAAATTGCATTAATCGATAAAATTGAAGGCTCGTATTTTAATGTGATGGGATTGCCGATAGAGCAATTACATGAAAAATTAATTCATTACTAAATTTATTTTCAGACATTCTGTGAAGCTATCCAAGCAGTAGTCCATGCTGCTTGAAAATTAAATCCGCCTGTGATACCATCTATATCAAGCACTTCGCCGGCAAAAAATAAATTCTTACACACTTTACTTTCCATGGTTTTAAAATCAACTTCATCGAGTTTAACTCCACCACAGGTTACAAATTCCTCTTTGAAAGTTGTTTTTCCTTTGGCTTGATAGGTATCGTTGCAAATAATTTCAGCCAGTTTATTGAACTGTTTTTTCGAGACATCGCCCCATTTTAAATTTTCAACAATATCGGCCTTCGCCAAAAAATACTCCCATAAGCGTTTCGGAATCTCGTTCCACGGGCAAGTGCTGACCTGCTTTGCAGCCCTTTCGTTTTTAAAATTTGTAAATTCCTTTTGAATGGTTTCGAAATTAAATTGAGCTAACCAATTGATCCGAATTTCGAATGTATAATTGCGTTCAAAAAGTTTACGTGCACCCCATGCAGAAAGCTTTAGCACTGCAGGACCGCTAAATCCCCAGTGTGTAATTAACAATGCCCCTTCCTGACTAAGTTTGGTACCGCTAATTGAAACTTTAGCATGTTGCACCGATAGTCCCATTAATTTGCTGATGGGTGTATTTGGAATATTAAAAGTAAATAATGATGGAACGGGGGCTTCTATGCTATGACCTAATTTTGTTAGGTAGTCATAATCAATTTGCTTTGCACTTCCACCATTTGCGATGATCAGTTTATTACAACTGAATTCCCCGCCATTTTCCATTTGAATTAAAAACCCATTTTCACGTTTTTGAATCGCTTTTACATTGGCTTGTAATTTCAGTTGTACATGATATTTTTCAGCTTCTTGCATCAAGCAATCCACAATGCTTTGAGAGGAATTGCTTTGTGGAAACATACGACCATCCCCTTCCGCCTTGAGCGCTACTCCCCTGCTTTCGAACCAGTTGATGGTGTGGGTTGTATTGAATTGATGAAATGCTTGAAACAACTGCTTTTGTCCACGCGGATAGCTTTTAACTAACTGTTGGATATCAAAGCAGGCATGGGTTACATTGCATCTTCCACCTCCAGAAACTTTTACTTTAGAAAGCAGCTTTGTTGATTTTTCGAGCAATAAAACCTTGGCTGTTGCATTTTTTTGTGCTGCATTGATGGCTGCAAAAAAACCGGCTGCTCCCCCTCCTATTACAACAATTGTTTTTTGATCCATTAAACAGTTCCAGCTACTTGTTGTTGCAAAAGTGGTAAAAAAAACAATCTCCTGTTCTAAATTTTTCTCATTAAACTCAAATAGAACGCTGATCTATTAGGATGATTATGATTTTTTATGAGGTAGTAATGTATCCTACAGCAGTTGCATGGAAAGGATTTTGGTAATAGCTGATTGCCATTGTTTAATGAATGAATATCAATCATGATGTTTTTGTATTAATAAGCTTAATACAAAGCCTTATTTTTATTTGAAAACAAAAAAACTATCTTCAAGCCTTAAATTTTTGAGTAAAGAATTATATGGTAAAAGAAAAACAAAAAAACAAAGCAACTGTCTCAAATAGCGGTTCAACAGCCATTTCGAAGTGGTTGCCTTTGCTATTTTTTTTCTTAGCATTTTTCATTTATTCCAACACGCTCCAACATGAATATGCCCAAGATGATGATATTTATACACGCAAGAACAGCTTTATTCAAAAAGGTATAAGTTCTTTTCCTGAGCTTGTAAAACAAGGTAGTTTGGTTGGTTTTGACAGCACCAATGTTTCGGATTACCGACCTTTAGTATTAATAAATTTTGCTCTCGAAAAATCGCTTTTTGGAAATTCACCAAAGGCAAATCACTTTTTTAACGTATTACTCTACGCCTTAATATGTACACTTTTATTTTTCTTTTTAAGAAAAATATTTTCCAATTATCCCATTTATGTCCCCTTATTAATTGTGTTGCTTTTTATGCTGCATCCCTTGCACACCGAGGTAGTGGCAAATATTAAAAGCAGGGATGAATTGCTTTGTTTTTTATTTGGATTGATTTCACTGCATTTTATTTTTAAATACGAAAGCAGTCATAATCTAAAACATGCCGTGTGGAGTTACATCAGCTTTTTCTTGTGCCTCTTGTGCAAGGAGAATGGTTTTACCTTTTTGGGATTAATCCCACTTTTACTTTATTTTTTCACACCTTCAACTTTCAAAAGAATTGTGCTTTTAAGCCTGCCCTTCGTTGCAATTGCCGGGCTTAATTTACTTATTCGCATGGCTGTGTTAGACTCGCTCATGCTTTCAAAAAATTTAGTTTTAATGGACAATTCATTGATAGCTGCAACGAACTTTAGTGATCAATTGGCCACTAACTTTACCATGTTATTAAAGGCTATTACCTTATTGTTTTTCCCCATCACTTTATCCTATGATTACTCCTTTAATGAATTTCCAATTGTAAGCTGGAGCAGTATTGAGGCATTGCTTTCCTTGCTGCTTTATTTGGGGCTTGGCATGATTGCAATTCTTGGACTAAAAAAGAAAAGTATTTTTTCATTTGCCATTCTTTTTTATTTAATCAGCTATTCCCTTACTTCCAATTTGTTTTTTAAGATTGGATCTTCATTTGCCGAGCGCTTCCTGTTTGCGCCATCTCTGGCCTTTTGCATTGCTTTTCCATTTTTGCTGGCACTTATTCTTAAGTTAGATTTAAAAAAAGTTAGCGCAAGCATTGCTTCCAAATTAATTGCTACTTGCTTGGTGTTGTGTTTGCTTTTTTCGTTTAAAACCATTTCAAGAAATGCCGTTTGGAAAAATAATTCGACGCTTTTTGCATCCGGAATCGAAACTGCTCCCAACAGCGCCCGTGTACATTTTGCTTATGCAAATGAATTTCGCGAAAAAGTAGAAGGCAGTGCAGACCTTTTTGTGAAGCAAGAAGCTGCGAAATCAGCCATTTCATCTTACCAAAAAGGACTTGCAATTTATGATAAGGATGAGCGTATTTACTACAACATGGGCGTGGTGTACTACAACATAAACGAAATTGAAAAAGCGAGTGAAGTGTATGAAAAAGCACTAAAAATAAAACCTGATTATCCCGAAGCTTTAAATAATATGGGTGTAATTTATTTTAATAAAAAGGAATATGCTACGGCTCAATCGTATTTCAAAAAAGCGATACAAAGCAATTCAAAATATACCGATGCTTACGCTAATTTAGGTGCAAGTTTTCACAACATGGGTGACCCTAAATCCGCCATCCCATATTTCGAAAAGGCAATGGCATTAAGTCCCAGCAATGGAATATTTAACAATTTGAGCATGGCATATGGGGCAATTGGCGATACTGCAAAAGCAAGTTATTATGCGGCACAAGCAAAACTTTATTAAAAAACAGCCAACGAAAATTCGTATTTTTGACACTTCCATTAAAATGAAAAAATGAAAAAAAACTTACTCTTACTTTGTTTAACTTTTGCATTTGCAGCGGCTAAAGCCCAAATCACCATAACTAAAAATGATTTTGCCATTGCAGGCGACACTTTTCGAGTGAGTAATGCATCGGGCATCGGCATCAATAATTTAGACACAACGGGTGCAAACATCACTTGGGATTATTCTTCCTTAACGGCACTGACACAAACTGTGGATACCTTTGTTGCGGTTTCTTCAACACCATTCTTATATCAACTGTATTTTAATAATCAGTTTACTTATCCCAACACAAAAGCAACAGTAGCCACAAAAATTGCAACACCGGCATTACCTCCGGGGGCTCCTATTACCATAAGCAATTCCTATGGTTTTTATAAAGTAAACACGGCGGCATTTGCGCAAGTAGGATTTGGAGCCACAATTAGTGGACTACCCACTTCTATTCCTTACGATTCATTGGATTATGTGTATCGCTTTCCGATGAATTATTTAAATGAAGATTCCTGCAAGTATAAGTTTCAACTGAGTTTACCGGGCATTGGATACTTAAGAAGAAGGGCGACACGTGTGAACATAGTGGATGGATGGGGAACATTGATTACTCCTTTTGGAACTTTCAACACTTTGCGGGTGAAATCAACCACTTATGCTACGGATACGATATATATTACCCAACTGATGTTTGGGACTCAAATTGTGCAACAACCAACTGTTGAATACAAATGGATTGGTGTTAACAGTGGTATTCCCTATTTGACCATTAATGCTACGGATGGGCCGCTGCAAACGGTTACTTCGGTTAGTTACAGAGACAGCATTCGTCCGGTAATTTCAATTGGGCTAGCTGAGCAAAATGAAATCAATAATATGCTTGTTTATCCTAACCCTGCCGACACTAAAAGTATTTTATCTTTTGAACAAAAGCAAAGTGGGAAAGTAAAGATTGAATTATACTCGGCCAATGGAACACTGATTCGCATGCTTACAGATGCTTATCTGCCGCAAGGACTTAATGTAATTCCTATTGATTTAACAGCAGAAACAAGTGGTTTGTACTTTGTTAGAATAAAAAATGATTCTTACTCTGTTACAAAAAAACTGAGTCGCTTTTAATATTAAACAGGGTCAACGTCTGCAACTAGAACGATAGACTTGTATTCCGGAATTTGTTTTAATTCCGCACTTAAAGCAGCAATTTTTTGTTTGGACTGCTGAATGGATATTTCCTTTTCTAATTTTATTAAAATATTTTTCAAAAAATAATTGCGTACGCGCGAAACAGCAGGAAATTCGGGACCTAGCACGCGATGAGCAAAACTCAAGCGCAATTGATCAGCATAGTCGGCAGCCGCATTGTTTAAAATATTTGCATCCTTGTGCTTAAGCGTAAGTTTAATTAATCGATAAAATGGTGGATACAAATAATTTTTGCGTTCCAACAATTGTGCGGTATAAAATTCTTCCCAACTATTTTCAATAACCGTGCGAATTACCTGATGGTTGGGTGTATGCGTTTGAATAATTACTTTTCCTCGTTTGTCTTTCCGCCCTGCTCGCCCACTCACCTGTGCCATGAGTTGGTAGCTGCGTTCAAAAGAACGAAAATCGGGAAAATGCAACATGCTATCGGCATTCAATATCCCGACTACACTCACATGGTCAAAATCTAAACCCTTTGTCACCATTTGTGTACCAACTAAAACATCTACCTGCTGTTCCTCAAAACTTTGAATAATTTGTTGGTAGGCGTATTTGCTGCGGGTTGTATCGAGGTCCATTCTGGCGATACGGGCTGTTGGAAAAAAGATGGCAAGTTCTTCCTCAATCTTTTCGGTTCCAAATCCCTTCATCAACATCTCGGTGGAACCGCATGCTTCGCAGGCTGTAGGAGGTTTTGTACTAAAGCCACAATAATGGCATTTTAATAAATTTACGTTTTTATGATAGGTTAAACTCACGTCGCATTGCGTGCATTGCGGCACCCAGGCACAGGTATTGCACTCGAGCATTGGAGCAAATCCACGACGGTTTTGAAATAATATTACCTGCTCTTTATTCTCTAAGGCCATTTGAATATGATTGAGCAACAAAGGCGTAAAATGCGATTTCATTTCTTTCCGCTTTTTTGCTTCTTGCACGTCCGCTAGTAAAATTTCAGGAAGCTGAACCCCACCAAATCTTTCGGTTAACTGCACATACCCATATTTATTTTGAGTGGCATTAAAATAACTTTCTAAGGCCGGAGTTGCTGAACCCAATAGCGTTTTAGAACGATGAACTTGCGCTAAAAAAAGTGCTGAATCGCGTGCATTATAGCGCGGTGCAGGATCGTATTGTTTGTAAGAAGTATCGTGTTCTTCATCCACAATTATTAATCCCAAATCAGCATAAGGCAAAAACAAAGCAGAACGGGCGCCAATGATGAGTTGATAATTTGAATTTGTGCGCAATCCATCAATTCTATCAGGGGATTCAAGCTTGTTAACAGCTTCGCTATTTAAGGTTCCTTTCGCAGGATCGTTCGGTTGAAAAGCAAGTACTTTATTCCAAACTTCTACCCTTTCGTTTTCACTAAATTTACTGTGATACACACCCACCACTTCGCCAAAAAATTTACGAATGCGGTTAATGATTTGAGTGGTTAATGCGATTTCGGGCAGCAAGTATAAAACTTGCTTTCCGCGAGCCAGGACATCTGCAATAAGTTTGACATAAATTTCGGTTTTACCGCTTGAGGTTACACCCTGCAAAAGCACCACTTCCTTTTTAGAAAAATCCGAATTAATTTTTTGGTAAGCCTTTTCTTGCTGTTCACTTAAATTTACGGTTTTGCCTTCCGATGCAAAGGTTCCCAGCCTATCTATTTCCAATTCATAAATTTCGAGCACCTGCTTTTTCACCAAGTCATTTAAAACGGATGCCCCGGCCCCACTTTCATTTAATAACTCTTTCTTTTTAACTGCTTTTGGAAAATTGGAATACCTTTCGGACAGCTTAATAAAAGCCATCAGCACTTGTAATTGCTTAAATGCCTTTTTCTCTAATTTATCAAAAATTTCTTTTAACTTTTCTTCGGAAGACGCTTGTTCGCTAAGTCTTACATACTGTTCGACCTTAGCTTTAAATCTGTCTTTCAATTCTTCCTCAACCAGCACAACATTTTTCTCTAGGAGGCTTTTTATAATGGGATAAGCTATCTTGAGTCCAACAATCTCGCTGGCTTCTTGAATTGAAATTACTTCTCTTAATTGAAGGGCCTCAGCAATTAAAAATTCCTTATCGCTTAAACTTTGCTCGAGTAATGATTTTTGTTCATCCGATTGTGCAGTATAAGCAGGATTGAGCAATATTTTGGTTTCGCTCGATAATTTTAACCCGGATGGAAGTGCTGCATTCATTACTTCGCCAACAGTACACATGTAGTATTTCGCCATCCATTCCCACAACTCAAGTTGTTTTTGATTCACGATTGGTGTTACATCCAAAATGCTATCGATGTATTTGGCCTCGTATTTTGAAGGCGGTGTGGAATGAACGCTTCTCACAATTGCTGTATACAATTTGCTTTTACCCAACTGCACCACTACCCGCTGACCAACAAGAACATGTTCATTTAAATCGAAGGGAACGCGATAGGTGTAGCGCTGTGGCAATGCCAGCGGCAAGATAACATCGATAAATAAAGTAGTCCTTTCCATCATACAACTCGATCAAAGCGGCACTGCAAAATAGTTAGCAATATGCCCATAGCTAGCATCATTCAAACATATCAATTATATTTGAACTCTATAAAACATTTCAAAAATAGAATGCTCGAGTTAAAAAACAGCATGCCCCGTTGGATTATTTTGTTAATTGATGTGGCCATCTGTATAGTATCGCTTTGTATTGCTTATTTGCTTCGATTTAATTTTTCGATGCCCCCAGAAGCGGATAAAAATGCTTTACCGCTTGTGTTTGCGCTAGTTATCGGGATTAGACTACTATCCTTCTTTATTGGTAAAACCTATGCCGGCATTATTCGCTACACCAGTACAGAAGATGCGAAACGAATTTTTATAACGATTACTGCCGGGAGTTTGTTTTTTATCGGGTGCAATCTTTTCTCCTATCTCTACAATCAAACTTTCCTCATTCCATTTTCCATTGTTTTTATTGAATTGATGAGCACCATTTTTATTATGATTAGCTCAAGGGTTATGGTAAAGCTGTTGTACTTTAATCAAAAAAGTCGTTTGCAGGAAAAGATTAATGTAATTATTTACGGTGCCGGAGAAGCAGGATTAATAGCTAAAAGAACACTCGATAGAGATGCCGGAACAAAATATAAAGTGCTTGCCTTTATTGACGACGATAAAAATAAAAGCAAAAAAAAATTGGAAGGTGTGAGTATTTATACTCCAGATGACTTGCAAAATTTATTGAGTGAGAACGATGTGGCGCATGTTATTATTTCGATTCAAAACATTGCTGCGGCGCGCAAACAGGAGATTGTGGAAAAGTGTTTTCAATATTCGACTAAGGTGCTTACGGTTCCTCCAATTAATAACTGGATTAACGGCGAATTGAGTTTTAAACAGATTAAAAAAATAAATATTGAGGATTTATTGGGTCGTGACCCGATTAAACTGAATTTGGATGGCATAAAAAAGCAATTGTCACAAAAAACAATCTTAGTAACCGGCGCGGCTGGCTCTATTGGAAGCGAACTGGTGCGTCAAATTTTAAAATTTAATCCAAGCAAAATAATTTTATTCGATCAAGCGGAGTCGCCTTTGTATGAGCTGGAAATGGAGCTTTCGGATTTTGCAAAAAAACACATTACGGAATTCGTTATTGGGGACATCAGAAATATTGAACGACTCGAAAATGTATTTCGCACCTTTCAACCGGATGTGGTGTATCATGCAGCTGCCTATAAGCATGTGCCGCTTATGGAAGAAAATCCTTCGGAAGCTTTGCTCACGAATGTGCTAGGAACTAAAAATGTTGCTGATTTAGCTGTAAAATATAAGGTTAAAGAATTTGTGATGGTATCGACCGATAAGGCCGTGAATCCAACTAATGTAATGGGCGCTTCCAAACGCATAGCTGAGATTTACACACAGTCATTAAATGCCACTTGCGCCACAAAATTTATTACCACTCGCTTTGGCAATGTGCTAGGGAGCAATGGTTCGGTAATTCCGCGTTTTAAAAGGCAGATTGAAAAAGGCGGACCCATTACGATTACACATCCTGAAATTACCAGGTATTTTATGACCATACCCGAATCTTGTCAGCTGGTGCTGGAAGCAGGTTCGATGGGTAAAGGAGGCGAAATATTTATTTTCGACATGGGTGAATCGGTGAAGATTATTGATTTGGCTAAGAAAATGATTCGTTTATCTGGATTGACTTTAGACAAAGACATTCAGATAATTTACACAGGCTTACGACCGGGAGAAAAACTTTTTGAAGAATTGTTGAACGATGCTGAAAACACAATCGCCACGCATCATTCACAAATATTAATTGCGAAGGTAATCCCGAATGAATTTGGAGAAACTTCCGAAAAGATTTTGCGCCTTATTGCTCTTTTTGATGGGCAAAACAATCTTGAAATTGTTGGTAAAATGAAGGAATTGGTTCCGGAGTTTAAGAGCAATAATTCTGTTTTCGAAAAATTGGATGGCTAGCACAAATTACGATTGTGCCATAATTGGTGGGGGGTTGGCAGGATTGTGCTTATCCATACAACTTGCACGAGCGAAGCATTCCGTTGTACTTTTTGAAAAAGAAAGCTATCCCTTTCATAAAGTTTGTGGAGAATACATTGCCATAGAATCGTGGGATTTTTTGGAAGCTATGGGTGTGCCCTTATCCAAAATGGATTTACCTCGCATAAAACAGCTAAAAATTTCTGCACCCAATGGAAATGTTATTGAGCATGATTTGCAAGCGGGTGGTTTTGGAATTAGCCGCTTTACATTGGATGCACTCTTGGTGGACCTTGCTATAAAAGCAGGTGTAACAGTGTTATCCAAAACTAAGATAGAAGATGTTGCCTTTGTTGAAAATGAGTTTACCTTAAAAACAAAAGAGCGCAATTATTCAGCAAAACTGGTATGCGGTGCATTTGGTAAAAGAGCCAATATGGATGTGCGCTTGAAAAGAAGTTTTATTGAAAACACCAGTGATTATGTGGCTGTAAAATACCACGTAAAAGCAAATCTACCGGCCGACAGTATTGAGTTACACAACTTTAAGGATGGCTATTGCGGCATTAGTAAAGTGGATAATGAGCGTTATTGTTTGTGTTACCTCACCAGCGCAAAAAACCTAAAAGCCAACAACAATAGCATTAAACAGATGGAGAAAAATGTGTTGATGAAAAATCCGTTTTTAAATAAATATTTCAGCGAGTTTCCATCCCATTATGACAGGCCCTTAGTAATATCCCAAATTAATTTTTCTAAAAAAAACAGTATCGAGAACCATATATTAATGCTGGGAGATGCTGCAGGATTGATTACTCCGCTATGTGGCAACGGAATGAGTATGGCCATGCATGCATCAAAAATAGCTTTCCGAAATATTGATTTATTTTTTTCCGGAAAAATAGCGCGTGAAGCATTAGAACAGAACTATAGTATAGAATGGAAAAGCACTTTTGCCAAAAGAATTAAAGCAGGCAGAATATTGCAAGGCTTTTTTGGGAATAATTTTATAACGAATTGGGTTATTCGGCTGCTAAAACCCTTTCCAAAGTTGGTTGATAGCCTGGTTGCATTAACGCATGGGAAGACTTACTAAATAATAATTCTTTATTTACTTATTTTAAATTCAGCATGCTTTGCCAGTGTTCGCATGGCCATGAGTAAACTAATCAAGCAAAGAAATGCACCCATTAAAAACGGCGCTCCTGCAAACTTTATGGGACTTGCATCATTGGTGAAATAGGAAAATAGTCCCGTCATTAAAACGGGTCCAATAATAGAAGCAATGCTCATTAAACTGGTTAAACCGCCTTGCAACTCTCCTTGTGCATTGGGAGGCACCTGGTTTGAAATTATGCCTTGCAGCGCTGGACCACCTATCCCGCCAAGGCAATAAGGAATTAAGATGGCAAACATCATCCAACTTTGCGTGGCGTAAGCAAATAGAATAAAGCCAATTAAATTAAGCCCTAAGCCAAAATAAACAGAACGCTTTTGACCTAACTTTGGATTCACTACACGAATTAAACCACCCTGCACAATTGCCACCATAATGCCCACAAATCCTAAAGAGTAACCCACCATTTTTTCGTTCCAACCAAATTCTTCCATTGTAAAATAGGTCCAAGTGCTTTGCAAGGCATACCCGGCTACATAAATAAAGAATAAGGAACCTACCAAGCCCAACACCACAGGATATAATCTTAAATTTAGCAAGGAACCAATCGGATTGGCGCGTTTCCATTCAAATTCACGGCGGTGAGCCAAATCAAGCGATTCAGGCAGTACAAAAAATCCAAATAGGCAATTTAATAAGGATAACGCCGCAGCTGCAAGAAATGGCACACTGGTTCCGTAAGAAACCAATAGTCCGCCAACTACAGGACCAATAATAAAACCCAAACCAAAAGCGGCTCCAATCATACCAAAGTTTTGTGCTTTCTTTTCAGGTGTGCTTATATCCGCAATGTATGCAGCTCCTGTGGTAAAACTAGCACCACATATCCCGGAAATTAAACGTCCTACAAAAAACCAAGCAATGCTTGGAGCAAAGGCCATGAATATATAGTCGATTCCCAATCCAAAAAGTGAAAAAAGCAAGATGGGTCGGCGTCCAAATTTATCGCTAAGTCCACCCAATACCGGCGAAAACAAAAACTGCATGATGGCATAGGTAAACATTAACCAGCCCCCATAGCGCGCAGCATCGCTAAGGTTACCGCCAATCATGCCTTGAATTAATTTAGGCAAAACCGGAATAATTATACCAATTCCAATAACATCAATAAGCAGGGTAATAAAAATAAAACCAATGGCTGCACCTTTTTTATCCTTCATAATTTTTTTTGCAATGATACGATGATTTTCTTTTGTAAGTGCTTAGTAAAAAAGTTCGCTTCAATACATACAATAAACTTTATCCATTTTAGTTTAGCTAATTACAAAATCCAAAACCATGAAAATAAATCGAATTGGTTTATACGGCTTGATTTCGCTAATAGCCTTTAAAGAGTGCCAAAGCATGAATATTACAGCTGCGTTAAAACAAAGCTTAGTGAAAACAACTATTATTTGGCAGCGAGCATCGGAGGAAGAAAGCACCAGTCTGCGACATGGCAATAACTTAGTAGTATCTCTTCAAAACCTGAGTGGAAAAAATTTGGATATAGAAATTCCTGAAGGTTTTATGTTTACCGCATCAGACAGCACAAAGCAGAATATGCTTCTAATTACTGCCCTTCAATATAATTTGTTGCCGGGTCAAAGTAGTTCTAAAGCAGCGCATGGATATTGCTGTGAGGCGCAGGATCTAAGCCCGGGTGAAAAGGATGTATATAAAATAAAAAAGGAAGCATCAGCAGGATTAAAGTTATTAGCGCAATTTGTGTCGGCCAATAATTTGGAGGGCTACGCAGTGCAGCGGGCTGTGTGGTGTGTATCCGACAGAAATGATTTAGCCACTATTAATTCCACCGATAGTAGTGAGTTGCGCAAACTAATTGATTTTACAGGTAGTTTGATGCATTATTCAAGGGCCGAAATAAATAAAGCATTTCAGAAATCCACTCAAGGAGGAAAGGAATTCGAAAAAATTATACGCCTCGAAATACCTGTAAACAGCAACGAAAGCCAAGTTTGGATTGTTATCCATAACATCAATTCCAACAAAGTTCAAACAGTAATGACAAAACAAAAACCCGGAAAGGGAATGCTGGTGAAAAATTTTGGCGTATCGAGTATAGACTTAGGCAAAGGCGAATTTACGGTGCGGGTATATTCGACAGACCGACCGGTGCAAGAACAAAAATTTAAATTAGACGCCTAATTTTGCCTTCAACCAATCAATTATTTTTGGATATTTGAGCCCTCAAAACTCCAAAAAATGAAACATATTTCGGTAATTGGTTCTGGAACAATGGGCAATGGTATTGCGCATACCTTCGCTCAAAATGGCTACACAGTTAGTCTCGTGGATATTTCTCAGGATGCCTTAAATAAGGCGGTTGAAACGATTGGTAAAAATCTTGACCGCATGATTGCGAAAGGAACAATTGCTGAGGCAGAAAAAACGTCAACACTCGCTAATATCAAAACGTATACAACTTTGCAAGATGGTGTTAAGGACGCAGATTTAGTGGTAGAAGCAGCAACTGAAAACCTTGACATTAAACTAAAACTTTTCCGTGATTTAGACAGTTTTTGTAAGCCTGCAGCCATTTTATCGAGCAATACTTCATCTATCTCAATAACTAAAATAGCTTCCGTTACCAAGCGTCCCGAGAAGGTGATTGGCATGCATTTTATGAATCCGGTGCCTTTAATGAAATTGGTGGAAGTAATACGTGGTTATTCCACTTCCGCAGAAGTAACAACACTTATCATGGAAACTTCTCGGAAATTGAATAAGATTCCCGTGGAAGTGAACGACTATCCGGGCTTTGTGGCCAATCGCATTTTAATGCCGATGATTAATGAAGCAATAATTTCATTGTTTGAAGGCGTTGCCGGCGTTGAAGAAATTGACAATGTTATGAAATTAGGAATGGCACATCCTATGGGACCACTTCAATTAGCTGATTTTATTGGTTTAGATGTGTGTCTTTCAATATTAAACGTATTGCACAGTGGTTTTGGAAATCCAAAGTATGCACCTTGTCCTTTGTTAGTAAACATGGTTACCGCAGGAAATATGGGAGTTAAATCCGGACAAGGATTTTATACTTACACCAAGGGCAGTAAGGAGTTAGTTGTGGCACCTTCGTTTAAGAAGTAATCACTTGATTTTCTTACTATTTGAGATCAAGTAAAAACTTAATTGTATCCACATTATCGGCATAATCCCAAAGCTCCGGCTGTTGCGCTTTTCCAAAGGGAATTCGATTATTAATATCAGGAATTGCGGATACAATGCATTGAATTTTTGAAGCATCTTCAGCAAACCGATTGTTTAAAGCAGCAATATCCTCGTAATACTCATAAAAAATAACCGCTACCGGAGAGGCATATTCCTCGCTCTTTACTAAAAATAAAAAACCATTTTCGAGTAAGCCTTCTTTGTCCTTACCCATTAGGTACACCGCTCTATTGTAGTCGAAGTTATTGGCGTATTTATTATGGTTGATAATTTCTTTGAAAGGAAAAATGGCATTAAAGAATTTATTCATGTCATAGCCTTGCGGGATAAAGAGTTTGGATACATTTCGGCAGCCCAATCCATAATACGTAAATATATCCTCACCCAGTTTTTGAAGGTCATCCATGCTTTCACTGCCATCGAGGACAGCCAGTGAATTTCTGTTTTTGCGAATTATATGCGGAATTTTGCCAAAGTAATATTCAAAATAGCGCGCAGTATTTCCACTTCCTGTTGCTATAACTGCTTCACAATCGTTTAAACGGTTTTCGGTAAAATTGATAAATGCCGCAAATTCTGGAGCTATGCTACACAAAATCTTTACAAAAAACGGAAGCAATGTTTTATCATCGCTCGAAAGCTTTATCATTACATGGTTTCCGCTAATGAGTACAGCTAAAAAATCATGAAATCCTACCAAGGGAATATTTCCTGCCAAGACGAGACCTACATCTTTAGGGGATTTATTTTCATTCGGGAAATCGTAGGAACCTATCCAGGTTTGAATTTTAGCCTCCTCGAGCATTTTTGCAATTGATACAATTGCCAGTCTAACATTGCTTTCAGTAAACCAACCATTTTGCAGTTTAACGATTGAAAATAATTCTTGTGCCGCATCAAAATAAAGCGCATTTAAGTTTTTAAACTGTTTATCGTTTCGCTTGCCTGTGCCAAGTTGCTGCAGATATAAACCGAGTTGAACAAAGGCATTTGCCCTTTGCTGAATTGTCATGTGTTGAAAAGTAAATTTGAATTTTGTAAATCCTTCTTATATTTGCAAAGTAAAGGCAAAAAAATTAACCAGTATATAAAGCAAATTTATGGCAATTAAAATAACTGAAGAATGTATCAATTGCGGGGCTTGCGAGCCGGAATGTCCAAATAACGCAATTTATGAAGGTGGAAACGAATGGCGCTTAGCTGATGGAACAAGTTTAAAAGGCGCGGTTACCTTGTTGAGCGGCACCAATTTGGATGCAGATGCTCCCCAATCGCCGAAAGCAATGGACGTTTATTATATTGTTAGTGATAAATGTACAGAGTGCGTTGGGTTTCATGATGAACCACAATGTGCTGCTGTTTGCCCAGTTGACTGCTGTGTAGACGATATGGATGTGCGTGAATCGAAAGAGGATTTATTAGCTAAAAAAGGATTTATGCATGTGTAATTAATCAAATCAAAATACAAGAAAGCCATTCTATTTTTGGGATGGCTTTTTTATTGCCTATGAAAAATAAACTCATTTTTTTATTATTGTTCCTATGGATATCAGCTGCATTTGGGCAAAATGTTGCGCTTTTTGCGTATGAAGATTCAATTATTCGAATGCATCAACAAGTGCTGGAAACAGAAAACGATTCCGCAAAACTCCTAGTCAATACACGGTTCGGCGCTTTAATTACACGTGCCGCAACTCAGGAAAATTCAATAAATTATCCATTCGACTCGCTTAAAAGTATTTCCATTTTAACGGCAAGCGATAAATCATTTCGCATTTTTAATTGGGAGCTTGGGCTTTCGGATGGGAATATTAATTATTATGGCATTATCCAAACACTTAATCGGAAAACAAATCAATACATAATATCCCAGCTTATAGATCAATCAAATAAACTAAAAAAAGCCGAAACAATGGTATTGGAACCCGGCAATTGGTATGGTGCACATTATTATAAATTGATTGAAACAACCTATAAAAAAAAGGTAGTGTATACTTTGCTTGGTGCGAATTGGAGCAATGCGCTTGTGCGAAAAAAAATTATTGAGCCGCTTCAAATTGGGAACGATGCCAAAGCCAAATTTGGCGCAGCTATTTTTCAAACAAAAACGAATGGATTAAAAAGAATTGTTTTTAATTATTCCTCAGAAGTGAGTATGAGCTTGCGATTCGATGATAACCGGAAACAAATTTTATATGATCACTTAGTACCTAGAAGTCCTGAATTAAAAGGGCAGTATGAGTTTTATGGTCCGGATATGAGTATTGATGGATTGCATTTTAAAAAAGGAAAATGGCAATTGCTGGAGGATGTGGATGCACGCAATGAAAAGCGAAAGTAAGCTGCCATGCTTACACCAATTTTTGTTAAAAGCTCCTAGTTCAAAAATTCCCTAGTCGATAAACCTTAAAATTCCTTTTCTTTGCGTCGCAAAAAATCCTAAAAAAAATAGATGTACTCGCTATTAAAAAAAGAAATTCGTAGTTTTTTGAGTTCCTTGATTGGATACATTGTGATTTTTGTATTTCTCTTGGTGCTCAATTTGTTTTTATGGGTTTTTCCCGGCGATTTCAACATTTTGGATGCCGGCTATTCCAGCATTGATTCGCTGTTTGTGATTGCTCCCTGGGTGTTTATGTTTTTGATTCCTGCGGTTACCATGCGTTTGTTTGCCGATGAAAAAAAGTCGGGTACGATTGAACTTTTACTTACTCGCCCCTTAACGGATTTACAAATAATTCTTTCAAAATATTTTGCAGGTTTATTACTTGTCTTATTTTCCTTGCTTCCCACTTTAGTGTATTATTTTTCGGTTTCACATTTAGGAAATCCACCCGGAAACATTGATACCGGAGGCATGTGGGGGTCGTACATTGGTTTGTTATTTTTAGCGGGTGCCTTTGTTGCCATTGGAATATTTGCCTCCAGCATTTCTGAAAATCAAATAATTTCATTTATAGTGGCGGTATTTTTCTGCTTTATTTTTCATACCGGATTTGATTCTCTAAGTTCCTTAAATGCCTTGCAATCCATGCAAGGATTTATTATTAATTTGGGAATAAATGAACATTATATTTCTATGAGTCGCGGGGTTATTGATACACGCGATGTTATTTATTTTTTGAGTTTGATTTCGCTGTTTATACTTTTTACTAAAACTACCTTAGAAAGCAGAAAATGGCAATAAAGCAAGGCAGTAGTGCGAAACGTTTTAGTTTAATTCAGCTGGGAATAACCTTGGCAATAATTGTGTTAATCAATATTGCCGGTAGTTTTGTATTTCATCGCTTTGATTTAACTTCCGAAAAAAGATACTCCCTCGCTCCTGCTACCAAAGAGCTCTTGACGAATTTAGATGACATTGTTTTGGTAAAAGTTTATCTGGAAGGTGAATTTCCTGCCGGATTCAAACGCTTGCGCAATGAAACCAAAGAAATGCTGGATGAGTTTCGCGCCTATGCCGGAGACAATGTGCAATATGAATTTATCAATCCATCGGAAAATCCGGACGAAAAAAAACGGAATGAAGTGTATCAGCATTTGTTTAAACAAGGGCTGCAACCTACCAACCTTACGGTAAAGGAAGAATCAGGCAAATCACAACAAATTATTTTTCCGGGAGCAATTTTCTCGTACAAAGGCAAAGAAATTTCTGTCCAACTCCTTAAAAGCCGCTTGGGTGTTAGCTCTGAAGAAATGCTTAACAGCAGTATACAACAGTTGGAATATGAATTTAGCAATTGCATTCGCAAACTTTCTAAACCGGTAAAGCTAAATGTGGCGTTTATAAAGGGGCATGGCGAATTGGATCAAAAACACACTTCGGATATTGCGCGCTCCTTGGATGAATATTATTCTTTGCGTGAAATTACACTAGGTGAAAATATTCATGCACTCGAAAAATTTGATGCGGCCATAATTGCAAAACCCGATTCCGCTTTTAGTGAAAAGGATAAATTTATATTAGACCAATTTGTTATGCGGGGCGGTAAACTGATGTGGTTTATTGACCCGGTATTTGCGGATATGGACAGTTTGCAAAATAAGTTGGGCATGACTTTCGGAATTGCCAATCCGATTAATTTGGATGATATGTTGTTTAAATATGGTGTACGTTTAAATGATAATTTGGTGCAAGATTTACAAGCCGCTCCCATACCCATTGTAACCGGATACAGTGGTAATCAGCCACAGCAAAGCCTTTTCCCTTGGTATTATATGCCTTTAATTGTGCCTGAAAATGTGCACCCCATTGTAAATAATTTGAATGCCATAAAATTTGAATTTGCCAGTACCATTGATACAATTGGAAATGCAGGAATTAAAAAAACAATTTTATTGCGTACCTCCAAATACACAAAACTCTTGAATGCACCGGTGCGCATTAGTTTAGGAATTGTGCAGCAAGAACCGCAACAGGAGCAGTTTAATAAACATTTTGAAGCCGTAGCCGTTTTATTGGAAGGTAAATTTGAATCGGTATTTAAAAACCGAATTGCCCCTGCAATTGCCAAGAGCAATGAAATTAAATTTAAAGCCGAAAGCAGTCCTACTAAAATGATTGTGGTGAGTGATGGAGATGTTATAAAAAATGGGGTGGCAAAAAGCAGTGGAAAGGTTTACCCGCTTGGATTTGATCGCTATACTAATCAGCTTTATGGAAATACAAATTTCATTCTTAATTCCATGAATTACCTAACTGATAACAGTGGTTTGATTTCGATTCGATCACGTGAATTAACATTGCGCTTGTTAGACAAGGAGATTCTTAAAAATCAAAAAACGCGCTGGCAGATTATCAATACGGTTGTTCCAATACTGCTGCTATTGATTTTTGGGTTAATTCAATACATCCTGCGTAAGCGGAAGTACACAAAATAAAATTTCATTTCTACCTTTGCATTAAATTGAAGCGGGTTGAATTCAAAAACCGATTAGCTGTATCGAATTAAAAACACAAAGGAGTTGAAATTTAAAACTCAGGATTATTTTGCATTTACTTCGCATGCTGCATTTGGCTCCAGTTTAAGCGCATGGCTTAAAATACTCTACAAAAACAAGTTCGCTATCCACCTCTACTTTATTCCAAAGGCAATATTCATAAGCGTTGCCATCTTTTTGGGAATCCCCTTTAGATGGTTTGAACGCATGAAATACAGGAAGAAAATCGCAGCTCAAAAAATAAAACAACCTGTTTTTATTATTGGACATCCGCGCAGTGGCACTACTTTTTTGCATTATTTGATGAGTAAGGACGCTCAGTTTGCGTTTTGTACCACGACTCAGGCAATTCTACCACATGTGTTTTTAAGCGGTTCAGGTGTACTTAGTCCATTTATTTCAAAAGCACTTCCTCCATTGCGCCCCATGGATAATTTACGCATGGGTAGTGAACAGCCTAAGGAAGAAGAATTCGCAATGGTATCCTTTGGACCGGAAAGTATGATTAGTGGATTTTATTTTCCAAAAAATTACACACAAATTTTTAAGCAAGATGTTTTATTTGAAGGAAATTTAAGTGGAGAAAAAAACTGGAAAAATAACTTTGATTATTATTTACGAAAGTTAAGTTATGCAAATAGTGGGAAACGCTTATTGCTTAAAAGTCCAGCAAATACAGGCAGAATAAAACAAATTTTGGAACTTTATCCGGATGCTAAATTTATTCACATACATCGAAATCCATACGAAGTATATTCCAGTACAATTCATTTATTTGCAAAAATGCTTCCTATTTTGTCATTTCAAAAAATAAAAAAAGAACAAATTGAAACTGCTGTTTTTGAATGTTACACGGCGCTTTACGAAAAATACTGGGATGAGAAAAAGCTCATTCCGGATACTAATTTGGTAGAAATTGATTATGCCCATTTTATTAATGACCCACTTTCCAATTTAGAGAAAATTTATGGATTTCTTAATTTAAAAGGGTTTAAGGAGGCTTCTCCTGAAATTCAGAAAGAGTTGTTGAGTTATAAAAACTATGAAACAAATAAGTTTGAACTCAATCCAAATGCCAGAGCAAAGATTGCTGAAAAATGGAAAGTTGCTTTTGAAAAATTTGGTTATCAGATTTGATGGGCTCTGTGGAATTGAACGCTGATTTTTTAGGATGATTATGATTTTTTAGGATTGATTGAATAGAACGCGGATTGGGCGGATTGAGCGGATTATTGCGGATTCTGAGGTAATAAAATATGGTGATTTATTTTTTTAATTCATCTTTTAAAGAATCATACCGGCGGCTAAGGTTTCGTTAGTGAATTCATCGATTATGAGAATGCTTCCTGTATATTTATTTTTGGCAAATGCGTCTACCATCAATGGCTTGGTGCAGCGCAACGAAACTCTTCCAATATCATTTAATTTTATTTCTACATCATTTTCGATTCGGTGCAGGGTGTTGATGTTAATTTTATAGCGTACCTCCTTAATCATACAGCGTGCTTCGTTTGTGGTATGCCGGATTGTGTATTTGGTTTGAGGGTTCAATGCCTTTTGATGCATCCAACAAATCATCACTTCCAAGTCTTGTGTTACAGTTGCCTGATTATTGGGCTTAACCAGCATATCTCCTCGGCTGATATCCAAATTATCTTCCAAACAAATTTCCACACACATGGGTGCGAATGCTTCGTGAATTGTAGCTTGTGCACTATGAATTGATTTGATGCGCGAGGTAAAACCGGAAGGTAATGCCATTACTTCATCACCCGGCTTAAATACTCCCCCTTCTACCCTTCCTGCATAAGCGCGGTAATCGGGAAATTGTTTGCTTTGAGGACGAATAGCCAATTGCACCGGAAAACGACAATCGATACGGTTAAAATCGGAAGCAACATTCACGTGTTCTAATGTGTACAACAAAGCTGCACCTTTGTACCAGAGCATTTGCGAAGATTGATTCACCACATTATCGCCGTGTAAAGCGCTGATGGGAATAAATTGAATATCGGGAATTGATAAGCGTGAGGAAAACTCAAGAAATTCTTCGCGAATCGAATTAAAAACCATTTCATCATACTCCACAGCATCCATTTTATTCACAGATACGATGGCATGTTTTATTTGCAATAAAGAGGCGATAAAGGCATGTCGGCGTGTTTGTTCCGTAATTCCATTTCGTGCATCCACTAAAATAATAATGAGGTTAGCAGTGGAAGCTCCGGTAATCATGTTGCGCGTGTATTGCGTGTGTCCAGGACAATCCGCAATAATAAATTTTCGTTTTGCAGTTGCAAAATAGCGGTAGGCAACATCAATCGTAATTCCTTGTTCTCTTTCGGCACGAAGTCCGTCGGTGAGCAAGGATAAATCCAAATATTCATTGCCGCGTTGATTGCTGGCGTGAATTATAGCCTCCAGTTGATCTTCATAGATTTTTTTTGAATCAAAAAGCAATCTACCGATGAGCGTACTCTTGCCATCGTCGACACTCCCTGCGGTGGTAAACCTAAGCAAATCGCTTTTTACCGCAGGTGCAATTAATTCATTTATGGTTGCTTTCTCTTTTTGCATTTTACTTTATTTGCAAGGCTTGACTGCTTGATAAGCTGCTAAAAATAACCTTCCTTTTTCCTGTCTTCCATAGCTGCTTCCGAGCGTTTATCGTCATCGCGCGTGCCGCGTTCTGTGAAGCGTGCACTTGCAATCTCATAAATGATTTCAGCAAGCGTGGAGGCTTTTGATTCAACCGCACCGGTACAGGTCATATCGCCAACAGTGCGGAAACGGACTTGCATCTCTTCATATTTTTCCTCTCCTTGCAAGCTGACAAATTCGGAATCGGCCAATAAAATTCCCTTACGGTTGATAACCTTACGTGCATGCGCAAAATAAAGTGACGGAATAGAAATATTTTCTTGTGCGATGTATTGCCAAATATCCAACTCTGTCCAATTGCTCAATGGAAATGCTCTAAAATGCTCACCCTTACGCTTTTTCCCATTTAATAAAGTCCATATTTCAGGTCTTTGATTCTTAGGATCCCACTGTCCAAATTCATCCCGAAAGGAAAAAAAACGTTCTTTAGCTCTTGCTTTTTCTTCATCTCTTCGTCCACCGCCTAATGCTACATCAAAACTGAATTCGCTTATGGCATCCAACAGGGTAATGGTTTGCAAAACATTTCGGCTTCCATTTATTTGTCGTTCCTCCACAGCTCTACCGCTATTGATTGAATCCTGTACTTTTCTAACTATCACCTTCACCTCCATTTGATTCGCAAAAGCATCTCTAAAGTCAAGCGTTTCCTGAAAATTATGTCCTGTATCAATATGAAGTAAAGGAAATGGAATACTCGCCGGATAAAAGGCCTTACGCGCTAAGTACGTCATTACAATAGAATCCTTACCACCTGAAAAAAGCAAGACCGGTTTTTCGAATTGAGCAGCTACTTCGCGAAGCACAAAAATTGACTCGGATTCCAACTGCTGCAAATGGGATAGGTTGTAATTCATTCGTTTGTGCGAAAATAAGTTTAGTGTTTAAACACTTACAATACCGGCGTATTTATTAGATGTAGACTAGTTTTTTCAAGAACTGTAAGTAACGAATTTAAACACGCTGCTAGCGAATTTTGTTCTGTATTCACTGTTAGAATAGGATCAACAGGTTCTTCAAAAGCTGCGCTTACGCCTGTAAACTTAGGTATTTCTCCTAAGCGTGCTTTTTTATACAAACCTTTAACATCTCTTCTTTCACATTCTTCAAGTGAGCAATTTACAAAAATCTCGATAAAATTATTTCCTATTGTATTTGCCACCAGCTTTTGCAATGTGTGGGTTGGTGTAATAAAGGAACAGATGGGCACAATTCCTGAATTTTTAAAAAGCAGTGCAATTTCAGCAGCTCTACGCAGATTTTCGTTGCGGTCAGAATCGCTGAATCCTAAATCCTGATTGATGCCTTTTCGTAATTCATCTCCATCCAATAAAACATGTGCAATACCCTTGCTTGAAAAATGTTGTGAAAGGCTTTTTGCCAAAGTACTTTTTCCTGAACCCGATAAGCCTTCTAACCAAATAACGGGACAGTTTTCAACAATTATTTTTTTAGTATCAACGACAGTCTTCACACTCATTCGGCAGTCAAAATTTGAAGAACAAAATTAAGGAATAATTGGGTGTAATTGTAATACGATTAAAGTAAATACAAGGGGTGTTGGACTGTTGAAGCTTGAAAGAGAATAATCAATTCGAAACTTTCATTATTAATGGACAATCACTTTTTGCTCTACAATGCTATCTCCTGATTTCACCTGTATCAAATAAATACCGGATGCAATGCCGCTAAAATTGAGATTATTATGGGAACTAAGCAAATTGGAGAAGCGTTCGTTGTAGACTTCCTGACTCAACATATCAAAAATTTTCACTGCTATTGTGTTCAAATGCTTGTTTGAAAAAGTTAGCGTAAATGCGCCATTATTGGGATTAGGATAAATTGAAAAAGCCAATTCCTGCTCAACACTCTTAGCTGATAAGCTAAAGTATGAAGAGTAAGCTGTATCTGAATTACACAACTGAGGGTCCGACACAATTAAACTGTATACACCATTGGCTGTTGGAACGTATACCTGCTGAGTTGCACCGACTAGCAGTGTATCGTTCAAATACCATTGGTTTCCAGAAACAGCACTTGAAATAAGTTGATCAAAATTTTGAAGAATGGTTGGTGTAGCAACTTGCGCTTTTACTTCAATTACTGAACTGGCCGAAAAGGTGCAATTATTTGAATCGATGTAAGCATAGCTGATACTATTAAAACCTGCTCCCGCTTCTTGGGGCACAAAATAGTTGGTGTCGACTGCAAATCCTGAATAATTCCCACCTAGCGGAGTTCCACCACTTAACTCGAATGCACTATCACCAACACATACCGGCGAAAAGGAGCTTAAACTCACTAGTGTAGGTACAAAATGCCCCAGCACTTTTTCAGTTGAAGTAGCAGAGCAATATGCATCACTCAGCATCACCGCATAATGTCCATCACCTGAAGCGGTATATTCTGAATCAGTTGCAAATGGAATAAGATTGCCATTCAGCAACCAATGATAAGCCATTCCAGGTTCAACATTTGTTTGAAACAAATAAGTGGCATTTGCGCATATCATAAGGGTATCGGCAGCTAAAATACTAGCTTGAATTTTTTGATTTTGTGTTATGGTAATTCCAGCAGAAACAGCATCACATCCATCTAATGTAACTCGAACCGCATATTTTCCGGAATCAGCAACACTCAGCAGAGGCTGATTAAATCCAATAAGTATGCTGCTATCCTTTAACCATTGATACGAATAATTTGTATCGATTGGTGCATTTAGAAAAACTGATTGACCTTCGCACAAATGCGTTGTTCCGCTAGGAGTGGCACTTGCGAGAGGACTTGGCTTAACTGTAACGGGTATTGAATTACTTAAATTACTGCATAAACTATCGCGCTGCACTAAAGTATAATTACCGCTTTGATTTGCATTAAAAACTGTATCTGTTTGACCTGGTATGGATATTCCATTTCGGTACCATTGATAAGTTAATCCAAGCATTCCGACACTTTCTAATTTCACAAAATTACCCTCACAAAAATTGGTAGTATCGTTTGCTGTAATCACATTTTCGGGTAGCGCGTGAGTGTTAACTTGTATAGTGTTGGAATGGCTTTCACAAGAATTTAAGCGAACAATTGCATAGTAATTTCCCGAATCAACAACATCGTATTTGAAAGCAGTTGCACCCTGAATTTGCAAGCTATCTTTCATCCATTGATAGGTGTAGCCTAAACTTTTTGTAACTCTCAATTGATAAGCAGTTCCAACGCAAATCGAAAGCATGGAATCGGCAAGGATAGTTGCAATAGGACTAGGTTTAATTAATACTACCACTTCGGATGAAGCACTGCACAAGCTATTTACTGTAACGAGTTTATAGCGTGCGGCAATATCAACGAATAACGTGGCAGAATCGGCTCCGACAATTAATGAATCATTAAAAAACCATTGATAGGAATAAGTTGAATCGAAAAAAGCTTGCAGTGTATGATTTTCGCCAATGCATAGCACAAGTGTATCGGTTGGATTGAGAAAGGTTTCAGGTGCAACATACACTACAATATCGATAGCATTCGATTGCTTAGAGCAACCATTTAAAGTGGTTTCAAAACTATATTTTCCAGACAAAGTTGCTGCAAACACAGTATCCACTTCTGCGGGAAGCAATGTATCATTTCGATACCATTTGTAGGTATATGCTGCATTGCTTGGAGCTGATAATGTCTGTACACCCCCTTCACAAAAAGAATACATGCTATCATTTTGCAAGCCTGCATCCGGCAAAGGGTTAAGCACTACATGAATTAATTCAGAAACACTTGTACATCCATTATCAGTAACTTTTACTTGATAAAATCCGGAATCAGACAACGTCAGTTGAGCAGTAACCTCACCGCTTAAAATACTATCATTTTTTGTCCAACCAAAAGTCTGACCAAAAGCAGAATCAGCAGTTAAATCAATTGTAGCACCGGCACAAACGAATGTGTTGAGTGGGGATTGTATGTGTGCAAGTGGATTAGTTTTTTTGGTTACATGCACCATAGCAGATATAGCTTCACAATTAAATCGATTGACTTTTAAGGTATAATCACCGGAGTCTGAAACGAATAAATTTTGATTTTTAGCAGTTTGTATTTCGCTTCCATTTTTAAACCATTGATATCTAAAATTGGAACCGCTTTGTGCAGTAAGCTTTACACTATCCCCTTCACAAAATGAAATAAGAGAATCCCCTAAAATACTTGCAACGGCAGGCGTAAAAAAAGTTCCCGGAGAGCCGCCTGGGCAACCTGCAAACCAATTATCACCATTATCCAAATCCAAATTAACAGGCACCGATTCAAGTGTATACCCTTGCCCTGCTGCGGCAATTGGCCAAGGAGGAAGCTTAGAATAAGTCATTGATACATGCAAGGAATCCTGATTGGTAAATAACCTCAACAATTCTCCTGTATTTGCAAACCCAAAACCAATTGGACCAAGCACATTATCTTGCTCATCGTCGTCGTGATTCTCATCTTGGTGCGGGCTTCGGTGAGGATTGGAATGATTTTCATTTTGACTGAGTTCAGGAAACTGAGAATTGAATTTGGATAAATCTTCCGCTAAAACCAAATATCCGTTTGCCTTTATAGTTGTTCCTAGTGGAAATGTATAACAATGCAAATTATCGTTGTCTTTAAATTTCCAGGCTGTTAAATCAATATCTACCGAATCCAAATTATGAAGCTCGACCCAATCTCCAGCATCTGCAGTACCAGCCGATTGGTAATTTATTTCATTAAATGTAATGTGCGGCGTAAGCGTGCTACCTTTAAAGTAAGCAAGCACCGAGTCTGAGGTAGTAAAGTTTATAGTTATCGATTGATTACTATCTGCAGAAAGAATTGAATTATTTGGCTGCCAATAATCAAATGAATAACCTGGATTGGGAATGGCAGTTATTGTTACCGGATTACCGTTAAAATAAGTCCCTTTCCACGGAAGTGAATCCGGAATAATTGTACTAATTTGTATGCGTCCTGAACCCAGCGGATAAGCTTGCAAGGTTAGTACCACCTGGCTGTTTAAATTAAAATTGGATTGAATATAATTTAACGCGCGAGCCGGACGCTTATTTGTAAAATTTATCAAGGAAGCAATATTCTGATTCCAACTGGTCATACTGCTTCCCCACCGTGCAAACTGCAAGGGCATGTCAGCAGCAATTGAATCACGCATGTCATAAGCTATTTTACGAACATTGGCCGGAACATAAATGGTATTTATTAAATCCGCATAACGGTTAATAAAATAGTTTCGAAAGGTAGGATTCGCAGCCATTGCATTAAAAATATAACTTTGGTAGGAATCATCCGCCGGTGCTATCAAATCACTAAGTTTATCATAGGTATAACTGCTATAAAGCCCCATTCCAAAATCCAAATCATATAAAATATATTGCCATTTTCCACCCGGTTTCCGTGGTCGCCATAACTTTATATTGTTGCTCCAATCGCCAATCCAGTCGTTATTTACATAGTAGGTTTCAGCAATAAAATAATCGGCATAATTTTGCAAATCAAAAAGCGAATTCATTTTAGTATAAAAACTCGAATCCAATGGATTGGCTGTTATTGCATAATTAAACATGTTGAAAAATCCGGTATCTGAGCCATTTTTAATTTCAATTGACCCTCCTTCAAACAATAAATCGAATTCTGATTTTTTATAGCCAAAATTATTTTCAACATAGCTGTGGTTATCGTTTTCTCGGATTTCATACACGCCCCAATAGCGGCCATTTAAAAATACTTCGCAGGGTTCGTATCCTAAAAATCCGGTATAGGTATTTTTCATAATGCGCTGCATTAAACCATCGCGGTAATGCACCACATTCCAGTCGGTACCTGCATTGCGCAGAATAAATCCCGGGTAGCTTTTAATATTTTCCTTTTCAGGGATGAGTGGGTAAGTAATTTCTGGAGTGCCAAAATCATTATCTAAAATAAGCTCAAAACTTTTTTGCGGCTTAGCGCGAGAATAATTCCCATTAATTTTAAATGCAGCATCAAATTGAAAAGCACGATTTTTTTGTTTGTCGAAGTATTCTAAACTAACCGGCTTTTCCCAATCTTGCCAATAGTTGGCGCCTTTGTAAGGATAAGTGGTACTGGCATGGTTTCCTAACACATAAATACCGGTTGAATCATCCCATAAATTTTCGGGATTCGTTGCCAATGAAAATACCGGTAAATGCATGTCCTCGTCAATCAAATAGGTATTTGTAACCACCGGACTTGGCACCATCCCTACGGTATAGACTCTTGCTTTTAAAGTTTGAGACGTATCCACGGCTAAGGAGGAAGTATACACAGCTGAATTTAATGTTGGGGTGCTTCCATCGGTAGTGTAATGAATTACCGCATTTGCAGGTGAAGCAGCAATGCTCACCAATCTAGGAGCATCATAATATCCGCCTTGTATGGAAAATACGGGAGCTGTCGCAATTCCGCTGTAACAAATTGAGGTGGAATTACTAATGTTAGGTGAAGGTGGACTAAAAAAACACCAAGTTGCAGCGCCATCAGTTGACCTTCCATAGGAGACATCGGTTTGCATGCTGCCCGTATATTTTTGATCAATCACATTGCCCAATGAATCGGACAGCACAATGGTTTCGCCACTCTTGCTCAATTTAAAATTAGCATGTAAGTATTCTCTAATTGGAGCTTCAAACCAACTGGGAGGAGCCGGAAACACATAATTACTGCGGTTCACGCCAATCGAAAAATATGGAATGGCAGATAAATCGGTGGATGCATTTGAAAGGTTATGGACTTCAACAGCCAATACATTTGTTCCAATTTGCAATGCCTTTCGTAACAAATTAAAATCCACATAAAACGAATCTGGCATACCTCCTGAAAACATCTTTGCTTCATGCTCACCACTTGCAAAATCCGTGTAATTAGGTCGCACACCAACTGAGCCAATATTGTTGCGGGCAATTTCAATTCCATTTAAGTAGGCTACAAAGCCATCGTCATAATCAATATTAAAAATGGCTTTCATGACTTGACTGGTGTCGACAAGCGAGAAAATTTTTCTCATGTAGATCGTTCGAATATTCGAAACAACCGTGCTATCGTCGCCATCGCCATATCCGATCCCGCCCTTACCTTGACTCCAAGAATTATCGATAAATGAACTGTTGCGCCAATTGGTATCGGTAAGATTATCGGGTATTGTATAGCGCCATACATCATCGGATTTCACAGGAGTTTCCCAATGATTAATTGTAGTTAGCTTACTAGTATCATCAATAAAAA
The DNA here is from genome assembly GCA_016721765.1 of Bacteroidota bacterium. Taxonomy (NCBI): domain Bacteria; kingdom Pseudomonadati; phylum Bacteroidota; species Bacteroidota bacterium. The sequence goes on from JADKHO010000002.1 coordinate 308,831, forward strand.
CAGTTATAAAATCATGTGGAGCCAGCGAAATAAAAGGAAACTGCCACTTCGCAGGGACTAGCGGATCGTCGCTTAATTTGTATTTATAAAGATTTAAAGGACTATTGCCGGCATTATAAAACTCAATCCAATCGCCATACTTACCAAACTCATCCGCAACAACAGTTGCATTTGCTGCCGAAAACTCATTGATAACAAGTTGAGCGGACAGTCGGGAAAAAGAAAAAAGTAATAATAAAAGTATATATGCCGTGAATCTTCTAACTTTCAAAACCTGTTGTGCTAATTAAATGTGCTTTTATTGTTATACGCAAAAGCGGGGTCAATAGTTCTGCTTTATTTTAATTCAGTTAATTTTTTATTCCACCAGTACCAATTTCTGCATTTCACTTCTGAATTGCGATTGAAACCGAATAAAGTATATCCCTTTTGCAAGGCCTTCTAAATTGACTGATACTTCTGATTTAACTTGCCTTTTCGCTTCCGCGGAAGTAATTTTCTTTACCATCAAACCATCCGCATTGAATAAACTAATGGTACAATTTTCATTCAAAAGTGAATTCCATTGTAAGTTTAGATTTCCTTTTGTGGGATTGGGAAAAATCTGAAGTGCAAATTTTTCCTTATTCAATTGGGTTATACCAACCGCATGCGCTGAGTCGTATTTTTGTTGTGCATTCAAAGCACTAATTTGTAAATCCTGGAGGCTGTTTCCTGCAATCATCGCAAATTCAACCACCACGCTATCATCCGGTGCCATAGTAAACGGACCGGCACTTATTACTTGCACTACATCGTTTCCGGCAGTAACCGTATTACCGGCTTGTTTGCGATTTACTGAAAGCGATTGAAATTTTTCAGCTGTAGAATATCCATCGGTCAGATCAATTCCACCTGCTCCACCACCCACATTATCCATCGAATTCACAACAATTCCTGAAGTACTTAATAATTTAATCCCACAATAAATTGGGCTAGCCTGTGTGCTATACACATAGCCCATGCGGTTTACGCTGTCGAAATCAGCTTTGTTAAATGAGGCATTCTGAACATCCCAATCGGCAAATATTCCGGCGTAAAGCGTGTTTAACGGAATAACATTATTGTTATATATAGTGAATTTACGAACAATATATTTACGGTGAGCCGCTGCTGTCCATGCATAGGAATCGTGTCTAACAAAAACACGTAATTTTGAAGCTCCCGCATTGTCGTCGTTAAAAAAACCTTGCAAATCCATATCAGATGTAACAGCAGGAAGTATTCTTTGAACCAATTGTGCTGCACCCAAATCATTATCAAAGCTATTCGCTGTGCTTCGGGCCATATCAGAAACCTGAGAAGCGGAGTTGCCAATCATTAAGCTGCTTTCATACAATTGAGAAGAACTTAGCAAATAGGTAAATCCAAGGCCTTGATCTTGATTGGGTAAACTATAACCAATGCGACCTGTACTAGTAACAGAAGTAGCTACATCATTGATATCGATGTTAATATAATCCACATTAACAATTACTTCCAAATACTGAAAAGTGTTAGTTACTCCGTTGTTAATGGTTACTTTAAGTATCACTTTATAATTCAATGGAGTATTGGGTAAAATCTTAAAAATGAATGGATTGGCATTATTATTTGCTGTTCCCATGGTGTTAATTGAACCAAGTAAAGCTGTATTGCTAAGTATGGTAATGTATGGTGAGGTAGATGAAATACTTGCAGTGACATTGTTTGCAAGAGCGAGATAGTTTGTAAATACCCCTGTCATTCGGGCCGTATCGCCAATTACCAATGCATCGTCGTTATAATCGGTAATGGCATAACTGCTCATTTCAACTGAAGAAGAGCTGGTATCGGTAAGAGCTTTAAACAAATTTATTCTGCCATGTCCCAGTTTTCCAATATAGGGTGCGTTTTGGGGCAAAACATCCATGTTGTCGCAAGTAACTTTTAACTTTTCACCCACTTGTTTAGCCGAATAAGCCGGGAAATGCGATTTAATGATACCGGCAATTCCTGCTGCAATTGGGCATGCAAATGAGGTTCCACTAGTTCCACCTTGTGTATAGGTATTGTTTTTCCAGGTACTGTAAAGCTCGTCGCCGGGTGCAAATACATCCAAATAAATTCCATAGTTAGAGCCATGATTGGCATTAAAAGGATCATCCCATTTTTTATCGGTCGAATCTGAACCACCAACATTAATCACATTGTTATAGGATGCAGGATAAAAAACCAATTCCAAATCATTGTTACCGGCTGCAGCAATTACTAAGGCATTCATGTTAAATGTGGCATAATCCACAATATTTTGACCATACTGAGTACCACCCGTGCCGCCCCAAGAACAATTAATGATTTGGCAACCATGGTCAGCTGCATATACAATACCTTCATAAGCCATTGTTAGGTTACCTGCATCATCCGAAATTTTTATTGGGAGCAATTTGCATTTAAAACCACTTCCGGCAATACCTGTATCATTATCGGTAGTTGCTCCGGCACAGCCACTTACAAAAACCCCATGCGGTGAAGCATTGCTAAACTGAGGATTATTGTCCATCATTCCAACATCCCAACCTTTGTAATTATCCACATAACCATCGTTATCATTATCCACATTATCTAAGGGGTCCTGATAATTTAATTTCACGTTACCAACCAAATCCTCGTGTGTAAAGTCAAATCCGGTATCGGTAATTCCAATCACCACATTGGTATCTCCTTTATCTATATCCCAACCCTCATAAGCATGAATATTTTTTAAGTGATACTGTGCACCACTTACCGAATCGGCCTGCGGATCGTTAGGCAAATACAATGTTTTAGGCACATAATGCGGCTCAGCGTATTCAAATAAACTGAGACCAAGCAAACCGTGAATCACTTTTTCAAGCGGAAGCGATGCGGAATAATTTAATTCATAGATGAGCGATAAATCAACAAGTGTTTCGCCCCTTTCATTCTTACTTTGCAACGGCGGATTTTTTAAAGGGAATATTTTTTTAATGTTCGTTATACCTATTGAATTTAAGTATGCGATTAATGCAGGCTGTTGTATGGAAGTTGTTGAAGCAACATTCCTAAACTCAGGTTTCAGCTTTACAATAACTGTATTTTTTAGGTATTCATTATCTGATAATGCAAGCTCAAATTGCTTGGATGACTTAGCATTACTATTTATCGCGCGGTTACTCGCCGATGCCACAAGGGTTGCCAATGAAATTAATGCCAGCAGAAATGTAATTTTTCTCATAAGTAGTAGTTTATCAATGCAAAAAATAATGCGTTTAAAATTACGGTTTAAATTTGTTTATAGAAACAGACAGCATCGAATATTGTTTTTTCTGAGCGAAATCAGCTTTTTAACAAATTGAAGTTTTGCCCTGCTCAAGCTTCCTTTTACCTAAAATTAAGCGGTAAATAGTATCTTCGCACTCTTTTTAAAATCATACAAGTAATTACCTAATTAAGAGAGAAAAATATGTGTGGAATTATTGGAGTATTTTCTGCGAAGCCTGGTGTACAGGAATTGAGAGCCGGAGTGCTGGACATGTCAAAAAAAATTCGACACCGTGGTCCGGATTGGTCGGGTGTGTATTGTGGCGATAAAGTTATTTTTTCGCATGAACGTCTTGCCATTGTTGATCCTCAATCGGGAGGTCAACCCTTGTACAGCAAAGATAAAAAGTTGGTTCTTGCCGTGAATGGCGAAATATACAATCATCAGGAATTAAAAAAAGACCTATCTGATTACGAATTTCTAACCCATTCGGATTGTGAAGTTATTTTAGCCTTGTATCGCAAAAAGGGAATTAATTTTATTGAAGATTTAAATGGCATTTTTGCTTTTGCTTTGTATGATTCTGAAACTGATTCTTACCTAATAGCCCGCGATCACATGGGTATAATCCCATTGTATATGGGATGGGATAAATCCGGAAATTTTTATGTGGCTTCAGAATTAAAAGCACTTGAGGGTGTATGTAACAAAATTCAAGAGTTTTTACCGGGTCATTATCTTTATAGTAAGGAGGGGCAAGAATTAAAAAAATGGTATACACGCGATTGGATGCAATTTGAAAATGTAAAAGACAATGTAACTGATATCTCTCAATTGCGCAGTGCCCTGGAAGCTGCAGTGCACCGCCAATTGATGAGTGATGTTCCTTACGGCGTCTTACTTTCAGGAGGATTGGATTCTTCAATCATTTCGGCCATCACAAAAAAATATGCCGCAAACCGCATTGAATCGGGAGATACCCAACAAGCTTGGTATCCACAATTGCATTCGTTTGCAGTTGGTTTAGTGGGTTCGCCCGATTTGGCTGCTGCGCGAAAAGTTGCCGAGCACATAGGTTCGGTGCACCACGAAATTAACTTTACTATTCAAGAAGGTTTAGATGCCATTCGGGATGTTATATATCACTTAGAAACGTATGATGTCACTACAGTGCGTGCCTCCACTCCTATGTATTTGTTAGCTCGCGTTATAAAATCAATGGGCATAAAAATGGTGCTTTCGGGGGAAGGTGCCGACGAACTCTTTGGGGGCTATTTATATTTTCACAAAGCACCGAATGCACAAGCCTTTCACGAAGAAACTGTGCGTAAATTAAGTAAATTGCATTTGTACGATTGCTTGCGTGCCAATAAATCACTAGCTGCTTGGGGAATTGAAGGGCGTGTTCCTTTTTTAGATAAGGAATTTATGGATGTGGCCATGCGACTGAATCCCAAAGATAAGATGGCAGGAAATGGAAAAATGGAAAAATGGGTTTTAAGAAAAGCTTTCGAGGACTATTTACCCGAAAGTATCGCTTGGCGCCAAAAAGAACAATTTAGTGATGGGGTTGGATACAGTTGGATTGATACCTTAAAAGCTACTGCGGCTTTTGAGGTAAGTGATGAACAATTGGCCAATGCGAGTTTTCGCTTCCCGGTGCATCCACCTATGTCTAAGGAAGAATACCGCTACCGTTCCATATTTAGTGAGTTGTTTCCTTCTGACTCTGCAGCCGCTTGTGTGCCCTCTGTAAAATCTGTGGCTTGCAGCACGCCAGAAGCCTTAGCTTGGGATGCTTCTTTTCAAAATGCAAATGATCCGTCAGGACGTGCGGTAAAAACAGTTCATAATGATGGCTATAAATAATATGGGCATTTCATGGAAAGTAATTTTTAAACCAATGATTCTCTTTCCTTGATTTTGCTGTTCAAGAGTTAATCTTTTGCGTAAAATTCTGACGTGTCAGCTCAAGAAACAGGACATTATAAAAATAAAAAATCCCCAAAAGATCTGCCTTTGGGGATTTTTTTTGAAAAGATTATTACTTAATTACCACGAATTTTTTTACGCTTCTATTTTGTTTTGAACTGAGTTGCACCATATATATTCCGGCTGCTAAGTCTGAAGTGCTTAACTCATATTTCATCACGGAAGAACCTGAAGCTAATGCGTGCACTTGCATTGTTTTTCCAACTTCATTCAGAATGCTTAAGGTTAAGCCTTCATTCTCTTTAGCGTGGTAAGTTACAAGCGTATTTCCAGTTGTTACCGAAGGTGAGAGTGTAAACACATCCTTAATTATTGCATTTTCAGCAACACCCCAGCCACAAAGCGCAAAACAACTTTCGAAGCAAACTAAATCTAAGGTATCAGCTGCATTTGGTACAGCTAAGGAACGATTGTAACCACCAAATCCATTGGGCACGCCACACAAAGAGGGTACCGTTTCATCGAGCCCGGTGCCAAAGGCATTTCCGTTTATGTATTTGTATTCAACTGTTGCTGTTGTGTCCAAACTAAGGGTTACAGCATACACGTTATTACCTATAGAATCCATTTGTGTAGCACTGGAGCTAAAGCCATTAAATGTTCCTGCAAGGTGAATTCCATTTGGAGAAACAATATAACTTGTCATATCAACCAAAAAGGTTACATCAACAAGTGCCGGCGCGGTGACACAATTTACGCAAGATGAGAAACAAACTACATCCAAAGTGTCAGTTGCATTAGGCACTGTTAATTGTCGATTATACCCACCAAAACCATCCGGCACACCACAACCTGACGGAACATTTTCAACTGTTGTAAAAGTATTTCCATTAATGTATTTATATAACACTACAGTTGTAGTATCTAAAGATAAAACAGCTTCATAAACGCCATTACCAATAGCAGTCATTGCGGTAGAATCGGCATCAAAACCATTAAATGTTCCGGCTATATGAATGCCGTTAAGCGACACCGTTTCATTGCTCATGTTTACTCTAAAATGAATGTCAACAAAACTAGGAGTAACACAATTTGTGCACGATGAAAAACACACTATTCCTAGCACTGTATCGTTTGAAGCAGGCACCGTAAAATATCTATTGTATCCGCCAAAACCATCAGAAACACCACAAGCAGAAGGAACGTTTTCAACAGTAGTAAATGAATCACCATTAATAAATTTATAAGTTACATTGCTATTACTTAAAATAGCCACCACAGCTTCATACACATTTCCACCTATAGGATTCATAAGTGTAGAATCGGCATCAAAACCATTAAAAGTGCCAGCTAAATGAACACCGTTTGGAGAAACTAATTCGTTACTCATGTTTACTCTAAACGTTACATTTATAGGTGTATTAGCGCTGCAATTTGTGCAAGAAGAAAAACACACAGTGGGTAGCACAGTATTTGAGGAAGGAGCAATAATGCTTCTGTTATATCCTCCAAAACCATTTGAAACTCCACATCCTGATGGCACAGTTTCTTCGCCGACAAATGTATTTCCATTAATAAACTTATACTGAATTTGCGCACCAACATATGATGTAATAGTTGCCGAATATATTCCACCTCCAAGGCTAGTCATCAATGTTGAGTCTGCATCAAATCCATTAAATGTACCTGCAATGTGCACCCGATCAGGAGATATTACTTCATTGCTCATATTTACTCTAAACGTAACATCTACCGGAATTTGAATAATGCAATTAGAGCAAGCCGAAAAGCAAACAGTATCCAAATTAACATCTTGCTCCGGCACATCCAGCCATCGGTTATATCCGCCAAAACCATTTGAAATGCCACAAGTTGAAGGAACATTCTCTTCCGTTAGAAAGGTGTTTCCATTAATGAATTTATAGCTTATTGTTTGAGTAGAATCAAGCACTAATTGAATTTCGTATATGTTATTGCTTCCTGCACTGCTCATGGCATTTAAAGACGGGTTAAAATTATTAAATGAACCAGCAATATGAACTCCATCCGGTGAAACTGTTTCTTGAGACATATTTACTTTAAAGGTAACTTTAACATACCCAATCGGAGTGCAATTTGCACATTTTGAAAAACAAACCGTATCAATATCTGTGTCCATTCCCGGCACGTCATAGCTTCGATTGAAACCACCAAAACCATTGGGCACACCACAGGAAAATGGAACTTGCTCCTCTGTTAAGAATGAATTTCCATTTAAAAATTTATAATAAACTGTAGATGAAGTATCTAAACTAACGGTAACTTGATATCTTCCGGCGCCAATTGGATTCATTGGAGTAGCCAGTGTATCGAAATTATTAAAGGAACCAACTAAATAAACACCATTTGGAGAAACGGTAACATTGCTCATGTTAACCAAAAAGGTAATTTTAGCTGTAACCGCACCAACGGTATAAGAATAATTCGCACCTTGATTTGTACTCTGCTTTAATGTAATCAAATCGTAATCATTCGCAAGTGTTGCTTGAGTTGCCTCAATTGTAGATGAAAAGGCATAGTATTTAATTGTAGTTCCGGTAGGAAACCCTGGAATTGTTCCGATAGCTAATGTTGTACCTGCGCCGCCAGGAAAACCTAAAGCAACGATGGTAGAGGTGATAAAATTATCGTCTGAGTATCGGATAAAAAATTTTTCTTGAGATGACGGCGGTGAACTTAACTGCACAGTTATATCCACAGGTTGTAAATCGCTCACCGAATTCATATCTGGTAATTGGGTAACCGGATTGGATGCAGCGAAATTAACCGGTGAATATTCGGTTTGCATTACGACAAAATTAGTGGATGCATAACCCACATTTTTTATTCTTGTAGTATAATAAGAGCTAGCTTTTGTTGGGACCGAAAAGTAGTTATCTGTTATTCCAAGCGTATACCAAACCGTAGGAAAGGCTGTATCATAACCTGTTGTTCCATATTTTCTCCAACGGTTAAACCCATTGTCCGATTCAATCACAAATTGATCAGCTGCCGTATCTGCTTGCAATGTAACAGAGGGATATCCGGCAATATCTTCATTCATTAAATATCCATTTCCATACCAATCATTTTTATATTCAGCATGTAATTTATAGACCTGTGCATTTGTCATTATTGACCACAACAAACAGCTAACGAGTAATAGTAAATTGTAATTTTTTTTCATTGTGTTTTTATTTTTTTTTGTGAGTGTGAAAATAAGGAGAAGTATTGAATCAATATGTTAATTTTATTTATAAATCGAGACACAAAACTCACTTCCCGATTTTTTATACCCGCGATACATCCCTTCCGAATTAAAGGGTAATTCAATGTTTCCGCTTTTGTCAATAGCAATTAATCCGCCTTCGCCACCAAGCTTCACAAGTTTATCCTGCACCACTTTGGCACATGCATCTTTTAAGGTGAGCCCCTTATATTCAATTAAACAAGAAATGTCATAAGCAACAACTGCTCTAATAAAATATTCCCCATGCCCGGTGCAAGAAATCGCACATGTTGCATTGTTGGCATAAGTACCCGCCCCAATCATCGGGCTATCTCCTACTCTACCGTATTTCTTATTTGTCATACCTCCTGTTGATGTTGCTGCCGCCAAATTGCCCATTAAATCGAGTGCAACAGCGCCGACTGTTCCAAACTTTTTATCGGAATGATCCAATTGCATTTTATCGGTTTGTCTTATTTCTTTAAGCTGATCGAATCGCTGTTGTGTAAAAAAGTAATCATCGGGCATTTGTTCCACTTGCATGTGATGAGCGAAATCCATAGCACCCTTGCCACTCAAAAAAACATGTTCGGTTTTATCCATCACTAAACGTGCAAATGAAACAGGATTTTTTATTTTTTCAATCCCCGTCACAGCACCGGCTTTTAGCGTTTTCCCTTCCATAATTGAAGCATCCATTTCATGCCTTCCTTCATGTGTAAAAACAGAACCCTTGCCTGCATTGAATAAGGGATTGTCCTCTAAAATACGCACTGCAGCTTCAACAGCATCCAAAGCAGTACCATTTTCTTTTAACACGGCATCACCTGCTACTAATGCAGCGGTCAATGCTAAATTATAAGCTGCTTCCTTTTCAGGAGTCATGCTCGATTGAAGAATGGTGCCAGCTCCACCATGCACGGCAATTGCGTATTGATTCATTTTGAAATGGTTAGTTTTTGTTTTATGTTTAGTCACAAATTTAGAATATATTTCTCATGCTGATTGATTTAAGAAGTGATACCGCCACACGCCCCAGTGCTGGCATGATGCAGGCCATGATGCATGCCAAAGTTGGCGATGATGTATTTAGTGAAGATCCCACGGTAATAGAATTACAAGAAAAAACTGCTTCGCTCTTTGGCATGGAAGCCGGATTATTTTGTCCTTCCGGAACAATGACCAACCAAATTGCCATTAAAACCCATACCCAACCGGGCGATGAACTAATTTGCGATAGCAATGCACATATTTATAACTATGAAGGTGCTGGAATAGCCTTCAACTCTGGTGTGCAAGCAAAATTAATTCAAGGTGATCGTGGGAGAATTAGCGCCGAACAAATTGTGGATGCCATTAATTTGAATTACGATTGGCTGGCAAAAACTACTTTGGTGAGCATTGAAAACACTTCAAATCGGAGTGGAGGCAGCTTCTATGATTTAGCGGAAATAAAAAAAATTGCCGCACTTTGCAAAACAAAAAATTTGAAATTTCATTTGGATGGTGCGCGCGTATTTAATGCTTTAATTGAAATGCCCCATCCCGGAAGCACTACTGATGAAGAAAAAGTAAAGCTTTTAGCTAAAGAATTCGGGGCACTTTTTGATTCGATTTCAGTTTGTTTTTCAAAAGGTTTAGGAACACCCGTTGGCTCAGTTTTGTTAGGTTCAGCTGAATTTATTGCAAGAGCAAGAAGAGTGAGAAAGGTATTTGGAGGAGGAATGCGCCAAGCGGGATATCTCGCTGCTGCAGGAGTGTATGCCTTGGAAAATAATATTGCCCGTTTAAAAGAAGACCATAATAGAGCAAAACTGCTGGAATCAGAATTAATTAAAATGCCGTATGTTTCTTCCATCCTTCCGGTCGATACTAATATACTTATCTTTACCTTAACCGATGCCATTAAAAGTGATGATTTTGTAAGCATATTGCTCGAAAACAAAATTGTAAGTTCCGCATTTGGCAAACAAAAAATCAGGTTTGTTACCCATCTCGATTTCACGGACGATATGCTGGACAAGGTTATTGCTGTATTGAAAAAATTGGGAACGAATCCATAATTCCATTCGAAACGATTTGAATTAAAACTAAAAATTGTATTTTTCATTTTTAAAAACCAGAATCATCCCTTATGGCATATACTTTTTATCCTTCCGAAGTGATTGATATCATTGATGAAGCACACAATGTGAAACGCTTCTTTTTTAAAGTTACGGAATTTGAGCGTTTTGATTTTTATGCAGGACAGTTTGTGATGTTAGATTTACCACTAAACTCTAAAGTTCAAACACGCGCCTATTCAATTGCTTCTGCTCCTGACGGTACCAATGTTTTTGAATTAATAATAGTGCTTAAGGAGGATGGATTAGGCACTCCTTATTTATGGCAAAATGTGCGCATCGGTTCTATTATTCCGGTTACTAAAGCTATTGGTAAATTTATGGGTCCACGCCCTGCAAGCTTTGATACTGATTTGTGCTTTATATGCACTGGCACTGGTATTGCACCCTTTCGGGCGATTGTTCAGGATATTCTTAACCATAACATTCCACATAAAAACATCAATTTAATTTTTGGATGTCGCTATCAAAAAGATATTACCTATCGTAAAGAATTTGAAGAAACTCAAAAGCAACTTCCCGGATTCCGCTACATTCCCATCTTATCACGCCAAGGCGATGAAACTTGGAAAGGGGAAACCGGCTATGTACACCGTATTTATAAAGAGCTTTATGCCGATAAAACACCTTGTACTTTTTACCTCTGCGGTTGGAAAGTAATGATTATGGAAGCACGACAAAATTTGCTCGATATGGGATATGATAAAAAGCAAATTAAATTCGAATTGTACGATTAAGATATAGTAGCTTTTTATAAGTAGTCAATTTAACATTCCTAGAGCTGACAAAATAATTTTCTTTTGCGTTCTTTGCCGCGCAAACGCCTCATTCATACATGAAAATTTATTTTTTGAAGTATCTATTTTTCCTTGCCCTTATAGGTATATGCATTTGCTCCTTGTTCTGCAATTCTCCGACAACGGAAACGAGTGAAAATGATTCCCCTTATTTAAATCATAACGATACAGTTAAATATGTAGGCATTGAAACCTGTAAAAAATGCCATATTGCTATTTACGAGTCCTTTATCAATACAGGAATGGGCAAAAGTTTTGATAAATCCTCAAGACAAAAAAGCTCTGCAATCCTAAATACTCATACGGTTATTTATGATTCCTATTCAGATTTTTATTACCGCCCATTTTGGGATGCCGACAGTTTAAAAATCATGGAGTTTCGTTTGCAAAATAAGGACACCATTTATAAGCGTATCGAAAAGGTCGATTACATTATTGGATCCGGCCAACATACTAATTCGCACATGTATTCCACAAATGGCTATTTGCGCCAAATGCCAATGACATTTTACACACAAATGGCAACCTGGGACTTACCTCCCGGATTTGAAAAAGGTTTCAATACCCGATTCAATCGCCTAATTGGCTTGGAATGCATGACTTGTCACAACTCCTTTCCAAAATTCGTGGAGGGTTCCGAAAATAAATACAGCTCTTTGCCTAATGGCATAAATTGTGAGCGTTGTCATGGCCCAGGCAGTATGCATGTGCGTGAAAAAATGGCTGGAAACCTTATCGATACTAGTAAAGCCATCGATTACACAATTGTAAATCCAGGAAAACTACCTATCGATTTACAGTTTGATGTATGCCAACGCTGTCATTTGCAAGGAAATGCGGTATTAAAAAACGATCATTCCTTTTATGATTTTAAACCGGGTAAAAAATTATCCGATTACATGAGTGTGTTTTTACCAAAATACAAAGGTGCCGAAGATGAATTTATTATGGCATCACATGCCGATAGACTTAAAATGAGCGCTTGTTTTATAAAGAGTTTTATTCCATCGAAGAGTGAAAATTCGTTGCGCCCTTACAAACAATCACTTACCTGCGTTACCTGCCACAACCCGCATGTGAGCGTAAAAGCAACAGGGCAAGATGTATTTAATACAGTATGTAAAAATTGCCACAAGGCACAAAAATCCGTAACAGATTGTAGCGAAAATATGCCAGTGCGAATGGCAAAAAATGGCGACAATTGTGTCAATTGTCACATGCCTAAATCAAATACCTTAGATATTCCGCATGTGACCACAACCGATCATTTTATTCGTGTTCCTGTTACTCATGCGGTTAAAAAAGCAACAAAAACTTTTCTAGGTTTATATTCGATTAATGAAAAAAATCCAACTGCGGCAACACGCTGTGAAGCCTATATAAATCAATTCGAAAAATTCGACAACAATCCAATGTTGCTTGATTCGGCTGCAAAATATGCAGATGATAAAAGCACAGCAGCTATAACTCAAAATTTTGATTTGATAGTTAGACTTCAATTCTGCAAAAGAAATTATTCAAAAATTCAAGAGTATGTTGCTAAAGTGGGAATGGATATTTTGTTGAATAACCAAAATCCTATTTTCAAAAAATCATTCGATAATAAAAATGCATGGACCTTATATCGCGTCGGTGAAGCATACACGAGTAGTGAACAGCATCAACAAGCCTATCTCTTTTATAAATATGCCTGTAAATTAGCTCCCGAAAATCTTGAATTTAAAAATAAACTCGGCGCATCGCTTTCTGAAAATGGTAAAATCGTGGAAGCACAAAAAGTTTTTGAATCCATTGTAAAATCAGATCCTAAATTTGCAGCCGCCTTATCGAATTATGGCTATTCCTTTTTATTGGCAAAAAATATTGAAACAGCAGAAATGTACTTTGATAAAGCCCTTCAAATTGACCCTGACTTAGAAATTGCACTTCTTAACAAAGCAGGGGTTTTACTGTATAAAAACAATACTTCTGAAGCAAAAAAAATGCTTCTAAGAGTACTTAAAATCAACCCGAAAAATAATAAAGCAAAAGCAATCTTAACTGAAATTTAACTGCACAGTGGCAAAAAAGAAAAGCAAACGCTCATTTGCAAAAAAAGTAATTATCGCATTGGTATTGGTTATCCTTGTTGGTGGACTAGGAACTACTTATTTGGCCTATCGCACAATTTACAAACCCAATGTTACGCTTAATGGTAAAAAATCAACTTATATTTATATAGCAACCGGATCTAAATTTGAAGATGTAAAAGAGCAATTATATTCAAATGGATTTATCAGCAACCACAGCACTTTTGAGTGGATGGCGGAGCGTAAAAATTATACTCGAAAAATTAAACCGGGTAAGTACTTTATTCTTGCCAACATGAGCAACAATCAATTAATTGACCTATTGCGCTCGGGAAAACAAGAACCGGTAAGGGTTACCTTTACTTTTGCGCGCACAAAAAAGGAACTCGCCAAAAAAATTCATGAACAATTAGAAGCAGATAATATTGAATTTGAAAACTTGTTGAGCGACGATGATTTTTTACAACAATACGGCTTGAATTCTGATAATGCACTTACTTTATTTATTCCCAATACTTACGAATTTTATTGGAATACATCTGCCAAAAAACTGATTCAAAAAATGGCAGGCGAATACAAAAAATTTTGGAACGAGGAACGACAAGCGAAAGCGAAGACTATTGGTTTTAGTCAAACTGAGGTGGCAGTGCTCGCTTCAATTGTGCAACAAGAAAGCTATATTGATGCTGAAAAACCAATGATTGCGGGTGTTTATATAAATCGCATAAATAAAAGAATGCCCTTGCAAGCAGACCCAACTTTGATTTGGGCAGTGGGTGATTTTACTATTAAACGTGTCACCGGCAAATATTTCAATATCGTCTCGCCATACAATACCTATAAAAATTTAGGTCTTCCTCCAGGTCCAATTTGTTTGCCCAGCGTGAAAAGTTTGGATGCTGTTTTAAACTACAAAAAGCACAATTATATTTACTTCTGCGCAAAGGAAGATTTCTCAGGTTATTCCAATTATGCGAGCAATTATGAAGCACATTTAAAGAATGCCCGCAAGTACCAAGCTGCCCTAAATAAAAGGAATATACATAATTAGCAAGTCTTTCCCAAGACCATTTTAACAACACAACAGCCTTACAATCAACCTACTAGTTATTTTTCCACAAGCCCTCTTTTTAAGCTGAAAATCCACTCCAAAATTTTACCTTTGAAGGATTTATTTTAGCGAAACAACTTGTTGAAATGTATTGAATTAAGATGCGACTAAAACCTGATATGGCTGCTTATTTTAAATCTGCCAGTGCACAATTTAGCTCTAGGTCAGAAGTTTGGTTATTTGGTTCAAGAGTAGATGATACAAAAAAGGGGGGGGATATTGATTTATTGATTTTGAGCGAGGAAAAAATAGCTTCACCCGAAATTTCAAAGTTTTATTGGAAATTCCAACAACTTTTCGGAGAACAAAAATTGGATATCGTAAATTACACTTTTACTGAAAATGTAAATTTTAAGGCACTTATTTTAACAAATGCGGTGAAATTATGAGCTATGTAAGCGATGTTAATGAGAGATTGAAATATGAGCTGTCTGCCAATATAAACCTGCTGACTAAAGCCAATAGTAGGCTTGTTCAGAGTTTTGAACTGTGTTCTGAAATTATTAAAAAAGAAAATTTTACTGAAGAAGATTATCTTATTTTGGATAGTTTAACATCGCGATTTGCTCGATTGTCAGACATTTATACTCAAAAAACATTAAGACTTATTTTTGAACTTCTTAATGAATATCCAAACACTTTTATTGACAAAGCTAACTTTGCAGAAAAATTGCAATTGATTGAATCCGCCGAAAGACTTAGTGAAATTAGAATGTTACGAAATGATATTGCACATGAATACGAAGAAAGCGATTTACAATTGCTCTTTGTTAGAGTTTTAAAACTTGTGCCAAGTATGACAAGCATTATTAACTCTACTTTAGCTTATATTCATAGAAAATTTGAAATTAAAACAACAGACAATTAACCCCAAATCGAAACTCGAATTAATTAAATAATACTCGACTGCAGCAAAACATCATTATTTCAATAAATAACTCATTAAGTCAATAATTTAGAAATTCAACAATTAATTACAAAGAATGGCCGAACCAAAATATAACGAAGACAGCATACGCACCCTCGATTGGAAAGAACACATTAGACTTCGTCCCGGAATGTACATTGGAAAGCTTGGCGATGGCTCTTCACAAGATGATGGAATATACATTTTGCTTAAAGAAACAATTGACAATTGTATTGATGAATATGTGATGGGGCATGGTAAAAACATCGAAATCAGCATAAAAGACCGTACTGTAAAAGTGCGCGATTATGGACGTGGTATTCCTTTAGGAAAATTAATTGACGTAGTTTCCAAAATCAATACTGGTGCAAAATACGATTCTGAAGCTTTTAAAAAATCGGTGGGTTTAAATGGTGTGGGAACAAAGGCTGTGAATGCGCTTTCTAATAGTTTTAAGATTCAATCTATACGAGATGAGAAAAGCAAAGAGGCTGAATTTGTACGTGGTGAGCTAATTCGAGATGGTAAAATTGAAGACAGCAGTTTGCGCAAAGGTACACTCGTAACATTTGTTCCCGATGAAAAAATATTTGGAAATTTTCACTTTCTAAACGATTATGTGGAAAAAATGTTGTGGAACTATGCCTACCTCAACACCGGACTCACACTGAATTACAACGGAAATAAATTTTATTCCGAAAATGGATTACACGATTTGCTTTCTCAAAATTTAAGTGGAAATATTTTATATCCAATTATTCATTTACGTGGCCACGATATTGAGATTGCTTTCACACACGGTACCTCTTATGGTGAAGAATATTATTCTTTCGTAAACGGGCAGCATACCACACAAGGTGGAACGCATCAAGGCGCATTTCGTGAAGCAGTGGTGAAAACCATTCGCGAATTTTATAAAAAAGATTTTGAGGCAGTGGATGTGCGCACATCTATCGTAGCTGCTATCAGCATTAAGGTGCAAGAACCTGTTTTTGAATCACAAACTAAAACTAAACTTGGCTCTCAAGAAATAGCTATTGGCGGCACTTCCGTGAAAACGTTTATTGGCGATTTTGTTAAAACAGAACTCGATAATTATTTGCATAAAAACCCGGATACAGCTGAATTGCTTTTGCAAAAAATATTGATGAGCGAGAAAGAACGTAAAGAACTTTCCGGTATCCGTAAAATTGCCAGAGATCGTGCTAAAAAAGCCAGCTTGCATAACCGTAAATTACGCGATTGCCGGGTACATTACAATTCCGACGATGAACGCAGGTTAGAAACTACACTTTTTATTACCGAGGGAGATTCAGCTAGTGGAAGCATCACCAAATCGCGCGATGTAAATACCCAAAGCGTTTTTAGTTTAAAAGGAAAGCCACTTAATTGTTTTGGCTTGACGAAGAAAATTGTTTACGAAAACGAAGAGTTTAATTTGCTGCAAAGTGCATTGAACATAGAAGATGGGATGGACGACCTTCGCTACAACAATATTGTATTAGCAACCGATGCCGATGTGGATGGGATGCACATACGCTTACTTTTGATTACTTTTTTTCTTCAATTTTTTCCTGATTTAGTTAAGAACGGACACCTTTATATTCTGCAAACACCGCTATTCCGCGTTCGCAATAAAAAAGAAACGGTGTATTGCTATAGCGATGAAGAACGTCAAAATGCAATAGCGCGTTTAGGTGTAAAACCTGAAATTACTCGTTTTAAAGGCTTGGGAGAGATTTCACCGGATGAATTTAAAAACTTTATCGGCAAAGATATTCGATTAGACCCTGTGATTATTGGTAAAAATGCAAGTATCGAGGAAATGTTGAGCTATTACATGGGTAAAAATACACCGGAAAGGCAGGATTTTATTATTGGTAATTTGAAGGTGGAAAAAGATTTGGTTGAGGAAACAACATAATGCACCTTGCAAATTGAAAATACAGGTGATTGTAAAAAATAAGAAAGCATCAGAATAATAAATGAGCAACGAAGAAGAAAACACAAACAACCGACAAGAAGGAGAATTCGAAAATTCCGGAAATGATGAAGTACAAAACGTAATTCACATCTCCGGGATGTACAAAAATTGGTTTCTAGATTATGCATCCTACGTAATCCTAGAGCGCGCTGTACCTTATATTGAAGATGGTTTAAAGCCGGTTCAACGCAGGATTTTGCATTCTTTAAAAGACTTAGACGATGGGCGCTACAATAAAGTAGCCAACGTTATTGGGCATTGCATGAAATATCACCCTCATGGGGATGCCAGTATTGGAGATGCTTTAGTTGCTTTAGGTCAAAAAGAATTGCTCATCGATTGCCAAGGTAACTGGGGCAATACCCTTACCGGGGATTCAGCCGCAGCTCCGCGATACATTGAGGCACGCCTCTCCAAATTTGCGCTTGATGTTGTATTTAATGCTAAAACAACTATTTGGCAAGCTAGTTACGATGGCCGAAATCGAGAGCCGGTCACCTTGCCTGTAAAATTCCCATTGCTCTTAGCGCAAGGTGTTGAAGGAATTGCGGTGGGATTAGCCTGCAAAATTATGCCGCATAATTTTATTGAATTAATTGATGGCTCAATCGATATTTTGCGCGGTAAAAAAACACATATCGTTCCCGATTTTTTGGGTGGGGGTATGGCCGACTTTAGCAATTACAACGATGGGTTACGCGGTGGTAAAGTGCGTGTACGTGCAAAAATTTCGCAACTCGATAAAAAAACGCTTGTCATTAACGAAATTCCCTTTGGAACTACTACCACAAGTCTTATCGATTCTATACTATCTGCCAACGATAAAGAAAAAATTAAAATCCGTAAAGTAGAAGACAATACTTCCGATACTGTAGAGATTGTTATTCACTTGCCAGCCGGAATTTCGCCCGATAAAACCATTGACGGATTATATGCTTTTACCGATTGCGAAGTATCAATATCCCCAAATGCCTGCATCATCGAAGACGATAAACCTCGCTTTGTGGGTGTGAATGAAATGCTCAAAATTTCGACACATAAAACCTTAGCATTGCTTAAAAAGGAACTCGAAATTGAATTGGGTGAACTGGGTGAACAATGGCATTTTTCATCGCTCGAAAAAATATTTATCGAAAAAAGAATTTACCGCGACATTGAAGAAGCAGAAACCTGGGAAGCAGTAATTGCTGCAATTGACAAGGGTTTAAAACCTTACAAAAAGAAATTCAAACGCGAAATTACAGTTCAAGACATTGAGCGCTTAACAGAAATAAAAATCAAACGTATTTCCAAATTCGACTCCTTTAAAGCCGATGAATTAATTAAAGGAATTGAAGACCAAATAAAACAAGTACAACATCATTTAGATAATCTTATTGAATTTGCAATTGAGTATTTCAAAAACCTTAAAAAGAAATATGGAAAAGGTAAAGAACGTAAAACCGAAATAAAATCTTTCGATACCATTGTTGCCTCTCGCGTAGCGGTTGCCAACGAAAAATTATATGTCAACCGTGAAGAAGGTTTTGCCGGATTTGGATTGAAGAAGGACGAATTCATAGCCGAGTGTTCCGACATCGACGACATTATTGTATTCCGTGAAGATGGAACCATGACCGTGAGTAAAATTGCTGATAAAGCATTCGTAGGGAAAGGTATATTGCACATCAATGTTTTTAAGAAAAATGATGAGCGCACCGTGTACAATATGATTTACCGAGATGGAACCAAAGGAAGCGTAATGATAAAACGGTTTAGCGTTACCGGCGTGACCCGCGATAAATTATATGATTTAACAAAAGGGACCAAAGGTTCTGAAGTGCTTTATTTTACTGCCAATCCAAACGGTGAAGCTGAAGTAGTTACGGTGTTCCACAAAGCACTTCCCGGAATTCGCAAATTGCAATTCGACATGAATTTTGGTGAAATAGCTATTAAAGGAAGGGCGTCTCAAGGAAATATTGTTACCAAGTATCCGGTGCGTAAAATTGTGCTCGCTGAAAAAGGTGTTTCTACATTAGGCGCACGTATGATTTGGTTTGACGATACAGTGCAACGCCTTAACACCGAAAGCCGCGGTCAATATTTAGGCGAGTTTAGTGCTGATGATAAAATTTTAACCATCATGCAAAGTGGCCATTACAAACTCCACAATTTCGATTTGGAAAATCACTTTGAGGAAGACATGATTGTAATTGAAAAATTAAAAACCGATAAACCAATTACTGCTATTTACCTCGATGGTGAGAAAAAGGAATACTTTGTAAAACGCTTTTTAATTGAGCCTTCCGATAAAAAAGTGCTCTTCATTAGCGAATTTGAAGGATCACTTTTAGAATGTGTTTCGACCGATCTTTTACCTGTAGCGGAAATAAAATTTTATAAAAATAAAGGCAAAGACATCGCCAATGAAGAAATAAAACTGGCCGACTTTATTAGTGTAAAAGGACTAAAAGCAAAAGGAAATCGACTCTCACAAAATAAAATCAAAGAAATTAATTTAATGGAGCCCATTCCTTCGCCCGATGAAAAAAAGGAAGACGACAAACCTTCCTTCGACCTCGAACGCATGGAACGCTTAAAAGCCATCAAAGACAATTTAGATGAAATGGATAGTCAAATAAAATTAGAATTTTAAACCTCAATTAATAATAAATAACCCAAAATCTCTTGAAAAAATACATTCTTTCAGCAACATTTTTGTTTATCTCTTCCCTCCTATTTGCACAAGCGAATAAAAATATGGTGCAACGAAGTCAGTTGCGATTTCCCGGTAAGCAGCTTAGTAATATTTGTGGCTATGTGGATTCGCTTGGTAACGAATATGCTCTAGTGGGGCATTCCACCGGTATGACAATTGTGGATGTTACCAATCCCGATAGCATTTTTTCGGTAGCAACTATAACTGGTCCAAATTCCATTTGGCGTGAAATTAAAACCTGGCAACACTATGCCTATGTTACCACCGAAGGGGGTGGCGGTTTGCAAATAATTGATATGCGTAATTTGCCCGGCACAATTTTGCCCCACCAAAATTGGACTCCCAACATCAGTGGCCAAGTGCTCGGTAGTATCCATGCCTTGCATATTGATAATGGATTTGTATATCTATATGGAAGCAATATCGGTGCAAAAGGAATTGTTATTGGCGATTTAACAGACCCCTACAATCCTACCTTTGCAGGACTTTACGACGGTAGCTATGTGCACGACGGTTATGTAAGAAACGATACTGCCTGGGCGTGTCAAATTTACGCAGGTACTTTTTCTGCTATTGATGTTTCTAACAAAGCAAATCCTGTGGTGCTTGCCTCACAACAAACGCCAAATGCCTTTACCCACAACTCCTGGTTATCCGACAACAGCAAATATTTATTTACAACGGATGAAGTCGATAATTCATACCTAGCTGCTTACGATGTAAGCGATATAAGCAACATTATTTTTATGGATAAAATCCAATCCCAATATCCCGGCGGCCAAGCAATTGTGCACAATACTCATATACTTAACGACTATGCCATTACCTCTTGGTATAAAGATGGTGTGGTTATTACCGATTGTCACCGACCACAAAATTTGGTGAATGTTGGCTATATTGATGATTGCCCCGAAAGTGGGGGAAGTTACGCAGGTGTGTGGGGCGTATATCCATTTTTACCATCAGGTACAATTGTTACTTCCGATATCGACTCCGGGTTGTATGTTTACTCGCCCACATATGTGCGTGCCTGCTATTTCGAAGGTATTGTGCGTGACAGTTTATGCAACAGCTTGTTAAACAATGTGCATGTTACCCTTATCGGGACAAACGTTCTCGACAGTTCTGATTTTACAGGGAATTTTAAAACGGGTACACCTGATGCCGGCAGCTACACTGCTGAATTTTCTAAGGCAGGATACATCACACAAACAATTCCTGTTACGCTTGTGAATGGCGTTATTACTAACGTTTCAGTAAAACTCTTAAGTAATTCAACCGTAAATTTAAATGGATTTGTAAACGACGCAAACTTTGCTGTTACTTTACCTGGAGCGAATGTTACTTTTACAAATACAAGTGGAACCTATTCGTTACTAACCGATAATACAGGTGAGTACAACAACTGCGCAACGGTTGCAGGAATTTATGATGTGACAGTAGGAAAATGGGGTTTCGAAACCATCTGTTTTGACACACTTGTTTCTCTTGCCAGTTCTAATTTTAACTTGTCGCTCTATCCAAAAATTCAAGATGATTTTAGTTTTAATTATGGTTGGACAGTTCAAACATCCGCAACAACAGGAGCTTGGGTTAGAGGTATTCCGGTGGGTACAACATTGAATAATTTAAACGATGCTAATCCGGGTAATGATGATAGCAACGATTGTACTGATAAGGCTTATGTTACAGGAAATGCAGGTGGTGCTGCAGGAGCAGATGATGTGGACGATGGTGCAACCAATTTATTTTCTCCGGTTTTTGATATAAGTGCTTATGTGCAGCCAATAATTAAGTATTCACGTTGGTTTTTTAATGCCGGTGGTTCAGGTATTCCAAACGATAGCTTGCATATTTTTATTAGCAATGGAACTACCGAAGTGGAACTTGAAAGTGTAACCATCCAAACCGCAGGAGCATCCTCTTGGGTGAACCAATCTATCGATTTAACCGGGTTGATTCCTTTTACCAACACCATGCAAGTTAGAGTGAGAACAGCGGATATTTTACCCGGACATATTGTGGAAGCCGGTTTCGATAATTTTTCAGTTGTAGAAGGAAGTTTGGGAATTGCACAGCCATCACCAACTGCAAACTTATCTATTAGCCCAAATCCTTCGGCAGGTGAGTTTACTTTTTATTATGCTGATTTTACCGCTTCAGTTGAAAATCAACAACTAATAATTTCGGATATTTCAGGTAGAGTGCTTGAAAAAGTTGTTCTTCAAAATGCAAAAACTAAATTCGGTAAAAACTTACCCGCCGGAGCCTACTTTGCATCTATTACTACTACTAAGGGTGAAAAAATTACACAAAAAATAGTAAAGTACTAATTGCCCCATCACACAAAAAAAAACTGCTGAGCACCCATTCAGCAGTTTTTTTTGTGCAAATATTTCCAATATCGAAATTCATCAGTAAAATTCTTTCGTCTAATCAACTAATGCCTCCATTACAATTTTAATTTACTTTTTAGTAAGTATCCCATTGCAATGCTTATTACAGGAATACCGATGTAACTCAATCCAATCGATAAAAAATAATCAACAAATGTTGTCTTCATCATTGGAATTAAAACTATCGTGTCCAAAACAATATTGATTGCAAACCAGCTAAACCCAACAACTATACTTTGAAGTAAATAATCGCTCTCCACAAATTTGAAATAGCGATAAAGCAGGTAACAGCCTGATACAACTCCTACCAACATAATTGTAGACTTAAAAGTTGCGTAGGGTACTACAAGTTCACCACCCGGTTTATAAAATAAAAATGAAACCGCAAATGGAATTAACCAAGATAGTATCCCTAAAAAGATGTTCTTGATAACTAATTTCTGTGACATAGTGCAAGAATTTTAAACCAAAATTAATTAAGTGTATAATTGCCAAAGTTGACTCCGATCAATGCTAGTAATGATACTCGTCATTGCGAAAATCATTTTGGAGTAATATTATTTCAACACACTGAGCTTAGTTGCTCTTGCAATTTTGTCAACTACTTCAAATAAAAAATTATATAATTACTTCTGACTTTTAATTTTCTTGGTAACAATGCCAAAGTTTAATCCGAGATTAAACTTAAAATTGGAATTGTAAAGCGATTGCTCACCATCAAATGGATCAAAATATTTACGTGACTGATTTTGACGTTGCTCCCAAAATTTTAATTTTTTATAACCGAAGCCGCCAAAAAAATCAACAGCCACAGTGCGTGCAATAAAAAACTGAATACCCACCAACATATTTACATTAAAATTACTTTCGCCAATATACAGGTTATTGGCCATGAAGTAAGGTGTTGTTAATTTTGCATAGGCATACGAAACATGCGGAGAGATGTAAAAACCTTGTGGTGAATATTTTTTACGCGATGGAAAAAAACGATGCGAGGCTTGCACCCTAAATCCTCTTACAATTGTTTTTTGTGAACCAAATATCCCAAAACTATCTTCAAAAAGTTTGTAGATTAAACTCTTTCCTAAATACCCCATGCCCAATTGCGTAGATTGCCTTTTTGAAGTGGTAAATTCACTCAACAATCGATATTCGCCGGTGTAGAGCAATGGTCCCCACAAAATCGGTATGGGGTTAAATTTTATTACAGCATGAATTTTTTGAGGATAATTAAATTTTAACACAATACTATCTTGCGCCTTGCTTGTAGAAACAAGGAAAAGCAGTAGCAAAAATAATGACCACAAAAGATTGCTTCGGGTGTACATGCTTAAATTTTCATTCGGGGTGAAGGAATTGATGAAGACGTTGCAAAATCTTGTTTCTGGTATTTCAAATATCCGGTCATGGCTATCATGGCTGCATTATCGGTACAATATTCAAACTTAGGAATAAAAACTTTCCATCCAAAAGTATTATTCAATAAAGCTTTCCGCAAACCACTGTTGGCACTTACTCCACCGGCAATGGCAATTTGTGTCACCCCTTTTAAGTCGCTCGCTGCCTTTAGTTTCTCCATTAAAATTTTGACAAGGGTGTATTGTATTGAGGCACAAATATCATTCTTATTTTTTTCAATAAAATCAACATCCATAGCCATATTATCTTTCACAAAATACAACACGGCTGTCTTAAATCCACTAAAACTAAAATCCAAATCCGCTATTTTTGGCACAGGGAATTTAAACGCCAATGGATTTCCCAATTGAGCAAACTTATCTATTAATGGCCCACCGGGATAAGGCAATCCCAATATTTTTGCCGATTTATCAAAGGCTTCTCCAGCTGCATCATCCAGCGTTTCTCCGATAACAGTCATTTTAAAATAATCCTCTACATACACCAGTTGAGTATGCCCTCCCGACACAGTTAAACATAAAAAAGGAAATTCTGGAACCTTATTTTCTTGCACAGGTGATTGTATAAAATGCGCCAAAATATGGGCCTGCATATGATTTACTTCAATTAATGGAATGCCTAAAGCACTGGCAAATGATTTGGCAAAGCTCCCGCCCACCAATAAAGAACCTAATAATCCGGGGCCTTGTGTATAGGCAACTGCCGAAATCTCAGACTTGCGCACTCCCGCCGCTTTTAACGCTTCGTCCACCACCGGAATAATATTGGCTTGATGCGCCCGAGAAGCAAGTTCCGGCACCACTCCCCCATATTGTTTATGCACCAATTGATTGGCAACAATATTGGCAAGAATTTTGCCATCACGCAACACAGCAGCCCCAGTATCATCACAAGAGGATTCGATTCCTAAAATTGTTATCGCTTGGTGTTGCATAATCGCTAATTTTACACAAATGTATTGCATTGAACTTAAAAAATACACTTTATGCTATTTCAGTTTCAACAATGCATGTTTAGCAAAATGATGAAAAACAACTGAAAGGGCATGTATTTATTTACTTATTTCGTAAGCATATCAAAAAATTAATTAATATATTAAAAGTGCTTGTTGCGGTAATGCTCCTGTTTTTGGTGGGAGTATATGCCCTTATGCGCAGCAGTACTATCCAAACTTTCCTAAGCCATAAAGTGGCTACCTACCTCAGCGAAAAATTAAAAACAGAAGTGCAAGTAGGTAGTGTCGATTTTGAACTCTTCCGAACATTTGTTATTAACGATGTGTTTGTGCGCGATTTACATAAGGATACACTCGTTTATGCCGGACAATTAAAATTGAGTGTAAAGAATTTTAACATCAATAAAAATGTATTTAACTTAAAAAGCATTGAAGTGGTTAATACGCGTTTTAATTTGGTGCAATACAAAAATGAGCACGATCTTAATTTTCAGTTTATCGTGGATGCCTTTGATAACGGCGATACCAGCCATACCAAAAGTAAGCCCATGTATGTGTGGTGCCATAATTTTGAATTAAAAAATGTTGATTTTTCGTACCGATATGAAAACGATACCACACCTAATTATGGCATTAATTTTAACGATGCACATGTGAAGCACGTGAATGCTCGACTAAGCAATTTTTATGTGGAAGGCGACACCCTTAACGGTCGCATCGATAACCTCACCGCAGTCGAAAAAAGTGGATTTATTATTAAACGATTTACCTCCGAAGTGCGCATTTGCGGGCAATTCATGAATTTTAAAAACCTCGATTTTACTACCAACAACAGCCATGTGGTAACTGACTTGCTGAGTTTTAAATCTAAAAACTGGCGCGACTACAACAATTTTGAGGAAAATGTTTACATGTCGGCCATTTTTAAGCGCTCTATTGTGGAGATGGAAGATATTTCCTATTTCGCTCCTGAATTAGAAGGAATCAAAAAAATGCTTACCCTTAGCGGGGATGTGCATGGAAAAGTGAACGATTTAAAAGGTCGCAAAGTAAATATTGCTTTTGGCAAAAGTTCTTTTCTTAACGGAGATTTCGATTTAAATGGCTTGCCTTACCTAAAAGAAACATTTGTACACTTAAAAATAGAAGCACTAAGTACTAATCAAACCGATTTGGAAACCCTTCCCAATTATCCTTTTACGGATAAAACGTATTTAAAATTGCCGCACAATATTGAGCGCTTAGGGCAAATGAATTTTAAAGGAAATTTTACCGGATTTTATAATGATTTTGTTGCTTATGGAAATTTAAATACACAAATAGGCTCCATCTCTTCAGATATCCAAATGAAGCAAGCATCCGCAGAAGCGCCGGTAACCTACAAAGGAAAACTAAAAAGCAATGCCTTTGATATAGGCACATATTACGGTTTGGCTGATGTGATGCGCAATATAACGCTCGACATTGATATAGAAGGGAAAGGACTTAACATTAATAACATAAGCGCGGATATTAAAGGAAAAGTATTCAGCTTTGAATTTCAAAAATACAATTACCGTAACATTGATGTGAAAGGAAATTTTGCTAAAAATATATTCAACGGTCAATTTGCTGTTGAAGACGAAAATGTTGCGCTCAACTTTGACGGAGATATTGATTTAACCGGAAAACTACCCTACCTCAATTTTAAAAGCGAAATCCGAAAAGCCAATCTTTCTAACCTAAATTTATTTAAAACAAAAAATAAAATTGATTTTTCAACTACTGCAATTGTTAACCTAACCGGTGATGACATTGACAATTTAATAGGGAGTATAAGGTTAACAAATACCCATCTTATTCAAAATGAAAAATCAGTAGATGTTCAAAATTTCTTGCTCAATTCCACTATTAACAAAGATAATAGGTCCTTGCAATTGCTTTCCGACTTTGCCGATGCAGAAATTAAAGGTCAGTTTAGCCTAAATGAATTGCAAGCTGCTGTACAAAAAATGATTGAAAGTTATATTCCATCTATTATTGCAACTACCAAGACAAAAGTAGAACCTTCTCCACAGAATTTCGAATTTACCTTACTTACCAAACAATCAGAAGACGTTAGTCGTGTGCTTTTTGAAAAACTTTGCTTGCATAAAGCCACGCTCATTCAAGGTGATTTTCATTCCACAAAGAATACTTTCAAACTAAATGTAACAGCTCCTGAAATTGATATTGCAGATAGGAATTTAAAAGAGTTTGAAATTCGTTCTCAAACCGAAAGTGAAAAAATAAACTTGGTTGTTAAAGCAAATAACTTAGCATTAGGTAGCAACAACAATGTGCGAAAAATTATTTTTTACACCAATGCTTTTCAAGACAGTTTAAAATTTAAATTGCAATGGATAAATGACGATGTGCTTAATAATAAAGGAAAACTTAGTGGGTATGCAGCATTCAATTCTGCTCAAAACGTAAATATTCATTTTCTTCCTTCCGAAATTTTTGTGGAAGATTCGCTCTGGACCATCAGTAAAAATAACCTTATTCAAATTAAATCCGACAGTATACATTTTAGTGATTTTGCACTCACTCACAACGCTCAGTCACTTAAAGTGGACGGTTTAATTTCGAGTAAAAACTCCGACTTACTTAATATTAGCCTCAGTAATTTTAATTTAAATATTCTAAATCCGTTGCTGCGTCAAGACGATATTACCTTGGGTGGTATTGTGGATGGAAATACCACCATTTCAGGAATACGTACTAATTTGGTGTTTACTTCTGCATTAAAATTTAAAGGCTTTAGTTTCAATGATGAACTATTGGGAGATGGCTCAGTAATGAGTTTGTGGGACGATTCAAAAGAATCAATAGCCATTAATGGACGCTTTTTAAGAGGCGATATTCCCACCATTTCAGCAAGCGGTTTCTACTATCCTTTTCGGAATGAAAATAGTCTCGATTTTGAATTAGCCTTCCAAAAAACACAATTAAAACTCCTCGAAAAATATACAACCGATGTAGTAAGCCATATTAACGGAACAGCAACAGGTGATTTATTCTTATCAGGATCTTTAAAAAAACCAATTCTAACAGGCTCACTCGAAATTCAAAAAGGGGGTTTCTTAGTCGATTATATTAATACCAATTACACCTTTAGCTCCACGGTAATTTTCAAAAATGGACTTATCACCATACCCGGTTTTATACTCTACGATGCCAATGGTAATAAGGCGAAAGCGGAAGGGGTAGTAACCCACAATTATTTTAACGATATCCGTTTCGAATTTAATTTGGATGCCAATAAGTTTTACTGCCTCAATACCAATGCGGCTCAAAATAATTTATATTATGGTAAAGCCTTTGCGTCGGGCTTGATAAAGATTTACGGGGATTTAAAAAATGTAAATTTTGATATTGATGCCAGAACCGAAAAAGGTACTCAATTCAATATTCCCTTATCCGGTTCTGAAGAAATTAGTGAAAACAAATTTGTAACTTTTATCAATAAAAATGACACTGCTTCTAAAGTAAAAAATGCCTACGAAGTCGATTTATCGGGCATTCAACTGAATTTCGATTTGGATGTTACACCGGATGCAGATGTGCAATTAATCTTTGATTCCAAAATAGGTGATGTCATTAAAGGCAACGGAAGTGGTAATCTTAAAATGCAAATCAACACGCTTGGGCAGTTCAACATGTATGGCGATTATACTATTAACAACGGAGACTATTTGTTTACGCTCAAAAATGTAATCAATAAGCGCTTTAAAATCGATCAGGGCGGAACCATTGCTTGGAATGGAGATCCTTACGATGCCGATGTAAATATAAATGCCATCTATAAAGTACGTACTTCCTTGTTTGAATTGTTACAAGATACCAGCAGTGCTTACAAAAAACGTGTACCGGTAGATGTAGTGCTTCACATGGCTGATAAGCTTTTTAATCCCACCATTAATTTCGATATAAATTTACCCAACTCCGACGAGCGAATTAAAAGCGAAGTGCGCAGCGCCATTGGCTACGAAAGCGAAGCCGATTTAAATAAGCAAGTATTTTCATTGCTTGTATTAGGCAGATTTTTTCCTCCTTCCGAACAAAAAAACAATACCACCGCGAATAACGATATTGGACTCACATCCAACTCTTCTGAGCTGCTATCCAATCAAATCAGCAACTGGCTGTCTCAAACCAACGACTTGTTAAAAATTGGAGTCAAATACCGACCGGGCGACGAAATCACCAACAAAGAATTGCAAGTTGCAGTTTCTACTGAATTGTTCAATGATCGTGTTTCCATTGATGGAAATGTGGGTGTTGCAAATAATCCTTATTCGGCAAGTAATATTGTTGGTGATGTGAACGTGGAATATAAAATTAACCGCGATGGAAAATTTAGAGTCAAGGCATTTAATCAAAGCAACGATTACACTACTATTGCTAATAACGGTCCGTACAAACAAGGACTTGGGCTGTTTTACAGAGAAGAATTCGATACTTGGGGCGAATTAATTAGAAGGTACCGAGAAAAGGTGCGCAGCATCAGAGCCCCTAAAACACCTGAGTTTGGGACGGATGGAGAAAGTTTAAGTAAATAAACTAGTTGTTCAGCTTTTTTCGTTCAAAGTCTAGGATGCTGCTTTTACGCTTTCCCAAAAAGCTCAAATAAAATTTGGCTTCTTCATCCACAAATGCCAGTACAAAGGCAGCCCAAACAAGTATTGGAATGATAGAATAAAGAATCCCATAATACCAAAATCCAAAAAAGCTATACACATAAGCAGTTTCCGGATGTGCCGATAAAAAAATTACTGGCACTTTTTCACCAATCAAATAATGTACGTTTTTAACTGCTGTAAATTCATACAGCTTTAGGTTTTCTTCAAATTGAATTGTAGTATAACGAACAGCTTTCCCATCCGTAAAGGAAGCATGTATCATAAAATCAATTTTATTCAGAAAATAGTATAAGCCAATAATACCGAATCCAATCCAAAGTATTTTTGACTTTGTTAATTTTAAATTCATTGCGCGTGCTTATAATTCAGGTAAACTAAACTTATCATTAACCCAATGCGTATATCTCTTTAGCGTTTCTTCTCGCAGTTTTGAATATTCGAGCGAATAATCGTATTGCAAATCCTCTTGCATTTTCTGAATCAATCCAACCGCTTTGCTCAAACTTCTATATTGAAGTCCTAATAACGGCAAGTGCTTAATTTCGGCAGGAATTATTTTCAAATAAAGCTCCGAAAAATACAAAAGCAATTCGGTTTCCCCCTGCTTAAACTTTGTAAATCGACTGTATTTATTTATCAATCGCAAGGTTTTCCGTAACGATTTTGTACTGTAATAATAGTGCCCTGTTACTGCTTCAAATTGAAGCAAAATTTCAGATTTCACACGCTGTGCATAAGCCAGGGGATCTTCGGCATCAAATAAAAGATAGGTAAGCATCTCCTTATTCTCCGTTTTAAGCTTTGCCATACTCAAGCATACCTCAACTAATTCCTTTTGAGAACGTAAATTAAGCTCCTTCTTTAGCAAGTGAATTTTTTCTTTTTCCAAGGACTTATACTAATTCCTGTTAGGGATAGGGTGTTTGTGTTGTGACAATAAATTGAAACCCAAACTTATTTCACAACTGCAAATTTTTTCATCAAGCTTGTTTCAGCTACTTCCACTTTACAATAATAAATTCCTTTGCTCCATTCTTGGGTTTCAAATAGGATGTTGTTTGAAGTTATTTCGCTTTGCGCGATGAGCTTGCCTAATACATTATAAATTCGAATTGTTTTTTTAGTGGAAGGCAATTCGTTAACAATTCTAACTTGCACGAAATCTTTGGCAGGATTAGGAAATAAATTCAACACGGGACTATTTTTCAGGTCGAGCGATGCTAAACCGGTTACTTTTTGCTTCCCTTTGTAAAACGTTAAACCACCGGAATAATTCCCAAGCACCATATCCATATACCCATCACTATTTAGGTCGGAAAAGGCAAGTGCTAGTCGGTCACCTTCATTTATATCACTATACAATGTATCCTTAAGTGCAAAGGTTCCGTTCAAATTACCATCGATAGAGTCGTAATGATATATGTTACCATCCACATTGCCGGCATACAAATGATACGTACCTGATTCGTCCACCAACTTTGGTGAACAATAGCCAATAAAAGCACCGTATGGAGCAACACTAACATTTCCAAAATTGGTAGAGATTTGTGAAAAATTCACATTGCCAATCGTAGAAACATTTTGGTAATAACTTAATGTCCCGTTTCTAATCCCAATTAACAAATCAACTTTCCCATCTCTGTTCACATCCACCAATTGAGGAGCCGGAAACTGCCCAACAACAGTTAGTAAAGTAGCATTGGCCAATACAAAATTTGCTGTATTTCCGGCACCGGCAAGGTTTTCGAAATACAAAATGCTACCGGCATTATTATTCGTTCCAATTACCATATCCATATCGCCATCCCCATCCACATCTCCAAAATCGGGATTCAAATTAGACAAATTATAAACAGAAAGACCTGCATAATCACGGCTTACTAATTCAAATTGGGGTTGAATAGTGCTACCAATGTTTTTAAACAATGCCAGTTTACAAGAATAGCTTCCTCCTGCATTAAAATAGCCATAATTTCCTACTACTAAATCTTTTAAGCCATCGCCATTGTAATCAAAAAAAGCTGGATAAGCCCCCTCGCCTACTTCAATCATTTGATTTTGCATAAACGAACTGGTTTGATAAGAAAAGCTACAAGCTGCCGTGGTATCCACATCTTTGTAATACCAAGCACTGTTAAAATTCTCTGAAGAGTTTCCTGCGTTAGGAGCAGCTATCAAATCTTTTTGCCCATCATTGTTTACATCCAAATAAAATGCAGCCGGAAAAATGGTAATATCGATGGGCACATTAGCCGCCGGAAAAAAATTTTCTTGCGAAGATATACTGGCAGAAATACTATTACCTCCATTCGTTAATAAATTTAAGTCATTGGTGCTAACACCGCCTAATAACATATCATAGTCGTGATCGTTATCCATATCCAAAGCTAGTTCGGTTGAGCCTACATGAAGTGTTTTATCAATTAAAGTAGTATCGTAATAGGGGGTGCTTGGCGCCGGTTTACAGGCCACATGCAAGGTTACGGTATTTGTTGTATTTGCTAGAAAGCCTCCCCAACAACTGGCATCTAATTTAAAATCATTTAAGCTATCCGGAACACCATAATTTTCCATCGACATATTTCGGTGAAACTCAATTTCCGATCCGCTATTAATATCAAATGTCAGCACATCAATATCACCATCATAATCCACATCTACCAAGGCTGGAATATCTACCCGACTAACATACAAGCCTAAGTAATCATTAGGAGCGGCTGAATAATGGGATTTTACAATGTATTTATCTAAACGAAAAAACAAGCCTATTCCTGGACCAGAGATATTTGTAAATACTGAAAATCCACCTTGTGAATAGGTAAAAATATCTTCTTTGCCATCTCCGTTATAATCCACAAACAAAGCCCAATCCAGCAAATTTGGGAATTTTGAAATATATTTAGGTGCATAGCTATAATCAATGCTATCAGGCGTTCCGTTATTAATAAATGGTAGAATTTTATTTCCGGTTCTGTCAAAAACAACTAAATCTTTTAACCCATCAAAATTCAAATCGATGGTCGAAAATTGTCCATAATTTATTCCACCTGCCCAAGCATTTTTTAAAAAACTGCCATTTATTTTTACCGGAATGGAATCATTTTGTACCAATACAAGCTGAGCAAAACTTGTGTAAATACTCAACAGCATAATTAAATTTAGGAGAAATAACCGTTTCATAACAATTCATTTTTTGATGCTCAAATTTAGCAATAATAAATGGAGAAACAGTAGGTATGTGGCGAGAAGTGTACTGCAAAAGCGATGATGCTAATCACTAATACTTATTTCAATCAAACGATAAATAAAATGTTAAAATGGTCCCAGGCAAGTAAACACTTGGTCAGGGACACCATAAATTGCGTTGGATGCACTTATTCTAATCCAACCAATAACAAGGTGCCCTCTTCCTTTAATACAATTTCCTGTAGCTTGGAATCTTTTTGAATAGCGGCCTTGTAAAGCACTTCATTTTTTGAATTTTCAATTTTGGTAGCTACCATAATTTTCCAATCCGGATAAAAGCTCTCTATGGTTTCGTTAACAGCTTTAGGAAGTTCCGTTAATTGAATCTGTGTTTTGGTTTCAACCCACTGTGTGCTGTATGCATAGTTTACCCATACGTTCCTATCGTTCCATATAAACTCCGCAATCCATCCTTTTGGATTTTCTCTTTCCCAAGTCACATCTGTTGCACCCGGAAATCGTAGCTCAAATTGTTTTTGTATTGCTTCAGGTGCATTGCTTGCGTAAATAATACCAAACGCAAAAAACAATGAAAGCAGGAATAACTTTTTCATTAGGCAGTTCTATAAATACATCCCTTGTACAAAGATTACCAAAAAAAAGTTACAAATGCAAGTACTTTTTTATCCAAATTAATTGAGTGCTATTCGTAATTTTGACTTCTTTTAATGCTTATCTCAAAAAAAATGCAACTAATAATTAGACTTATTTAGTTGTTTAATTTGAAAATGAAATTTATGCTAAACGAACGCGAAGACAAATTAATACACACACTCCGAAAATCATTTTGGGACCTTAATAAAGAATTCGAATTAATTTCACCCGGTGATAAAATAATGGTATGCCTTTCGGGAGGTAAGGACAGTTATACCATGCTCGATATTTTGCTACATGTGCAAGTGGTGATGAAACATGAAATTGATATTATTGCTGTGAACCTCGACCAAAAACAACCCGACTTTCCGGAGCATATTTTGCCCGAATACTTAAGTGCGTTAAACGTAAATTTTGAAGTCGTTGAACGTGATACCTATTCGATTGTAACTGAAAAAATTCAAGCCGGTAAAACGATGTGTAGTCTATGCTCTAGGCTTCGAAGAGGCATTCTTTATGATACAGCTTCCCGCTTGGGCGTGACAAAAATTGCCTTAGGACATCATCGTGAAGATATATTAGAAACCTTTTTTCTAAATTTATTTTTTAGCGGTAAGTTGGAAGCTATGCCTGCAAAATTCCGAACAGATGATGACAGGCATACGGTTATACGCCCGCTTGCTTATGCTAAGGAAAAGGACATTACTACTTATGCAGCGCAACGCAATTTTCCCATTATACCCTGCAATTTATGCGGCTCACAAGAAAATATGCAACGTAAAATAATTAAACAACTGATGACAGATTGGGAGGAAAAATATCCTAATCGAAAGGAAATAATTTACAATGCACTTAAAAACATACATCCCTCCCACTTATACGACAGCAATTTATTTGATTTTAAAAATTTAGTACTGCAGGATTAAGTTAGTTATAGGTCTGAATTTTTTATAGCATTAATCTGCTGTTTAAGCAATGCACGTATTCGGCTGGGGCCCGATGTATGCTTTTGTTTTTTGAAGTACTCAAATAGCTTAATAATTTCAGTTTGAGCTAAACCTGCTTGCGTTAGCTGTTGAAAGGAAAGTGAAAAAATACCTTCGCTTGCAAGCATCAATCCCATTATTAATGCTTCCTTAGCACTTAAATCAATATCCAAGTAAAATAAAGCATCACCTCCGCTTGCATATCTAATTTGTTCTTTAAAATTACTTAGTTCTATTGCAGCTGCTCCATGCTGGTACTTTGCTTCAGGATAAACTTGCAACTCAGCCAATTTATAACCAAAGGTATATAGGTAGCTTGCCAATTCATGAAAAAGCGACTGACCTT
This sequence comes from Bacteroidota bacterium, assembly GCA_016721765.1. Lineage (NCBI taxonomy): Bacteria > Pseudomonadati > Bacteroidota > Bacteroidota bacterium. The sequence goes on from JADKHO010000002.1 coordinate 343,588, forward strand.
TGTAAACAGAGACAAATGCCACCTCGCATTTTATTAATTTAATCCTCCTTTCCTTTAAAAGTTGCTTAGCACCTTGTAAAATCATCAATTCAGTGCCCTGCGTATCCAATTTTAAAAAATCAATTGCAGTTGTCTTTTCTTGAACAGCCAGCTCATCTAAGGTTTGGGTTTTAATACTCGACCTACTTGTAAGTTTCAACTGATTCAACCATTCCTTAGAATTGTTCATCAGTCCAAAATGTGCCAAAAATAAAGCCTCATCAACTTCAAGCATTGATGACATCGAAGGATGCGCGCATTCAAAAAAATTAAAGGTTCCTGAAGAACTATATAAACCGAATGGAAAGAATTTTTCAGATAAAAACTTAACAGATGGCTTTTGTATGGTAACTGCTGGATCAAAGCCAATAAAATGAATATTATCATGCAAGCCGCGAAGGTCGGTAAAACCATTTCTGCAACCGGCATCCACCACAGTAAAACTTGGGCCTTCCTTTACAAATTCAAGAGCCGACTTAGTCATTTACATTAATATTCTACCCGAAGATATTTATGATTAATCGCACAACACCTTACTTAACCAGCGAAATTATTGGCTTCCCGGTACATCCATTTGGAAATTGAATGTTCATAAATTGGGCTAAGGTTGGTGCAATATCAGTAATGTCAATAGCTTCAGATGTACTACCGGGTTTAATTTCATTTCCATAAAAAATCAAAGGCACATGCGTATCGTAGGAATAAGGCGAGCCATGGGTGGTTCCGGTTCGCGTAAATTCAATCCATGCCGGTTGATAATTTACTAATACATCGCCCGAGCGACTTGGATTGTAGCCATTTTGCATGCGCATGCGCACACCTGATGTAAATTCAGAGTTTAATAAGGTTGTTGCACTTATTGTATTGGCTATGCCCCTGAACCGCATAAGAAACTGAGCTGCCTCGTTTTGGACTTTTTCTAAATCCAATTTTCTTGATTCAATCAAATTTCGATTTAAAAAAATCTGTTCATTACTATAAGATACTACTAAAGAATCCCCAAATATTTTAGTCAAATATTTTTTCAACGAATCAATGGGATGCTCCGAATCAAAATAACCCGACGAAATATTCATATCACCTAAATAAGCCGGATTTTCAACACCTGCGTGATCAGCAGTTAAAAACACCAACACATTATTCTTACCAATATAGCCATCAATAAATTGAAGCAACTCGGCAATATCCTTATCTAAGCGCAAATAGGTGTCTTGCACTTCCATCGAATTTGGCCCAAATTGATGCCCCACATAATCAGTTGATGAAAAACTAATGGCTAAAAAATCGGTCACATTACCCTTGCCCAAATTTTCAGATTTTAATGTTTCGATGGCAAAATCCTTTGTTATAGAATTCCCAAAAGGGCAAGCTTTGATCAACCCTAAACCTCCATTATCCTTCATTAATTCGGGTAAATTATGCGGAAAAATTGGTTTAATTTCCGATTTAAACAAGCCTTCGTATTTGTTATCGTCAGCAAGGCTTTGAGTATATTTTTCAGGGCCTAGCATAAGGTTCCAAGGAGTACTGAGGTACTGTTTAGCCAATTCCTTTTTGTTGAAATTTTTTACCCATTCAGGCAATTCTTTCATATAGTAGCTGCTGCTTATAAAACTTCCGTTAGTACCGTCAAACCAATAGGCAGCGTTTGCCAAATGCCCCGCCGGTAATATGGCACCTCTGTCTTTCAAGGCAATTCCAATAACCCGTGATTTTTTATTATTGGATAAACGAAGTTCATCACAAATGCTGGTGCTTAATAAATTATGAGGCGACATTTGTCCGGCTGTGGTTGCACTACCAACAGTTTTATAGGAATTATCAGCGGTGCAATACACATCACTTTTGCTGTTTCTATCGTACCAATTGTTGCCAATGATGCCGTGTGTAGAAGGTGTAGAACCTGCATAAATACTGGCATGACCCGGTGCGGTGTAGGTAGGCACATAATTATAATTTGTATTTCTACAAAAATAGCCCTCATTCACCAATCGCTTGATTCCCTGCTCACCAAAAGAATCCCAGTACCTGTAAATGTAATCGTAACGCATTTGGTCAACCACAATTCCAATAACCAATTTAGGGCTTTTTTTAGCTTGTGAAAAAGCAGCTAGATTCAATCCAACAATCAATCCCAAAACACAAAACTTACATTTATAATTCATACCTTATTGATTTTTTAAAATAAAATAAATCACCCCAAAACACGCAATCACACTAATAAAAATATTTGCGAGCACATAATAATAGTTGCCGCATTTAATTAACTCAACGGTTTCAAAACTAAAGGATGAAAAAGTGCTAAAGCCTCCGCAAAATCCCACAATTACTAATAAGCGTAAAGTTGGTTGTAATGAAATTTTATCACTCAATAGTGCAACAGTTAAGGCCAAAAGTGCGCAACTCAAAAAATTTGAAAGTAAGGTAGCAATAGGAAAAGTTGTGTTAAACTGTTGTTTCACGAATTCCGAAATTCCATATCTCGCAAGGCTTCCAAAACCTCCACCAATAAAAATAGCTGCAATATTATACATAGGCAATTTTATCCTTACTGTAAAAATACAATTTTGAAACCAACCAAGCAGTGCTTACACCAACCACTGCACCAACTGCCACATCTGAAGGATAATGCTGCCCCAAATAAATGCGGCTGTATGCTACTAGAACTGACCAAACAAATAAAAATGAAATCCATTTGATTTGTTTAGAAAGTAAAATCACAAGGAATGTGCTTAATGCAAACGTGTTCGCTGCATGTGATGAAATAAAACCATACATACCTCCACAGTCGTCCACTAGGTGGAGTTGTGGTGCAAGAACTGAATTGTGACATGGACGATACCGCAAAAAAACATTTTTAAAAAAATGCAAACAAATCTGGTCCGTCAGCGCAATCGTAAGTGCTATAAAAACTAGAATCAACCAAGTGCTTTTACCTTGTTTTTTAATTACAAAAAAAAGTAACAGTAAATAAAAAGGAATCCAAAAGTATTTCTTACTGGCGTAGTGCATACAACTATCTAGAAACGAAGTATGCAATCCATTAATGGCTAACAGCAATTGAGCATCCGCATCTTTTAAAAATTCAACAATACTCAATAACAGCATCGACCTTAGTTCTCCTTTAAAAAAATATATCCGCCTTTTGTTGCTCCCCAAACTTGCTTACCTTCACCATCAAATCCTTGATCCCAGCTGATTAATCTATCTTTTAGAATAGTTACCTTGCTGGATGCATACTTTGCTCCTCTTAAATCACTTTCACAATCCTTTTCATTCGTGCTTCCATCAAAAGTATGCTTATCTTTTTTAGTCAAATAAACTGCACAACCTTTTCGAGTTTCGAGTGAATCAGGCGTTAATGCTCCGGGATCTGCTTCTAATTTCCAGTTGCCTACGAATCGAAGTGGTTTGGCAAATGTATAAACAGCGCTCTCAAAAGTTTTATTTTCTTTCTGTGTTACATGATAAATCCTTTGCCGGTAAGGCTTATCTTGTGCGGTAGAAACTGCCTGTTCCACATAAAACCAAACACCATCCGTATTCGATTTCCAAATCCGTTTGATGTGTAAGCGGATGTCAAAAAAGTCGCTGTCTTGCTGCGCCTGCAAAGCGCTGCTGAACGATCCCTCCATCCAGGAAACCAATTTTTTAAAATCGGCACTCTGCGCAACACAAGTAGGATTTTGATAAATAAAAAACAGGAAAAATATAATTGTAATCGATTTTTTCATGTGTGTGTTTCTTTTTAGTTAAGGGGTTTGAGCATCATTCACAAAAGCGATTTTATCTCCTTTAGTAGAAATGCTGATTCGTTTAATGTTGCTCACTCCATATTTTTTAAAATCAGCTATCTCTTTCCAATCCTTAGATTTAGATGCATTAAAAAAATATAATTTACTCCCAGAGCCCATTATAAAATCATTTTCTTGCGTGAGTGCAAAATCTTCACTTCCTGTTAAACAGGCAATTATCTTTTTTTCTTTTCCGGATGAAATATCCAATTGAATAATCCAACGCACACTATCTAGGAGTTGGGTATAATAAAGTTCGTGTGTCGATTTAGTTTGAATACTTCGACCAATATTAGTAGCCAGCATCTTTTCGCTGCAAGTATTTGTGTTGGCCATCCATAAAGTAGGTATTGAGGTCACTTTAAAAAATGCAAGTGTACTGTCATTTACCCAATTGTAATAGCCTATACTGTCCATTTTTTTGCAGCGCAAAAGCGGTCCTTCTTTTAAACCGTATTTCCAAAATAATTGAGCAGAATCTTGCTCCACTCGAACCACCGAAAAGCCATTTTCATCGGGATCAATTTTGGGTGAATATTCACTCTCTATTGTTTTAGTAATTTGAGTGGTGGACTTTTTTGTGCACAAATAACTGTAAATATCGGCTTGCCCATCCGCTTTAACCGCGACATATAATACAGCAGTATCACTTTTAGAAAAGCTAGGTTGATTGTCATAGCCTTCACGATTTGTAATATTTATAGGAGTACCAATTGTTTTTGAAGCACCCTTTAAGTTACAAGTTGCAAGGAAAATATCAGTGCCAACAGGAAGTTGAGCAAGTATCCTTGAGAAAAGGAAAATAGGAAACAAGATAAAATAAAATTTCATACCATGACTACTTTCTGCGCAAACAAGCTTTAAGTTTTATAAAATAAAGCCCTGTTACGATGTATTAGTGGTGTGAAATTATTAATTTATTTGAAATAGTTTGTTGTGGTGTAATTAAGCGCACAAAATATATTCCTTCCGCATAGTTTTCCACATTTACAAGGATTTTGTTCCGTCCGGATTGAAAAGTTTGTGCTTTCATTTGATCAAGCACCCTTCCTGAAACATCTCTAACTTCAATTCTAACAAGGCTAGAACTTTGCAAGTTAAACACTATTGATGCTTCCTGATCTGCAGGATTAGGATAACAATTCAAACTTGCATTTAAAGCATCCGATTCTAGTATTCCCACCAAGGAAACATTGGTGTCAAAATAAGCAACGCCCTCCACACTAATCCCTCCCGAAATCCACACAATATTGGTGCGTGCTGTAAGCGGATTTATGGAAAGGTGCGGTTTTGCATCTTCAATGCTAGTTGTAGCATCGTTGTATTGGTCTAATAAATTAGGCCAGGAATTTGAATTTGTAAAATTCACATCCTTATAAGTCAAGGGCATTTTTCCGGTAGCAGAATCCCAATACGTTGCTAAAAAGGAATTATTAATAAAATCATAAATAATGTTGGGTTGCTTTGCATTACCGGTAGTTAGTACATTAAAACGATCCCAATAATCGCCCTTCGAATTTTTATTTACAAAACCCAACACATCATGGTTAGACCCAAGTCCGTTGAAATCGCGTTCGAGCATAATTACGGTTGTTAAATCCGAACTGTCGTTATCAAAATTACTTATTTGACAGGCAATGGAAGGCACCGAACAAACATTTTTTGTAGCACCTACTAATTTATCCACTTCAAAAGGGGTTGTAAAAGGACTCCCCGGAAAATCGGTGTTGTGACAGGTTCTGATACCTCCTATTTGGGTATTAATTCCATCCTTCTTTTCATAGGCAATAAAATACTTGCCGTTGGGTTGTGACAAGCTCTTTCCATAGGCAATAGCAACTTTTCCAAAGTACTTATCAGTTGTATCCACTACTTGACGGTTAAATGTATTTCCACCATCGGTTGAGTAAAGAAAAACAAGAGAATCATATGGATTGCTTCGAAATGTAAACAGTGCCCCAATTGTATATGGATTACCCACCACCGATGGATTAAGAAAATCGGTTTCCATGGCCACATCAACAACAGGATAAGAATAACTTATAGGTTCAGTATAACTATTGGCTAATAATGCTCCGCTATTTCCATCGTATTTCTTAATAAACAAAGTGTATTTGCCAATCGTCAAATTATGATCGGCACTAATTAAATAAATTACCATACTGGCTGAATCGTTGCCACAAACTATTAAATCCAATCCACTAATAAAGCGTGAATTGGTGTAAGTTACGTTGCACACATTTTTCCACGATTGCCCATTGTCTTTCGAACGCTTGACTTTTATTCCAGCATTAGCAGTACCATTAGCACGAATATAGGCAGTAAAAATCCAACCATTTTTTGCCGTTGCAATATGAACCTCTGTTTGAGTATCCACATTAGATGGATCCAAAATTTTATCTGTACCTACTATTTTTTGTGGCGCATAAGGCACAATAGTTTCACCAAAAGTAAGAATCGTACAAAAAACAAAATAAATAAAAATGAACTGTCGAACGAGTGTATTATTTTTTTGAATCATGTTAAAACCTTTTTTTTAAGCACAAATTTTAAACCAAGTGCTGTTTGTACGATTTATTTCCTGCCTAGTTCGTTTTAACCTACAAATCTTATTAACAACAATACCTTGATTGCTTAATCATTGCAAAGTTAGGAATAATCACAATTAGAATGTGATATAAAACAAATAAGCTCCCTGATACAAATCAGGGAGCTTATTTCGCTCTTTTTAAGGAAAAATGTATTATGCTTTTTTCACATTCACAGCATTTAGTCCTTTCTTGCCTTCAGCTACTTCAAAAGTAACATTATCTTCTTCACGAATCTGGTCGATTAAACCCGAAGCATGAACAAAAATTTCCTGATCAGAATCATCTGCTTTAATAAAACCAAAACCTTTGGTCACATTAAAAAATTTTACTTTACCTGTTTTCATAATTGTAATATAAATAATAATTAATTTACACAAAGATATAAAAATGGTTGAGACACAAAATTTTGTGTCTCAACTCTTTATTTTTTATCTTCTTTTACTTCTTCAAAGTCAACATCTGTTGCTTCAGCGGTACTTCCTGCACCAGCATCACCTGTTTGACTTGCATCAGGCGCTCCTTGCGGCGCTCCTTGTGTAGCTTTGTACATTTCTTCAGAAGCAGCAGTCCAAGCCGTGTTTAGTTTTTCCATTGCAGCATCCACAGCCGTAACTTCTTTTGAAGCATGCGCAGCTTTTAATTCTGTGAGTCCGGCTTCAATCGGAGCCTTTTTATCGGCCGGTAATTTATCTCCGTATTCCTTTAATTGTTTTTCTGTTTGGAAAATTAAGGAATCGGCCTGATTTAATTTGTCAATTGATTCTTTTGCCTTGCGATCCGATTCAGCATTTGCTTCTGCTTCATCTTTCATTCGCTTAATTTCAGCATCACTCAAGCCGCTTGATGCCTCAATACGTATGTTTTGAGATTTTCCGGTGGCTTTATCTTTTGCAGTTACATGCAATATACCATTCGCATCAATATCAAAAATCACTTCAATTTGTGGCACTCCGCGCTGAGCCGGTGGTATGCCATCCAAATGGAAACGTCCAATTGTACGGTTTTGATTGGCCATTGGTCGCTCACCTTGCAGGATATGAATTTCTACCGAAGGTTGGTTATCACTAGCTGTAGAGAAAGTTTCCGATTTTTTTGTTGGAATGGTGGTATTGGCTTCAATTAATTTAGTCATAACTCCACCCATTGTTTCAATACCCAATGAAAGTGGTGTAACATCTAACAATAACACATCCTTTACTTCACCTGTTAACACTCCACCTTGAATGGCTGCACCTAATGCAACTACTTCATCCGGATTCACTCCTTTAGATGGCGCTTTACCAAAGAATTTTTGTACTGCATCCTGTATGGCAGGGATACGTGTTGAACCACCTACCAAAATTACTTCATCGATATCACCAATTCCGTAACCTGCATTTTTCAATGCTTTTTCACAAGGAGCAATGGTTCTTTTTATTAAATCATCCGCCAAAGCTTCAAATTTAGCACGACTCAATTGACGCACCAAGTGTTTTGGAATACCATCAACAGGCATAATGTAAGGCAAGTTAATTTCGGTGCTTGCTGAACTCGACAATTCAATTTTTGCCTTTTCTGCAGCCTCTTTTAAGCGTTGCAATGCCATTGGATCTTTACGCAAATCGATGCGCTCATCATTCAAAAATTCTTGAGCCAACCAATCAATAATCACTTGGTCAAAATCATCTCCACCTAAGTGTGTATCTCCATCGGTTGATTTAACTTCAAAAACACCATCTCCTAATTCCAATACCGAAACGTCATGTGTTCCACCACCGCAGTCGAACACAACAATTTTCATGTCCTTGTTCTTTTTATCTAAGCCATAAGCTAGGGCTGCTGCGGTAGGCTCGTTAATAATTCGTTTCACATTTAATCCGGCAATTTCTCCGGCTTCTTTGGTGGCCTGACGTTGTGCATCATTAAAGTAGGCAGGTACTGTAATTACAGCATCCTTAACTTCCATACCCAAATAATCCTCAGCTGTTTTTTTCATTTTTTGCAAAACGATTGCCGAAATTTCTTGGGCGGTGTATTGACGACCGTCAATGTTTACGCGAGGCGTGTTGTTTTCCCCTTTTGTAACTTCGTAAGGAACTCGCTTAATTTCGGCTTGTACTTTATCATAGGTTTCACCCATGAAGCGCTTAATTGAATAAATTGTCTTTCTAGGGTTGGTAATGGCTTGACGCTTTGCAGGGTCACCCACTTTACGTTCTCCGTTTTCAATAAATGCTACAATCGAAGGCGTTGTTCGCTTTCCTTCACTGTTTGCAATTACAACCGGTTCATTCCCTTCCATTACGGAAACACATGAATTGGTTGTTCCTAAGTCAATTCCTATAATTTTACTCATTTTGTTTGTTTATTAATTGTTTTTTTTGAACTGTTTTCCTTAAGTCAATAGTAATGCCATTGAACTAGAATGCTAGAAATGACGAAAATATGACAGTAAAGAAGTGACGAGGCTAGTAAAAAGAGAAATACGTATGCCAAAAAGACACAAATTTACTTTAAACCTAAATGAGTGCGAGCTTTTAGCCGTTTTCTGTAATGATTATTGATAATCAAAACCAAGTTGAGAGGTGTATTTTCCGCTTTTTAATTCGGTGAGATTCGAATTGGTGGCATCACAGAGTTTAGGACCACTCGGAGATGTGCCACAAAACAGGCGAATAGTTTTGTAATTGGTACGTGTTGAAAATAATCCAAGTCCATTTGTTATATTCGTGTAAGTTGGCTTTTCTTGGTTAAAGTCGCCGGATGGTGAATTAATATTCATATAATTATATAGCTCATCACTGCCAACTGAGATGGTAAATTCAAAACTACTGGCTACGCGCTTTACATTTCCATTAACCGGAATTTGTGATGCTATATATTGATAAAATCCCTGCCCGCTTAACTTTTGTTGCAAGACTTCTCCTCCAGATATTGCGTTTGACAATACTGCTGATTGAAGCCAATCAACATACTTAGTCTCTACAATGCCGGTGGTAACATCCTTCTCAGTATAAAAAAACCGAACATTGGTTTGAAAAGTTCTTGCATTGGGTTTTGAGGCCCAAGTAATAATAGGATCCGCATACGTACCATTGGTAACAGGTGTGGAAGGTGCCGTGCAAAAAGAAACGAAGTATGAATTATTGCCTATTTTAGTGTATTTAACTGTTTCCAAAACTGGTGTAGTAGCAGTACATACATTTCCACTTTTTAAATTAGTAACTTCTAACTTATATGTTTTACTGGAATCAAGTTTTTCGTAAGTAACATAAACGATGTTTTTTTGCGTTGTAAAGTCACCCGGTTTTTTAGATGGAAGCAATGAATCGTGCAATACCAAAGTTTTTTCAGCTATTCCATTCTTTAATTGATACATTTTTACCGATAAATCCGCCGGATTATAATTAATGGAATCAGGATTTTGAGCAAACTGATTAGCATCCCCCTCACCTAAAAATGCCTTGTTAATTTTTATCATTTGCACGGACTGGTTAATATCCAGCAATCCATATATTACGGTTGTTTCTTTCCAAGGTGCATTTATTTCAAAATCAGTTTTGCATCCAAAAAACAAGGTGGTTATAAAAACAAAAAGGACAAATAATTTTTTCATGGGATGTAAAAAGCTACTAAAATTAAGGACTGCAAAAATATAAATTTTATACGGATAAAAAATTAATGTTTAGTTTTGCTTCACTACAAACAAAAAGTCTATGTCAGTAAACAAAGAAGTTAAGCGCATCACCACCAATACACTTCAGGAAATGAAGCGAAAAGGAGAAAAAATCTCTATGCTTACTGCCTACGATTACTCCTTGGCTAAAATAGTGGATAGCGCCGGTATTGATGTGATTTTGGTGGGAGATTCAGCCAGTAATGTAATGGCAGGTCATGAAACTACACTTCCCATAACGCTTAATGATATGATTTATCACGCCTCTTCTGTGATTCGTGCGGTAGAGCGTGCTTTAGTTGTTGTAGATCTTCCCTTCGGGTCCTATCAAGGCAACTCAAAAGAAGCCCTGCACTCCTCCATACGCATCATGAAAGAATCGGGTGCTCATGCAGTAAAATTGGAAGGTGGAAAAGAAGTGAAGGAATCGATTGAGCGTATTCTTACTGCCGGTATTCCGGTGATGGGTCACTTGGGTTTAACCCCACAATCGATTTATAAATTTGGTACCTATACCGTTAGAGCAAAGGAAAAAATTGAAGCCCAGCGCTTAATTGAAGATGCTTGCTTGTTAGAAGAAACCGGTTGTTTTGCAATTGTTCTCGAAAAAATTCCTGCAAAACTTGCTGCCGAAGTGGCAAAAAAAGTACATATCCCCATCATCGGAATTGGCGCCGGTAATGGTGTTGACGGCCAAGTACTCGTTTTACACGACATGCTAGGAATTAACAATGACTTTAGTCCGCGTTTTTTAAGAAGATATGCCAATCTTTACGACGAAATAAAAGGCGCAGTGGGCAATTATATTAAAGATGTGAAAGCCAAGGATTTTCCGAATTCAAATGAACAATATTAATTTTTGAGCGACCGGCAATGGCTTTCAGTGTGTGCAATTCGCAATAATTCTTAGCTTTGCCGCACTAAAAATTTGGGTATGACAAAATTATCTGCACGGCACAACAATATTACCGAACCACAAACTTTAGCTATGGCCCGAATTAGTCGGGAATTGCAAGCCAATGGAATTGATGTAATCAGCCTAAGCATAGGAGAACCCGACTTCGATACACCTGATTTTATTAAGGAAGCTGCAAAAAAAGCAATCGACGATAATTTTTCGCATTATACTCCTGTACCGGGATACCTGGATGTGCGTCAGGCAATTTGTACTAAATTTAAACGTGACAACAATTTAACTTACACGCCCGATGAAATTGTGGTTTCAACCGGAGCAAAACAATCCATTGCCAATGTTATTTTGGCCTTGGTGGATAAAGACGATGAAGTAATTATCCCAACACCTTACTGGGTAAGCTATAGCGAACAAGTGAAATTGGCCGATGGCAAAGTGGTTTTTATTCCTTCTACCGTAGAAAGCAATTTTAAGATTAGCGCTGAACAATTGGAAAAAGCCATTAGCCCAAAAACCAAATTGATGATTTTCAGCACCCCTTGCAACCCAAGTGGAACCGTGTATACCAAAGCTGAGTTAGAAAAATTTGCGCAAGTAATTGCTGCGCATCCCAACATGTATGTTATTTCAGATGAAATATACGAACACATTAATTTTATTGGCAAACACGAAAGTTTAGCCCAATTCGAAAACGTGCGAAACCAAGTAATTACCGTTAATGGAGTGAGTAAAGGATATGCAATGACAGGTTGGAGAATAGGGTACATTGGAGCTCCAAAATGGATTGCAAAAGCCTGCGAAAAAATGCAAGGCCAGTTTACCTCAGGAACTTCTTCTATTGCTCAAAAGGCAGCAATGGCAGCTGTTTTAGCCGACCCAAAAGTAACGCACGAGATGTGTGAAGCCTTTAAAAAACGCCGCGATTTAGTGATGCGCTTGCTAAAAGAAATTCCGGGTGTTAAAGCAAATGTGCCCGATGGTGCTTTTTATGTTTTTCCTGACATTAGTTTTTATTTTGGTAAAAGGGATGGCGATATGGTAATTCAAAACTCTTACGACCTAAGTATGTATTTATTGCACAAAGCAAACGTAGCGCTGGTTTCGGGCGATGCATTTGGCGATGATAATTGCATACGTTTTTCGTATGCTACATCCGAAGATAAACTAACCGAAGCCTTGAAAAGAGTAAAAAATGCATTAGCCTTGCTCAACTAGTAGCCAATGACTACCGATAAACTCACCTCACTTTTTAAATCTTTTAATCAGTTAAACATTCTTATTGTTGGGGATGTAATGGTAGATGCTTATGTGTGGGGAAATGTGAATCGAATTTCGCCAGAAGCCCCTGTGCCAATAGTTTCGGTTACTAAAAAAGAGAATCGTTTAGGTGGCGCGGCAAATGTTGCGCTAAATATAAAAGCCATGGGTGCTAATCCCATTTTATGTGCCATTACCGGGAAGGATGCAAATGGAAAAATTTTCAGCGAATTGGTGAAAGCCGAAAATTTAAGCACACAAGGTATTCTCTCCTATCCTAACCGAACAACCACCACTAAAACTCGAATAATTGGCAATCAACATCAAATGCTTCGAGTGGATGAAGAAGTTTGTACCGCTTTAAGCACACAACATAGCAATGACTTGTTTAAACGCATTTCATCCATAATTGAAAAACAAAAAATAGATGCTATAATTTTTGAAGATTACGACAAGGGATTGCTGAACCCTTCACTCATTGAAAAGCTTGTAAAACTTGCAAATAGTTTAAAAATCCCAACAACGGTTGATCCCAAAAAAAACAATTTTTTAGCCTATAAAAATGTCACTTTATTTAAACCAAATCTCAGGGAGTTAAAAGAAGGACTTCATATTGATGCTGATTTAACCGAGGCTAAAAATTTGCGCACGGCCATCCAACAACTAAATAAAACAATACAAAGTAAAATTACTTTAATCACACTTTCTGAAAAAGGGGTGATGATAACTGAAGGGAAAAATGAATTTTTAATTCCTGCACATGTGCGCACCATATCGGATGTATCGGGCGCGGGTGATACGGTAATTGCAGTTGCAACCTTATGTCTCGCAGCAAAAACTTCGATCCGTTTCTTAGCAGCACTATCCAATTTAGCAGGTGGACTCGTTTGCGAAAAAGTGGGTGTGGTTTCTATTGATAAAAAACAATTGCTGAAAGAAGCTGTTTCTCTTTCCATAGCTTAATTGATGTGGAACCCACAAAATAGTAAATGACAAAAGTAGTTACTCCCTATAAAGTTTCAAGCGATTCAAAAAAAGAACAGGTGGCTACCATGTTCAATAACATTGCGCCGAAATATGATTTTTTGAATCATTTTTTATCGCTGGGAATCGACATTTTGTGGCGAAAAAGAGCCATTCGCCAGCTGCAAGCACTTCAACCCAAATTAATTTTGGATATCGCAACCGGAACCGGAGATTTTGCTATTGAAGCCTTAAGCTTACATCCGGATAAAATTATTGGAATCGATATTTCGGAAGGAATGCTGGAGTTTGGTAGAGAAAAAATGATTCAAAAAAAACTCTCGCACATCATTGACTTGCAAAGCGGCGACAGTGAGAACTTGAAATTTGAGAAGCATTATTTTGATGCAGCGACTGTTGCTTTTGGGGTGCGCAATTTTGAACACTTAGAAAAAGGACTAGTCGAAATAAATCGTGTGCTAAAACCCGGTGGTGTGCTGGTAGTATTGGAATTTTCAAAACCCCGCAATTTTCCTGTGAAACAATTTTATTCCTTTTATTCCAAACAGGTACTTCCCCGAATTGGTAAATTATTTTCAAAAGATAATTCTGCCTACACCTATCTGCCTGAGTCGGTGCAAGCTTTTCCGGATGGAGCTGATTTTGTTGCTATTCTAAAAAAATGCGGTTTTTTGGAAGCAAAGGCAATTTCGCTTAGTTTTGGAATTGCGAGCATTTATGTTGCAAAAAAATAAAACAAAGCTTCGTTTTGCCAAAAGCCTTTAATTGAATTCTAAAAGGATATTGCTATCAGATCAATTGAAAGCCAAATTCATTATTAAGGACCTCCTCCCGAACATTCTGCACTATTTCTCAATCATGACCTTTATTAAATAGGTGATTGCAACAGCTAGCAAAATGCTAACAAGCAGCGAAAGACGATAGTATGCTGCGCGTGCTCCCATAATTTTCCACATTTTATTTTCTTTTTCTGCATTCCATATTTTCATAAAAGCTGATTTGGAAAAATAAACCAAAACCAAAAAAAAGAAAATAAATAAAATAAAACACAAGATTAAATAGTCGTTCATTGCACTCATTGGGTGAATTATGATAGTAAAAATAAAATAATAAATAATATTCTTTAGTGTAATTTTATCATGGAATTCAAAATAAGCAAAACATAAAGCTATCAGAATTTCAAAATGGAATAATTTTCAAGTAACTAAAATTAATTTTCGATTGCTGAAGCCTGAAGTACTAAAATTATAAATCTTGCGTTTAAAGAGCGTGAAAAAATCGTTTTTATTTTTTTTACTGGCCTATAATTCCCTGTGCGCACAAAAGGTAAAACAAGTATACTCGCCAAATTACGATATGCGACCTTGGCACTATGGCTTTTTATTGGGCATTAATAAGGCTGACTTTATTATCCATCCCAATCCAGCTCTGGCTGAATTAGACTCTGTTTATAGTTTAGAATCCGAACCTCAAGCTGGGTTTAATATTGGTTTAGTTTCAGATTTTCGCTTGGGCGACTACGCATCTCTACGCTTCATTCCCGCTCTTGCTTTTTCAACACGATCGCTCCACTATAGTTTTAAAAGCAGTAAAGGAAGTATAACTCGAAAAAAAACTATAGAATCTACCTATATTGATTTTCCGCTAGATGTTAAATTAAAATCTGCCCGTTTAAATAATTTTAGAGCCTATTTGTTGTTGGGCGGAAAATATAGCATCGACATTGCTTCTCAGAAGGATGTGAACAGCGATTTAGTAAGCGATGCAATTGTGAAATTACGTAAAAACGACATTTATTACTCGATAGGTATTGGATTTGATTTTTACCGACAATACTTCAAATTTTCTCCTGAACTAAAATTCTGTTTTGGCTTGCGCGATTTGTTAATAAAAGAGAATAATGTCTTTGCAAAATCAATTGACCGTATTACTTCAAAAATTATAGACATTTCTTTTACCTTTGAGTCCTGATCAAATTTTCTTATTATTTTCCATTTTGCATTTGTGAGTAAAAAACTAATTTGTGTTCTCTTTCTGTTTAGCATGTTGCCTCATTTTGCAAAAGCGCAAAAGGTAAAAGCTATTAATTTGCCAAATTACGATTACCATACCATACATTTTGGTTTTTTACTTGGGATAAATAAAGCAGATTTTATAGTGCATCCAAATGCCAATTTGGCCTTACTGGATTCGGTATATGTGCTGGAATCAACACCACAAAGTGGCTTTAACTTAGGTATTGTAAGCAATTTACGAATAAGTGAATATGCCGATTTGCGATTCATACCGGCCTTGGCCTTCTCAACACGTAATTTAGAATATACCTTTAAAAGTAAAAAAGGTGAAATAAAAAGAAAGAAATCGGTGGAATCTACTTTCGTCGAATTTCCGCTTGATTTAAAATTGAAATCCGCGCGCCACAATAACTTTAGAGCATACATACTTGTTGGTGGCAAATACAGCATCGATATTGCATCTCAAAAGGATGTAAACAGTGAGCTCATTACCGATGCTATAGTGAAATTACGCAAAAACGATTTCTATTATTCGGTTGGTGTTGGCTTTGATTTTTACCAAAAATATTTCAAATTCTCGCCCGAATTAAAATACAGTTTTGGCCTACGCGATTTGCTGATACGCGACAACAATGTATTTGCTAAATCTATTGATAAAATTACCTCCAAGATCATAAACCTCTCCTTTACTTTTGAATAATATTTCCTAAAAACAATTAAATGATTCACCAAATTGATTTGATTGCTTCACCAAGAGAAGCCTCAAATCCGGAAGCCTTAAAACAATTAGCGGCGCGTTCATTATCCATTCCGCTAAGCAGTATCACCGAGTTAAAACTGCTAAAACGTTCCATTGACGCCCGCTCCAGAAACATTAAAGTTAATTTACGGCTTCAAGCTTATGTTGGTGAAACGGAGGTAGAAAGTCCTTCGGCAAATAACAGCTACAAAGATGTTGCGCAAGCAAAACCGGTTGTTATTGTTGGTGCTGGACCTGCCGGTTTATTTGCCGCCCTGCGCCTGCTGGAATTGGGTTTAAAACCGATACTGATAGAGCGTGGTAAAAATGTGCGCGAAAGAAGACGCGATTTAGCTGCCATACATAAACTGCATGTGGTGAATCCCGATTCTAATTATTGCTTTGGTGAAGGGGGCGCGGGTACTTATTCGGATGGAAAATTGTATACGCGCTCCACCAAAAAAGGAGATGTAAAAAAAATACTTCAAACATTTATTGAGTTCGGCGCCGATCCTATAATTGCAGTCGATGCGCATCCACACATCGGCACCAATAAACTTCCCAAAATCATTGAAAACATTCGAAAAAAAATAATTGAATGCGGAGGCGAAATTCATTTTAATACCCGCCTAGTAGATTTTATTCTGGATGGAAATGTAATTAGCGAAATTCATACCCAAGAGGTGAATAGTGGCAAAGTGCTAAGTTTTAAAGCGGACGCGGTATTGCTTGCTACCGGCCATTCAGCCAGAGATATTTTTGAATTGTTGCATAAAAAAGAAATTCTAATTGAAGCCAAAGAATTTGCTTTAGGCGTGCGGGTGGAGCATCCTCAAAGCCTTATTGATAGTTTGCAATACCATTGCACCACACAAGAAGCAGTAGACGAACTCAGGAATTACCTTCCCGCTGCAGCCTATAGCTGGGTGGAACAAATTGAGGGCAAAGGGGTGTATTCATTTTGTATGTGTCCCGGCGGAATAATTGCTCCATGTGCCACCGGTCCAAACCAGGTGGTTACGAATGGTTGGAGCCCTTCTAAACGCAATAATCCGTTTGCGAATTCGGGCATTGTTGTCAGTGTTACTGAAGAGTATTGGAAAAAATATAACATACATGGCCCCCTAGCTGCATTGCGCTACCAGCAGGATGTTGAATTAATTGCATTTAATGCCGGTGGGAAAAAACAAAGCGCTCCGGCACAACGTTTACTCGATTTTGTAAACGGAAAAACTTCCTCCGATTTGCCACCTTGTTCCTATCAACCCGGAATTGTTTCAGCACCTCTGCATGAATTATTGCCAAATGAAATTTCATTTCGCTTGAGAAAAGCCTTTGTACTGGTAGGTAAAAAAATGAAAGGCTATTTAACGAACAATGCGGTTATTGTAGCAACTGAATCGCGCACTTCTTCACCGGTGCGCATCCCACGCGATAAAGAGGAATTGCATCATCCACAAGTGCTTAATTTATATCCTTGCGGAGAAGGTGCGGGTTATGCAGGAGGAATTATTTCGGCAGCCTTAGATGGGCAAAACTGCGCTGAAAAAATTTTTGAAACACATAGGAACAGAGGAAACATAGTAGATTAAGATAGGTTGAAATGCTGCTATGAGCTTATGTCTTCTTAAATGACTATGTGTTTAATTTAGGGAGAATATTTTTTGAAATACATAGGAACATAGGAAACATAGAGGATACAATTAGGTTGAAATGCTGCTATGTGCCTATGTATTCTTAGTTGCTTATGTGTTTATTTTTCAGAAAATATTTTTTTGAACCACATAGAATCATAGGAAACAGAGAGGATTCACATAAGTTGAAATGCTTTTATAAACTTATGCTTTACTTTAATTTGGGAGCGATTAAGATGAAGGCTTAGTAATTATCCGGCAACTGCAATCTTAATTTTGCTGCCAGCCTTTAATGTGCTTGATGATCTAATATTATTTAATCTTTTTATTTCCTCAACCGAAACTCCTTTACGGTTTGCAATGTTCCAAAGCGTATCGCCACGTTGCACCGTGTAATATATAAACTTTGTTTTTTCTGAAGCAGCAGAAGCAGATTTAACAGCTTGTTTGGATGCCTGTGCACTGTCTGTGGTAACGGTTTCATTTTGGACCGCCGAGCCAGACTCCTTACTTACAGCAGCAGTTGTTGAATCAGATACTGAACTTGATACTGAGGCTGTATTTACATTTTTATATTTTTTGGTATAAACCATTAATCGTTTTCCGGTAGCCACTTTATTTCCTTTAATGTTATTCCAATCTTTTATTTCGCGCACTGTGCAGGAGTATATATTGGCAATTTGCTTTAACGTTTGACCGCGTTTTACTTTATGCCACTTTTGCTCCTCCACTAAAATACGATTACTGTTACCGGCTGCAATGGCACTATCCAGGCGCTCTTCAGGAGTTTTGTAAGCATAAATCGAATTTTCGTTATTTATAAATGCACCCACTTTGTTAACAGGTAAGCAAAGCATCGCTTGTTCGCCACTGTAAGGAATAATTTTTAGTTTATATTGTGGATTCAAGTAAGAAATATCTTCTACCGGTAAATCTAACACAGCTGAAATTTGCTGAAAACTCAAAAACTGACGCGTGGCAACAGTGTCGGTATGAAAATAAATTTGCTTTGGTGCGATAGGATATAAATTGTGTTCAGCAGTATAATTCATCACATAATTTACAGCTATAAAAGCAGGCACGTAACCTTGTGTTTCAAGCGGCAAAAAGGGACGAATTTCCCAATATGTTTTTTTTCCGCCGGAACGTCTAATTGCTTTATTTACTGTGCCGGGGCCGCCATTGTATGCAGCAAGCACCATTTGCCAATCGCCAAAAATATTGTATAAGTATTTAAAATATTTACATGCTGCTTCGGTTGCTTTAAAAGGGTCTCTCCTATCATCAACGTAAGAATTCACATTTAAGCCAAACATCTTACCCGTTCCATACATAAATTGCCACAAACCGGCAGCACCACTTTTTGAAATCGCATTTGGATTTAATGCCGATTCAACAATGGCCAAGTACTTAAGTTCTTCAGGAAGTTTGTATTTGTCTAATTTTTCTTCAAAGAGCGGAAAGTATACTTCTGATAACCCAATCATACGGGAAACAATATTACGCTTGCGAATGGCATATAAATCAATATATGCTTTCACTGCATTGCTATAAACCAAATTAAATGGCGATTTTGAATCCAGTAATGTTATCCTTTCTTGATACACTACTTCATCAAAAGATGGAATTACTTCTGGACAATAGCCCAACTTGTTTAACTTACAGGTATCGGTGGTAAAATTTTTGCTTTCAAAATATTTTTGGCTCATCAAACTATCCATCATCGCCAAAATAGGATCATCCGGAATAAATACCAAGGTGGTATCAGCTGATTTAATTAATCGATCAACCCCAAAAGCGCTAAGTTGTGCCACGCAAAATAGAAGGAGAATATAGGTTTTGAAATTGTTTTTCATTTTTCAGCTTTATTGGGTTAACGAGTAACGCTGCTTAAGTATATAAATTGCCTTTACTGCGATGCAATTTCAAAAAATTTAACGTAAATCTAAAAGGCAGGTTGCATTTTTTATTAACTATACGTTGTTTACTAAGTAATTTGAAAATGCAAGTAAATTTGCTTCATCAAATTCCTTGCCCATTAATTGAATACCAAAGGGCAGCCCGTCTAGCTTTTTACCTAGTGGCAACGAAATTGCCGGAACACCTGCTAAATTTGCCAGCACTGTGAAGATGTCTTCCAAATACATTTTAATTGGGTCACTACTATTTTCACCAAACTTAAAAGCAGCATCGGGTGTGGATGGAGTTAAAATAAAATCATACTCCGTTAAAATTTCATCTACTTTATTTTTTAATACCCTGCGCACCTTTTGTGCTTTAGAATAATAAGCATCATAATAGCCCGCACTCAGTACAAAAGTTCCAAGCATTATTCTTCGTTTTACTTCCTTACCAAATCCTTCACTGCGTGATTTTTTGTAGGTAGATTCTAAATCAAAAGCATTTGGACTTCTGTAGCCAAAATGGATTCCATCATAGCGCGATAAGTTGGATGATGCTTCAGCTGTGGTTAACACGTAATATGTTGGAACCAAATAATCCAAAAAGGGAAATGCTACCTCGTTTACAATGTGGCCGGCAGCTTTTAGTTTCTCAATAATTTCGAGACTTCGTTTTTTAATTTCCGGATTCAAGCCTTCGCTATCAATGCATTCCTTAAAATAAGCAATCTTGATTTTTTTATCAAAACCTAATAAATCAGCATAATTTTCAATAGGTAAAGACGATGAAGTGGAATCATATTCATCCTTACCGGCAATTACCTGCAATATTTTTGCAGCGTCTTCTACGGTATGGGTAATGGTTCCAACCTGATCAAAAGACGAGGCATAAGCAATTATACCATAACGCGAAATTCTTCCATAAGTAGGTTTTAATCCAACTAAACCGGTAAAAGAACAGGGTTGACGTACCGAACCACCTGTATCGGTTCCAAGTGTTGCCAAGCATAAATGAGCGGCAACTGCAGCCACCGAGCCACCTGAAGAACCGCCGGTTACACGGGACGTATCTAAAGGATTAAGTACATCGCCGTAGGCCGAGTTTTCATTGGAACTGCCCATTGCAAATTCGTCACAGTTTAGGCGCCCAATTATTATTGCATCTTGAGCAAGTAAACGTTCCACCACGGTAGAATTATATAAACTCACAAAACCCTCAAGAATTTTGGAAGAAGCGGAACAGGCATGGTCTTTATAACAAATATTATCTTTTAAGCCAATCACCAAGCCTGCAAGTTTCCCTGCCTTTCCTGCCTTTCTTTTTTCATCAATCTCCTTAGCGCGCTGACTACTTTCGTTTTCAAAAACTTCTAAAAAAGAGTTTAAGTGCGAGCTGTTTTTAATAGCGGTGAGGTAGGAAGAAACAAGATCAGTTACGGTAATTTTATTGGCGTTTAAATCCGATTGGATCTGAGCCAAAGAGGTATAGGAATTCACTATAAAATAGAAATGAGAAAAAAGTTTAGAATAGAATTAGTCTTTCTTTTCAGGAGTAGTAGCAGAAGCATCTTCTCCTTTTGAAGCATCCTTAAATTCCTTGATTCCCTTGCCTAATCCTTTCATTAATTCTGGAAGTTTTCTACCTCCAAACATCAACAGAACGATTAAACCAATCAATAAAAGTTCAGGACCTCCTAAACCAAAAATTCCTAATAACACAGTTAAAATCATTTTTTAAAATTTAATTATAATGCAAAGGTAAGGAATTTTGCTTTAAAGCCTATCCTATTTCAAGTGTTAAATCAATCTAAGGATTCTCCAATTTTTTTTCAGAACTCAAAAAATCTTCTAAGGCAGCTGCGATTAGCTGCGGATTAACCTGTTCCCAAGGATGCGGAGTAGACGGAAGAAGCAATAAGGTTGAGTTACTAATCGAACGCTGTGCCGTTTCGGTTTCTGACAAACTAACCATTTTATCAGCATCCCCTAATGCGATAAGCACCTTGCATTTAATTTGTTGCAATTGAAAGGTAGTAAGCGGATTATTTACTCCCAAACTTTTAAGCAAGTTTGATGTTTGTTGCACGAGCGATTCCCATTTGTTTCCATGAAGCTGCTGAAGATGCTTTGCAAATGCCGGCACTTTTAGTTTGATTTTTTCAGGAATCAAAAATCCCGCTTCCCTTTCGGCACTTTCCTTAGTCCAATCAAATTTTGTTGCGAGTGTAATAATGCCTTTCACCTTATTGGGATGAAGCAAAGCAAAATTTAACGCAACAAATCCACCCATGCTGTAGCCAAAAATATAAACTTCCGGAATATTAGATTTCTCCAGGTAGCTAAGCACATCCGTGCAAAATAAACTTAAGCTTAATTCACCTTCACTGATCTCCTTTTGACCATGCCCACTAAAGTCGAGTAGTGAGATTTCAAAATTTACTGCAAGTCGCTCCTTTATTTGAATAAATTGCGAAGCAGCACCCAAAGCACCATGTAATAAAAGAAGTTGAGGCTTCATTGTTATTCGATGGCAATAACTTTAAACTCGGTTCTTCTATTGTTTGCACGACCTTTATCGGAATCATTGCTATCCACCGGCTGGGTTTCACCATACCCTTTAAAACTTAATCTGTCTTGTGCAATTCCATTTGTAATTAAATAATCGTAAACAGATTTTGCACGATTTAAGGAAAGTTGCTGGTTCATTTTTTCATCCCCTACATTATCGGTATGTCCCGAAACCTCAATTTTTACTTTTGGATTTTTGGTTAAAAAATCACCCAATTTATTGAGTTCGCTTTTTGATTCTTCTTTTAGGTTATACTTACCGGTTTCGAAGAAAATATTTTTTAAAACCACCTTCTCACCTGCTTTAATTGGTTTCATTGGAATATCAATTAAATAGGGCTCTCCCTGATTTTTTACATCTTTCAATGAAAAATTTTCGGAGTAAAATAAATAACCGTTTCGTGAGGCATTGAAGGCATAGTTTTTATTTGCCGGTAAGCACACCAAATATTCACCGGTAATCGAATTCGAATACACTTCAGCAATTACTTTTGACGTTTCCAAATCCATCAACTCCAATTTTGCATCCAACAACTTTTTTGATTCGGAATCGAACACTTTTCCTTTAACATAAGTAACTAAAGTTGGACGGGCTTTCTCATATAAATCGAACGCATATAAATCGAGGTTACCAAACCCTTCCTTTCTATCGGCTGATGCGTAATAGGCTAAATTACCTTTTGAGTTTACAATCAAGGAAAATTCATCCCCGCTTGTATTAATCGGATAACCAATATTTACAGGCTTTCCAAAGCTTCCATCCTTTTTCATACGGGCATAAAATATATCGTGTTTTCCCATTCCTGGATGTCCGGCACTCGCAAAATAAAGTGTTTGATTGTCGGGGTGAATATAAGGCGACATATCCGACTCAGTAGTATTGATGCTATCGCCCAAATTTATTGGTGTTCCCCAATATCCTTCCTTAGTCAAGGTACTTGACCAAATGTCTTTTTCACCTTTACCACCGGGACGATTACTTACAAAGTACAAGGTATTGCCATCGCTCGACAAGGAAGGCTGTGAATCCCAGTACTTGCTGTTTATTGGAGGGCCAACATTTTTTGGAATGCTCCATTTTTTTCCCTCTTTCACCGAAAAATAAATATCACACCTTCCCATTCCTCCCGGACTATTGCAAAGTGTATAAAATAAAAATTGCCCATCGGGTGAAATACATTGCGCCCCTTCGTTGGCAGGAGTATTAATGGGTGGTCCAACATTGGTTCGTTTTTGCCATACTCCGTCTACCCTTTTACTCATGTAAAAATCTTCTGAAGCATTATTCCAATCGTTTTTAACGGTATCATCTGGCATTTTTACTGTTACAATTAGTGTTTGCTCATCGGCTGTAAGTGTGGGCAGATACTCTTCAAACCTGGTATTTACATTTGGCCCCAAATTTTTGGGTGCAAAGGGAACGGGATTTTTCACAGCAGTTTCAGCAAAATTTGCATTCGCTAACAAACGCTCTCCTTTTTTCCGAATATCCGGGCTTACTTTTTGAATGCTTAGTAATTTTTTAAGATGTTCCTTGGCTTCTGTAAATAGCTGCACCGCTACTTCTGATTCGGCTAGGTTATAATAATTGTTTGGAAAAAAATTGGGGTCAATTGCAATGGCTGCTTTGTATTCAGCAATTGCATTTTCATATTTTTTATCATCCTGATAAACTCCCGCTAATACAATATGCGCTTCAATAAAGTTAGCATCGGCCTCAATGGCTTTTTTGAACTCTTGCGCAGCTAATTCATTTTTAGCGGCATCATAATATTCCATAGCACGCTGGTAATACTTTTTTGCTTTCTCGCTTTTGGTATGCAAATCGGGTGCTTGGGCAGTTGCAAGTATTGGTAAACAGCAAATCAGAAAATAAATTTTACTTAACGTGCGCATTTTATGAGTTTGTTTTTAATAATTTTTTCGCCGCCTATCAAATTTCCCTTTTATAAAAGTTTACTTGATAAAATCAGCATAATTTAAATCTAAGGAATATGCAAGTATTTATGGGTTTGAAGTGATATGTTCCACTTTGGATGCGCCATTACATAGTCTACAATTTTTGGAATCATTTGTTCTCTGCGGCTCCACTCGGGTTGAAGAAAAAAACGGCAATTCGGATTTTCTTTTATAACCGCTGCTGCATTTTTTTCGGCCCATTCAAAATCATTTTGATTGTAAATAATTACTTTAAGCTCGTGTGCTTTGGTAAAAATTTCGGTTAATGGCGGGCTATTTTTTTTTGGAGATAAACAAATCCAATCCCAGGTTCCTGTTAGCGGATAGGCGCCGGAAGTCTCAATAAATGCTTCTATTTTATTTTTTCGAAATTGTGTCGTGAGGTATTCTAAATTATACATCGATGGTTCACCTCCGGTAACTACAACTGCTTTGGCAGGCTGTTGCAAGGCATGTTTCACAATTGTATCGGTTAAAGTTGGTGGATGGAGCGTTGCGTCCCAACTTTCTTTCACATCGCACCAATGGCAACCTACATCACAACCGCCTAAGCGAATAAAATAGGCAGGTTTACCGGTATTAGCGCCTTCACCTTGAATGGTATAAAATTCTTCCATCAAAGGGAGTAAGGTCCCATTATCAATTGCTTCGGCTTGAGATTGCTTTAAATTTGTTTCCATATAAGTGTTGCAAAAGTAAACAAATATTGAGCCCATTTTACCCAACTACAATGTTTCTTCAGCCGGATTAATTTTATGCAGAAAACACCATTCAATTTGGAAACAAACCGCAAAAAAAGAGGTTGCTGCTATTAAGCAACAACCTCCTTTAGTTAAACTTGTTTATGTATTATTCGCTTTTTACAAAACGAAGTAGTGGCTGCTTTTGCGCTGAATTAATTTTCACAAAATAAATTCCCTTTGCCAAATTTGCTATGTTGATTTCGGCTTTTTTAGTGCCCGCATTCAACTTGTAATTTACTTGGTGTTCGTTGCCCAACATATCATAAATCAAGAGACTTGTTCCGCTTTCAAAATCTACATCGGCATTAATATACACTCTATCGCTTGCAGGATTTGGAAATAATGAATAGTTAGTTTTTTCTACTTCACCATCTGCCAAAAGGTTATTGGCAAGGGTACGAGAAGATGAACAATGACAACTCTTAGAATTCTTTGTGGCGCTCGCACTCGACGTTTTCTTGATGCCGCCTTCATAACTTTTGACTACCCAAGTAAGTAAATTACCATTAAATTTAATTGTAAAATGATTTTCGCCGGGTAAAAATGTAGTTGGCTGCGCACCGCTATACGTACCTGTTAGCGAATTGTCGCTTCCGATTGGAATAGTAACGGCATAACAATTTTCGTTTTCGTATTCAAAGCGTGCAACATAAGCAAATCCGGATTGGTCGTTAATTAATGTATCTACGCATTCCAGTTCAACTTCAATCTTTTTAGCTGAAGCAGATAATGTGGTAACAGTTAATACACCCGGAACATAAGTTATAGCATAATTTGCAGCTTGGTTGAGTACCAAAGCAGATGGGTTTATTGCATAAGTACCTACCGCACCGCTGTATGCAGGACTAACTGCAAACTGTGGCCCCGATGCAATCGTATTTGCACCACCAGTTACAAAACCAATTATGGAATAAGTAAATACTGGTAATGCAGCTCCGACACTAATTGTTTTATTATCGGCCATAACAGTTAAAGTAGTTGGTGTAACACTTAAAATTCCACCTGCCTTAATAATGGTATAATTTGTTGCAGAACCACCACTCAAATTAATTGGATAATTACCAACCGGCGACAATTTGGTTGCAGTGCTACTAGCTGATGGAGCATTAATAGCTGAAACCCCATCTCCGTTGAGGAAACCTGAATAACTAATTGTGAATGCAGGATTGGCGCTACCATAGGTTTTGCTTTTATTATCAGCACTTGCTGTAAGGCTTGCTTTACCAATAGTTAATACACCACTTACATAGGAAAAGGTATAATTAAGAGCAGCTCCTCCGCTTACTTTAATGGAATAATTACCAACCGATGAAAGTACTGTGGCAGTTGTACTTGCTAGAGGCAATGTGGTTAAAGCACCAGCACCTTCGCCATTCACAAAACCTGCATAATTAAAAGTAAACGCAGGATTGGGAGCGCCATAAGTTCTTGAAGCATTATCGGCAGTTACTGTTAAGATAGCCTTCTTAATTGTTAAAGTACCATTCACTCGGTCAATAGTATAGTTTGCTGCCGAACCGGTTCCTGAATTTACTTTTATGAGGTAAGTTCCGGCAGGTGAAGTACTCGTGGCAGTAGTTGTAATTACTGGAAGCGTTTGCATCACCGAAACATCATCGCCATTAACAAAACCACTGTAAGATGCTGTAAGCGTTGGATTAGCACTTCCATAAAATTTCGATTTATTATCGGCGGTGATAGTAAGCGTTGCTTTGGTGATTATTAATGTTCCGGTTTCATAAGAAATATCAAAATTTTCGGAAAGCAATGCTCCCGGCACCATGGACCAAGTTCCTACAGTTGTGCCGGTAATTAAGTTGATAGACTTAATTGTTGTAATTGCAGTACCTGTAGTATCATACACATCTGTTGAGTCAATTATTACAGCGAGGTTGCTATTACTTGTTGCACTACCCCCGGTGGCAGGATCTGAATTGGTAATTACGCGTCCTAGGCCATTGGTGATAACTCTTCCCAAGCCATTGGTAATGACACGTCCTAGTCCGTTGGTAATAACTCGTCCACTTAATATGCTTCTTGAATTTACACCGGAAAAACCACTAATTAAAATAGAAGTGTCGGGGTGATCCAGGTAATCAAAAATCGACTGCGGCGCAATGTCAACTATATTTGTAGAGCTAGGGCCATTGGTGATTACACGTCCATTGGTGATTACTCTACCGCTTGCCATAACGCTTAAGTTAACTAAATCGGAATTGGTTATAACTCGTCCTAAGCCATTAGCAATACGTTGGTCTACAAGAGCAACTGCATCGGTAATAGTTGAAGCATGTTCTGTTGTAAGTGCTGTAAAAAATGCAGCACGATCAGCAGGATCAATATTTGAATTATCATAGGTATAAGTATATTTTAAGCCTTGTCCGTCAATTTTTTGTCCGTATACCAATGTAGTATCTTTCGATTTTATTTTGAGTGGGAGTCTATCTATTTTTATGGTTCCGAAATTATCGTAGTTAAAAGAATAATTTGCGAAAAGTGTAGAATCAACTGCTAATGCAAGATTTAATGGAGTTGCATTGCTAACTGTAATTTTATAAGGGATAACAGAAGCATCGCTTGAATTCGTTGCACTCGTGGTAAATACTAAATTATTCAATTTTAAATCGGCTGCTGTTAGCCCGGTTGAAGCTAATGGTTGTCCATCAACAGTAATAGTTGCTGTAAAGGCCGGAAGTTTTTCGCCGTATCGTTTGGTGATATCGTTTGGTGTTATCACAACTTTTTTCTTTGGCTTAAAGAATAGTTCATTTGAATATCCACCATCGTTTAAATTTGGCACAGTAGCAGGATTGAAAACAGTTATAGGCGGATTTCCAGCAAAAACAGGAACAGTTGCACTTACTTGCGTTGCATTTACTAGCACTGTATTTAATAACGCACCTTTAAATGAAATTTTAGATTGTGCATCCAAATTTTCACCAATTATTGCTACTGTAAAAGTTTGTGCTCCGGGAATAACACCGACAGGAACAACTAAACTAGTAATTGCAGGCTTAGGTTTAGCAAATGTTTTAATGGCGGCATCAGCTTGCACTAATCCGGCACCTGAACTAAAATCAAAACCTGTTGGACCAACATCCTTTGCAGTTGATTTCAATAAGTTTTTCATATCAACTGCATTCACTGTTTGGCTGTAATATTTTGATTTTGCTTCCAATACAAGTGCAGCAATACCTGCAGCATGGGGTGCAGCAGCACTGGTTCCAAAGAAATTTGGATATTTGTCGCCTTCCACATTTAAATTAAAGAAATCAACTGTTGTGTTCACTCCGTCGGAAGCCGAAATATCCGGTTTATTGCGAGTGGTCCCGTTCACAGTTGTTCCGCCTAATGAGGAGAAATCTTCGGTAGTTGTACTATTATTATAACGCACTGCACCTACAGTAATTGCTCCATTTGCATTGGATTGGCCAACTATTGTTGATGAGCTTACCCAATGCTCTTCAATTGACATATCGCCTCTAAAAACAATATATTTAAACTTAACAGGAGCTGATCCGGCAGCGCGCAAAATCATAATATTGGCGGTAGCACTTGCAGTCTTCACCGATACCGGCAATACTTCGATTGGATCTCGGTTTAAATTATTGATATTGTACCCTACAATAACATTTCCAACATCATCCGTTAAATAAATATCTAAGTCATTGGCTGCGCCTGCATTTCCACCTAATGAATAAATGGCATCTTCCCATTGTAAAACGATAGTATAGTCACCCTTTTTAAAGGATACTTTTTGAAAAATATCTCCACCTGAGAAATTATGAGCCGTACCTGTAAAGCCTGCTGGTGCCGCAGTAGCTGCAAATGTACTTTGATAAGAATTTCCGGCAAAGTTTCCGGCAGCCGTAAAGTAGGAAACCCCTTGAGAAGCAACATAATCAACTGCTTGGGCAACTATTCCATCGGCTAAAAATGGTTCCGTAATATACGTTACATCATCCACAATAACTTTACAACCGGATTGCTGTAAATCAAGTATCCCATTCGCAAAATCGTTGGCATCATTAAAGCCGGTTCTAAAAGCTAATTCAGCTTTTGGAGCAATATCATGTATAATTTGTGCCATGGCTCTCCCTTCATCAACTCCTTCAAATGCACCTTCTTGCAAAATGGTAACGTCGGTTAAATCGCCATCCGGATTGGCAGATCCCGGCAAGTCGCCATTAGAAACATCTTGATCAGCATACCCTAACTTATTGTAACTATCTGAAATAACGCCCACTTTTATTCCATTACCTGAAAGGTCAAATCCTTTTCGAGTTAAATCAGCTCTAAGCACGCTATCTCCCTTACTTAAAGCAACGCCATAACCTGAAACAATTGGAGCATATAGTGGACGGGCATAATCCACCAATCTTCTTGGCAAAGCATCAATTTTATCCAGATTAACAATTGGGAATTTTCCTGAAATAATTAATGAACTCCCGTTATCTATCGTATCAACTAAACCATAAGCTGGCGACATCAGAATGTCTACAAGACTATCACGCTTAGCAAAACCTCTTGCAACCACTTCAATCCAAACATGGTCCTTATCAATTCTAAAAATATTTTGTGTGGTATCCGCAGCATAGGGTTTAAAATTCTTAAAGAGGGAATTCAATTCCGAGCCAATATTATTGTCCACCTTTCCAACTGTATCTTCCGGATAATACAATAAGATACAACCGTCTTTAACTTCAGCTACATCACTGGCAGTGCAACCGTTTGAGGTATTTGTAACAGTTAAGGTATAAACACCCGTCCCATTTACTAAAACCTGGTTTTGATTTGCACCTGAAACAATACTTCCATTATTGCCCGGATTCCAATTAAACTGAACTCCTGATGTGGAAGAACTGCCAATTAAAGTGGCTGTTGGATTGGTGCAACTGATTGCTGCATCTGCACCAGCATTTACATTTGGTGCTGTATTATTAAGTGTTACAATTGCTACATCACTTTTTGTACATCCGGTGGCCGTTTTTGTAACAGTTAAAGTATAGGTACCTGCTGCATTTACTGATGGTGAAAGTGTATTAGCACCCGATAAAATATTCCCACCATTACTAGCAACCCAGCTGTAACTAACTGCTGTGCTTGAAGTTGAACCGGCTAATTGAACGGATGTAATTGAGCAGGTTAAAAGTTTATCGGCACCCGCATTTGCATTTGGTAGCGTACCATTAAAAGTTACGACTGTTGCATCAGTAGCACTGCACCCGCTGGATGTGGAAGTAACTCTTAACGTATAAGTACCTGCTGCGCTAACTAACGGAGTAAGGGTATTCGCACCTGAAACGATAGCGCCACCATTACTGGCTATCCAATTATAACTCACGCCTGAAGAAGAAGAAGATCCACTTAATTGAATTGTTGAAGGACTGCATGTAAGCACTTTATCCGCACCTGCATTCGCATTTGGGTTAGTATTATTAAGAGTTACAAGCGCAACATCAGTTTTTGTACATCCAGAAGTGGCTGTAACAGTAAGGGTATAGGTTCCGGCAGCATTAACGGTAGGTGTAGCGGTATTGGCACCGGAAACAATATACCCCCCATTGCTTGCTAACCATGCATAACTCACGCCTGATGTGCTTGAAGAACCATTTAGTTGAACAGTTGAAGAATTACAAGTAATTTGTTTATCTGCGCCCGCATTAGCATTTGGGACAATACCATTAAATGATACTTGTGCAACATCGGATGCTGAGCATGCGCCAACAGAAGTGGTAACTGTTAAGGTGTAGCTACCGGTAGCATTAACCGTTGGTGTTGGGGTATTTGCACCCGATACAATATTTCCGCCATTTGAGGCAGTCCAGTTATAGCTTACGCCAGATGTAGAGGATGAACCATTTAGTTGAACAGTGGCTGCGGTGCATGTTAATTGCTTATCAAGACCCGCATTAACATTAGGAGTACTGCAAGTTGGCACGCTTGAACCGGCAGCAGTAACTGTAACACCGCATCGGATATTTACCTGAGTACCACTCCACAAGGAACCATTAATATCAGTACCACCGGATAGAGACCCTATTTTAATTGCCGCATAGGGAGCCCAAACTGTTCCTGCCCAGCTCGAATTTGCCGCACCGGTAGAACCATTTGCGATTAAAAATGCATACGTTCCATTGGAGGAACTACTTCCATTACCGTGTACTTCAGTATATATACGTGAAGCACTGCCTCCATTGATAATACTAACCCTAATTTTATCGAGGTTTACATCATTGTGAACAAGCAAACGAATTGTTCCGGAAGTACTATTTTTAAAATCAAATACAAAAGTATTAATGCCCACATTGTCTATTTTATCAAATATATAATCACCTGTTCCACTAAAGGTTAATGTTTTAGAACCGGGTAATTTTACATCGTCATACTTTCCGGGAACAATACTTTTAGTGGTATTAATATCCGGTAGTGTTAAGCAGGATGAAAAGGAGTTAATTGCCGGTAAAGCAGGAAAAACGGGTAAAGTCGGTGTTCCAACAATATTACCACCAGCTGGAGTTGGGCCAGAATAGCTTGTTCCGCTGGGGTGGGTAACTTTTCCATAAATGTTTCCACTTACAACAGTGGTATTTCCTTTCACATCAATATTTCCTCCAAGTGTAGCGCCCGATGCTACAGTAAGCACTGCGCTATTCGTGTTAGCTGAGTTTGCAACGGTAATTTTACCTGTAACGACGACATTCGCTGCCAAATCCACCGTTTCCTTACTGTTTAAATTACCACTAATGGTAGCAGGACCGGTTGTTTGAATTAATTTTAAGCTTCCAACAGCTCCTCCATTAATGGAGGAATTACATCCAATTTGTACGCCTGCACCGGGTGCACTGGCCGAGGTACAGCCAGAACTTCCTGCATTACCCGAAAATACAACAAAATCGGACATTTGAAGTTGCTGTGCAAGAATTGGCATTGGTCGAAAAATTTGGAGAAGCAATAAGGCTGCAGTAATAATTTTGACTGGAGCGCTTGATACAGAATTTAAGAAAGCAAATCCCGTAGAGACAACAGGTAGATTGTTCTTCATTTTTAAGGCGGTTTAGATTGTTAATAAAAAATGAGTAAAGCAAATAATTTGACCAAATTACAATTTAAATTGACACTCCCAATTTTTTATACCTTTTTTTTTGCCTTGTAGGGGTGAAATACAACTACCGAAAGTAGATTTTTATCGACAAATTCAAAATCACTCCGCCAATTACGGTTCTCCCAATTCAAAAAATACGTCTTCAAAACCGCATTTTAAGCGCCCCATTCATAAAATGTCAAAAACCGTGAAGATTTAATTACTTTTGCACCCCTGTTAAAAAAATGCAAAGAAAGTTTATAACCAATTTAGCGCTTCTGTTATTTCTTAATCTTTTGATTAAGCCATTTTGGATTTTAGGAATAGACCGCTCTGTTCAAAATGCAGTGAGTGCAGAAGTGTTTGGTACTTACTATGCTTTATTCAACTTTACCTTTTTGCTAAATATTTTATTAGATCTTGGCATCACCAATTTTAACAATAAAAACATAGCTCAAAATAACCACCTCCTCACCAAACATGTATCGAGCATCCTTTCCTTGCGGCTATTGTTGGGGATTATTTATTTTATAATAACCCTTTCTGTAGGTCTGATTATTGGTTATTCGGTAAGCCAGCTCTTTATTTTATTTCTGCTGGGCTTTAATCAATTTCTAATTTCATTTATACTTTATTTACGCAGCAACATTGCCGGATTGCATTTATTTAAGACCGATAGTTTTGTTTCGGTTTTGGATCGTTTAATAATGATAACGATATGTGCAATATTGCTTTGGGGGAATGTTACTCATGCACCATTTCAAATTGAGTGGTATGTTTACGCACAATCATTTGCCTATTTTTTAACTGCTGTGATTACCCTAATCATTGTGATACGAAAATCAAAGTTAAAACGCTTAAATTGGAGCAAGGCCTTTTTTTTGGTGATCTTAAAAAAGAGCTATCCATATGCTATTTTGGTTTTGTTAATGGCATTTTACAATCGAATTGATACGGTAATGTTAGAGCGCCTTTTAGTAGATGGTGCCGAGCAATCTTCCATTTACGCATCCGCTTATCGACTTTTAGATGCGGCAAATATGATTGCGTATTTGTTTGCAGGATTGCTCTTACCCATTTTTGCGCGCATGATTAAACTCAAACATGATTTAGATGAGCTCGTTAAATTAGCTTTTTCATTATTGGTAACTTTGTCGGTAATTGTTGCTTTGGGCTCGTTCTTTTACAGCCATGAATTAATTGGAATGATGTATCAAAAACATGTAGATGAATCGGCTCGTGTGTTTGGTTACCTCATGACTTGCTTTATTGCTATTTCAACAACCTATGTATTTGGTACACTCTTGACTGCTAATGGAAATTTGAAAGAATTAAATACGATGGCCAGCATAGGCATGTTCCTAAACATTACTTTAAATTTAATACTTATACCGCAGTATAAAGCAACCGGGTCGGCAATTTCAAGTTTGGTTACCCAGTTCTCAACGGCAATGTTTCAAGTATTGATTGCGCAGCGTGTATTTAAATTTAAGGTAAACTACCGCTTCCTTATTACCCTTGCGGTTTTTGTGATTGGGGTAGTTGTAATTTGTGTGATTTCAAAAAGTTTACCAAATATGGCTTGGCAATCCCAATTTATGATAATGGTATCGCTCTCCTTTTTATGGGCATTTGTTATCCGAATCATAAGCGTGCGATCGATGTATCGAATTATTAAATATGAATAAGTGCTCGAGTATTAATTCGCTCCTTAATTCAATATTTTTTCTATTTTTGCCGCCCAATCTTTTTAAAGATTATGCAGGAAACCTCAAACGGACAAAGAGAATTTAACTCTTCCAATCTGATAGCACTGATATTAAAATGGAAAAAGCAATTGTTGATCGTAGCAGTTGCAGCATTTGTAGTATCGGCAATTGTTGCCTTTTTTATATTAGAACCTAAATTTAAATCAACGGTTGTTTTATTTCCAGCAAGTACCGCATCTATTTCCAAATCGCTCCTTATTTTAAACCCTCAAGAAAAAGATGATATTTTAAAGTTTGGGGAAGAAGCTGAGGCTGAGCAATTACTTCAAATTTTAAATTCGGATGAAATTCGGGATCGTATTTGTACCCAATTCGACCTCTTGAATCATTATGAAATAAGCCCTACAGAAAAATATAAGTTAACAAAATTATACGATGAGTATGACGAAAACATTAGTTTTAGAAGAACAGAATTAATGTCGGTAAAAATTGAGGTGCTTGACAAGAATCCTCAAACCGCCTGCGATATTGCCAATACCATTTCGAGTTTATTAGATACTATTAAAAACAAGGTACAACATGAGCGCGCTATGATGGGATTGCGTATAGTGGAAGGTGAGTACAATGGACTGAGGCAAGAAATCAGGGACATTGAAGATTCACTCAAAACCTTGCGCAGAATGGGAATTAATGATTATGAGAGCCAATCAGCAGCTTTTAATGAGCAGTATGCCACGGCGCTTGCTAAAGGAAATAATGCAGGCGTAAAACAATTAGAGGATAAAATCAAAATATTATCGGAATACGGCGGTGCCTATTTATCCATGGGCAATTATGTGGAATTGTTGCGTGAACAATTAAATTTGGTTAAAGCAAAATATCAGGAAGCAAAAGTAGACGCTGAAAAAAATATTGCGGCAAAATTTGTAATTAACAAAGGGTACAAGGCCGAAAAAAAATCGTATCCAATTCGCTGGCTTGTAATTATGGCAAGCGTTATATCTAGTTTGTTGTTTGCCTTGCTTTTCATTATTGGCTACGAAAATTATTATCAAATAAAATAAATCACAATGGCACAAGAATTCAATAGCTCAAATATGTTGCAATTAATTTGGAAGTGGAAGATGCAGCTTTTAGTTGTGTTAATTATTGCAGTAGCAGCTTCTAGTGTTGGGTCCAGCAGTTTATTTATTAAGCCAAAATATAAATCAGTTGCTTTAGCATACCCCATAAATTTATTACCTTATGGTGAAGAATCCACCACCGAACAATTATTGCAGCTTATGCGCTCAGCAGTTGTGAGAGATAGTGTTATTTCCAAATTACATTTGGCTGAACATTATAATATTGAAACAAAATCAGCCTTAGGTAAGTCCTATTTATTGGATGAATGGAATGAAAATATTTCAATCAATAATACGGATCTCGAATCTGCAGAAATAAAAGTTTTAGATACTGATCCTGATACAGCTTGTGTGATTGCAAATGAAATCATTAATCAGGCTAACCTGCTTGCACGTAATCTTCAAAGAAAAAGTTCTGGAGAACTTATTGTGATGTATACACGCCAAGTGAATGATATTAAGCATGAAATTGATTCAATGGAAGATTTAATTAAGATACTTCGCACGGATTACGGTGTAGTGGAATTTGATGCTCAAGTTAAAGAAGTTACAAAAGGATATTTAAAAGTTGCAGGTGCATCTAGCGATCCTGAAAAATTAAAAAATGTGGAAGCGGTTAAATTGATGCGTAATTTTCAAGAAAAGGGTGGTGACTACTTAACATTAAAGAACAGAATTAATTCAACCAAGGAATTTTATTTCAAAAAGTTGGAAGAATTTAAAATGGTGTCCACCGATCTGAAAAAGGAACTCACTTATACCAATGTGGTTTCCAAACCCATTCCTGCTACCAAAAAATCTTCTCCGGTACGATGGTTAATTGTATTAATCACTTCTGTTTCGGCACTTTTCTTTGCCCTTATTGTAATTGGGTATATCGACAGGAAAAATTCGTTTACTGAAGTTTCGGTAAAATAAGTTTTATTAAAGTGTTGGATAAACTAAATATTCGCTGGCTCTATTTTTGGAGTTTTCTCTATATTGCACTAGCAGCGGTATTTATAGCAAAAGAACAATACTGGATATTGGCCATCCCTTTTGCGGCGTTTCTTGTATTGCTGTATATTTATGCATTAGATAAATTGATGCTCTTTATATTATTTGCCACTCCCCTGGCAATTGAATATAAAAATCCTGATTTCCAAATAGCTTTTAGTTTGCCCACCGAACCGCTCATGTTTGGAATACTTCTTTTATTCGTTGTACGTTTGCTTTACGAAGGAAAAATTGAACGAAAAATTTTAAGTCACCCCATAACAATAGCAATCATTATAAATCTTACTTGGTTGCTTATTACCTGTTTTACAAGTTCCCTCCCACTCGTTTCTTTTAAGTTTTTATTAGCTCGATTATGGTTTATTAGTACGTTCTATTTTTTAGGCGTACAATTATTTAAGAATAAAGACAATATCCTAAAATTAATTTGGCTATCGGTGATTCCGATGACAGCAGTAATTATTTATACTGTTATTATGCATAGTCAACATGGATTTGATGAAGATTCTGCGCATTGGGTAATGGGTCCATTTTATGCTGATCATACTGTGTATGGTGCGCTCATTGCTTTGTTTTTTCCGGTGGTGATTGGATTGGCAACTGGCATAAAAACCGGACCATTTGCAAAATCGGTGGCAATTCTTTTTCTAGGTGTTTTCGCAGTTGGGCTTATTTTTTCTTATACAAGAGCCGCCTGGGTAAGTTTGGCTGCTGCCGCATGCGTTTATTTGGTTGTTATTCTCCGAATAAAATTTCGCACTTTTTTATTGACTGCAATTACCTTAATCGTTTTGTTTCTCACCTTTCAAGAGCAAATTTTCATGAAGCTTGAGAAGAATCGGCAAGACTCTTCCAATAATTTAACAGAGCATGTTCAATCTATTTCTAATATTTCGTCAGATGCTTCGAATCTCGAAAGAGTAAATCGCTGGAGTTGTGCCATTCGCATGTTTGAGGATCGACCGGTTTTTGGATTTGGTCCAGGTACTTATATGTTTAAGTACGCACCTTATCAGTTTTCATACGAAAAAACCATCATTAGTACGAATAATGGCGACAATGGAAATGCACATAGTGAATATATTGGGCCATTAGCAGAACAAGGTCTATTTGGAATGCTGTCTATAATTGCCGTTTTTGTTTGCGTTATTGTTACCTCGCTAAAACTATACAATCGATTGAAAAATAAGCAATCACGGGTGCTTGTGCTAGTTTTCTTTTTAGGTTTGGTAACTTATTTTGTACATGGCATATTAAATAATTTTTTAGATCAAGATAAAGCTGCAGTACCTTTTTGGGCCTTTGTAGCAGCAATTGTGGCAATCGATATTTATCATTCCAATGGTCTTCAAAAAAAAACCAATACCGTTCCACAAGAGCAAAATTAAGATTACTTCCAGTAAGGCTAAATCACAACATTTCCGTTATTTCTCGAACGCCAATTTATTAGCATCATTTATTTACTACTTTATAAAAGTTTTGAAATAGGGAGCTATATGCTTCTTTTCAGACATTCATTGTTAAAAAAGTCATCGAATTAAAACTGTTTGGTTTTTATTATTTGATTAAATTTGAGAATTGTATAACCAAAACTAAAATTAATTCTACATAGCCCATATACCTGTGAACGTTAGAAGTCTCTTAGTATATATTACTGCCATAATTCTTATTTCTCAATCGACAGCTAAAGCGGCTGCCGGTGATGCACCTTGCACTGCTGTTTTAGTTTCCAGTAATGGCACTGCCGGGCCTTTTAACAATACCGGTTTTGTAAGTGCAACTCCTAATCCAACTTGTTTTGGAGGAGGGGCAAAAAATTATTTTTGGTTTACTTTTATTGCTTCCAGTCCAACTGTAACCATTAAAGCCAACGGTGCTTCAATCGTAAAGAGTATGGTTGCTTTATATTCAGCAACCTCATGTGCCGGACCGTTTACCCAATTAGCTTGCGGAAATTCAAACAATATAAATGCAACCATTAGTAATACTTCACTCAGTGTAGGAACTTGCTATTATGTTATTGTGGACGGGAACTTAAATAATGTTGGAACCTTTTCACTCACTATCACCTCCCCCATTCAACCTGTAAATGATCTTGCTTGCAATGCCATATCACTTCCCACACCTGATTTTTGTTCGGCTTCAGATGCATTTAGTACTGTTGGTGCCACTCCCGAAACTGCAGCGCAATCAGGAACTTGTTTTGATTTAACCGGAGCAGTAAATGGTGTATGGTTTAAATTTGTAGCAATTGCACCTTGTGCTTCAGTTAGCATAACCGGTGGTGGACCAGGTGGAATAAAACGACCTCAGGTAGCATTTATGCAACCTGCAGGTGGTGTATGCGGAGCAGCCAGTTTTACAGGCGTGCCTTCTGGATGTGCACAAGCACCTGTTGGAAAATCCTTAATTACTGCAAATGCAAGTGGATTAAGCATTGGACAAACGTATTATATTTTAGTGGATGACTACGGTTCAAATATGGGCAGTTTTAAACTTTGTTTTAGCAATAAGGCTTGTGCCGCTGCTGTGCCGGTAAATGATGATTGCATCGGCGCAATTGCATTGTGTCAAGGTCAAAATTACATTGGAACAACAAGTGGTTCTAGTGGCAATTCTTTGCAGGATCCTGGAGCTGCGCTTTGGTCTTGCTCTAGTCCTGCATTGTTAAATAAAACCCTATTTTTTACCTTTTCAACTAGTATAGCCAATGATCCGGTTATCATTGACCTTTTGCCAACCTGCACCGGAACAAACATTCCATTAATTGCGGGAATTTTTCAGGTTATAGGTGCTCCGTGTGTTGCTGCTAATTGGTCCTCTCCAATGATTTGCGCCTCCGGAAGTGCAACTAATATTAATGCAGGATTCACAATTAATACCGGCACTGCGCTAAGTCCTAATACCACCTATTATTTGGTTTTGGATGTTCCGGATCCTGTGCAATGTGGGTTTTCATTAACGATAAATGGGAATAAAGGAACCTCGGCCGGAGCGGATGAACGAAAATGTATTGATGCTTCTGCGCAAGTTTTATTAGGTGTTTCGCCTGCTGGTGGGATTTGGACTGGTGATGGAATTACAGGTTCCACTTTTGATCCGCAAGCAGCAGGTCTTGGAAACCATACCTTAATTTATTCTGCAAATGGCTGTTCGGATACAAAACTAATGCAGGTGGCAGGACCTCAAGTGCTTTCATCTACTTGTAATGCAGCTACTATTTGTCAAGGCGACAGTATGCGTTTAAAAGGAAATTTGGTTTCGCCTGTTAGTTCTTATCCTATTGGATTTGGGAGCAGCAGTGGTCCGCTAACAATTCCTGATAATGACTTAAACGGAATTAGCTCACCTATAACCGTAACGGGAATATCAGGTGTGCTTTCACCAACAAGTGTGGCAAGTGTTTGCTTGAATATTGCGCATAGTTGGGATTTTGATTTATTAATTCAATTGCAGTCACCGAGTGGGAGTGTAATAACGCTTGCATCAGGACAAGGTGGGGATGAGGATAATTTTTTTAATACTTGCTTTGCACCTACCGCAACGCAGACCATAATTGGTGCACCACCTTCTTTTAATGGGACTTTTTTACCACAGCAAGCTTTTGGTGGATTAAATGGAATCATTAATGGGAACTGGCAGTTAATCGTAAAAGACACCCGTTCTTCAGATATTGGGCAATTGTTAAATTGGAGCATTTCCTTTAATCAACCGGATTCAATAATTTCCTACAGCTGGACGCCGTCCGGAAGTATTCAGAATTATGCAAATTCATTAAGTCCGATGGTGAATCCTAATACAACAACAAATTATACCTTAACTGCAACCGATGTGTTGGGTTGTTCCAGTAGCAGCCAAGTTACTGTAAATGTTAATCCAAGGCCTTATGCCGGAGCTGACGTGATGCTATGTTCGGGTGTGAATGGAAATTTATCAGTAAGTTCAATACCCGGTTATACGTATGCCTGGTTACCAGTATCTGGAACAAATGGAATAACAGCTGGCGGTAATACCATATCTCCAACACTTA
This sequence comes from Bacteroidota bacterium, assembly GCA_016721765.1. Classification (NCBI taxonomy): domain Bacteria; kingdom Pseudomonadati; phylum Bacteroidota; species Bacteroidota bacterium. Next base: position 383,323 of record JADKHO010000002.1, read on the forward strand.
ATATTGTCTGGAATGGTCCCGGAGTAAAAAAGCAAAAATATAAAGTAACTTGCACTCCACCTCCCGGAAGCTGCGCTGTTACTGATACTGTGGAAATATCGGTTTATCCAAAACCAACTGCTACAACTACCAATGCAGTAAAAAAGCTGTGTAACGATGGTTCATCTACTTATAGTGTAACAGTTACTTTAACCGGTATTGCACCATGGACTATTCAACATTGTTTAAACGGTGTTCCGGATTCCACTATCACCACTTTTACGAGCCCTTTTGTTTTTCTAACCAAGACCGCAGGAGTTCATAATTTTTGTTCTGTTGTAGATTCTTCGGGTTGTTTCGGCACCTTCTCCGGAAGTGCAACAGTAACCTTGGTTCCTGAGCTTGCAGTTAGTAATATTATACGCACATGTAATGCAGCACAGACCCAATATTCGGTTCAGTTTGATATTTCGGGTGGAGATGCTGCAAGCTTAACTGCAGTGCCCGGCCCGGCACCTACTTGCCCTGTTGTACCTTGCCCGCCAAATAATAGAAGATATACAAGTGGACTTATTAATGCAGGAACAGGATACAATGTTTTAATAAGTGACGGTGTGTGTGCCCACGTAGAAAATGTTACCGGAAACTATGCTTGCAATTGCGCAGCTACTGCAACAATTGAAGGGGATACAACTATTTGCCCTGGTGGTACTGCAACCATTAGAATTAAATTAACCGGAGCTGGACCTTGGACAATTAAGTATTTGCAAGGAGCAACCCTTGTGACGCAAGCTTTTGCCGGTCCGGGCAATGTGTATAGTTTTACCACCGGAATTGCCGGCGTATACAGCATGCAATCCATTAATGATGTAAATTGTGCCGGTTCCACTTCTGGATCGGCAACTGTGGTAATTCATACCCAACCAACAGCAAATATAAGTGCAAGTAAAGCGAGCATTTGTCAAGGTGATTCTTCAAAAATAACTTTGAACTTTAGTGGAACCGGTCCATTTCATTACCAATACACCGGTTCTGGTCCATTGGCACTTTTACCGGTAGGCAATTCATATAGCTTTTATACCCAAAACAGTGTAAATCTAAATCTAATTAGTGCTACTGATAATTATTGTGCTGCCACATTAAGTGGAACAGCTGTTGTAGTTAAACACCTCACCCCAACAGTAACCCTTACAACACCAAACGATACCATTTGCACTGGAAGTACAAGCAGTTTGAATTTTTCATTTACGCCTACCCCCACCGTTGCTTTGCCAACTACTATGAATTGGTTCAACGGAAGCTCAAATGTTCCACTTGTAATTACTTCAAATCCAAAAACAATTAATCCAGTTTCGGCCGGCTCTTATTATGCCAATTTAATTACCGATGCTTTTGGATGTACTAGTACAATTTCAGACACCATAAAAATAGTTGCATTGGCCATTCCGACTGCTACTTTAACACTTTTGAGCAACGATAGTATTTGCGCAGGAAGTTTTGCCACCTTTCAAATTTCTGTTAATGGAACAGGACCATGGTCCGTAAAATACCATCGACCAACAGGTGCTGATACTACTGTAAGTTTTGCTGCATCACCTTATATTTTTCAGACATCTAAGGCGGGAACATATAATTTGGTTCAAGTAAAAGATGATATAACGGGTTGTATTGGAACGGTATCGGGTACGGCTACAATAGTTGTAAATGTTTTACCAACTGCCACAGTAACCGGCGGCGGAACTGCCTGTGCAGGAAACAATGTAAGTGTTACCATTTCATTAACAGGGACTTCGCCTTGGTCTTTAATTTACCAAGATAATAGTGCATCTAATGTAACGGTAGCTAATCAAATTGCATCCACCTTGGTTTTAAATTATTCGAGTGTTACTAATTTTGGTTTTAATGTTTTGCATGTGGAAGATTTCCATCATTGTTCTAACAGTGGCACAAGTGGAGTACCAGTGGAAATTAATTCCTTACCTACTGCAACTGTAATTGGAGGTGATTCGGTATGCGATGGTACCACCGCATTTGTTACTATTAATTTTACCGGAGACCAACCATTTGATTTTACTTATGAAAGTTCTCCAGGAAATACTGTTCCGGTTACGGGTTGGGGAAGCAATAGTTATACAACTCCGGTAAATTCAATAGGGACTTGGCATTACAAAGTGCTTACTGTTACTGATAATAACAACTGTAGTAATACAGGAAACGGGGTTGCGCGAATTGTAATTCATCCCAATCCAAGTGGTGTGATGTCTATAGCCCAGCCGAATTATTGTTTTGGAACAGCTGCACCTGTTCAAGTAAATTTAACCGGTACAGCACCATGGACGTTTAATTATAACAATCCTGCATTAGTGGTGAATCCACCAACTTCGAGTAATCCATTTATTATTAATGAAACTGCAATAGGTGCATATACTTATTTTTTAAATTCAACCATTACTGATAAAAATGGTTGTACGAGCCTTGGAAGCGGGGCTGCAAATTTTGCTATGCATGCTTTACCCACTGCTACAATAAGTGGAACAGACAGTGCGTGTTTTGGTACTACAAAAAATGCAAGCATAACGCTCACCGGAGCTGCTCCATGGTATATTACCTATGATAGTGCCGGAATAGGAAGCAGTGTAACTATTAAGCGCTATACAAGTCCGGTTGTACTTGGAGTAAGTGCAGTAGGTACATGGAATTATAACATCGTTCAGGTTGCTGATTCCTTCTGTACAGGAACAGGGTTAGGAAATGCAAAAATTAAAATTTGGGCTTTGCCAACGGCAACAATGACCGGAGGAGGAAAAATATGCACCGGACAAAAGGACACTATTTTGATTAATTGCCTAGGCCAAGGTCCATTTACTTTTAGAATTCGTAATTCGACCACAAATACGGATACCCTTGTAAATAATTACAATGGTCCATTTCCATTTGTATTTTACACCTATGCTGCTGGAAATTTTGTGCTCACCAATTTTGCCGATAAAAAGTGTGCAGGAACATGTAATGATACAATAAACGTGGTTTACACAGCAAGACCGACGGCAGTCTTTAGTGCTCAAAATGTTTGTTTTAATCAAACCATGAGCTTCACAAATAGTTCTATTACATCTGGACCATTTTCACCGATTTGGAAGTGGAATTTTGGGGATTTGCCTCCCGGAATTTCTTCAGCCTTCTCTCCTACTTATGTTTACGGTAATGCTCAAAGTTATTTGGTATCCTTAACTGTTGATGTGAATGGTTGTCGCGATTCCATTTCTAAAACAGTAATTGTAAATGCGCTGCCAAATACTAATTTTGGTGTATCGCCACTAACACCTTCATTGATTGGACAAGTTGTTTCTTTCACCAATTCTTCTACTATTTTTCCGAACCAAACCATAAACTATGTATGGGATTTAGGGGATGGGAATTTTCCAACCACTACTAATGTGTCTCATGCTTATTTGGCTTGTAATACTTATACAGTTTCGCTTACTGCCACTTCCGATTCGGGATGTGTTTCCTCCACTACACAAATTGTAAATGTTGGTGAGGCACCGAATTCAGATTTTAATGCATCGAATGTTTGCTTAGGGTTTCCAACTGTATTTAACAATATTAGTACCATAGCTCCCTGTAACATTAATTCATCCTTGATTGGATATCAGTGGAACTTTGGGGTATTTCCTGGAACAAATTCAACTGCTGTAAACCCAAGCTACACCTATCCTACACCGGGCACTTTTAATGTTAGGTTAATTGTTACTTCCAACTATGGCTTTGCAGATACCATTATAAAACAAGTTACCGTTTATCCAAAACCACAAGCTGACTTTACTTTTACAAATGTTTGCTCAGGTGCAACCAGTGCTTTTACGGATAATTCAATTAGTATTGATCCAATAAATTATGCCTGGACTTCCTTGCCGGGAGGATTAAACAGCACCTTGCAAAACCCTACAACAGTTTTTGCAACAGCAGGAAGCTATTCAGTTCAGTTGATTGTGGAAACAACTAATTTGTGTAAGGATACAGTAACCAAGTCGGCGATTGTTTTCCCTAATCCTGTGGCAGATTTTACAGCAGCTGATTTTTGTGTGCAATTGCCGGGTCAGTTTACAAATACCTCCACCATAAGTTCTGGTACCATGACTTATATTTGGGATTTTGGTGACGCAACAGGATTTTCACCGATTCAAAACCCTACGCATTCTTATGCAAATGCTGGCCCTAGTTTAGTTTTATTAACTGTAAAAAGCGACCATAATTGCACCGACACTACTGCTAAATCGGTTTTAGTGAAATCGATACCCACAACTGATTTCACACAAGATATTACAGTTGGATGTGCACCATTATGCGTTCAATTTACGAATCAAACTGTGAATCAAAATGGTCCAATTACCGGTTATTTGTGGGATTTTGGCGATACACAAACATCTACTGATACAGATCCAAAACATTGTTATGCAGTGGCAGGTACTTACACTGTAAAATTAAAGGCATCTTCTAATAGTACTTGTGCTGATGAAGAAATCAAAACAAATCTTATTGAAGTACATGCCGTTCCTGTAGCTGATTTTATTTATAATCCTGATCCTGCAACTACTTTTACATCGGAAATTCATTTTGTAAATCAAACTATTGGAGGTACGCAGTGGCAATGGGATTTTGACCATGACTTATCTGGAAGTAATGAAGCAAACCCGGTTTATTTTTATCCTGCAGATACTGCTGTTTATTTGGTTCAATTAATTGCTATTAATTCTGATAACTGTAGAGATACAATTAAAAAAACGGTTACCATCGAAAAAGATTTTTCATTTTACGCACCCAATTCCTTTACTCCAAATGGGGATGGCAATAATGAAACTTTTAGAATTTTTGGTGAAGGAATACAAGAATTTCAAATTGATATTTTTAACCGAATGGGGCAACTAGTTTATGCATCCACAAATTATAAAGAAGGATGGAATGGAAGTTATTTTAACATCGGATATGTAGTGCGCGAAGAAGTGTATGTGTACGAAGTAAAAATAACTGACGTATTTGGGAAAACCCATAATTACAAGGGAACTATAACGCTTTATAGGTAAAAGACTGATGCAAATTTTGGTCAATTGATACTAGGCTACTTTTTGCAACCTCACATAGAGTGACGTAAAAATTTGCCACTGAAAAAAGTCTTAAATTGATTTTTTTGCAAGTATCAAATATCTAAACGCCCATTTCCACTTAATGGAATAGTTTTTAATTCCTGATTCGAAAAGCAATTTTTCAAGTTCACTTTTAATAAATCCTCGACTTACTGAAACAGCTGCATCATTCTTTACCAAATACGATTTTGAAAATACCGCGGTAAGCCATTTGATGCTGTAATAAGCTATTTTATTACGATGTAAATCATTAATAAGAAAACCAACCTGTGCGTATTGGTTCATCCAAACCATGCAATCAACCAATTCTTGTTCATTTAAATGATGACAAAAAAGTGATGAAACTATTACATCAACCGGCTCCTTAAATTGTGTTAACTTATAGTCGCTAGTTATAAAATGAATGTTTGGATACTTCGAACAATTTTTGATGGCGTAGCCAATAGCCTCATTTTTCATATCAATACCGGTAAGCTGCACCTTGATATTATTTTTATTTGCCCATTTGGCTATGGCAATTAAATTATCTCCCCCACCGCAGCCAATATCTGCAATATGATAAATTTTAGTTTTATCTTTAATCAATTTGGAAAGGCCGGAAAGAGTGATATTAAAGCCACCTAAATAAGTATTGATAAAGTCAAGTTCCTTTAAATTTTGCACCAAATCCGCAAGTGGAATATTATCCCCATCTAATAATTCCTTTTCGGCAGAGCGCACAGAGAAATCCATCCGCTTATTGTTCCTTAAAATTACTGTTATTTGTGCCTTCCAAGACAAATGTCTCCATCGTTAGGCCGGGACCAAAACCTGCACCAAAAATTAATTCTTGCGCTCCGTTCCAATCCACTCTGCGCTCCCAAATTTCATTAAGTACAAAAAGAATTGTTGGAGATGACATGTTTCCATACTCTTTCAAAATCAAATAAGAAGCACCCAAGTCACTTGGTGATAGCTGAAGTTCATTTTGAATTACCTCCAAAATTTTTCTACCACCCGGATGAATTGCCCAATGCTTAATTTGACCTGTATCTAATTTTAGCTTTAGTAAGGCATTATGTACAAGGGATTTTATACCTACTTTAATTAATTCAGGAATATAGGAACTTAAGGTCATTAAAAATCCTTTCCCTCCTATTTGCCATGCCATATCTGATTTTCCTGACAAGGATATTTCGGAATAAAAATCACGGATATGCAAACAATTTCTATTTCTAATTCTTTCCTGGCCTTCACCGGTAACTAGCAGTGCAGAAGCACCATCGGCAAAAAGAAGATTTGCGCCAATATTGTCTTTGTCGAATTCTTTTTGAAAATGCAAGGTGCAAAGTTCCACACACATCACCAAAACAACAGCATGTGGATTTATTTTGCAAATCGCATCCGCTTGCTTCATTGCATGTATTGCAGCATAGCATCCCATAAAATTCACAGAAGTACGGTTAATTGTGCTATTTAATTTTAAGGCTTCCATTACTAAAATATCCAAACCTGGAGCTGAAATACCGGTGCAGGTTACTGTTATTAAATCGGTAATATCTGAAGCTTGTGTATCGCTTCCCATGCATTTTTGAATGGCTTCCAAACTCAGCTCCAGTGCTTTGTGATTGAAATACTCCATGCGCTCTTCTAACTTTGGAAAGGGCTCCAAATCTTGCGTAGTAGGGTAAAAAGTGCGTTTATACGGGGGTAGTGAATAATCCGCAATGGTAGAATAACGAGATTCAATTCCGCTGCGTTCATACAAAATCTTCAAGGAACGTTCCTCATTTTCTGACACATGATAGACCTCTTTCATAAACTGAAAAATATCCATTTGCTTGTGCTTAAACTCCGGAACCGCAGTCGATATAGAAAAAATTACACTCATATTTTTTGTAAATATAAAACTACAAAACAGGCATTCATCATTAATGAAGCAATCATATTCATGCGCATAGTGCTTTCAAACGTAGCATTTGCAGTATCTTTAAATACCTGAAGCATCCACTTCAAAAAAAATGCAATAACAGGAATTAAAAAAAATTGCAATACAAAAAATGAACTAGTATGCTCCAACTTATTAAAATACATCCATAAAATTCCGTTAGCACATCCAAACATTAATGCACAAAAAACAAAAGTTCCTTTATATCCCAAAAGCATACTTATTGTTGTATCTCCGCTGGCAGCATCTTGTTTATACTGATAAATTTGAGTAAGCGGATACACTCCCCCAATTAAAAACGAACTTGCAATAATTGGATACAAAAGTGCTGAATTCAGTGTTTCCTTATATCCATCACCACTTATTCCACAATAAATATTTAGGAAGGAAACAGCACCTTGGAAAATAAATACAGCCAAAAATCCAAGTATGGGATATTTTTTTAAGCGAATAACTTTAGAACTGTAAGCTCTGGAAACTAACATATAGGCAAGGATTCCAATCAAAAAAGGAAAGCCAATAAATAAACTTAATGCAAGTCCTATGCAATCAAAAACAAAGCTGAGGTAAAATAAATCTTTAGTTGCTTGGGGAGGATGCTTCAAACCCCCAATGCTTCCTTCGTCCTTATCTTGATAGCTGTTGTATCCGTTACTAGCCGGATATATAAAGAGATGAAGTATAACAAAAATTAACCCCGCATTTATTTTGTTTACATTTTCACATTGACTCAAAGCAAAAAAATATACCGGCATTAAAAAAAAGGAAAAAGGAATACGTAAAAGTGTGATGGTATTTTTTGAAAACATAATTTTAACAAATGGCTTGATGTGGTGAAATAGAAAACTATCCGGTAGTTTAAGAAGTTAGTTTAGGTTAGACCTAACAGCATACAGTTGAATTAATTAAGTTTGGTTAAATCTTGAATTATGATTTCGTTTCGGGTATACGTTATACAATTTTGTTTTTCCATTTCGTTCAATAGGCTCGTAACAGTTTGTCGGGAAGCACCAATTATACTAGCAATATCCTGATGTGTGAGGTAGTTATTTATAACCAATTCATTTCCCTTTTTTATACCGGATTGCTTAGCCGTATCTTTTAAAAAATCAATCAATCGTGCACGTACATCTTTAAAAATCAAATTGGAAAAGCGTGTTTCCATTGCTTTAAATTTATCGCCAACTTTTCGAGTATACCGTAAGGAGAGATTCGGATTTTTTTCAAGTAATCGCTCAAAATCTTCCAATTTAAAGGAACAAATAGAAACCTCATCGCTGATAGCTTTCGCAAATTCTCTGTTTTCGGTTCTCCTTTCACTTGAAGCAATTTCACCAAAAATATCGCCTTCTTGCATGACATCCTTAGTAATTTCAGCTCCATCCTCATTTATTACAGCTATCTTAACTACTCCCTTTTTTAAAAAATACAAGCGCTTAACTGATTCTTGTGTCATGTAAATCAGTTCATTTTTTTTAGCTGTTTTATAGCCTGAAATCACACACAAATCGAGATATTCTTGCTCTGTCATCTGATCAAACAAATTATGATTTCGCAAGTACCAATAAACTACTTCACTCTCCATTTTTATTTATGCTACTAGAAGCAAAGTTAGTTAATTGAAACAAACAGCATTTATTAATACAACTTGTTTCATTTAAGTCTTGTGTTCCAAACTATTTTTAAAGTAATTTAGCCATTCGAAAAACACTTTTGTAACTTAGTATGAACGAAAAATTAATAGCTTTTGAACGCCTGCTAAAGATAATGGATGAGTTGCGTGAGCAATGTCCTTGGGATAAAAAGCAAACCATTGAATCCTTGCGTCATTTAACCATCGAAGAAACCTATGAATTGGCAGATGCGATTTTGGATAAAGACATGCCCAACATTAAGAAGGAATTGGGCGACATATTATTACACATCGTATTTTATGCACGTATTGCAAGTGAAACCAAAGCATTTGACATTGCAGATGTGATAAATGCGGTTTGTGATAAACTCATTCATCGACACCCACATATTTATGGGGATGTGAAAGTTGCAGATGAAAAAGAAGTAAAAGAAAATTGGGAAAAACTCAAAATGAAAGAAGGAAATAAATCTGTATTGGAAGGTGTTCCTAAGTCCTTGCCCTCTTTAGTAAAAGCTTCTCGCATACAGGAAAAAGCACGTGCTGTGGGCTTTGATTGGGAAAATAAAAATCAGGTATGGGAAAAAGTCGAGGAAGAAATTCATGAATTTAGAGCAGAAGTAAATTCAAACGCATCGCAAGAGAAAATTGAAAGTGAATTTGGAGATGTTCTTTTTTCGCTTATTAACTATGCGCGCTTTTTGGAAATTAATCCTGAAAATGCATTGGAAAAAACGAATAAAAAATTTATCAAACGTTTTCAATACTTGGAAGCAGAAGCCGGAAAATCCGGAAAAAAATTGATGGATATGACGCTTGCGGAAATGGATATTTATTGGAACGAAGCAAAAAAATTATAATCATGAAAATTAACGAACTATTAGCAAAAGCAGCTACTTCAAAGTTCAATCTGTGGTTGTTAAATTTTATTTTGTTGCGCAACATTCCCTTCAATAAACCACATCGCTTAAAAATTTTAAGTATTTCAAAAAACAGTGTTGAAATTAAATATCCCTATTTAACAGCAAACCTTAATCATCTTAAAGGCCTTCATGCATGCGGTTTGGCTACCGTTTCGGAATACAGCACCGGATTGCTTTTGTTGAATCATCTGAATCCTGAAAACTATCGACTGATAATGAAATCGCTTAATATGGAATACCATTATCAAGGAAAAAAATCAGCAACAGCACTCTTTGTTTTGGATGATGCTTGGATTCAAAAACATGTTCTGGAGCCACTAAAAACGAGTGATGCAGTGTTCGTTGATTGCGAAGTGCAAGTAAAAGACGAGGATGGCAATCATCTCTCCACCTGTAAAACGCAATGGCAAATAAAAAAATGGGACAAAGTCCGCCTTAAAATTTAATGCAAATTATAGTGTTCTTTTTAGAATTTATCTAGGCTTCCACCGCGTATAATTCCTCTCGCATCTGCTTTATTTTTTCATCGGTGATGTACTCGTCGTAAGTCATTCGTTTATCAATAATTCCATAAGGAGCTATTTCGATTATTCGATTGGCAAGGGTTTCAGTAAACTGGTGATCGTGTGAAGCAAATAAAATATTCCCTTTAAAATCTATCAAAGAATTATTTAAAGCAGTTATGCTTTCCAAATCCAAGTGATTGGTAGGTTGATCCAAAATTAGCGTATTCGCACTATCGAGCATCATTTTAGCAATAAGGCAACGTACCTTTTCACCTCCACTTAGTACCTTACATTTTTTTAAAGAATCTTCTCCCGAAAAAAGCATTTTACCTAAAAAACTTCGAATCCAACTTTCGTCTTTTTCTTCAGAGTATTGTGCCAACCAATCAATCAAATTCATATCCACATTAAAGTAATGCTGATTGTTTTTTGGAAAATACGATTGGCTGCTGGTACCTCCCCATCTATATTCTCCGCTGTCCTGTTTTTGTTCGCCTGTGATGATGTCAAAAAAAGTTGATACCGAAAAGGCTTCCTTGCTGATAAATGCAATTTTATCGCCACTTTCGATAGTAAATGTAAAGTCTTTATAAAGCTCCACTCCATCAATTTTTTTATGGAGATTTTTAACTTCAAATATTTGATTCCTTGTTTCCGTTTTTTGTTTAAAGTTAATATAGGGATAGCGGCGAGAAGATGGTTTTATTTCCTCAAAAACTAATTTATCCAACAATTTTTTACGCGAAGTGGCTTGTCGCGATTTGGATGCATTTGCACTAAAACGAGCCACAAAGGATTCCAACTCCTTTTTCTTATCCTCAGTTTTTTTATTTGCGTCCTGCTTTTGTTTTAAAATCAATTGACTGCTTTCGTACCAAAAGGTGTAATTTCCGGTGAACACGCTTATTTGGTTGTAATCAATATCGGCAATATGTGTACACACCGCATCAATAAAGTGGCGATCGTGACTTACTACAATTACGGTGTTCTTAAATTCACTTAAAAAATTCTCTAGCCATAAAATGGTTTCTACATCCAAGTTATTGGTAGGCTCATCCAGCAAAAGAACATCGGGGTTTCCAAAAATGGCTTGCGCTAACAATACGCGTACTTTCTCACTGCCGCTTAGCTCTTTCATAAGTTTAAAATGCAGTTCTTCCTTTATTCCTAGGCCACTCAATAAATCGGAAGCATCCGATTCAGCATCCCAACCATTCATTTCGGCAAAATCACTTTCCAGTTCAGCGGCGCGTAATCCATCTTTGTCACTAAAGTCGGCTTTGGCATAAATGGCTTCCTTTTCCACAATAATGTCGTATAACTTACGGTTTCCCATAATTACCGTTTTTTGCACTTCAATTTCATCAAAAGCATGCTGATTTTGATTTAAAAAGGATAAACGCGCCCCCGGAGTCATAATCACATTACCTTGTTGCGCTTCAATTTCGCCCGATAATATTTTAAGGAAAGTAGATTTCCCGGCACCATTGGCTCCAATTAAACCGTAACAATTTCCGGGAGTAAAATTAATGCTCACCTTCTCGAACAACACACGCTTGCCGTATTGCAGCGTAATTCCGCTAGTACTAATCATTTATGCTTTAAATTTTGAGGGCGCAAAAGTACTACTTTTTAAGCGAATTTGAAGGCTAGTTTTGAAATTGTTTTTTGAGTTGTGAAAGCGCTTCCTCTGTGATTTTTTTAATTCATCTCCTACAAAAAAAAAATGACTGCTTTTAAGGAGCAGTCATTTTCTAAATAAAAGGGCTGTAGTTATTCAAAAACAACCTTCTGAATAGATGGCTCTCCCTCAGCTGTATAGATTTTCAGGAAATAGATTCCGCTACTTAGGGAATTACGCATAATGAGCGTATTCTTTTCGCTTATACTTGATTGCTGCAAAATTCTACCGCTTAAATCAAAGAGCGCATAACTTGAATTTGGACTAAGCACTTCCTCAACCTGCAACATAAAGCCGCTAGCCGCGGGATTAGGATAAATATTGATTTTCGAAGCTACATCTTGCTTTTTAACAGTTAAAGGGGCAGCCGCAACAAGTGGATGTAAAAAATCACGGACAAATTTTATGGTTGTATCCAAGTACGCAGCATTATTCAAATACGGCACATGATCGGCTCCATTAAATATATAAAAGGGATTATACACTCCCACTGCATTGGCGCGTGTGTGAATGGATGCGCTGCCATCAACATACATAACACTGTAACCCAAGGAAACAATAATTGCATGTGCATAAGGAACAGTTGCATCAGCGGTACCATGCATGCTTACAAATGGGATATCACCAGCCTCCAGATAAGCTGCATCGCCCAATGCACCACACAAATTAATTACAGCACTGGCATTGCTTGGATATCCGGGATTTCCGCTGGCACCTTCCAATCCATCCAGACTAGCTAAAGTTGTTGCTCCCAATGGAAATTCGCTTGGCTTATCCATATACGCTAGATGAAGTGCCATAAATGCACCGGCAGAACTCCCACCAACATAAACGTAATCGGGATGAATTTTATAAGTATTTGCGGTTGCTGCATCCTTGCGAAAAAAGCGCACAGCTGCTTTCATATCCTGCGTTGCTTTTAAAACCGCACGTGTGGCATTCACCGAATCGACCGGAAAAAAACCAGTCCGGTAATTAATGGAAGCACACACATATCCGCGCTTCGCAAAGGTTTGACAAAGTGCAACAATATCTGCTTCATTTTTATCCCCAAATTGAAAACTTCCACCGTGCGCCCATACGATTAAAGGTCGAGCAATAGCCATATCACCTGCTGGTTGATAAATGTCCATGGTGAGATTGGTTTGTAAACCAAAGTTAATATAGGAGCCAAACACCACATTTAAATTGGTAGTAACAGTGGTAAAAACCTCATTGTAATACCTGCCATTGCTGGTATCCAATTGAGCTATAACCGCTGAATTAAATGTCATGAATGCAACAACAAGTAGGGTAGCAATTTTATTCATATAGATTTATTTTTTTGAACGGATAAAAGTACGCATTAAATATTGGCCTACAAGTTTAGCATTCATATTTAAGTTTGTGTTCAACTTTCTTGCAGCATTCAAATTTAAATACGGGCATTCATTAAAATGCTTCAACAATTTGCAGTTCAAATCTGCACTTGGTAGCGCAAAATTCATCCATTAAAATGATTGAAACATTCTCTATATGCTGCTCTTTTATAAATTTTAATACCTTTGAAACCTGCTCAAATGGAATTTTTTTTATGACACCATCGTGCAGAATAAATAAGTAAGTCGATAAATTTCAAGTGGATTGATGTATCGTGCAAACACACAAAATTTGATAATCTAAAAACAGGCTCAATTCAATGAATTTTTTAATTACCGGTGGAGCAGGATTTATTGGTTCCAGTCTTTGCGAATATTTAATTAATCAACAGCATCAAGTGCTTTGTGTAGATAATTTTGATCCATTTTATCCAAAGGAAATTAAACTCAAAAATATTTCCACTCTGCTTAATCATCCCAATTTTAAAATCGTTGAAGCGGATATTTGTGACAGTGAAAAGCTTGCTGAAGTATTCAAATCAAATCCTATCGATTTTGTAATTCATTTAGCTGCAAAGGCCGGCGTAAGGCCTTCTATTTTAAATCCCAAAGCTTATGTCGATACCAATATAAATGGTACCATGAACATTTTGGAGAACATGAAAAATACGGCTGTCAAAAATCTTATTTTTTCATCCTCCTCATCTGTTTACGGCAACAATGAAAAAATTCCTTATGCTGAAAGCGACAATGTTGATTTTCCAATTTCTCCTTATGCTGCTACAAAAAAAAGTGGTGAACTATTAACATTTAATTACCATCATTTATATCAATTTAAAGTAATCAATCTGCGCTTCTTTACTGTGTTTGGGCCTCGTCAACGGCCTGATTTGGCGATTCACAAATTTTTTGATCGCTTATACAAGCAGCAAGCAATTGAAATGTATGGTGATGGTAGCACTAGCCGTGATTATACTTATGTAGATGATATTGTGGAAGGAATTGCACGTGCTATTGAAGTGATTTCTACTAGCGAAAATAGCTTTTATGAAACAATAAACTTAGGAAACAGCTCTCCCATTAAGCTTTCAGCACTCATTCAACTTATTGAAGAAGTATGTGATAAAAAATTCAACATCAAAAAACTTCCCATGCAGGAAGGTGATGTTAACTTAACTTTTGCTGCTATTGAAAAAGCAAAAGCCATTTTGCACTATGCGCCAAAAACGACCATAAGAGAAGGATTGCAGAAGTTTAAAACCTGGTATGAATCCAATCAAAAATAAAGTACTTTCCTTTTCTGCTTTTTTACCCCATCAAAACAAATGGGCATTTTGGTTTCTTTTGGCCTTTGCAATTAAGCTTGTTTTTTTTGCTTATAAAGTTATAGAGTTAGCACCCATTGCAAATACACATTATCCCGCAGCTTTGGCGCGCGAAGCAGGCGATACCTTTACCTATATACAACCGGTCGAAAATTTATTAAAAAATGGTAGTTACGAAGATGATTTTCGCATGCCGGGCTATGCCTGGTTATTTTTTTTACTGCGTTTAATTTTCCCGCTTTCACTTTCGTTGGATATGCTTGTAGTTGCGCAATTAATACTCTCGGCACTTTCGGTTTATATACTTGCTAAAATTTCTGCTCTCCTTTTTCAGAAATCAAACTATTTCTATGTCACTTTTTTCTTCTATTCACTTAGCACCTTTGTCTCTCTATATGATCCCATTATACTTACAGAAAGCTTCTCCACTTCGGCATTAATATTTTCTATTTATTTCTTAATTCTTCCTGAAAAGAATTTCAAAAATCTTTTTGCCTCCGGATTGTTTCTCACTTGGTGCATTTTTTTAAAGCCAGTGATGTTACCTCTTTTAGTAATCTTTATTGGCTATTTAAGCCTTCATGCAGCTAAGCAAAAAGTTTTAAAAACAGCTCAAAAACTAAAACTGCTTTTGTATTTTTCGCTTTCTTTTATTTTAATTGATGGCGCTTGGATACTTAGAAATTATGCTGTACACAAACGTATTTACCCCTTAACCACCAGTCTATATTTTGCAAGCACAACCCAAAGCTATTTGGGTTCTTTATTTGATTTCATGAATGCTTTTGGCGGGTCAATTGTTTGGTGGGAACCTGGTGCAGAGATTACCTTTTTCAAACCTTTACCCGGAAATATAAAAAAACAAAAAACCGCAATTCTTCCTCAAAATATTTATACCAAAGAATTTAATCTAGATAGCTTGTTGCTTGTAAAAAACATGATAAGCACTGTTGATAATGCGGCAACGGATTCGCTCTTGCGGGTTAGTCTTACCTCCCAAATAAAGGAAAAACTAAATCGCTATACCCTTTCCATCAAGCATGAAAAACCATTTCTTTATTATGTTTCTTCTCGTTTAAAAGCGTGCAAAACATTTTTTGTGCATTCGGGAACTTATAATTTGTTTAATAAATCGATAAGCGATTTAAACCCATTTGAGATGTTGCTTAAAATCGGTTATTCCTTACTATATGCCTTTGTCGTGTTTTTTGGATTTATCGGACTTTTCTATTTTCTTATTCGATTTTTTAGCAATTACGAATTACTTTTCTTTACACTCACCAGTCTATACACTGCGCTTGCATTCCCGCTTTTATTAAAGTTTGATGAGTACCGTTATTTTGTTACTGCTTATCCTTTATTTTTAATTGCTGGCATTTTTACATCATTGAGTATATTTGGCATCTTAAAAAACAAATTCGCTAAAAATGCCTGAACTTTCGATTGTTCTTCCCATATATAATGAAGCAAGGGGAATACCTGAGCTTTTTCAAGCTTTGCAGGCTGCCATTGGCGCATA
The DNA here is from genome assembly GCA_016721765.1 of Bacteroidota bacterium. NCBI lineage: Bacteria > Pseudomonadati > Bacteroidota > Bacteroidota bacterium. Next base: position 399,318 of record JADKHO010000002.1, read on the forward strand.
CGATTACGAAATAATTACCGTAAACGATGGATCAAAAGACGATTCATTTGCCGTTTTAAAAAGCTTTGCTGCAAATGATAATCGCATCAAAGTAATAAATTTCAGAAGAAATTACGGTCAAACCGCTGCCATTAATGCTGGTATTCAAAATTCTAAAGGCGATATAATTATACTCATGGATAGTGACCTGGAGAACGATCCTTCCGATATTCCTAAACTAATTAATAAGCTCAATGAAGGTTTTGATGTGGTAAGTGGCTGGCGCCAAAATCGCTGGGGAGGTCAATACCTCACACGAAAATTACCATCCTTGCTTGCAAACGGATTAATTAGTAAGGTTTCGGGTGTATCGTTGCATGATTATGGTTGTACGTTAAAAGTATACCGCAGAGATGTTTTGCAGTACGTACTTTTATACGGACAAATGCACCGTTTTATTCCTGTGTATTGCAAATGGCAGGGTGGCACCGTTACCGAAATGCCGGTAAATTACAATCCGCGTAAGTACGGAAAAAGCAATTATGGAATGTCGCGCACCTTTAAAGTATTGCTCGATTTACTATTGATAAAATTTTTGGAACGCTATATGCAACGGCCGATTCACTTTTTTGGAGGGGCTGGTTTTTTATCCTTCTTTATGGGAATCATCACTTTTTTATTGGCCGTATATTTTAAAGTAACTGGCCAAAAAGATTTTGTGCAAACGCCCTTACCTACACTAACTGCCATGTTTTCTATTATCGGTATTTTAATGATCTTGATGGGAGTAATTGCCGAAGTATTAATGCGTACCTATTATGAATCGCAAAATAAATTTCCATTTACCATAAAAGACAAAATAAATTTATAGCATGAACAAGTTGAATTTAGGTTGTGGCGAAGACTACAAAGAAGGCTATCTAAATGTGGATTTCCACGACCATTTTAAAGTGGATAAAGTTTTTAATCTCAACCAATTTCCCTATCCATTTGAAGATTCCACCTTTGATGAAATTAAAGCTTTTCATGTGCTCGAACATTTAAACGATCCGTTTACTGTGATGAAAGAGTTGCACCGTATAATTAAACCCGGTGGTGAACTTCACGTAAAGGTTCCGCATTTTAGCAGAGGATTTACACATGCCGAACACAAGGCCGGTTTTGATGTAACTTTTCCGCAATATTTTAACCCGCATTTCACTAAATCAGGCTATTTTGGTGTGAATTTTTCGTTGCAAAAAATGAAGTTGAACTACATCGCATTTTTTCATTTAATGAAATACATGGGAGTGAGTTCGCTCCTTATCGGGATTTTAAAATTTATTCGTGCGGTTGTCAATTTTTTTGCAAACCTCAGCCCTCTCTTCTGTAGCCGCTTTTGGTGCTTTTGGGTGGGTGGCTTTGAAGAAATTGAATTTGTTTTTAAAGGAGTTAAAGACACAAAATAATGGAGCAAACATTAGCCGACAGCAAAACAGCAGATGCATTTGCTACCTCTTGGAACAACCTTCCCGAGGGCTCTGTGTATACTGTTGATCAGTTTGAAGATTGGATGCTTCCGCTCACACAAAACGATTTTCAAGGGAAAAATATTTTGGAATTGGGATGTGGAAATGCCAGTTTATTGGTGCATGTTGCCAATTGGAAACCAAGCACAATTACCGGAGTAGATTTGGGCGATTCTGTGCTATCCGCACAAAAAAACATGGCATCCACAGCCTATACAAATTATAAAATTGAAAAAGCTGATTTAACGGAATTTAGAGCAAATCAAAAATTTGATTTGGTTTATTCTATTGGTGTATTGCATCATATTAAAGAGCCCATAAAAGGTTTTACTTCGGTTATTGAAAATACAAAACCCGGTGGAAATTTTCATTGCTGGGTGTATGCCAAAGAAGGAAATGCAGTGATACGATACATCGTGGACCCTATCAGAAAAATTGCATCGCATCTACCTTGGTGGTTTACCAAATACCTCATTGCAACCCCACTTTCTTTTTTGTATTTTTTGTACGCACACCTTATTGTAAAATTAAAACTTTCCTTTTTGCCGCTCTACGCCTACAGTCAATGGATTTGCAAAAGAGATTTTTTATTTTTTCGACATGTTGCTTTTGACCAATTAGTTACTCCTCAAACCATTTATATTGAGAAAAAAACCATCGAAAGTTGGTTGAATACTACTCCCGGAATCGACAAATCAAGCACTTATATTATTTTCAGGAATGGAAATTCATGGAAATTTGGTGGTAAAAAAACAGCCTAAACTATGTGCGGAATAGCCGGATTTATTGGCAAAGGAACCATCGAGCAGGGTCGGGCTATGATTCAATCAATTGCCTATCGTGGTCCCGATTACCAGGGTGTAGCTATGCATGAAAATGTTTGCTTAACGCACGCACGACTTAGTATTATTGACCTTTCGGCCGATGCCAATCAGCCCATGTATAGCAGCGACAAAAAAATTGCCATCGTTTTTAACGGTGAAATTTACAATTTTATGTCACTTAAGGCTGAACTTCAAAAGACCGGTAAATATACTTTTCACACCACTTCCGATACAGAAGTGCTCATTTACTTGTATCGCGAATACGGTAGAAAAATGCTTGAAAAAATACACGGCATGTTTGTTTTTGCCTTGTATGATTTTGATGCAAAGGAAATGCTTCTTGCGCGCGATCGGATGGGCAAAAAACCCTTATATTATGGCACATGCGAAGATGGCACATTTATTTTCGCTTCCGAATTAAAAGCATTTTATGAGCATCCATCTGCAAAAAAAGAAATAAATGTTGAAGCCATAAACCAGTACTTAACTTTTGATTATGTTCCTGCTCCTTCCAGCATCAATAAAGGAGTTTTAAAATTAGAACCTGCCCATTATTTAATTATTAAGAATGGCATTTTAACAGAAAAAGCAAGCTATTGGAAACACAATTTCACCACCAATACTACAATATCTTTTGAAGAAGCAAAAACAAAACTCGATCAATTGTTGAATGATGCAACTGCTGCGCGACTTATGAGCGATGTGCCTTTGGGCGTGTTCCTTAGCGGTGGATTAGATAGCTCCACAGTTGCTTATTACGCTCAAAAAAATGCACAGCAAAAAATTAAAACTTTCTCCATCGGATTCGAAGATAAATCATACGATGAGCAAGATTATGCTTTGCAAGTTGCCAATCACCTAGGAACCGAGCATCATGTATCGGTGCTTACACCTTCGAAAACAGTTGACTTGATTAGTGAAATTTTTCCAAAATTAGATGAGCCTTTTGCTGATGCTTCCATCATTCCTACTTATTATTTATCAAAATTTACACGACAAAAAGTTACGGTTGCCTTAGGTGGCGACGGCAGCGATGAATTGCTTGCCGGTTATCCTACATTTATTTCTGAGCGTTACAAAAATTGGGTTCAAATGTTACCTCAACCCATGAAGCAGCTCATGAATCAGGCTGCAAATCTTTTACCTGCAAGTGATAAAAATATTAGTTTCGATTTTAAAGTAAAACAATTTTTGAGAGGATTTAGTTCTCACAGCAACCATATCCATCAGTTGTGGTTGGGTAGTTTTTTACCGGTCGAAAAAAAATCACTTTTTAAAAAACATATTTTCGAAAGCTTAAAAGATGCTTCAGGACTCCAAATAATTGATTTTCATTTCAACGAAAATGGTCCGCAGGATGCATTCAATAAAATATTGTATTACTATTATCAAACCTATTTGCCGGATGATATTCTGTTTAAAGTGGATCGGGCAAGTATGTATAATTCGTTGGAGGTGCGTGCACCTTTCTTAGATACCCATGTGGTAGAATTTTTAAATTCCTTGCCCCGGAATTTTAAACATCAAGGAAACGAATTAAAATTCATCCTAAAAAAAGTGATGGAAAATAAAATTCCGCACAATATTATCTATCGACCTAAAAAAGGTTTCGGCATTCCTTTATCTGATTGGATTCGCAAAGATTTGAAGAATATCATTGAAGATGTTTTGCTTTCGCAGGATGATTATTTTGAACGCAACTACATTGAAAAAATTCTACGTGAACATCAAAGTAAAAAGCACAATCACCGTAAACTTATTTGGAATTTATTTGTGCTGAAAGGCTATTTTTTAAACCGATAGCAAAATTTAAAAATCTGAGTAAAGCAAATATTTTTTTCGGATTGATTTAAAATTGCTCAAAGATGGTTCCCAACTCTTTCGAATTTCTGCTTCTGTTTTGCCATCCATAATTTGCTGCTTTAATGTTGCAGTTCCTGCAAGGGTGTTGAAATAAGGAATAAAAAAATTGGCTTTATCCGGATAACTCTTATACATTTCCAACAACCAAAACAAGTTTATTTTTTTTTCCACCTTAGCCATTGTTTCGCCATACTCCGAAAAATCAAAACCATAACATTTCTGGTCTTTAAAAGGAGGGTTTTTACTTGCACCCGGAATACTTACCGGAGTAAAAGAATAATCTGAGCCGCTTAATTGTGGATAACCTAATTGTTGAAAAGGCTTGCTGGTACCACGTCCCAAGCTTACATTAGTTCCTTCAAAAAAACAAATGGAAGGATATAAATATACAGAAGCCATATTCGGCAAATTGGGCGAAGGTTTCACCGGTAAGGAATAAAAATCGCTGTGGATATAATTTTCACATGTGATTACGGTAAGCATACAAATTTTACCATTTGCTAACCAGCCTTCTCCATTGCACATTTTGGCATATTCACCAACCGTCATGCCATGCACTACAGGTATTGGATCCATTCCTACAAAAGATTTAAACGCTTCTTCCCGAACCGGACCATCCACATAAAAGCCATTGGGATTAGGCCTATCCAACACAATTAATTTTATTTCGTTTTCAGCGCAAGCCTCCATCACATAATGTAATGTGGAGATATAAGTATAAAAACGAGCACCAACATCTTGCAAATCAAAAATCAGATAGTCTACCCCTTTCAAATCCTTGGCTTGAGGCTTTTTGTTGCTGCCGTATAAAGAAATAACAGGCAAATGTGATTTTGAATCTTTGTAATTTTTTACATGTTCTCCGGCATCTGCATCTCCTCTAAAACCATGCTCCGGGCAAAAAACCTTTTTTACATTCACTTTTAATTTTAACAATGAATCGACTAAATGTGTTGTTCCAATTAAGCTGCTTTGGTTAGCCAACACAGCAACTTTTTTTCCTTGAATCAATTTCAAGTAATGATCTGTTAACTCAGCACCCACACGGATGATGCGCGGTTTTCGTTGGGATTGAGCAAAGGTTAATTCGGAAGTCAACAAAAGAAATATACTCCAGCACAAACAAATGCATACCCCAATCGAAACTATTTTTTTTTCTTTATTCACAGGCGATACCAAGCTGATTAATCCTATTTTTACGGTCGGCAAAAATACAATTATTCCAATTGAACACTGAATTATTTATAGCGCGTAAAATTTTATTTCAAAAAAACGGCAAAGGCACGGCCCAAAGTAAGCCCATTGTAAATATTGCTGTTTGGGCTATTGCCTTAGGTGTAGCGGTAATGATTATTTCGGTTGCTGTTCTTACAGGATTTCAAAAACAAATTACCGAAAAAGTAATTGGCTTTGGGGGACATATTCAAATTAGCAATTTTAACAATAACAACTCTTTTGAGCCCAATCCCATTGATAGCGACAAAATAAAACTGAGCGAATTAAAGAGTATTCTTGGTGTAAAACACACTCAAATATTCGCCACTAAAGCTGGTATTATAAAAACAGATGAAGCCATTGAAGGGGTTGTTTTAAAAGGCATTACCAAAGATTACGACCTTACTTTTTTTAACCAAAATTTACAATCTGGCAAAGCTATCACTTTCGCTGATAGCGGGAAAACAGATGATATTTTAATTTCAAAAAAAATTGCCGATAAACTAAAGTTTAAAAGTGGCGATAATTTATGGATGTACTTTGTGCAACAACCCCCACGCATGCGAAAATTTAAAGTATGCGGTATCTACGAATCCGGATTAGAAGATTTTGACGATAAATATGTGCTCTGCGATTTGCAGCACATTCAAAAGTTAAACGATTGGAATCCTAATCAAATGGGAGGAATGGAGATTTCAGTTACCAACTTTAATGAACTCGATAAAGTTGGAAATTTGGTTTATTCAAAAATTGGTTATGATTTAGATTCTAAAACAATTCGGGAACAATATCCACAATTGTTTGATTGGCTCGATTTACAAAACATTAATGTAGTAGTTATTTTGGTTATGATGATTGCAGTGGGTGCCATTAATATGATTACCGCTTTGCTCATTTTAATTCTGGAACGTACCAATATGATTGGGATGTTAAAAGCTTTGGGAGCCAATAACAATAGCTTGCGTAAAATTTTCTTGTATCAAGCGGTTTTTCTAATTGGAAAAGGATTGTTATGGGGAAATATAATTGGCTTGGGGCTTTGTTTATTGCAGTTAAAATTTGGTTTTGCTCACCTCGATCAGGCTTCCTACTATGTTGCACTCGTGCCCATTCATCTCGATTGGATGTATATTTTAGGACTTAATATTGGAACCTTAGTGGTTTGTAGTTTAATCCTTATTCTTCCCTCCTATCTGGTTACGCGTATTAGTCCTGTGAAAGCTATTCGATTTAGTTAACTTGTTCTACATACCAAATTTACTGGAAATAATAGCGTGCATTTGCTTGAGTAGCCCTAAACTTGCTATTGAACGGGTGGCAATCCGAGTTTCAATGGGTGGGCATAGCATACCAATTGAAATAATCGAAAGACGCTATTATAAAGGACTACACAATCTGCAAAAATATTTTTTACCTTTGTCAACAGATTGGATTATTGTAGATAACTCTCAACAAGAAATTGAACTTATTGCAAAATCTACAAATGGAAAATTGCTTGCCTTCAACAAAGAAAAATTAAAATATATTTTGAATGACAAAACAAGAAAAACATAAACTTCTAAATAAAATCATAAAAGGCATGAAAGCTGCCGTAGCTGAAGTTTATGCAGATGCACGAAAAAATGGAACTGAATTGGTTATTGCCACTAAAAGTGGAAAAATCAAAAAAATAAAAGTGCATTAAATTCACATCTCTTTTCTTATCTACTCTTTCTAAAATTCTTATTAGCTCATTCACTATTCATTTATATTTATTTATCATTCAAAAATGTATTATAACAACATCCTCGAAACGATTGGAAATACGCCACTTGTAAAACTCAATAACATCACAAAAGACATCCCGGCAACGGTGCTGGCAAAGGTTGAAACAACTAATCCCGGCAATTCAATAAAGGACCGCATGGCCTTAAAAATGATAGAGGATGCCGAAAAAGACGGTCGTTTAAAAGCGGGCGGAACCATTATCGAAGGCACCAGTGGAAACACTGGAATGGGCTTGGCGATTGCTGCCATCATTAAAGGATACAAATGTATTTTTACCACCACAGATAAACAATCAAAAGAAAAAGTGGATGCTTTGCGTGCCTTTGGTGCCGAAGTGGTAGTTTGCCCTACCAATGTTGAACCTGAAGATCCCCGATCCTATTATTCCGTATCTTCTCGTTTGGAAAAAGAAGTACCCAATTCCTGGAAACCCAATCAATACGACAATCCCTCAAATTCTAAAGCACATTACGAGCAAACAGGTCCCGAAATATGGGAACAAACCGAAGGTAAAATTACACACTTGGTGGTTGGAGTTGGCACTGGCGGTACCATTTGTGGAACCGGTAAGTATTTAAAAGAAAAAAATCCCAACATTCAAATACTGGGAATTGATACCTATGGTTCGGTTTTTAAAAAGTACAAGGAAACTGGCATCTTCGATAAAAATGAAATTTATCCATATGTAACCGAAGGTATTGGAGAAGATTTTTTACCCGCAAATGTTGATTTTAGCATCATCGATCATTTCGAAAAAGTTACCGATAAAGATGCAGCATTGATGACACGCGAAATTGTGAAACGCGAAGGAATATTTGTTGGAAACTCAGCCGGATCAGCTATGGCAGGTTTGCTTCAAATGAAAGATAAATTCAAAAAAGGTGATGTAGTGGTAGTTATTTTTCACGACCACGGTACGCGCTATTTGGGTAAAATGTTTAACGATGATTGGATGCGCATGAAAGGCTATTTCGATAAAAAAGGCTTGGTAGCAAAGGATCTGGTTGAAACAAATAAAAAAGTTGAACTCGTTACCATTGATGCAAAAGATACAATTGACAAAGCCGTGAAAATGATGAATGAACTTGATATTTCTCAAATTCCGGTAACCTCCGATAAGCGAATTGTAGGCGCATTAAGTGAAAATCACTTGTTCTCTTGTATTCTTAAAAATCCTGAAATAAAAAACAATACGGTGGAAAGTATAATGCAAGCGGCCTTTCCTTTTGTGGATATTTCGACCCCAATTGATTCTTTATCAAAAATGATTACCCTCGAAAATCCTGCGCTTTTGGTGCGTGACTTTAAAACTGATAATACTTTTATTATTACTAAAAGCGATATTATTTCGGCTTTGATGCAATAATTACTTTTAACTTTGAATGCTTGTTTGAATTAAATCAAACAAGAATTTTTGTATTTCTTAAAAATTCCAGCACTATTTCTAATGTTTCAAACAATTGATCAGCTTGGAAAAGAAATTCAATTTAAAAATTTTCCTACTAGAATTATTTCTCTTGTTCCCTCTCAAACCGAATTACTTTATGATTTAGGCTTGACAAACGAGGTGGTGGGCATCACCAAATTTTGCATCCATCCGGAGATATGGTATCGCAGCAAGACCAGAATTGGCGGCACAAAAAATATTAATCTTAAAAAGATTGCCGCCCTACAACCCGATTTAATAATTGGCAATAAGGAGGAAAACAGCAAAGAACAAATTCAACAGTTAATGCAGCTCTATCCGGTTTGGATGAGCGATATTAAAACGCTAGCAGATGCACTCAATATGATTGGTAAAATTGGCGAATTAGTGAACCGAAAAGAGAAGGCGAATGAAATCATCACCCAAATTAAATCAAATTTTGCGACCATCATCAACCCACTGCCCAAAACCTGTGCATACTTTATTTGGAAAAACCCCTATTTATGTGCCGGTTCCGATACTTTCATCGACGCCATGTTTCAAGCATGCAGTTTTCAAAACGTGTTTTCGAATTTAAGTCGCTATCCAGAAATTAACTTGCAGAAGCTCGAACAAATGCAGCCTGAAGTGATTTTGTTATCGTCGGAGCCTTATCCCTTTAAAGAAGCGGACAAAGAACACTTGCAAAAAATTTGTCCCGGCTCAAAAATTCAGTTGGTTGATGGCGAAATGTTTTCTTGGTATGGCTCTCGCTTACTTAAAAGCCCTGCTTATTTCAATACTGTAATCAATAATTTCTAGCAACTTAAAAATCCAATTAATTTTTAAGTTCAGTCTTTTGCTAAATTTGTGCGTTTTTTAAATCGCCGTTTTGCCCGAACACCAGTTTATGTCCTTTACAAAGCGCTCTTACTACCTCCTACTTGCAGCATTATTTTTTTGCTTGAATGTGCAAAAAAGTCGTGCACAAAAAGTGGGTGTTGTGCTTAGCGGTGGCGGTGCAGATGGTGTTGCACACATTGGTGTATTAAAATCGCTCGAAGAAAACCGCATTCCCATCGATTACATTGTAGGTACCAGCATGGGTGCCTTTGTTGCCGGTATGTATGCCTCCGGGTATTCAGTTAAGCAAATCGAAACGTTCATAACAAGTGATAAATTTAAACGTGCTGCCGAAGGCGATGTAGAAGAAAAATATGTTTTTTATTTAAAGAAAAGAGAGAACGATGCCTCTTGGGTTTCCTTTAAATTCGCACCTGACACTATTTTAACCACTTCTCTTCCAACTAACTTTATTTCACCTGTTCCCATTGATTTTACTTTGGTGGAATTGTTTGCCAACCCATCGGCAGCATCAAATTATAATTTCGATAGTTTATTCATTCCCTTTCGTTGTGTAGGCTCTGATGTTACGGCAAAAAAGCAAGTTGTATTTAAAAAAGGAGATGTGGGTCAAAGTATTCGTGCTTCTATGTCTTACCCTTTTTACATTAAGCCCATTTTGATTGATGGCGATTTGTTTTTTGATGGCGGACTCTACAACAATTTCCCTATTGACGTGCTTTACGCTGATTTTAAACCGGATGTAATAATTGGGAGTAGTGTGGCCGATAAGCTTATTCCACCCGATGAGGACAATGTTATTTCTCAAATTAAAAGTATGCTCATCAACCGCGGTACGGTCGAAAAAGTTCCGGTTCCATCGATTGTTATTGAACCGATAGTGGATGACATTGGACTTTTTGAATTTAAGAGTGCTGCTAAGGTTTTAGGGAATGGTTATGTGGCAGCAAACGAAAAAATGGATAGCATTAAAATGCTGATTAGCCGTCGCGAAAATTCAGATTCGCTTCAATGCCGCCGACAACTCTTTCAAAACAAAAAAGAAAGATTGGTTTTCGAAAAAATACTTATCGAAGGACTAAAAGTAAAACAAGCCCACTATGTGCGTAAATTACTGAGCAATAAAAATAAATTAGTTACACTCGAAGAGCTTAAACCTAAGTACTATCGCTTGGTTGCAGATGATAAAATCAAACAGATTTACCCGCTTACCAAATACAATGAAAAATCGGGCTTTTACGATTTATTATTAAAAATAAAGAAGGAAAAGGATTTATTTGTTTCCTTTGGCGGAAATGTTTCTTCTCGACCTATAAATGCCGGTTTTATTGGTTTACAGTATAATTACCTTCGAAAAATTTCGATCACCACAAGTGGAAATATTTATTTTGGTAAGCTGTATGGTTCCTATCAAGCCAAATTACGTTTTGATTTTCCTTCTCGTCTTCCTTTTTATGCCGAGGCTTCATTTACCCGTAACCGCTGGGATTTCTTTAAAAGTAGTACCGCATTTTTTGAAGAATCTAAACCATCTTTTCTCGTACAAAATGATTTGTATGGCGATGTAAATCTAGGTTTACCGGCAAAAAACAAAGGAAAAATTATTACCGGGTCTGCTTTTGCTAACAGCTACGACAAGTACTATCAAACCAAAGTATTTTCAGCCACCGATACTGCCGATAGAACCGATTTATACCTAACCAGCCCTTATCTTTTTTATGAACGCAATACTTTAAATAAAAAACAATTTGCAAACAGAGGTACGTATTTTTTGCTTAAAGCAAGATACTTAAGTGGACGCGAAGTAAATACTCCCGGTTCCACTTCCATAAATCGAAATACTTATAGCCGCTACCACAACTGGTTCAATGTGCACTTAATATATGATAACTATTTTAAACGAAAAGGAAATTTGCGATTAGGATTTTATTTAGAAGGCGTATATTCCAATCAGGATTTCTTTAATAACTACACTGCCAGCATTCTTGCAGCACCTGCCTTTATGCCTATACCCGAAAGTAGGACACTCTTTTTAGAAAATTTTAGAGCCCACTCTTTCGCTGCTGGTGGTTTTAGAAGTGTAATTAATTTTTATACAAATTTTGACATACGCATCGAAGGTTTTGTTTACCAACCGTATAGGGAAATATTAAAACAGCCAGACTTAACTGCAAAATACGGTGAACCCTTTGCGCAAATATATTTTATAGGTTCCACTTCACTCATCTATCACAGCCCAATTGGACCATTAAGTTTTAATGTAAACTATTACGATCGCAAAAGCGATTCATTTAATTTTCTATTTTCATTTGGGTATTTGTTGTTCAATAAAAAATCAACCGAATAACAATAAGTCTCCCTTACCCGATTATTATCTTTCCAAATCAATAACAGATTTACCTTTTGAGATCAAATTTAGATCTGTTCGTCGAACTTTTTTGTAACCTTTTAGGAAATAATAAGTATAGCTGTTTTTTCCATTTTTATTTGTTAATGTCAAAAAAAAGCTATATTTGTTTATTCAATATAACCGCTAATTTATCTTATTAATATGAAAAATTACCCATTTCATCTGCTAAATGCAGGTTCGTCGCGCTTCTTGTGTTTTGGTAAAGCAATCACGCGCATTTTGCTCATTGCGCTTCTCTTTGCTAAGGGTGTCTCAGCCCAACAATTACAAATGACTGACTTTGTAATGTATGCCGGTTCGGGTGGATCGGGCTGCACAACTCCTCCATCCGGGGGATTTGGTGTTTTTATGGCCTCGTCGAATACCATCAACAATGGCTCTATTGGAAGTAAAGTGTTAGTTAAAACAACCGGAACTTCGCAAATAAATTCAAATATATATTCGCAAGGAAAAGCAACACTTTCCAGTAGTAATGCTGTAGTTGGGAATATGGTAATAGCCAATACCTCCTCCGCATCAGGAACAATTTTATCAGTTGGTAACAGCGCTTCCATAACCGGAAATATTGATGTAAAAGGGAATACTGTTATTGGAAGTGGAACATTTAATGGAAAATTAACTCATCCTACAGGAACCACCTATTCAGGTCCGGTACCTTCTCTTGGAAATATTATTGGAGTGCCTGCCTTACCTGTATTTCCGGCACAACCTGCAATAACTGCATTTCCTGCTTATCCTCAAATGTCCGATATTTCAACTACTCAAACACTTAATCCGGGTTCATACGACGATATAAAGTTAACCGGTGGAAAAACCATTACGTTTAACGGTCCGGGGGTATATGTTTTTGATTTGATACAAAACAGTGGAAGCACCAATTATTTTGTGTTCGATTTTAAAAACACCAGCTCAGGCGCCATTTTAATATATGTTCACAATAACATGGTGATGGGTAAAATGGGTGTAACTGCCATTAATGGTGGCAGCGCATCGCGAATTTTTACTGAGGTTCATGGTATTGGTACAGGTTCAAAAAAATATGCATTTGATTTAGCTAACGGTTCATCCGGAGCCGCAAGTTCCAAATGGTTAGGAACAGTATGGGCACCCTACGCAGGAATTAATGTTGGCTCTGGTACCGGAAATAGTGATGTAACCGGTGCACTTTGGAGTGGTACTCAAGTAAATATTCAAAGCGGTGTTACAATCACTTATGCACCCTTTCAAAATTGTTCTTCTCCAAATGCAAATGCCGGTGCAGATATGGTGATCACTTGTTCGACATCTACTGTGCAATTAAATGGCTCTTCATCAACGGCGGGAGTTACTTACAATTGGCTTGCTTCTAATGGAGGTACAATTGTGGGTGCAGCCAACATTGCAAGTCCTACAGTAAGTAGTGCCGGAACTTACACATTAACTGTAACTACTTCTGCCGGCGGATGCTCTGCCAGTGATGTTGTTCTTGTTACAGAAGATAAAATTTCGCCAACTGCAGTTGCCGGGGCTGATATGGTTATTAATTGTACGAATATGAGTGCAATTTTAAATGGTTCATCAAATACCGCAGGAGTTTCCTATAATTGGAGTGCTAGCAATGGCGGATCTATTTCAGGTTCCACTTCAATAGCAAATCCCTCTGCTAGCACTGCAGGTTCATACACTTTAACCGTAACTAATCCGTTAAATGGTTGCTCAGCAAGTGATTTAGTTTTAGTTACGTTAGATAATCAAGCGCCAAACGCAAATGCCGGAAACGATAACGTTATTTCTTGTGCTTTTTTAACCCGTGAATTAAACGGTTCTTCCTCTACAGCAGGAGTTAATTATAGCTGGTCAAGCGCCAATGGTGGTAACATTACAAGTGCTACTAATATTCCAAATCCTACCGTTAATGCGGTTGGCGATTATACGCTTACGGTTACCAATCCGGCTAACGGCTGTAGTGCAACTGATGTAGCACAAATAACCCAAGGACCTTGTATTTTCCCTTATTATCCGCCAGATCCAAGCGGTAAAGTGGGTTCTTTAATTGGATCTGAGTTAACTTCATTGTATTTCAATTTTAATCCCAATGCCAGTGATACCTTAGATAATATTTATCAAATAAATGCTGATAGCGTTTACATTGAAGTAATTTCCTTAGCAGGTCAATATCAAACCCTGCTTAGTTTATTGCAAACCACTCCTTACGGTATTACTCGATTAATTGATAATGGTCCAAATACCTTATTTATTTCAGGTTTATATCCCGTTAACCATTTGAAAAAGTTGGATAGCCTTCCAAACTTAATTGACTATGTGCGTCCTTTATTTCCACCAGTTTCTAATACTGGTATTATAACTAGTGCTGGTGATATTGCACAAAAATCGGATATCGCCCGTATTGGATATGGCTTGAATGGTACAGGTGTAAAAATTGGAGTTATCTCTAATAGTTATAACACCATTCAAGGTAACCCTGCCGCGACAGATATTGCTAATGGTGATTTGCCGGGAGCAAATGGAACAAATCCTGTTCATGTATTAAAAGATTATCCTTACGGAATACAATCGGATGAAGGTAGAGCTATGTTGCAAATTGTGCACGATATTGCCCCTAATGCCGACTTAGCATTTCGCACCGGATTTATTAGTGCCGGGGACATGGCACAAGGAATTTTAGCATTGAAAAATGACAATTGTAATGTTATTGTAGATGATGTGACTTTTATTACCGAACCTTTCTTTCGTGATGGAGTTGTTGCACAAGCTGTGAATACAGTTGCTTCCCAAGGTGTTTCTTACTTTACATCGGCCGGAAATTTCGGAAATAAATCTTATCAAAATACATTTAACCCTGCCCCTACTCCAAACAATTTACCGGGTGCTGCACATGATTTTGGCGGTGGCGATATCTATCAGTCTTTAATATTACCTCCCGGAAATTATGTGATTGTGATGCAATGGGAAGATGAAATTTATTCGCTTGGTCAAAACTCTACAGGTACTGCCAACGATATGGACATTTACCTTACTGCAGATAATGGAATTACACTTTTTGGTTTTAACCGAAATAATATTGGTGGCGACCCCCTTGAAGTTCTTCCTTTTACTGTTGGAGGAAATGTGGCTCAAAATGCAAGCTTGTTAATCACACGTTCTAACGGCTCAGGAAATGTAAATTTTAAATATATTATTTTCCGTGGTGAGGGTGTAATCACAGAACACAATACCGGAACTTCTACCATTGTTGGTCAAGCTAATGCTGATGGTGCGATGGCGGTGGGTGCGGTGTTGTATTCCAATACACCGGCTTATGGTGTAAATCCTCCTACAGTTGCATCTTTCTCCTCACGTGGAGGAACACCTGTTGCGGGCCTTACGCGAAATAAACCCGATTTATGTGCACCAAACGGTGGTAATACCACTGTGAACATGGGCGGTGTAAATATAGATGCGGATGCCTTCCCTAATTTCTTTGGTACTTCAGCAGCTGCTCCACACGCAGCCGGAATAGCTGCTTTGTTGATTGAAGGAAAACAAAAATTCTATAACCAAACAATGACGCCTACGCAAGTGCGCGGCGTAATGCAAGCTACTTCCGACGATATGGATGCACCTGGTTTTGATTATAATACCGGTGCCGGTTTTGTAAATGCAGATGCAGCAATGCGCACCTTTGCAGCTCCAACACCGGATATAGTTTCGCTTGCTGCACCAAATGCAGTAACTCCGGGAACAGTAACCTTTACAGTTACGGTGAATGGTGATTTCCTAACCTCAAATTCTCAAATTATTTTTAGAGGACAACCTTTGGTTACTACTGTTTTAAGTAATAATCAATTGCAAGCCACAGTGCCCACTTTCTTTGGTAATCCTCCGGTTCAGATTTTTAACCCAGCGATTACACCAAATACAAACGATGGTGGATATTCAGACACCTTGTATTTCTTTGCTCCGGTGAAGAAAAATGTAGTGGTAAATGCTGTTAATGCATCCAAAAAATTTGGAGAGGAGGTACCGGCATTTACATCTACAGTTACTGTGGATGATCAGGATCCGGCAGTGCTTGGACTTAGCTTAGCGGATTTAGGGTTAGCTTCTATTCAATACTCCACTCCGGCCACAGCGGCAAGCAATGCAGGAATTTATTTTATTCGTCCAACTGCCAATGCCACCAATGATATTGGATTGCAAGAATTGTATACCTACGATTTCAACGATGGATTATTAAGCATCGAAAAAATGCCGATGACCATTAAAGCACAAGATCTTACTTTAACCTATGGGGATAAAATTGATGGACTTGGTTTACAATTCGATTACAACTTCGACAATTCCAACATTCCCCCGGCCGATCAAGGAGCATTCTTAAATGCAATTGAATCTGAGCACAGTTCATCTCTTGTGGATGCTGTTGCTATGGTGGATGATCAAAGTGTAGTGAATCAGCGAGGATTGGTGAATGCCGATTTAATTAACCTCAGCTTTATTGTAAGCCAAAAAGGACTTGTAAATCAAAGAGGTCTGGTGAATCAAAAAGGTTTGGTGAACAATGTTCCGGTATACGACACCACTAAGATTGTCGATTTAGCTTTATCTTCTTTATTTGGATATCAAACAGATTCTATTAATGCTACCCTTGCCAGCGGAAATCCATTAGCGAATCAAAAAGGATTGGTGAATCAAAAAGGATTGGTGAATGGAACTGCTACAGTGAATCAAAAGGGTTTGGTAAACGGCTCAACTGTAGTGAATAGTACTTCCAACTCAGGTGGTGCTGATGTTGCGGTTATTGTGGATGAAGACGATTACAACGCTACCACCGATACCATTTATACATTCTATTCAATAAACTTGATTACCGGAATTTCAGCAGGTACACATAAAATTGTACCCGGTGCATTCCTCACCAATAATTTTGATGTAACCTACGAAATTGGAACCTTAACCATTTTGCCGGACACTTTATTTGTAACGGCAGACAATCAAAATCCTTTATGCAACAGTTTGCCTGAATTTACATCCACAATAACCGGTTACGATTACGATGACAATGCTGCAAATGTTATTGCATCCGGTCCGAGTTATGCAATTTGGGACAACCAAAATCAAGTTGTAAATGGAGTTCCACAAGGAGGATCCTATCAAATCATACCAAGTAATTTAAACTTAATTGCACCACCAAATTATTTTGTTCAGTATACAAATGGAACCCTTACTGAGCCGGCGGTGTTAACCCTTTCGGCTACTGCAACTCAACCTTTATGTAATGGCCAAACCGGAAGTGTTATATTAGAGGCTGCAGGTGGAACAGGTGCTTATACTTATACCGGTGCTACTTCTAACTTAAGCCAAGGCACTTATAACTATTTGGTTACAGATGAAAATGGTTGTACAGCCGAAACAAGTGCAAACATTGTGGCAGCGCCAAGCCTTTTAACACTAACAGCTACCGAAACTCAACCAAAATGTTTTGGTGAAACAGGATCGGTAAGCCTCGAAGCAAATGGAGGAACAGGCAATTATACTTACGGAAATGAACCAACCGCTAATCTTTCTGCAGGCGTTTATATCTTTACTGTAACCGACGAAAACGGCTGTTCTGCGTCTGCAACTGTTACTATAAATGCTGCACCATCACAATTAATTTTAACTGCAAATCCTACACAAGCTTTGTGCTACGGACAAACAGGAAGTGTTAGTTTGAATGCAAATGGAGGCACAGGTGTTTATTATTACGATAATACTCCTACTGTTGGTTTAGCTGCCGGCGTTTATGCTTATACTGTTACAGATGAAAACAGTTGTACAGCCAGTACAAGTGCTACTATTAATGCTGCTCCGGCTGAATTGATTTTAACTGCTACCGCTACACAACCACTCTGTTATGGACAAACAGGTAGTGTAAGTTTAAGCACAAGTGGAGGAACAGGTTCATATAGTTATGGTAATACAGCAACCACGAATTTAGGAGCAGGTACTTATAATTATTTTGTAACCGATGAAAATGCTTGTACATCAAGTGCAAGTGCAATCATCAATGCTGCTCCAGCACAATTAATTCTTACGGTAACTCCTACACAACCTAATTGCTATAATCAAACCGGAAGTGTTGTAAGAATAGCAAGTGGCGGAACTGCTTTTTATACTTATAACACTACTGCAACTGCTAATTTAGGTGCCGGAACATATAATTATTCCGTAACAGATGCTAATGGCTGTGCTGCAAGCGGCTCGGCAACAATTGTTGTTCCGACTGCTGTTAGTGGAATAATTACTTCAACTGCTGCAACCTGTGGTGGAGCAAATGGATCAGCAACTGTTACTCCTTCAGGTGGAACTCCGGGATATACGTATTTGTGGATGCCTTGTAGCAAAACAACTCAATCGGTAACCGGCTTAGCGGCAGGATCATATACCGTGAAAATTACAGATACGAAAGGTTGCTATACTACTTTGAGTGTTACCATCGGAACAGCTAATATTTCAGCACCTGTTGCTATCACCGGTCAAGTAGATAATTTGTGTGGGGCAACCGGAAAAGTTTATTCTATTGCTCCGGTTACAGGAGCAACTTCTTACACATGGACTGTGCCATCAGGCGTTACGATCACTAGTAATAATGGTACGTCCATAACAGTAAAATTTGGAACTTCGTTTAAAACATCCGGAAGCATTTGCGTAAAAGCAAATTGTGCCTGCAATTCAAGTGCATATACATGTTTGAATATTGTTGCCCCTCCGGCACAACCGGGCGCAATTACAGGAGCTTCATCGGTTTGTAAATCACAAACCAATGTGCCCTACTCTATTGTTGCTGTTAGCGGTGCAACTTCCTATTCATGGACAATAAATAGCGGTGCAAGTTTTGTGGGTTCAACAAGCGGTACTTCATCTGTTGTTAAATTCACTGGTGCTACAGGTACTTCTGCCAACTTAAAAGTGGTTGCAAAAAATAGCTGTGGTAGTTCAGCTGCAAGAACATTAGCGGTAACGGTTAACACAAATTGTAGAACCATAAGTGGTGCAGCCATTCAAGATGCCGGTGATAACGAATCCTACTTCTCTGATTTGATGATATATCCTAACCCTGCAAATTCAGTTGTAAACATCAGTTTTGAATCACCTGAAAATGTAAGCTATACCTTTAAATTAATGGACATGCTTGGCAATACTGTCTTAGTTGAAAATTATGTTTCGGGTAACGGTGTTAACAAAAAAGAAATTAATTTGAAAGATTACGCACAAGGCATTTATTTCTTGCGTATTGATAAAGATGGCGCAGAAGTAAAAACTACGCGTGTAGTTGTTCAACATTAAAAATGTTAGTCAAAAAAAAGAGGCTGTTCGAAATTCGAGCAGCCTTTTTTTTGTTGTTTATTCTAATGGAATTGCATCCTTATTTCATTTCCTCCGATTCAATTTTGCTGAATGGATACTTGCATTGAGCTCAAATCCCAGTAAAATAATTATGGCGTTAAAATAAATCCAAAGCATAATAACAATAAGCGTTCCGATAGAGCCGTATAATTTGTTGTAATTGCCAAAATGATTTACATAAAATGAAAATCCAAGCGAAGCTATTATGCTCATGACGGTAGCAAAAGTTGAACCCGCAGAAATAAATTTCCATTTTAGTTTTTGATCCGGGCCGAGGTAATACAAAAAGGAAAAGGCACAAAAAAAGAGACCCAATATAACAAACCACTTTCCTATCAAGAGCAAATAAATGGTTAGGCTGTCGACCAATAAATGCTTACTCACCAAATAATCGAGTGCTACATTGCTGAATACAATAAGCGCAATCGCAATCAATATTAAAAAAGTAAGAATAAAAACAAGCGCAACCGAAATCAATCGAATTTTCCAAATGGAGCGTGTTTCGATGCTTTGGTTTGATTTGTTAAAGGCACTAATCATGGCATGTATGCCATCGGTAGCCAAATACAGCGCAAATAAAAATCCAAATGAAAGTAAATCTCCGCGTTGATGCTTTACTAAATCTTCAAACGTTTCGCGCATTGCCTCATAGGCATTGCTGGGCAAAAAATCTTTCATCAAAATCAACAATTGATCTTGAAAATCGTTAATAGGAATGTAAGGTATGAGGGTTATTAAAAAGATAATACTTGGAAAAATAGCTAGAAAAAACTTGAATGCCAAGGAGGATGCCCTTGTAGTGAGTGAGCCATTTTGAACGCCAATAAAAAAGAAAGAGGCTACATCGTAAAAAGGTAAGCCTTCGAAACCCGGTAGAATTAATTTTTTAGAAAGCGTGAGCACGAAACGAACCGGATAGCTTTTTAACAATGCCCCTTTAAAACGCTCTACCATAGTTTTTACTTAATCGCTTTTAAGCTCAAATCGAGGCTTTTAACGGAATGCGTTAAAGCACCCACCGAAATAAAATCAACCCCACATTCGGCATAAGCACGGATGGTTTCGAATGTAATTCCACCACTCGCTTCGGTTTCATACTTTCCTTGAATCATTTCAACCGCTTGCTTCAAATCCGCAAGTGAAAAATTATCTAACATTATGCGATTCACCTTTCCAATTTGAAGTACTTCTTGCACCTCTTTTAAATTGCGGGTTTCAATTTCAATTTTAAGTTTTAATTGATTTTTTACCAAGTAAGAATTCGCGGCCAATATCGCTTTTTCAATCCCACCGGCATAATCCACATGATTGTCTTTAATCATAATCATGTCATACAAGCCGAAACGATGATTTGCGCCGCCACCAATTTTTACTGCCCACTTCTCCAACAAGCGCATTCCTGGTGTGGTTTTACGGGTATCTAAAACAGTGGTTTTTAATCCGCTAAGCAGGTGGGTAATTTTATTGGTTGCAGTGGCTATTCCACTCATGCGTTGCATGCAATTTAAGACCAATCGTTCAGCAGTAAGAATGGATTGGGCGCTGCCTTCAACAATTAAAACTATATCTCCTTTTTTTATTGAAGCTCCATCTTTTAAGTAAACCTCTACCTGCAAAGTTGCATCTACTTGCTTAAATATTGCTAAGGCTACTTCCACTCCTGCTAGGATTCCATCTTCTTTTACCAGTAAGTGTGCTTTTGAAATCGCGCTTTTAGGAATGCAGGCTAAGGATGTGTGATCACCGTCACCCACATCTTCGGTAAGTGACCTGCTAATAAAGTCTTGTAATTGTTTAGTGTAATCAGCCTGCATGCGGGTTATTCTTTTTCGATTCGTAATTCTTTTATCATCAACACATCACCCTCCTTCTTAAGAAAGAAATACGTTCGAAAATTTCCGGTACTGGTTTCTAAGTTGCCAATGTTAAACTTTGCACCATCCTTAGATTCGCCACCGTGTTTGGCAGTAAAATTTTTTGGTATATTCTTTTGAAAAAAATCTTTTAAGATAAGTTCTGCTTGGGCTTTACTGTATAATCCTTCGTTTCCGGGTAAGTTTAATTCAACAGAAGCATTAAATAAGGAGGATATCACTTTAAAATTTCCCGAACGCAAAGCTGCATTTATATCTTGCGCAGTATCTGCCAGTACTGTAGTTGCTAGCAGAAAAAAACCAATGCTGGTAAAGTAAAAATACTTTTTCATTTTTTGTTTATTAGATTATCACTGCTAAAGGCAAAAACTAAGCCATACAAAATTAGTGTTCTATTTCTGTGCTGCCAAATATCTAATTAATTTAATTCGGAAATCCGATTTTACAACTAAGTAAATCAACTACCCATATTTTTAATAAAACTCTATGAAATAACCTTAAATAATTAAAAAATTAAACCACTACGTACACTAAGAAAAACACGAAGCACACAAGTAAATAAAATTAAAGGGTAACCTTTGTGTCCCTTGTGCTGCTTTGTGTCCATGGTGGTTAATTTTCAGAAACTTTTAAAAATAGGATGGTGAGCAATTTTTGTAAAAATACCCATTCTTTTTCCATTCAGTTAAATATATTCCTTGCTTGGCGATTTTAGTTTCTACCTAGTGGCATTTGAGTTTACATTTGATTCACAATTAGTTAACACCATGTTAAATTATCGACTAAGCGTTGAAAATAACACACAAACCCTAAAAAAATGAAAAACACTAATCAAAAATTTTATCCAAGCCGTTTTTTGAAATACTTTTTGGCTATTGCCATATTGGTCTCCATTTTTGAAGGCTGTAAAAAAGATTCAGATGAATCACTAAATGTGAGTCCGGATCAAAGTCAAAATACTTATCGCATACTCACTACACCAACCTATAAAGGTGTGTATATCGACAGCTTTGATTGGATTATTGGAGATACCGCCATGGAAAATCCACTTTTGAGATGGTGTAAGAAAGAGTCGCTTAACGCGATAAGTTTATACGATACCAAAGCACTGTTATTAAAATCGTCTAACTTCCCGAAATTGGCCAAGTTTATAAAAAAAGCCCGCACCCAATATGGTATTAAACAAGTTGCGGCGGTGCGTAGTTTAGGATCACAATTTACCGGTTCAACTTCTACTTACAATAAGTCTAGAATCGATACAATGGAACGATTTAACGTATTTAATCTGGAAAATGAATATTGGAATGCGGGAGCTACCAACACTTTTGGCGATTGGTATAAAAATCTGAATACTATGTATACCACGGCACATGCTGCTAGTCCAAAAATCACAAGTGAGTTTTATTTCGGATGGTTTCAAAATCCATCGAATAAAGAAATAACACAAGCTGCGAAAATGGTTTCTACTACCGACCGCATTCTACTGCATGATTACTGGTCATCTCCTAACTTTAGTTACATCCAATCGCGTTTAGCCTTTTTAGGACAAGAAGCATTGAAACAAAATAAAATCATTGATATTGTTGTATTGTTTAGCATTGAACAAACCTTTGCATATGATTATTTTGATGCAATGGGTCAAAACCACAGTTTTGCCGATGCTTACAATTCAATAATTACGCAACACAATGCCACTACATTTACAGGTAAAGACAATATTCGTATCATTGGATATCAATTATTTTGTCAAAGTTGGGCACGAAGAGCACGTCCATTATAAGCATTGGGGGAAACATTAATTAGTGGAGAAATAAATAGCATTAAACGCGATACTTTTTTAATTTTGCGGTTTATTTTTTCGATTTATGACGGCAAAAAGTGTTGCACGATTTAGAGTTCTCCTTTACCTCACTATTTTACTTACCTATCTTGTAATACTTGCCGGAGCTGTAGTTCGCACTACTCAATCCGGTATGGGTTGCCCCGATTGGCCAAAATGTTTTGGAATGTGGATTCCGCCAACCGATGTTTCACAATTACCATCCAATTATCAAGAAACGTATGCACATCGTGGCTATGCCGATACCGGTTTCGATGCCTATCATACTTGGGTGGAATATGTAAACCGTTTGTTTGGCGCAGTATTAGGCATTGTTATTTTTATGAGTCTGATTGCAGCTTTTAGACTTAGAAAAACAAATTCAAAAATTTTTGCCCTCACTTTGCTAGCTTTTATTTTGGTGGGGTTTCAAGCCTGGTTGGGGAGTTTGGTGGTTGCCTCTAATTTGGCTCCGGTTAAAATTACCATTCACATGATTGCTGCGCTGGTATTGCTGGCTTTGCTTATTTATATTTATGATTTGGTTTCGCCTAAAGAATCACTTTCGAAAGACGATTCAAAAGTGCGTGCCTATTTAATGCTGGCCTTAGGTTTTACTGTTATTCAAGTAATGTTGGGAACACAGGTTAGGCAAGAAGTAGATGTTATTTCAAAGGCGCTGGAACACACGCAACGAGAAAGCTGGACAGAAAAGCTTTCTACTGTCTTTATTATTCACCGAAGTTTTTCGATACTCGTGTTGGCATTAAATGCCTGGATTATTATGCAATTGCTTAAGATTTCGAAACATTCCGAAAAAATCAAACAACAGTCGTATTACTTGGGATTGCTGCTTACTGGTGAATTGCTGATTGGTTTTATTCTTAGCCATTTTGCATTTCCTGCAGCCTTGCAACCGGCTCACCTCTTATTTGCCAGTTTGTTATTTGGGGTGCAATTTAAATTGTTGCTGGTTACAAGCCATAAAAATTAATTTTTCGGTAAAAGCATTCTTCCAATTTAGGTGATAATGTGCTTCCATCACTGATTAGATTATTTCTCTAAAAGACAACCCTTACCAGTTTTTAAAATCCCTCTCTAAGCTCCTAAAATCAATACTTTAAAAATTTTAACAAAATAAATTTTGTGCATATTTATCTTTATCGTAATATTGCAATATTAAAATAAAATATGGGAGCGAGCAAAACAGATCATTTTACAAAAAAACAAAACGAAATCTCAACACTTGTCAAGGCATTGGGTCATCCGGCAAGAATTGCGATAATTGAATATTTATTAAAGGTGGATGCCTGCATTTGTGGCGATATTGTGAATGAACTTCCCTTAGCACAACCAACGGTATCGCAGCATTTAAAGGAACTTAAAACAGCGGGTTTAATTAAAGGTTCGATCGAAGGAAATTCAATTTGCTATTGTATTGATGAAACTGTTTTAAATAAAGTAAAAGACTATTTTGCTTCACTGGCCATACGACTTGAAACGAAAAACAAAAACTGTTGTTAACCAAAAATCAAAAAAAATGAGACTCGAAGAAATTAAAAAAATTTTGCCATCATTAGATAATGTGGCTTTTATGCTAGCTAATGGAACAGCAGTTCCTGCGCATTTTCATGTTACTGAGGTAGGCATGATTACAAAACATTTTATAGACTGTGGTGGAGTTATCCGTACCGAAAAAAAGGTAAATTTTCAATTGTGGGACGCCAATGATTTCGACCACCGTTTAAAGCCCGCAAAATTGCTCAACATTATAAAACTTTCGGAAGAAAAACTCGGATTACAAGATGCCGAAATTGAAGTAGAATACCAAAGTGATACAATTGGTAAATATGCCTTGGAATACAACGGCACTAACTTCGTTTTAATTTCAACCCAAACTGCTTGTTTAGCCAGCGATAGTTGCGGAATACCTCAAGATAAAATGAAAGTAAAAATTGGTGAAATCGCACAATCTACTTGCAAGCCGGGTGGTGGTTGCTGCTAGAAATTAATGCATGTCGACTTTAAATTGTGCTCCTGCAGTGGAACGAAAAAAACTTAGCTTTCTAGATCGTTATTTAACGCTATGGATTTTCATGGCGATGGCGCTCGGTGTTGGTATTGGATATTTTATTCCTGCTAGCAGTGTTTTGATCAATTCATTTTCGGATGGAACAACCAATATACCGCTGGCCATTGGACTCATATTAATGATGTATCCACCTTTGGCAAAGGTAAAATATGAACAAATTGGGGAAGTATTTAAGAATAAAAAAATTCTGGGTGCTTCCCTTTTTTTAAATTGGATTGTGGGTCCAATTTTAATGTTTGTACTTGCACTTATTTTTCTCAGCAATTATCCTGAATATATGGTGGGATTAATCCTTATTGGCTTGGCCCGTTGCATTGCGATGGTTGTGGTGTGGAACGATTTAGCTGACGGGAATCGTGAATATGCAGCCGGACTAGTTGCTTTGAACAGTATTTTTCAGGTGCTTTTTTTTAGCCTGTATGCCTATGTATTTATCACTTTGCTTCCACCCTATTTTGGACTGAAAGGATTTGAGGTAAGTATTAGCATAGCTCAAATTGCAAAAAGTGTGGGCATTTATTTGGGCATCCCTTTTGCCATGGGCATTATAACACGATATTCTTTACTTCGCATTAAGGGTGAGCATTGGTTTCAAACAAAATTTGTCCCGCTAATTTCGCCCGTTACCTTAATCGCATTGCTTTTTACCATCATTCTAATGTTTAGCCTTAAAGGCGAATTAATTGTGCAAATCCCTTTAGATGTGTTTAGAATAGCTGTGCCATTGCTTATTTATTTTGTGCTCATGTTTGTATTTAGTTTTTTTGTTGGAAAATATTTCGGAGCCGATTATTCAAAGAGCACGACTATTGCCTTTACAGCAACAGGTAATAATTTTGAATTGGCAATAGCAGTTGCCATTGGCGTTTTTGGAATCAACAGTGGAGAAGCATTTGCAGGGGTTATTGGTCCCTTGGTGGAAGTGCCTGCATTAATTGCATTAGTTAATGTGGCATTTTGGTTTCGCAAAAAATATTATCTACACGAAAGTGTATAAAGTCATAATTATTAAATAGTAATACGCAACAAATTAATTAATATGAGTAAAATTGCATTGTTCAGCGATATTCATGCAAATCTTCCTGCTCTGGAAGCCTTTTTTAAAGACCTCGAAAAAAAAGATGTTGATGCTGTATATTGCTTAGGTGATTTAGTGGGGTATAACATTTGGCCCAATGAAGTGGTACGAGAAATCAAAAAAAGAGGTATTCCCACCATTGCCGGAAATTATGATTTTGGAATCGGCAGAACATCCGATGAATGTGGTTGTGCTTATAAAACAGACGAAGAAAAGGAAATGGGAAAACAGTCCATTTCTTTCACAAATAAAATTATTGAGCCAGCTGAACGCAACTATCTTCGAAATTTAGCTTCCCATATTCGATTAGATTATCAGTTAAATGAACATAACCTTTCCTTGCTAATGGTGCATGGAAGTCCTCGAAAAATAAATGAATATTTGTTTGAAGATCGCGACGAAAAAAGTTTGTTGCGCATCCTTGATCATGCAGCAGCCGATATGTTATTTTTTGGTCATACCCACAAACCGTATCACCGAATTTTAGCATATGAGAAAGAGGGTATTAAAGCTTACAGACATGCCATAAACATTGGCTCCATCGGAAAACCAAAGGATGGTGATCCGCGAGCTTGTTATGCAATCATTACATTGTCTGAAAAAAGTTCTATTTTCGATAAAGAAAGTATTGCGGTGGAATTCGTGCGGGTGGATTATGATGTTGAAAAGGCTGCTACTGCCATTGAAAACAGCATTTTACCCAATGACTATGCTGCCATGTTGAGAAATGCATTTTAAATACGAGTATGAAGTTAACTGTTGATGCTAGCCTTTATTTGGAAAGATTAGAGTTAAAGCATGCCGGCGAATTGTATGCACTTGCTGACTTAAATAGCGCTTATTTAGGTGAATGGATGCCATGGATACAGCAAATGAAGGGGATTGATTTTATTGAAAATTTTATTTCAAAATCTATTCAAAAAAACAATGAAAAGACGGAGCAAGCATTTGCAATTTTCCTAAACAATATAATGGTGGGCCGAATAGGCTTATATAAAATAGATAACTCGAATCAACTGGCAGAAATTGGATATTGGCTAGCGGAATCACAGCAAGGCAAAGGACTAATAAAGAAATCTTGTGAACGCCTAATTACATTTGCCTTTGAAGCGTGTGAGCTTAATCGCCTCGAAATAAAATGTGCGGTTAAAAACATAAAAAGTCAAAATATTCCTAAAAAATTGGGGTTTACGTTCGAAGGCAATTTACGTTCAGCCGAAAAAATAAGGGATGAGTTTCATGACTTAAATCTTTATTCGCTTTTGAAAAAAGATTGGAATAAAAATGCACTTTCAACATTAAGATAAGCCTCATTTATGGCATATTTTGCTTGAAAACAAGCATAGTTAAACAATTTTCCACGATACCATTCAGCTCTATTTTTTTCCCATTGGGGACTTTATGCTTTCCATCCACAGCACTTTTTTGTAACTTTACCTTCCCTTAATGAGTATAGAGTAAGAATGTCGCAAAACGATATTCTTATTTTTTTTTGATAAACCATTTATGAAGCGCATAAATCACGTATTTTTTCAATTTCTTTTTGTTCTCATATCATGCGCAATAGCTGACATAAAAAATGCGTCAGCAGCGCAATTTAGTAAAGCTACTGCCTACCAAACGAGTGGTGCTTTGGTGAACAATGCTAAAAATCAGAGCATCCTCTATCTTAAATTAGAGGCTACCGCCACAAGCACCGGAAAATGGGGCATGACCTCCATTGCATTTACAATGGCTAATACCAATAATGCAGATGTGAGCAAAGCAAAATTGTACTATAATACCTCCAATTCGTTAACAGGAGCTATTCGATTGGATAGTATTTCAAATCCAAATGGAAACATCACTTTTAATTTTAATCTAAGTAATTTGGGAATCAACCCTAGGTATTTGATATTGGTGTATGATATTTCTGCCAACAGTCCCTGCGGTACCGATGTTTTAGATGCCTTTGTTGTTCCAAATTCACTTGTAATAAATGGACTTGGAGCGGGCAATTATACTCCAATTGACAATAATCCAATTGGGAATCGCACTTTAACAGGGAGTTCAATGGCAATTCCCGCTATTTCTATTACCGCCAACAGCACTTCAATTTGTGCCGGAGCAACCGTATTTTTTACAACTTCGGTAAGCAACGGTGGAACTGCTCCTGCATATAAATGGTACATTAATAATGTGCTTCAAAATGGGAGTTTGGGCGCCTTTTCCTATTCAGCTTTCTCGAATGGGGATGTGGTAAGCTGTGTCTTAACTTCTAATCTTGCTTGTGCTAGTCCTGCAGTTGTTTCTTCAAATAATATAACTATTGCCGTTAGTAATGTTTCCGCGACTCCAAGCGTTAGCATAAGCTCAAACCTTAGTGCCATTTGCCCTGGAACAAATGTAACTTTTACGCCATCACCGGTAAATGGTGGAAGTGCTCCCACCTATAAATGGTACCTCAACAATGTCTTAAAAAGTACCAACAACGGCAATTATTCAGTCAGTAATTTAGCAAATGGAGATGTGGTGTATTGTACCATGAGCTCCAATTTGACTTGTGTGAGTCAAAGTACTGTAAGTTCCAACAATATAGCGACCACTGTTTATCCTTCATCGGTTGCTCCCACTATATCCATTGCTGCAAGCAGCACAAGTATTTGCCAAGGAAGTATGGTAACCTTTACGCCAACTTCTACTTATATGGGGCCAAGCGGATTTTATAAATGGTACGTCAATAACACTTTAAAAACTACAAATTCCACCATTTATACTACCACCGCACTTAACAACAATGATATTGTTAAATGCGTGATGACTTCAAGTCTATCTTGTGCTTCACTTACTACAAAAACATCTAATTCCATAAGCATGTCTGTTGGAGGAACGGTGCAAACTCCCAGCTTAAGTATTAGTGCGAGTTCAATTAGTTTTTGTTATGGCACCCCTGTTACCTTTACACCTAGCTCCACAAATGGGGGCTCAGCTCCTACTTATAAATGGTACATAAATTCAATTCTAACAGCTAGCAATTCAGGCACTTTTACGAGTACCACCTTGAACAATAACGATGTGATTTCCTGTATAATGATTCCTTCGTCCACTTGTGTGAGTCAAACTTCTGTAAGTTCAAATTTAATTAGTGTTGCTGTTACCGGAACGCTGGTAACTCCTACGCTATCGATAAACGCTAGTAAAACGAGTATTTGCCAAGGTGAAGCGGTTACATTTACACCAATTGCCACAAATCAAGGAAGCTCTCCCACTTATAAATGGTTCGTAAACAATGTTCTTGCAGCGACCAATACCGGCACTTTTACAACTTCAACCTTATTTAATGGTGATTCAATAACTTGTAGCCTTACTTCGAGTTTGGCCTGTGTTGCTTCAATAAGTGTCGTATCAAATTCCATAAGTATAGCTGTTAATGGAGCTTTGGCTACACCCACAATAGCAATCTCTGCAAGCGCTACGAGCATTTGTCAGGGCACTAATGTCACCTTCACTCCTGTGTTTACGAACGGGGGATCAGCACCAACATTTAAGTGGTATATAAACGGCTCTTACAAAACCACCACCACTGGAAATTACAGTTCAACTACTTTAAATAATAATGATGAAGTTACCTGCAAACTAATTTCAAACCTTAACTGTGTAACCACTCCAACAGTTGAATCTGATGGTGTTTCAATTAATGTTGGCCCTGCTAATCACATTGCAACATTAAGTGGAATTACAACTGTTATGAGCGGCAACACAGCAATGTTCACTGCAAGTAGTAACAACGGCGGCACAAATCCAAAATACCAATGGTTTAAAAATGGTGTTATGGTAGGAAATAATACCTCCACTTATGTGAATGAAGTGTTAGCAAATGGGGATAATATTTATTGTAGAATTACCTCCTCAAACACTTGTACCATGCCTCAAATTACGAATTCTAACACAGTGGTCGTTAGCATTGTTCCGGCAGCTCGTAAGCGCGAATTGTGCATTTTGGATTTAAGTATTCAAAATAAAGAATACAGTAAAGCAAATTTATACAGTTTAAAATACATGCTCGAAGTAGCCGGTATTCCTTATGTGGTAACTACAAGTTGTGTGGAAGCACAAAATTATAAAATGATTGTTGGAACTTCCACTGTGGAAGGCGGTGTATTGGTTTCGGATGAAAGAACGATTATTAAAAACTATATAAAAAGTGGCGGTGTGGTTGTATTTTCGAGGTTAAAGGAAAGTGATTTTTATACCTCCTTTGGAATTTCGGGATATCTAAGCAAAACTACACGGCATACATTAACATGGAATACAGCGGGTGGCGACCCTTGCTTGAAATGGTTTGATGATTCGCTCGAAAAAACAATATCGCTCGGTAATCTTCAATTAGCGAATGTTATTGATTCGCGCAGCTTTACCTTAAATGGGGCTAGTGCATTGGCGCATTATGACGATGGAAGCGTTGCGCTTACTAAAAATGCCTATGGAACCGGCTTTGCCTACGCATTTGGAATTTCTTACAAAGAAATGATTTTGCGCAACCAATTGAATAAAGACTTTGAAGCCCAACGCGATTATACCAATGCATTTGAGCCCAGTACCGATGTGCTTTCTTTTTTGATACGTGGAATCTACACCAACCATATTCCTAAAGGCGTGTGGAAACATACAAGTCCTAAAAATAGTAAGTCAACTTTAATAATGACGCATGATATTGATGCTGCAACTTCCATGGCATTAATGAACACCTTTGCCGATTATGAAAAAAATATGGGCATTCGTTCCACTTATTTTATAACTGCGCATTATACGCACGATTTAAATGTGAGTAATTTTTATGATCCTTACATTGCTGAGATGTCTGCACTAATATCTAAGGGGCACCGTATTGCAAGCCACTCCGTGGGACACTTTAACGATATGAGTGATTCAAATGTGGTACTCTTGGGAGCACCCGGAAATACCAAAACAAGCTACCAGCCCAGCAACATGGGAGGTTCTACTGTGGGTGCTACTTTGTATGGAGAATTAGAAGTATCAAAAGACTTATTAAATACTGATATAGGCGCATCGGTGCGAACCTTTAGACCTGGATTTTTATTGATACACCCAAAACAAACAGAAACCTTAGGGAACTTGGGTTATGAATATAGCTCATCAAATACCGCTTGTGATGTTCTAAGTAACTTCCCGTTTTTGTTACACGAGTATCAAGACTTTGACGCGCCACTAACGAATATTTTAGAAATTCCCTTAACCAATTCGGATGTGGTGCGTGATTATACGTTGGATTCGTTAAACTATCCAACCTTGGTTACCGCATGGAAAAATGTCTATTATAAAAACCATGCAAACAACGCTCCAACGACCGTTCTTATACATCCTACCAAAAATTTTAAATTCCTTGCTGAACAAAGTTTTATCAATCAATTGCCCACCGGAATTGTATATAAATCGATTGAAGGTTTTGGTGATTATTGGAGAAACAGAGCGGAAGTGAGTTATACAACCAGCTTAAGTGGAAGCAATTTAACGATTACTATTTCCAACTCCAGTTTACCCCTTGATAACGATTTTAGCTTAATTGTGGATAATGGTCAAAGCCTTAGCAGTATTGTGGTGCAAGACGAAAGTGGAAATGTTTTAACCTTCGACAGAGGAAATTGGGATAACAATGGTAAAGTACTTTACAATAAAAATGCAAGTGTAAACTATCGCGAAACAAGCACTCCATTAGGCAATGAAAATACCACTGATGCATTTAACAGTAGTGCACAACCCAATCCTTTTTCCGGTATAACAGAAATTTTGTTTCAATTAAATCAGGATTCACAAGTTAATTTAGAGTTATTTAATTTTATGGGCGAACGCGTTGCAACCTTATTAAATAAAGAGCTTAGTGCAGGTTCGCATCAAGAAATTTTTGATGGATCAAATTTAGCCGATGGCATTTATTTTTATCGTTTGAGTGCGAACGGAAAAACAGTGCTCAAGAAAATTGTATTGGCGCACTAACATTTTTTATCCTTTTTAAAAATCCTCGACAGCAAGCCGTCGGGGATTTTTTTTACTTTTGAGTTCCATTCCCAAGTATGAAAAAATTAGTTGCTCTTGTTCTTTTAACTGTGCTGTGTGCGTTTACACCTGCTGCACCTTCCTACCAAATTGCTTTGCTTAAATACAATGGCGGAGGCGATTGGTATGCGAATTTAGAGACATCGCTTCCCAACCTCATTCGCTTTTGCAACGACAATTTAAAAACTAATTTTAGTCCGGAGCAGGCAGTTGTTGATGTAGGAAGTCCTGAACTTTTTAATTATCCTTTTGTACACATGACCGGGCATGGCAACGTTGTTTTTTCGCCTGCTGAAACTGAAAACTTGCGGAATTACTTAATTGGCGGAGGTTTTTTGCACATAAGCGACAATTATGGGATGGATAAATTTATCCGCAACCAATTAAAAAAAGTTTTTCCTGAAGTAGATTTAGTAGAGCTTCCTTTTAATCATCCCATCTATCATCAAAAATTTGATTTCTCGAACGGCTTACCAAAAATACACGAACACGATGGAACCGTTTCACAAGGTTTTGGATTAATTTACGAAGGTAGGCTTGTGTGCTTTTACGATTACGAATGTGATTTGGGCGATGGTTGGGAAGATTATGAAGTGCATAAAGATTCTCCCGAAGCACGTCAAAAAGCCTTAAAGATGGGAGCCAATTTGGTGCAATATGCTTTGACGAAGTAGATTAAGGATTTGGGATTAAGGAATTAGGAATTGTTGATTTGTTGAATTGTTCTATTCAAGTGTCATCCTGAGCGAAGTCGAAGGAGACTTGTTGAATGTTGAATTGTTCTATTCAAGTGTCATCCTGAGCGGAGTCGAAGGAGACTTGTTGAATTGTTCTATTCCAGTGTCATCCTGAGCGAAGTCGAAGGAGACTCGTTGAATTGTTCTATTCTAGTGTCATCCTTAGCGAAGTCGAAGGAGACTTGTTGAATTGTTCTATATCTAGTGTCATCCTGAGCGGAGTCGAAGGAGACTTGTTGAATTGTTCTATCTAGTTTCATCCTGAGCGAAGTCGAAGGAGACTTGTTGAATTTTGAGTTTTGAATTTGTGTTTTGGGAAACTGATTTGGCTTAGCTGATTGCTTCGATGGTATAGGTTGTTCCGTTCATTTCCGAACTATTACCAAGACTTAAATTTTGAAGTTTTATTCCTAGAGGGGATTGAGGTGAAAGAATAATTACCTCGCTACTTTCCACACTTAACTTTCCGATTCCAACACTTAAAAATAAAAACCCTTTGTTTGTTTTTATGAGGCTACCTTTTGTTATTTTCTTTGAACTACTTTCAGGATTTATGCGCTCCAACTCTTCCTTCTGCATCTTGGCTTCTTTTAGTTGATTGCCAATTTTTTCGTATTCAATTTGCATCATGGCTCTTGCGGTTTCGTGCTTATCGCCGGATGAACTTTTTGAATCGTTTTGAGCGCCTTGCGTTAAATCCAATAAAGACGCTTCAAATTGGTTTATTTTTAAATTTAAATAGTTCAAACATGCCGCATATATTTTAACCTTTAAAAGAGCTAAATCCATTAGCTCTTGTTTTGTAAAATTTCCAACTTATAATCTTCGCAACTGCGCATAATCACTTCATGAGCTTCTTGTCGGCCGTAGGTTTGCGTTATTTCTATAACCCGATTTTCAATTCCGGGCATATTTTTATAGGTGAGGAAATAGTGTTTTAAGCGTTGCACAATGGCATCCGGGCAGTCTTCAATATCTTTCCATTCGCGGTACACTTCATCGTTGGCCATTACGGCAATAATTTTATCATCTGCCTCTCCTTTATCAATCATGCGAAAACCCCCGATGGGTATGGCCGGTAAAATAATATCCCCATGTGTTATGTTACGTTCGCTGAGCACACAAATATCCAAAGGATCGCCATCGCCTTTGAGGGAAATTACTCCACTTTTTTGAGAAGAATATTCAGCCGTTTTTTTACCGCAATACGTCTGTGGAATAAAGCCATACAATGCCGGAATAATGTTGCTGAATTTTTGTGGTCGATCCACTTTCAAAAATCCTGTAGCCTTATCTACTTCATACTTCACTGTATCGGAAGGAACAATTTCTATAAAAGCCGTTACAATCTCCGGAATTTTATCCCCGGAAGGGATGCCATGCCATGGGTGTGCTTTAAATTGATTTATCATTTTATTTTTTTTGTAACAACAACATAAATTATCAAAAAGAAAATTAAAGAAGCAAGCAAAAGTAAAAGATTGTTTCCGCCCGAGCCCAGTGCATTTTCGCGTTGTGTAATATCAATGGATTTGCCGGAAGGGTGTTGCGCATTCTTGACTTTAAATCCTATATTTTTTTTCAGATACGCAATTTCATCCTCAAAAGATAAACCTGTATTCACGGCAAAATAATCATCCTTTGCAGCTGCAAAATATTTTCTGTTTCGGTCACAGAAATTTACTTCCAATTGATGGAGTGCATTTAATTTTCCATACACCAACCAACGTTCCCCTTTCGCAAAACTCATTTGGCAAGATGAACTGCAATCAAAACTCAATTGAACGGCGCCATGTTGCACTCCTTTATATACTTCAATTACCTGAGTATATGCTATGCTCCTTGTGTTACAGGAAGAAACAGAATCAATTTTACACTGCAAAATGGCATCAAACTTAATACACTCCACAATGGTAAGCGGGCTTTGTTGCTTACAATCGCAAGCTAAAAGACTTGCAAATTGAAGTAATACAAAATTTAAAAGAAAAAACTTTTTTAAAATCATCAGTCAACACAAAAATAGTTCTTAAAACAGTGCAAAGTAAGCAATAGTAAGCATACCCTTTACTTATTTCGGCAAAAGCACTTTTTAACATCCTTGTGTTACTATAATCCTAGAAAAAATATTTTCAGGCCCTTAATGATAGCTAACTTTGAACCGAAATGAAAACGGCCAAAAAATTACTTCCTTACCTTAAAAACAAATACATTCTCACCATAATAGGTGTGGTGGTGTGGATTGCTTTTTTCGACAAATACGATTTGGTGAGCCAATATCATTCCCGTCAAGCGCTCAAGCAGCTCGAAAAAGACAAACAATATTACACCGAAGAAATCCGTAAAAATCAAGAGGAAATAAATGAGCTGCAAACCAATGCGCAAAGTCTCGAAAAATTTGCACGTGAAAAATACCTGATGAAAAAAGACAATGAAGATGTTTTTTTAATCATCGATAAATCCGCAGCCGATTCTACCGCTAGCAATTAATTGGCCTTAATTTAAAATTTTTTAAAAGGATTAAACACATTCCTATAGAATGTTATTGTTTACTTAAAAACAAGCTAATTGCTAGCATAGCGAATTCTATAAAAATCTATTTCCTTCATCTGACTGAATTAGTTTATCGTCATAAATTAAGTTTACAGGCTTTCAAATCATTTTGATTTTTAATCAAAATGATGAAACAAGAGTTTAGAAATTGCAACAAATAAGCTAAGTTATTTGAAATGGGATGTGCAACTAAACTACCAGCTGAATTACAACAATCTTTAACACT
This sequence comes from Bacteroidota bacterium, assembly GCA_016721765.1. Taxonomy (NCBI): domain Bacteria; kingdom Pseudomonadati; phylum Bacteroidota; species Bacteroidota bacterium. Next base: position 434,948 of record JADKHO010000002.1, read on the forward strand.
CGGCTCAATTCAAAATTCTTCTATCTTTGAAAACCTAATTTTTATACCAATCATATGAAACTATTAGCAGGAAAAAATGCGCTTATCACAGGTGCGTCACGTGGAATTGGAAGAGCTGTAGCACTTAAATTTGCTGAAAACGGAGCCAACGTGGCCTTTACTTTTTTGAGCTCTGTTGAAAAAGGAAAAGCACTCGAAGAAGAATTAAAAGCTTTTGGCGTGAAAGCAAAAGGATATCAATCTGATGCAGCCGATTTTAAAGCGGCGGATGACCTGATTACAGCAGTTGTAGCTGAGTTTGGAACTATTGACGCCGTTGTTAATAATGCAGGGATAACACGCGATGGTTTGTTAATGCGTATGAGCGAAGAAAACTTTGACGATGTAGTACGTACCAATTTGAAATCGGTATTCAACATCACCAAAGCGGTGCAACGCCCCATGTTAAAACAACGTTCGGGTTCTATTATCAATATGAGTTCGGTAGTCGGTGTAAAAGGAAATGCAGGACAAGCGAATTACGCTGCTTCAAAGGCGGGAATATTAGGCTTCTCCAAATCTGTTGCACTTGAATTAGGATCCCGAAATATCCGCTGCAATTCCATCGCGCCGGGTTTCATTGAAACTGAAATGACAGATGTACTGGACGCTAAAACAGTGCAAGGATGGAGAGATGCCATACCTTTAAAAAGAGGTGGAAATGTGAACGATGTGGCAAACCTTGCCGTTTTCTTAGCTTCGGATATGAGTACATACATAACCGGGCAAACGATTAACGTGTGTGGTGGAATGTTGACTTAATTTGATTAGCTGATTTGTTGATTAGCTGATTTTGATTTTTTGAAATCTTTTGTCATCCTGAGCGGAGTCGAAGGAGGGTTACTGGGTTATTGGGTTGTTATGTCATCCTGAGCGGAGTCGAAGGAGGGTTACTGGGTTATTGGGTTGTTATGTCATCCTGAGCGGAGTCGAAGGAGACGTGTTGAATTTTTGATTTTTTAGTTTAAATATTTTTTAATTGGTGTTTGATTAACCCTGAGCAGCGTTGAAGGGTTGAATTTTGAATGATACATGAAAAGCGCAACTTAGTCATGAATCAAACAATCGTTCAAAAAGCACGTTTTTCTATATGAATTTTAGTTTAGTTACAGAGTCTCCCCTTTGGTTTTCGATATTTTGTGTGCTTGCTGGGCTTGCTTATGCAGCGCTGCTGTACTATCGCGAAAGCAAATTAATTGAGGTTAAACCCTGGTTAAAAGTGCTGCTTGCTATTTTTCGATTTACAACCGTAACGCTCCTTGCTTTTCTTTTGCTCTCCCCCTTGCTAAAAACACTGTTTAGAGAAGTAGAAAAGCCTGTTATTGTTATTGCACAAGACAATTCCGAATCCATTGTCATTGGCAAAGATTCTTCATTTTACCGTATTGATTATCGCAAAAATTTAAATCAACTCATACAAACACTTAGCAATAAATACGAAGTCAGAACTTATTCTTTTGGCGAAAATTTGGGTACTTCAATACCATTTAGTTTTACTGAAAAGCAAAGCGATATATCAGCTTTCTTGAATGAAATAGATACGCGCTATTCCAATCGTAATTTAGGAGCAGTAGTAATTTGCTCAGATGGATTGTACAACAAAGGCGAAGATCCTGTATTTGCCTCCACTTCCATTAAAGCTCCCATTTATACTGTGGCACTAGGTGATACCACTGTTAAAAAAGATGTTGTTTTAACTAAAGTGCGACACAACCGTATGGCCTATTTAGGCAATACCTTTCCGGTCGAAATAACTGCAGATGCCCGTCAATACAAAGGAAAATCGGTACAATTGAGCATCACAAAAAATGAAGAAACGGTTTTTACGCAAGCTTTACAAATTACATCCGACCGTTTTACAAGTAACATCCCTGTTCAAATAAAAGCGGCTGAAAAGGGCTTGCAACGTTATCGCGTTAAGCTAACTACGCTGCCGGGTGAGGTTACCTATAGCAACAATGTGCAAGATATTTTTATTGAAGTAATGGATGGTCGCGAAAAGGTGTTGCTTCTTGCAGCTGCACCACACCCCGATATTGCAGCACTAAAGCAAGCAATTGAAAGCAATGAAAACTATGAGCTAACAGTTGCATGGGCTGCTGATTTTAATGGTTCATTTAGCACCTATAACTTAGTTATTTTGCATCAATTACCGAGTGAAACGAATTCAAATCCAAAGTTGATTAGCGATTTGGCGAAAAGCGATGTCCCCTTGTTATATATACTGGGCAATCAAAGTAACATTAACGCATTTAATGGACTAAGTGCTGGACTTTCAATCGGCGATAACCGCGGAAAGGCCAACGAATCACAGGGTATGCTCGAATCTGCTTTTAGTTTATTCACGCTTTCGGATGAAACACGAAATTTTATACCAAAGCTTCCCCCCTTACTCACACCTTACGGAAACTACAAACAAAATAATTCATCTACCACGTTTATCAGCCAAAAAATTGGAACGGTTCAAACTACTTATCCATTGATATTGTTTACCGATGTTAATTCTCGAAAGACAGGAGTGATTGCTGGAGAAGGCATTTGGCGCTGGCGTTTGGCCGATTTTGAAGCGCATCATAATCATACTATTTTTAATGAGCTCATTAATAAAACAGTTCAATACCTATCAGTGAAAGTAGACAAGAGTTTATTTCGAATTCTTGCAAAAAACAATTTCTTCGAAAATGAAATTATTCAATTTGATGCGGAGGTATATAATGACAGCTATGAATTGATTACAGATCCGGAAGTGAGTATTGAAATTATTACAGGTGACAACAAACGTTTCCCATTTTCATTTACCAAAACCGCAAATGCCTATCGACTAAGCGCAACAGCATTTCCGGTAGGTGAATACAAATATGAAGCACGTGTAAAAGTGGGTGAAAAATTGCTGACGCAGCGTGGAATTTTCACCGTGAGTCCATTGGTAGTAGAATCCATTAATACCACTGCCGACCATCAGTTACTTTATAATTTAGCGCAACAACACAATGGAGCAATGTACTACCCAAGTAACCTCGAAGCCTTGCAAAATAAGCTGCTTCAAAGGGAAGATATCAAACCGGTATCGTATTCCGAAAAAAAGTTGATGGAATTAATTAACCTCAAATGGGTGTTCTTTTTGCTTTTAACTTTACTCTCACTGGAGTGGTTTCTGCGCAAGCGAAATGGAAGTTATTAAATTTCCATCTAAAAAATCACCGCGACCTCAGCGCCTCCTTTGCCCACTCTGCGGTTAACTTATTACTTCACCCAATCCGCAATAAATAAATTGGTATCGTGTGAGCCGTGATTGTTGCGATTTGATGAGAACACAATTTTCTTACCATCTCTCGAAAACATTGGAAATGCGTTAAAATTGCTCTCCTGCGTTATTTTTTCTAAACCACTTCCATCCAGGTTCACGGTAAATAAATTAAAATTATATCCGCGCTCAGCGTCATGATTACTCGAAAAAATAATTTTATTTCCATCCGGTAAAAAATACGGCGCCCAATTGGCTTTACCCAAATGCGTTATTTGTTTCAAATCCGAACCATCTACATTGCAAGTATAAATTTCCATATTGGTAGGCATTACAAGCCCTTGAGCCAATAAATCTTTATACTCCTTTTGCTCCACTTCCGTTTGAGGGCGTGATGCGCGAAACACTAATTTTTTCCCATCCGGCGAAAAGAAGGCGCCACCGTCGTAACCCAAACCATTGGTTACTTGCTTTAAATTATTTCCGTATACATCCATGGTCCACAATTCCATATCGCCACTGCGAATGCTGGTAAATACAATTTTATTTCCGTCGGGCGATAGCGTTGCTTCGGCATCATAACCGGGGCTATTCGTTAATTGGGTGGTAATTGTGCCATTTAAATCGGCCACATATATATCAAACGATTCATACACCGCCCACAAATATTTATGATCGGCACGTGGAGCAGGATTGGGCGGACAAGCCTTATCCGCTGCATGCGTAGAAGCATATAAAATATGTTTCCCATCTTTCATAAAATAAGAACAGGTTGTGCGTCCATTACCGGTGCTTATTAATTTAGGATGGTATGCAGTATCTTTCGCTGCAGCTTCAATATTCAAATTAAAAATCTGATCACACTGCAAACCCCAATTTTTATTGTTGGATTGAAAGGATAAATTTTTATCATCAAAGCTAAAATAAGCTTCGGCATTATCGCCACCAAAGGTGAGTTGTTGAATATTCTTGAGGTGCTTTTCGGTTTGGGCTTTACTCATTAAACCAGTGAACAACAGGAATGAAGCTAAAAACAAGATATTTCTTTTCATAAATAAAATTAGGATTCAAAAATAGTCATAAATAAGCAAGCGTAATATTCATGTATTGCGCTTATGCATTGCGCAATTTAACATTTTTTAAAAAAATCCATTTTGAAAAAAAACATTTTTAAAAAATATTTGCCTCCCGATTTTAATACAAATTGATACCTATTATATGGATATAGTTATTGAAAATCTCACCAAAAAATATGGTCCTCAAAAGGCTGTCGACAACATTTCATTTCATGTAAAAACAGGCGAAGTACTTGGTTTTCTTGGCCCCAACGGTGCAGGAAAAACTACTACGATGAAAATTCTTGCCGGCTTAATAGCCCCCAATAAAGGAGAAGCGCGCATTGGCCAGTATTCAGTAAGGGAAAATCCGGAGGAAGTAAAAAAACTAATTGGGTATTTGCCCGAAAACAACCCCTTGTACCTCGACATGCCGGTGATTGATTATTTAAAATTTTCGGCTGCCATCCAAGGTGTGCCTAAAAGTCGTATCAGAGGCCGCATTCAAGAAATGATTTTAACCTGCGGTTTGATGGCCGAAAAGCATAAAAAAATTGGGGAGCTTTCTAAAGGATATCGCCAGCGTGTAGGTTTAGCTCAGGCTATGATTCATGACCCCAGGGTTTTAATTTTAGATGAACCCACAACCGGTTTGGATCCCAATCAAATCGTAGAAATTCGTCGCCTTATAAAAGAACTGGGAAAAGAAAAAACGGTTATTCTTAGTACACATATCTTACCTGAAGTAGAAGCCACATGCGACCGAATTTTAATCATCAGCAAAGGAAAAATTGCAGCAGATGGCACTTCCGAAAACTTGAGAAAACAATCTCAAGGGCGTGAATTGCTAAAGGTTCGCATTGAAGACGGGCATAGAAATGACATCATCCAACAATTACAAGCCTTGCCTCATGTTGGTCTCGTAGATCCCATTCGCGGAATCGAAAACTGCTACGAAGTGCAAAGCCGCGGTGATTATGGAAACAAAAGAGATATATTTTCACTCTGTGTAAAAAACAATTGGGTGCTCACCGAAATGACACCCATAGAAACCAAGCTGGAAGACCTGTTCAGAGACCTTACGGTGAAATAGTTGTTGAGTTCTGATGTCATCCTGAGCGAAGTCGAAGGAGAGTTATTGAGTTATTAATTTATTGAATTATTGAATTCAATAAAAACAGTTGCGATTTAAGAATATCCCCCGCTGGCGGGGGTTGGGGGTGGAATTGAACGCGGATTTATTATGAAGATTGAGTTTTTATTATGATTTATTTTTTTGAGCTATTGAGTTATTTAAATATTGAGTCATTGAATTTTTGAATTCAATTCGTTCAGTTGCGATTCAAGAATATCCCCCGCTGGCGGGGGCAGGGGGTGGAACAGAACGCAGATTTATAACGAAAATTGAGTTTTTTTATCGAATTATTAAATAATTAAATTTTAAGGATTACCCATAAATGTAAAACCTAAACTACCTAAAACAATTAATTTGAACTATGAATAAAATTTGGATTATTGCAAAACGCGAACTCGCCTCTTTTTTCGATTCGCTTATGGCGTATATCATGTTGGTGGCTTTTTTAGGCTTCAGCGGATTTTTTACTTGGCTCTATGGCGCCGATATATTTCTTCGGAACCAAGCCGATTTACAAGTATTTTTCAGCATTGCCTATTGGACCCTTTTCTTTTTTATCCCCGCCATAACCATGCGCATGCTGGCCGAAGAAAACAAATCCGGTACCATCGAATTACTACTTACAAAAGCAGTAACCGACTGGCAAGTAATTTTCGGAAAATTTTTGGCTTGCTTGGTGCTTATTGGTCTCGCGCTTGCGCTTACATTGCCCTATTATATTTCGGTATGGAAACTCGGTCCCATCGACCATGGCTCAGTTTGGGCCGGATACTTGGGACTATTGCTCATGTCGGCAACCTACATCAGTATCGGAATATTCACCAGCAGCATTACCAACAACCAGATTGTTGCCTTTTTATTGGCAATTTTTATCGGCATATTTTTCCATGTAATTTTTGATGTATTGGCACAAAGTTTTACCGGCACCATTGGTGGATTCTTCAACTACTTGAGCCTATCCTCGCACTTTGAATCCATTTCCAGGGGAGTAATCGATAGCAAAGACCTGGTGTATTTTTTCTCTGTAATATTTCTTGGACTTATTTTATCTGAAATTACCTTATCAAAACGAAACATCGCAGAATAATCCGTATGAAAACAAAAAAATCTATACTCAACTTTATACTTCTCTCCCTTGGCGTATTGGTGCTTATTAACGTGCTTTCAGACCGGTATTTTTTCCGACTCGACTTTACAGCTGACAAGCGCTATACGCTCAATAAAGCCACTACCGATATATTAAGCAGCTTAACTCAACCGGTTACAGTTAAAGCTTATTTCTCCGAAAATTTACCGCCTGATGTGGCCAAAACCCGTCGTGATTTTAAAGAGTTATTGGTGGAATATGCCAATCGTTCTAATGGCAAAATTGTGTATCAATTCATCAATCCGAATGAAAAGGAAGAAATAGAGCAACAAGCAGCTCAAGCAGGTATACAACCCGTCATGATTAATGTACGCGAAAAAGATCAGGTAAAGCAACAAAAAGCCTATTTAGGTGCGGAATTGCAAATGGGCGATCGTACTGAAGTTATCCCCTTTATGCAACCCGGAGCAGCCATGGAGTTTGCGCTTTCCTCGAGCATAAAAAAATTGTCGGTGCAAAACAAACCGGTTATAGGCCTGCTCCAAGGCCATGGCGAACCCAATTTGCAAGCGCTCCAGCAAGCTTACAGCGCGTTGGCGGTATTGTATGAAGTACAAACAGTTACTTTAAACGACAGCACTCCCCTCTCCGACCAAATTAAAACCCTTGCCATTATTGACCCCAAAGACACCTTCCCGCAAAGCGATTTACAGCACATTGAGCAGTTTATGGCCAAAGGAAAAAATGTATTCATTGCTTACAGCCACGAAAATGCCGACTTAAGCAAAGCCACTGGTACGGCGCGACACACCGGCTTGGAAGATTGGTTGGCTCTAAAGAAAATTAACATCGAAGATCAAATAATCGTGGATGCCTTGTGCGGCAATGTGAACGTAATGCAGCAGCAAGGCGGATTTTCGTTTAACACGCAAATGCAATTTCCGTATTTTCCACTTATCAATAAATTCGAAGACCATCCGGTTACAAAAGGCTTGGAGCAAGTAGTTTTACGTTTTCCAAGTCCAATTAAATATACCGGCGATTCCTCCCTTAAGTTTATCCCTATCCTTAAATCCAGCGATAAATCAGGTACTCAGCAGTCAAATTCATTTTTTAATGTGCAAAAACAATGGACCAATGCCGATTTCCCCTTACATCACTTAACCATTGGAGCTGCAGTGAGCGGAAATATTGCGGGCGGTGCCGCTTCAAAAATGGTGGTGATTGCCAACGGCGATTTTGCGGTGAATGGCGAAGGTCAGCAGGCGGCGCAACAATTGCCACCCGATAATGTGAATTTATTAGTAAACGCAATCGATTGGCTTTCGGACGATACCGGATTAATTGAACTCCGCACCAAAGGTGTTACTTCGCGCCCACTCGATCAAACCGAAGAGGGTACGAAAACATTTTACAAATACTTCAATTTTTTGCTGCCCATTTTACTCATCATTGCCTATGGTTTTATCCGCATGCAACTAAAGCGAAGTCAGCGTGTGCGCCGCATGGAAGAAGATTTTTTCAATTAAGAAATTCAATTTACAAAAACGATGTCAAAAATATTCAACACAAAAATACTCCTCCTAGTAATTGCTGTTTTACTTGCCATTCTGGCGCTCAGCAAATTTCAATCAGATAAAACCGACAATACCTTTAACGAAGCGTTTGCCAATATCGACAGTACTTCCGTAAACCAAATTTTAATTTATCCTAAACAAGAAAAAGGCAAAGAAATTAAAATCAATCGCAACGGAAAAAATTGGGAGCTGCAATTCGATAAGCTTAAAACAAGTGCCGACAACGACGCTGTGCGCAATTTATTAGCCGCATTTGTAAACGTAAAAGCCTTGAGTTTAGGGGCGCAAGACAAATCCGGCTGGAAAAACTTGCAAATTGACGATACCGCAGGAACGCGCATAAAATTTGTAACCAACAATCAAACCTATGATTTTATGCTCGGAAAGTTTAGCTATAATGCCTCCTCACGCAATGGGATGTCGTATATTCGAAATACAGCAGAAGAACCGGTGTATGCGGTGGAGGGCTACATGTCGCTATTAATGAACGAAGGACTTAACACTTGGCGTAAGAAAACGGTCATTAGTGGAAATAAAAGTAATTGGACCAGCCTAACATTTACCTATCCCAGCGACAGCAGTTTTGTGCTCAATAAGCAAAACAACCAATGGCTGCTGAATGGAGTGCCGGCCGATTCCACCAAAGTGAATCAATATTTAACCACGCTCGAAACCCTAAAATGTGCAGCCTTTGTCGAAGGCTATACACCCAATGCATCACCGCTTTACAGCTTAACTATTCAAGGAAACAATCAGGCGCAAGCCATAAATGTGTTGGCCTACCCAGCCGATTCGGTGCAAAAGTTAATAGTGCATTCCAATCAAAATAACGATGCCTATTTCAGCGAAGGCAGAGGAAGCATTGCACGACAAATTTTTGTCGGAAAAGCCGGTTTAATAAACTAATTTGCGATTTCATTTGGGCGACTACCGCCTCCAAAAAAGGCGGTACCGGGCTGTCACTACTCGCTTTTTGCTGGGCGGAAAAGCCGGCGCAAAAGAGCTCAAACAGGCCGTTCCATCCCTGTCGCAAATGCAAATTACATGTATAATATTGTTCTAAAAAATTAAAGAGATGATTTAAAAATCAATTCTTGATTTATAGTCATTCCCACTCATCGACTAAAATCAAAGGCTCGTAAAATTCCATTTGAATTAGTTCAAGATTAATAGAATATTTGAGTGTTAGTTAACGACTTTCTAACCGCCAACACCGAAAAGCGCATAAGTAGGTATCTTCAAAAAATAATCACTATGCATATTCATTACCAAAAACTTAAATCAAACAAATTCGCGCAAGCCTTTTTAGCATTTTTAATTTGCTTCAGTACAATGGCCAACGCACAATCCAATACCTTTTGGCCACCTGCTTTGGGGGTGCAAAATAGTCCGGCTAACAATAATCAGGTTACTACCAGTATTCTTGGCGGGCAGGGCGAAAATGTTTTTATTGGACACGAAACAGCACTCAATAACACAGCGGGTTCAAACACCCATGTGGGTTACAGAGCAGGTCACAGCAGCATGACATTTAACAACACACTCATTGGAAGCCGCTCCGGTTGGAACATTACCAGTGGAGGAAATAATACTTTTGTGGGAACCTGGTCGGGTTATTCCATGATTGGCGGATTCAACAATACCTTTATGGGATTTCAATGCGGCTTTATGAACACGAATGGCACAGGGAATGTATTTTTAGGAAAACTAGCCGGATATGCCAATTTAGGCTCATATAATATTGCTATTGGTTGGCATACCGGATACGGGGATAATGCAACCGGTACCGAAAATATTTTTATTGGAAAAAATACCGGTCGCTTTTTCACCACCGGATTTAGCAACGTTGCCATGGGTACATATAGCGCGCACTTGCTCAGCTCCGGCACAAACAATACCTTTATTGGCGGGCGTTCAGGTTATGCTGTAACAACAGGTGGCTATAATTCATTTTTTGGCTACAATAGCGGCGATTCGGTAACTACCGGATCCGACAATACCTTTATGGGCGACAGTGCCGGTTTTGGCGTTTATACCGGCAGTGGGAATACTTTTATTGGAAAGTTAACTAAAAGCAATGGTCCCGGTTCATTCGATTGCACATTACTCGGAAAGGATGCTTCCATTGCAGGCTCAAATCACAACAATGCTGCTGCTTTGGGTGCCGGTGCAACTGCCAATTGCAACAACTGCATGGTACTGGGAAATGGTTCTGCTGCTCAAGATTATTCCGTAACAATGGGAACAACACATGGCCCCCTTGCTAATTTACATGTAGGTGATTACACAACCTCGCCAAACGACCATTCCACACGTGTAAAATTCGAAGACTTGCAGCTCATCCCTGCTACACGTACCCTCGTTTCCGACGATGCAGGAAATATCACTTACCTAAATGGGCTGCCGCAAAATCTAGGTTTAAGCGCAACTTGCACCACACCTAATTTTATTCCTTTTTGGACAAACGACAATAAACTTGGATGCAGCATTATTCAACAAAGCACCAATTTAGCCAATTGCAGCTCCGGTAAACATTCGGGCGTTGGTATTGCCGGGCCACCACTTGCCATTTCATCTAACGGTTGTAATTGCTATCGTTTAGCATTAACGGTTTATGGAAGCGGATTGGCTTCCGGCGGAATTTTTATTGCCTCTGATAAAAAATTCAAAAAAAATATTGAGCCATTAAAAGGTTCATTAGAGCATGTTTTAAAACTCAATGGTTTGCAGTACGAATATAATACCGAAGCCTATCCAGAAATGCAATTCCCGGATGCAAAATCTTATGGCTTTATTGCTCAGGATATTCAAAAATATTTTCCCGAATTGGTCATTAAAACCGACAACGACTTTTTGGCTGTTAACTACGAAGGTTTAGTTCCGGTGTTGGTGGAGGCTATGAAAGAACAGCAAAAACAAATTGAAGAAAAATCAACTGAAGTAAGCACACTGAAGTCCGAATTAGCTGAATTAAGCCGCAAACAAAGCGAGTTTGAGCAAGCTTTAAGTCAGTGTTGTACCAGCTTCGAAAGTAAATCCAGCACAAACACCACAGGCTCCAACTCGGCAGAAATTGCGACACTTCAACAAAATGTACCCAACCCCTTTACCGAAAAATCTACCATCTCATTTTACATCCCAAAATCCGCATCAAAAGCAGCGATTAAAATTTATATGCTGGATGGAACTGCTGTAAAAAGCATCGATATCTTAACAAGAGGAATGGGACAAGTGGAAGTAGCAGCAAATTCTCTCACATCAGGAACCTACGTATATCACTTGCTAATTGATGGTAAGCAAATAGATTCTAAATTGATGACCTTAACGAAATAATAAAATTTCACCCGTCATTGCGAGGCACGAAGCAATCTTTTGAATAGAAAAGTGCACACCATAGCAAAAGATTGCTTTGAAAGCTCCTCAACCGCGCAATGACGTTAATAGGGACTGTCATTGCGAGGAACTAAGCAATCTTTTCATATAGAGCTGCTTTTGAAACTGCGAACCGCAATAAGATTCATTTGAAGTCTTTATTACATTTCTTTCTAAAAGGCTCAAAAGAAAAAGCCCCCAGCGAATTTTAATCGCTGAGGGCTTTATAATTTTATACAGACTATTCCTCTTTGGCTTTCTTTTTCTTACCCTTAGTTACTTTAAGAGTGATTTCCTTTTTCTCGGCATCAAAGCCCACATCAATCACATCGCCTTCACTCAGTTTTGATTTTATGATTTCTTCAGCTAAAGGATCTTCCAAGTATTTTTGAATTGCCCTTTTTAATGGACGTGCTCCAAAACTGCTATCGTAGCCCTTTTCAGCAATAAAATCTTTGGCCTCTTCTGTCATCTTAATCTTAAAGCCTAAAGTGTCGATTCTACCATATAAATTCGCCAATTCAATATCAATAATTTGGTGTATGTCTTCGCGGCTAAGTGAATTAAATATTACCACATCATCAATCCGATTCAAGAATTCCGGTGCAAATGCTTTTTTTAATGCATTTTCAATCACACTTTTAGCATTGGCATCGCTTGCGCCTGATTTTGCCGCTGTGGTAAATCCAACACCCTGTCCAAAATCTTTCAATTGGCGTGAACCAATGTTGGAAGTCATGATGATGATGGTATTTTTAAAATCAATTTTTCTTCCCAAACTATCCGTCAATTGTCCATCATCCAAAGCTTGAAGCAATAAATTAAATACATCCGGATGCGCCTTTTCAATTTCGTCTAACAACACAACTGAATACGGCTTTCTGCGAATTTTTTCAGTTAACTGTCCGCCTTCTTCATAACCCACATATCCCGGAGGTGCCCCAATTAAACGTGAAACCGCAAATTTTTCCATGTATTCGCTCATGTCAATGCGCACCAAGGCATCATCACTATCAAACAAATACTTACTTAAAATCTTTGCTAATTGCGTTTTTCCTACACCGGTAGGACCTAAGAAAATAAAAGAACCAATAGGTTTGTTCGGATCTTTTAAACCGGCACGGTTACGCTGAATGGCCTTTACAATTTTGCGAATGGCATCGTCTTGTCCAATTACTTTACCGTGAATGGAATCGTACATGGTTAACAAACGAGAGCTTTCATTTTGAGCGATACGTTGCACCGGCACACCTGTCATCATGGCTACCACTTCCGCAACATTATCTTCGCTCACCATTTCTCGGTTGTTCTTGGTTTCTTCCTCCCACACTTTTTTTGCTGCTTCTAATTGTTCGAGCAATTGGCGCTCTGTATCACGCAATTTTGCAGCTTCTTCGTATTTCTGGCTGCGAACAACTTTATTTTTTTGAGATTTAACTTCCTCTAATTTCTTCTCAATATCAATCACATTTTGTGGTACATTAATGTTGGTAATGTGCACCCTCGCTCCTACTTCATCCATGGCATCAATAGCCTTATCGGGAAGGTGGCGATCGCTGAGGTAGCGTTGTGTAAGCGTTACACAAGCTTTTAATGCCTCATCCGTATAAGTTACGTTGTGATGGTCTTCGTATTTTTCTTTGATGTTTTTTAAAATTTCTAAGGATTCTTCTTCATTGGCTGGTTCCACAAGCACCTTCTGAAAACGTCTTTCTAATGCTCCATCTTTTTCGATGTATTGACGGTATTCATCTAAAGTAGTGGCTCCAATGCATTGAATTTCACCTCTGGCTAAAGCCGGCTTAAACATGTTGCTGGCATCTAAAGATCCCGAAGCACCGCCTGCACCGATAATGGTATGTATTTCATCAATAAACAAAATCACATCCGGCGATTTTTCCAATTCGTTCATTACCGCCTTCATGCGCTCTTCAAACTGTCCGCGGTATTTTGTTCCCGCAACTAAAGAGGCTAAATCCAAGGTAACGACGCGCTTTCCAAATAAGGTGCGCGATACTTTTTTCTGAACAATGCGCAAAGCCAAACCTTCGGCAATAGCTGATTTTCCAACTCCCGGCTCACCAATTAAAATGGGATTGTTCTTTTTTCGGCGGCTAAGAATTTGAGAAACGCGTTCAATTTCTTTCTCGCGGCCTACAATTGGGTCTAATTTATCTTCTTCAGCTGCTTTAGTTAAATCACGTCCAAAATTATCAAGTACCGGAGTTTTTGATTTGGGATCAACCGGTTTTTTAGCACCTTGTGTAAAGCTGCTTGCATCATCTGCATCATCGTCTTCGCTGGCACTTCCCGGCAAATCAGCTCGGGGAGCATCACCCATTGAGGAAGCATCAGGGTTGGTAAGCAATAATTCCAATTCTGCTTTCACCGCTTCATAATCCACATTAAACTTTGCTAATATGGAAGCAGCCAAATTGTCTTCCACTTTTAAGATGGAGAGCAACAAATGCTCGGTTCCAATCATGGCACTCTTAAACACTTTTGCTTCCAGATAAGTAATTTTCAAAGCCTTTTCCGCTTGCTTAATAAGTGGAATGTTTTGTAAATTGTTGGTGGGCTTGGCAGGAGTTTTTATGGATTGCTCAATAAATCTGCGCAATTCAGTCAGGTTTACACCCAAAGCTTGCATAATTTTTATCGCCATTCCTTCGCCGTCTCTGATAATTCCCAGCAATAAATGTTCTGTGCCAATATAGTCGTGACCTAATCGCAACGCCTCTTCCCTGCTGTAGGTGATAACGTCTTTAACCCGGGGTGAAAATTTCGCTTCCATAAATTTCTTTTTTAAACTGTTACACTATATACGCTTGAAGTACCCACTGTGTTCAGCAAATCAAAACTATTTTTTGAACAATTCAAAATTATACAAACAAAAGTGAGCTTTTTTTTCAACAAATTCAATTTTTAAACAAAGAAATTGTTAATAAATTGCCTTGATTTTTTTGGCTTTCCGTGCTCCTATTTTGTGTATCTTCGGGCTTCAAATTTTTAAGGAAATTAACAAACTTAATGCAAAACTAATTTAACGGATAAAATGGCAGACGGAGAAAGAATTATTAAGATTAACATTGAAGAAGAAATGAAAACCGCTTACATCGATTATTCGATGTCGGTAATTGTGAGCCGTGCATTACCCGATGTACGTGACGGATTGAAACCGGTTCACCGAAGAGTACTTTACGGAATGCTCGACCTTGGCGTGTTTAGCAACCGACCTTATAAAAAATCAGCAAGAATTGTTGGAGAGGTTTTAGGAAAATATCACCCGCATGGCGATACTTCTGTATACGATGCGATGGTGCGTATGGCGCAAGAATGGAGTTTACGCTATCCCTTAGTGGATGGTCAAGGTAACTTTGGTTCGGTGGATGGAGATAGTCCGGCTGCAATGCGTTATACTGAGGCCCGCTTAAAAAAGATTGCAGAAGAAATGTTGGCCGATATTGAGAAGGATACCGTTGATTTTCGTTTGAACTTTGATGATTCCTTGGAAGAGCCTACCGTTTTGCCTTCTAAATTGCCTAACTTATTATTAAATGGCGCCTCGGGTATTGCTGTAGGTATGGCCACCAATATGCCACCACATAATTTACGTGAAGTAGTGGATGCAACCATTGCTTACATCGACAATCGTGAAATAGATATTGCAGGTTTAATGCAGCATATTAAAGCACCTGATTTTCCTACTGGTGGTATTATTTATGGATACGATGGTGTGCGCAGTGCTTTTGAAACAGGAAGAGGTAGAATTGTGCTTCGTGCGCAACATACTATCGAAACAACTGCTTCCGGAAGAGAGCGCATTATTGTAACTGAAATTCCGTATCAAATCAACAAGGCGGAAATGATTAAGAAGACTGCTGATTTGGTTAACGATAAAAAGATAGAAGGCATCAGCAATATTTTTGACGAAAGCGACCGCAGCGGAATGCGCATTGTGTATGAAGTTAAAAAGGATGCCATCACGAATGTAGTGGTTAACAAACTATTCAAATACACCGAATTACAGACTTCGTTCAGCGTTAACAACATTGCTTTGGTAAAAGGTCGGCCAATGATGCTGAACTTGAAAGACATGTTGCATCATTTCGTGGAGCACCGTCATGAAGTGGTTATTCGCAGAACAAAATTCGAATTGGCTCAGGCCGAAAAGAGAGCACATATCTTAGAAGGTTATTTAATTGCCCTCGACCATTTGGACGAAGTAATTAAGATGATTCGTGAATCAGCTACCCCTCAGGCGGCTCAAGATGGCTTGATGGCGAGCTTCGGATTAAGCGAAATTCAAGCTAAAGCAATACTTGAGATGCGCTTACGTGTACTCACTGGTTTAGAGAGAGATAAGATTAAAGATGAGTATACCGAATTAATGAAAACAATTGCCTTCTTGAAATCCATTTTAGCGGATGAAGGCTTACGCATGCAAATCATAAAAGATGAGTTATTAGAGCTGAAAGAAAAGTATGGCGATGCCCGCAAATCTGAAATCGTGTACTCTGCGGAGGATTTTAGAATTGAAGATATGATTGCAGATGAGGAAATTGTTATTACGGTTTCACATTTGGGCTATATTAAAAGGACACAGTTAAGCGAATATAAAACTCAAAATCGCGGTGGAAAAGGCTCTAAAGGAAGTGCCACCCGTGAGGAGGATTTCTTAGAACATTTATTCACGGCAAGTACCCATAACTATTTATTGTTTTTTACCGAGCAAGGTAAATGCTACTGGATGCGTGCTTTTGAGATTCCTGAAGGCACCAAACAAAGTAAAGGCCGCGCCATTCAAAACCTATTGAACATTGCTCCTGACGATAAGATTAAGGCTTACATTAATGTGAAAGACTTAACGGATGAAGAATATTTGAACAATAACTTCATTATTATGTGTACTAAAAAAGGTACCATCAAAAAAACAAGTCTGAAAGCTTACTCCCGTCCTCGTCAAAATGGTATTAATGCCATTAATGTAAAAGATGGAGATACATTGTTGGAAGCAAAATTAACCAACGGTAGCAACGAAATTATGTTGGCATCTAAAGCAGGTAAGCTAGTTCGATTCCCAGAAGAAAAAGCACGTGCCATTGGTCGTAATGCAACCGGAGTGCGTGGTATTCGCTTAGGTTCTGAAACGGATGAGGTAATTGGTATGATTTGTATCAGTGACCCAAAAAGCAATGTATTGGTTGTTTCTGAAACCGGTTATGGTAAGCGCTCTGACATAGATGAGTACCGTGTTACAAACCGTGGCGGTAAAGGGGTAAAAACCATCAACATCACCGAAAAAACCGGTAATTTAATTGCGCTTAAAGATGTTACCGATGAAAACGATATCATGATTATTAATAAATCGGGTATTACCATTCGTTTAGCTGTAGCTGATTTACGTGTAATTGGTCGCGCTACTCAAGGTGTTAAGTTTATTGACTTAGGCAAGAACGACGAAATTGCCGCGGTTGCAAAAGTAGATGCCGAGCCGGAAGAGGAAATTTCCTTGGATGAAAACGGTAATCCAATTGTTGCAGAAGGAACAGATATGACCGGAGAAAACAATGATGAGCAGGATACAACCGGAAGCAATCCCGCAACAGAAGAAGATAATAAATAACCCTAAATAAAATACATGTATGAAGAAAGCAGTTGTTTTACTGGCCTTAGTAGGACTATCAACACTCGTAAATGCACAAAATAAGAATATCGTAAGTGCGATAAATTATTTTGGGTATTTTATGAAAGATAAAAATGCCAGCGATTTGGCAGAAGCTAAAAAGTATATCGATTTAGCTACAGAGCATGAGGAAACAAAAACCAAAGCGAAGATGTGGATTAATCGTGCTCAAATTTATCAAGCTATCAGCGATAGCAAAGATGAAAAAGCGAAAGCATTAAGCCCGAATCCGCTGGAGGAAGCAGCAAAAGCTTATCAGCAAACCATTAAGTATGACGAAAAAAAGGTGTACACTGAAGCACCCGGTAACTTGATGTATTGTGCCAATTCCTTCTTAAACACAGGCGTTGCCTTTTTTAATGAAAAGAATTATGGAAAAGCAGTTGAATACTTCGAAAAATCAATACAAATTAACAAGGAGAGCTTCAACAAAATTGATTCGAATGCTATTTTTAATGCTTCCTTAGCGGCTGATAGAGGGAATATGACCGATAAGGCCAAGCTTTATTTTCAGCAATTGATTGATATGAATTATGGAGGAGCGGCTGATGGTGCGCGTAACTATTCCATGTTGGCTGCGGTGTATAACAAGGAAAACAACACCGAAAAATACTTGGCAACTATTGCTGCAGGTCGTAAAGCTTTTCCGAACGATAAAGACTTAATTATTGAAGAATTAAACTTTTATTTAAAAGCCGGTAAAGATAAAGAAGCCCTCGCAAACCTTGATTTAGCGATTAAAAATGACCCTACTAATCAAACTTTGCATTTTGCCTTGGGTACCATTTACGATAAGTTAGAGCAATACGAGAATGCTGAAGCAGCATATAAAAAAGCAATTGAAATTAAGCCGGACTATTTTGATGCCTTATATAACTTAGGAGCCTTGTATTTTAATCGTGGTGCCAAGCAAACCAGTTTGGCAAACGATATTAAAGATGATGCGAAATACAGAGCAGCAATGGTAAAAGTAGACGATATTTTTAAGCAATCACTCCCCTATTTAGAAAAAGCGGAACAAGTTGGCTCGGAGGATAAAGTTACCTTTAAGGATTTGCTAAATACACTAAAATCCTTGTATGCTAGAACTGAGCAAACCGAAAAAATGAATGCGATTAAAGAAAAATTAAAAAACTATTAATTATATACGCTGGAGACATGAAAAAATTAAGCATTGTACTTTTTGTACTAACCATTTCCCTGACTAGCTTAGCAGCCGGTGATCATTTAGGAAAACCACAGCAAGTGGATGGATTAAGTGTGTTTATAATGAGTGAACCGGTGGATGCTTATTACAAGCTAGGACAAGTAGGTTCCGGAACAAGTTCTAAACTGAATGAAATGCTTAAACAAGCGATTAAAAATGTAAAAAAACAATACCCCGATGCAGATGGGATAATATTTGACCCGGAGAAAAACCTGGGATACGGCATAAAATTTAAATAATAAACTAACTCGCAAAAACGCCTCGTTCATTAATTTGGGTGAGGCGTTTTTTATTTTTGAAAAGATGACTTCTAAAGAAAAAAAGATACAGGATTTTAATCCGAATGATGTTGGAAATAATAACAATGGAGTTTTTGGATTGCCGTTCACCACGGATGAAGCTGAATTGGTAATTATTCCATTCCCGTGGGAAGTTACAGTAAGCTACAAGCCCGGAACAGCAAGTGCTCCGCTAGATATTTTAGAGGCCTCACGACAAATCGATTTATATGAACCAACAATAAGAGATGCTTGGAAGTTAGGCATTGCCATGGATGAATATCCGCAAGATTGGTTTGAAAAAAGTTCCGAATTACGCCAAAAAGCGGAAGAATGCATTGCAGTGTTGGCGGATGGTGGTAGCAGCGAACATCACGATATTCAGCGTATTCAAAAAGAAATTTTAGCCGAAACGATTGCATTTAATGCATGGGTAAAAGCACGTGCTTTGCATTTTATTTCGCAAGGTAAATTAGTGGTTGGCTTGGGTGGAGATCACAGCACACCACTGGGTTTGATAAATGCCTTGAGTGAAGTGCATGATTCTTTTGCCATATTGCAATTGGATGCGCACTGCGACTTGCGTGAAGCCTATGAAGGATTCGAGTTTTCGCATGCCTCCATCATGTACAATGCATTAAAAAATGAGCGGGTATCGGGATTGGTGCAAGTTGGGATCCGCGATTATTGCGAAGAAGAGGTAAACTACATTGCGCGCTCGAATGGGCGTGTTAAGGCTTTTTACGACCGTGATATGAAACGCAATTCTTACAACGGCATCAGCATTGCGCAGCAGCATCAACAAATTATTTCGTATTTGCCTGAAAAGGTTTATTTAAGTTTTGACATTGATGGATTAGATCCTAAACTTTGTCCCAATACAGGAACGCCGGTTGCAGGCGGAATGGAATTTGAAGAAGCCTTGCATTTAATAGAGCAACTGGTAAGCAGTGGCCGAAAAATTATTGGTTTTGATTTAAATGAAACGGGATGTGGCGAAGGAGATTGGGATGCGAATGTTGCTGGACGATTACTGTATCGTATTTGCAACTTGATGGCACAATCGAACGGGAGAATAAAGTGAGCAAATAATTTTATTACATTTGCACCATTCATTAATAAAAAAATTAAAATGGGAAAAGGAGATAAAAAATCCAAAAAAGGAAAAATTACAATTGGTTCTTATGGAGTTAAAAGAAGAAGAGTAGGTTCAAAAGTTGCCGCAGTAAATCCGGGACTTGCCGCTGCTCCGGCCAAAGAAAAAAAAGCTGCCGTTAAAAAATCAGCACCAAAAAAAGAAGCCGCTCCAAAAAAGGAAGCCGCTCCAAAAGCAAAAACTTCTAAGAAAAAAGAATAATACTTTAAAATCCCAACCCAAGAGTTGGGATTTTTTATTTTTACAAACATGAAAAACAAGTCGCTCCTACTTCCTTTTTTTATTGCCTTTTTAATGTGTTTAGGTGTTAAAAACACTTGGGCGCAAGACACCATTTATAAACGAAATGGGGATATAATTGTAGCCCAATTATTAGAAGTAACACCACAACTCATTAAATTTAAGAAAATAGAATTGCCAGACGGCCCCATTTATAGCTTAGAGCGCAAAGAGCTATTTATGATTCGGTATAAAAATGGAACGAAGGATTTGTTTTTAGACGAAAAACCAGTTGCCACAGATGACTATGCGGTTGCGCCGATTCCCAAAAAGCGTAACCCAAGAGAAGATATGCGAACCGATTCTCCCATTAGTATTGACGGTTATCATTACAGCATTGGCTATTTTAGTTTAAGCCCCAAAAAAGTAGATGAATTGATACTCAGCAAAAACGATAAACCTTTAAGTTTAATGGTGAAAAGTGCGCAAAGCGATAAACATACTTCCAAGCTTTTGGCCTTTGCCCCTATTCCCCTTGGAGTAGGTTCCTACATTACTTTAATTGCCGGAAGCATATCTGCAGGCAACTACGGTGCCTATCCCACCAACTATCTCGCTTTTGGAGGAATCCTAGCAGTTGCTGCGCTTGGTACAGGAATTACCTCCATTGTTTTGAATGTGCGCAGTAAAAAAATGCGAAAGGAAGCTGTGATGCACTATAATTTAACTTATTTCGGAAGCAGGTAATTAATCCTGTTTTGCTTTATCCTTTTTAAGCACATACATCGAGACGAATATGCTTATTTCATAAAGCAGGTAAAGTGGAAATGCAACTAATAATTGTGACGTTATATCCGGAGATGGCGTAATAACAGCTGCCACAATCAAAATTACAATTACTGCATGCTTTCTATACTTGCGCATAAATTCGGGTGACATAAGTCCAATCTTGGTTAAAAAATAAACCAATATGGGCAACTCAAACACGATTCCAGATGCAAGGGTTATGGTGGTGATGGTTGAAATGAATGAATCCATTGCAATCATGTTTTTTACATCGTTGCTAATTTGATAATTCCCTAAAAAATTAATTGATAATGGTGCTATGATGTAATAGCCGAAAACTACACCTATCACAAATAAAAAAGTAGTAAAAAAAACGATTCCGGTGGTATACTTGCGTTCGCTTTCTTTTAAACCGGGCTTTACAAAGCGCCATATCTCCCAAATAACATAAGGAAATCCTAATATTATACCGGCCACAAATGCAATCCACATGTGCATGGTGAATTGGCCGGAGAGTTCAGTATTTATTAATTCAAAATTCAGGTTTTTGATACAAAGCGCATCACCTAAGCCTAAAAAATTAGACAGGCGGCACATTTGCACATAGGTCCAAAAATCAGCATGACGGGGCGCAAAAATAATTTTATCGAATACTATCTCACGGTAAGTGAAAGCGAGGATAGCAAGCGAAAAAACGGCGATTGCAGCACGCACCAAATGCCAGCGCAAAGCTTCCAAATGGTCGAGAAACGACATTTCTGAATTGGGGTCGGCAGCTTTCTTAAATCGTTCGAACATATTTTTGAAAATCGCGCAAAGGTAAGTAAAAAGAGCAGGCCTAATTTTTATACCTGAAATAATTTCAAAAAAAAAGAGGCGGACAAATGCCCGCCTCTCATTAAAAACGAATAAACTAATTAGTTAATGGTAACTTTTTTAACATCAACAGAAGTTCCGTTAGTAGCTTTGATAGAATAAATTCCTTTTGAGAAATTAGTTAAATCAAGTGCATGTTTACCGGCAGCAAGTTTTGATTCAGTATACACCAATGCACCCATTGCATTGTACACTTCAATTTTAGTTGAACCTGAAACGGTTGTAAAATTAACAAGACCTGTAGAAGGGTTTGGATAAATAGAAACCAAATCAGAAGAAATTTCTTTCACGCCAACTGGACCAGCATCATGCAATAAAACATCATCCAAACGCAAAGCGATAGTGTTGGTTACATCTGAATTGATAGCTTTAAAACCTATGTGATAAGTACCAGTTGTAGGAACTGTAAATGTTAAAGTATCTTCATAATAAATACCATCACCTGTCATTGCAGCATCTGCTTCAAGGGTTTGAGTCATTGCAGGAACGTTATCGCCAGTACCCACATAAACACCTAATGAACCAGCATAATTAAGTGATAATCTTTTATAGAAAGTTAATTTATAATTATTTGTTGATTGAAGTTCTACGCAAGTAGTAAACAACCAATCTTCCGAAGCACCATTAACGTTATTTTCGAAAGCTCTTATAGACTGAGCAGCAGAAATATTACCTACGTTTGAAATAGCCCAAGTAAATCCAGTTCCATCCACATCTTCGGTATTCCAACCTAATGGAAGAGAAGCACCTTCGAAGTCTTCGGTAAGATCACCTGCAGTTAAGTTAACTGTAACATTGCTAATTACTGCACTGTCGCCATCGTTAGCGGTATTTCCATCCGCAACAACACCAGAGTTTGAATAAAATGCATAATCACCTGAAACTGATAAATCGGCAGTAGCAGCAAAAACGAAATGAGCGGTGTCGCCAATTGCAATTGAATCGTTAAAATTTTCAGTAATGGTAGCACCACCGTTAAAGCTATAAGATACAGGGAAATTTCCAATTTTAGAAAGACCGTAATTTGAAATTGTAATTTCAATTGGAGTAGCATTTGTTAAGCCACAACCTGAAGCAGTATTAATTTGAGAAACACCGCCATCAACACTTGAAGGCGTGTAAACATTTACTTCATCGATACCAATATTATCACTGTTAGCTCCATTTGGTCCACCATCAGCAACAGCATAACGTATTGCAAAACGTGCATTTGCACCGGCAGTAGCAACAAAGAATGTTTTCAATTCCCAGTTACCTGATGTAGTTACTTCAAAGTTTCCTAATTGAACCCAAGTAGTAGCTTCCGGAATAGAATCTCCTGCATCAGAATACATTACACGAATTGAATCCGGGAAATTTGAATTAGTTACGCTAATGGAATAAAATGAAATAGCATCACCAATGTTAACATTCAATGCGGGTAAAACTAACCAATTATCGATTGTAACTCCTGTTGCGCCTGCAACTGAGTTAAAATTTGATTGCACAAAAGAATCAGGTGCACCATTGTAAGCAGGTTGAAAGTTTGGATTTCCTTGAAACCACATTGGAGCTGTACCAAGCGCTCCACCACGGAAATAAGGAAGGTAACCACGTGCCTTTAACCCATCTGTATCATTAGGAAGACTAAAATCATCGTGAAATTGAGCATTCGCAGATGAAATGGAAAGTAGCGAAATAATGGCAATAAATAAAGTTTGTAAAGTAATTTTTTTCATGTTTTATTGTTAAAGGGTTTAATAGATTAAATTTTTCCAAATGTACGCATCAATTTTAATCCTACAACCCTATTCAGCGATTTTCGACAGACTTACATTTTTTGCGTGTAAAGCATTATTATTAACTCTAATTTCGCTGCCAACTTTTTAAACTCGATTGAAAGCACTTTTTAGCCTCAATTCTTATTTTTTAAAATACAAATTCCATTTCTTTTTTGGGATTTTATTTGTTTCCATTTCTAACCTTTTTGCTATATACCCTGCTCAGCTCACGCGCATTACCATTGATTTTGTTGCCGAAAGCAAAGGCATATATGATCAGTACAAAGGTTCCGAACTTCAAAGTAATTTATTCGGCAGCTTTTCGAAAGTATTTCTGCTCTTTTTTGTTTTGGTAGTATTATCCTCTCTTTTAAAAGGATTGTTTATGTTTTTTATGCGGCAAACCATTATTGTGATGTCGCGCAGAGTAGAATATGATCAAAAAAACGAAGTATTTGACCATTACCAAAAGCTCAGTTTATCGTTCTACAAGCGCAACAATACAGGAGATTTAATGGCTCGTATCAGCGAGGATGTTGGACAGGTTCGCATGTATGTTGGACCTGCAATCATGTATTCTATAAATTTACTAGTAACTTTTATTCTAGTAATTGTAGCGATGTTGCGCATTGATGTGGAACTTACGGTTTATATTTTGCTACCTCTCCCCTTTCTTTCGTATGGCATTTATAAGGTAAGCAACATCATAAATTTTAAAAGCGATAAAATTCAGCAACAACTTTCGCGCTTATCTTCTTATGTGCAAGAAGCATTCTCAGGCATTCGTGTTTTAAAGGCTTTTAACCGTGAAAAATATTCGGGTGCCACTTTTGAATCTGAAAGTGAAACCTATAAAAATCTTTCGTTGAATCTGGTAAAAACAGATGCCTATTTTCAACCCATTGTAACCGTATTAATTGGTTTAAGTACACTTTTCACTATCTACATTGGCGGGAAGCAAGCTATTGCCGGAAAAATTTCGATTGGAAATATTGCTGAATTTGTGATGTATGTGAACATGCTCACTTGGCCGGTAACTTCACTTGGATGGGTAACCTCAATTATTCAAAGAGCTGCGGCTTCGCAAGCTAGAATTAATGAATTTTTAAATACTGCTCCTGAAATACCTGTAAGTTCAGGAGAAATGAGTAACATTAAAGAAAGCATTGAATTCAAAAACGTTAGTTTTAAGTATCCGGATACCGGTATTCAAGCCCTTTCGAACATCAGCTTTAGTATTAAAAAAGGCGAATCGCTTGGAATAATTGGAAGAACCGGTTCAGGAAAATCGAGTCTGGCGAATTTACTTTGCAGATTGTATGATCCGCAAGAAGGAGAAATATTGGTAGATGGAAAAAATTTAAAAAGCCTTCCTGTAAATTCTTATCGCAATCAAATCGGATATGTGCCGCAAGAAGTTTTCCTTTTTTCAGAATCCATAAAAAACAATATAGCCTTTGGTTTAGCAAACGAACTTGCTTCAGATGAGCGTATAATTGCTGCAGCAAAAAGTGCTGTAATTTATGACAACATTGTGGCCTTTCCCGAAAAGTTTGAAGCCTTATTAGGAGAAAGAGGAATTACCTTATCGGGAGGACAAAAACAACGTGTGTCGATTGCTCGTGCACTGCTTAAATCACCATCGCTTTTAATTTTTGACGATTGCCTTTCGGCTGTGGATACCGAAACGGAAGGAAAAATATTGAACAATCTGAATCGTGAGATGCATGGAAAATTTAGTGTAATCATCAGCCACCGTGTTTCATCCGTAATTAGCGCAACACACATTTTGGTGTTATCCGAAGGTAAAATTGTGGAACAAGGAACACATGCTTATCTCTTGGCAAAAAAGGGTATTTATTTTGAATTGTATAAAAAGCAGTTGGTAAGTGAAACATAAAATTTAGGATGCACAATTTTTTATCCAATTTGTTATTTAAGATAATTTTCTATTTTTGTTCAAACTAACTCTTAAAAACCGAAGTACTCAAACACAATTTATGGAAGGATTTGACAACAAAGACAAAGAAGAAATTTTCTCAAAGTCAGTTAGAGCTGGTAAGCGGACGTATTTTTTTGATGTGAAAAACACCAAGACCAACGATTATTATCTGACCATTACCGAAAGCAAAAAACAATTTACGGACGATGGAAAATTTACTTTCATCAAACATAAAATTTTTGTTTACAAGGAAGATTTTGACAAATTTATTGAAGGGTTAAATGAAGGAATGAACTTTATTCGTAAAGAACAACCTTTCACTCAAGAGTCTTTTGCAGAGCGACGTGCAAACAATGCGGATAAAGGCATTCAAAATTCAAGCACCGACATTAGCTTCGAAGATTTAGATAAATAATACACGTACTAAAACAATGTGAAGTCCCGAAATATTTCGGGATTTTTTTTTCTCCTTAACACCTCCTCATGACAAAATTCAAAAATCACTTTTATTTCGGAACGATCAGCAAAGCACATGGACTTAAAGGCGAAATGGTGGTAAAGAACTTAATGGAAGATTATGATTTGTTGGGTGATATTGAAGGCTTATTTTTAGATGTAAACAATCAATTGGTGCCCTATTTTTTGCGCAAAATTTCATATCGAAAAAAAGGTGAAGCAATACTGGAGTTGGAGGATATTAATTCAATTGAAGCAACCAAACAATTGGAAAAGAAGGACATTTATTTGCCCGAAAGTTTGCTTCCTGAAGTGGACGATAGTTTTATCCGATACAAAGATATGATTGGCTTTGATGTAGAAGATAAAAAATTTGGGAATTTGGGAAAAATACGAAATGTGGTCCCCTATCCTCAGCAAGAAATTTTTGAAATTGAATATAATGGAAGAGAAATTTTAATACCCGCAAATGAAGATTTTATTGTAGAAGTAGATACCGAAAACAAACTACTAAAAATTGATGTTCCGGAGGGTTTGATTGAACTTTATCTTACGGATAAACATTCACAAGAAGAATAAAATTGATTTTATACTTTCGCATACCGATAAACGAAAAAACAAGAAATACAACGCATGAAAAAAATATTAGCCAACGATGGTATCGACGCACAAGGGAAAAGTATACTGGAAAAAGCCGGTTTTACAGTAGTAACAGATAAAGTTGCACAAGAAAATCTGGCGCAGGCCATTAATGAAAATAATTATGTTGCACTCACCGTTAGAAGTGCCACAAAAGTTCGAAAGGATGTGATTGACGCTTGTCCGAATTTGAAACTTATCGGCCGCGGTGGAGTGGGTATGGATAACATTGATGTGGAATATGCCAAAAGTAAAGGAATTCAAGTAGTGAATACACCTGCTGCCTCCTCTCATTCAGTGGCAGAATTGGTATTTGCAGGACTTTTTAATATGGCACGCTTTACTTACGATAGCAACCGTGAAATGCCGGCAAAAGGCGATACCCAATTTGATGTATTAAAGAAAAAATATGCAAAAGGGATTGAGTTAGGCGGCAAAACGCTTGGCATTATTGGTATTGGCCGCATTGGACAATCGGTTGCCAAAATTGCTTTAGGTTGTGGTATGAAAGTAATCGCACACGATCCATTTATTAAAAGTGTGGAAGTTCCCGTTTTTATTTACGGTGCAGGAAATATCGTTTCTAAAATTGATACAGTTAGTTTAGACGAAGTGCTTGAACATTCCGATTTTATTACGCTTCACGTTCCAAGCGGAAAAGTGATAACTAAAAATGAAATTGCAAAAATGAAAAATGGAGTGTGTTTGGTAAACGCTTCCCGCGGTGGTGTGATTGATGAAAGCGATTTAATTGAAGCACTCAATTCAGGTAAGGTGGCACACGCGGCTTTAGATGTTTTTGAAAACGAACCTACACCCAGAAAAGATATTTTAACACATCCAAAAATTTCGCTCACTCCACACATTGGCGCAGCTACAGAGGAAGCACAAGAAAGAATCGGAATTGAATTGGCTGAAAAAATTATTGCGGGATTGAAGTGATTTTTAGTACAAAGTACAAAGATTTTAGTACTAAGATTTGTTTCGTGTAGTTTGATATATGAGTAATAAGATTTGCAAAGTGTGTTTTGAAATTTGAAATTTGAGTGCAGCGTCCACCATATTGAATACTGAAAATAATTACACCTATGTGAAATCTCAATTTTTTGTACTTTGTTCTAAAATCTAAAATCTAAAAGCTGTGTACTTTGTACTAAAATCTAATCCCTCAAATCTTTGTACTTTGTACTAATATCTTTGTACTAAAAAAACTGAATCTATGGCTATCATAAAACCTTTTAAAGCATTGCGGCCTTCGCGGGATAAGGTGCATTTGGTGGCTTCTCGCTCTTTTGACACTTACAGTCCGGCTGAGTTAAGCGGAAAATTAAAAGGTAATCCTTATACTTTTTTACACATTATTAAACCGGATTATCCTTCACATACCAAAGGCAGTGAGCAAGACGATAATTACCTTCATTTAATAAAAGCCCATTTTAATGAATTTATTGAAAAGGAATATTTAGTTGCAGACGCAAGCCCTGCTTTTTACCTCTATCAGCAGTTTAAAAACAATCAAGTGTATACCGGAATCATTGCCTGTGCAGCTATTGATGATTATTTTAACGGAGTAATAAAAATTCACGAACAAACCTTAACTGAAAAAGAAACAAGATTTAAAGAATACCTTGAAGTATGTGATTTTAATGCAGAACCTGTTTGTATCAGTTATCCGGATAACGCTGCCATTAATAAAGTCCTTGATGAAACGCTTGCAGAACGTCCCGAATACGATTTTAGCACCCGCGATGAGGAGCGGCATAAATTGTGGTTGATTGATGCACCTGAAAAAATAAAAATCATCGAAAATGAATTTTCTAACATGGATGCGGTATATATTGCCGATGGGCATCATCGATCCGCCTCCTCTGCCCTGCTTGGAAAATCAAAACGTGAAGCAAATAAAAACTATAGCGGTGAGGAAGGATTTAATTATTTTATGTGTGTGTTTTTTTCGGAAAAGCAATTGCACATTTATGATTTTAATCGTGTTGTTAAGGATTTGAATGGCTTAACCACAGATGCGTTTATTACGCAATTGAATGAAAAATTTGAAGTGCAAAAAATGGGCTCCGATAACTACACTGCTTCAAAATTACATAACCTAAGTATGTATGTGGAGGGCAATTGGTATTCCTTAACCGCTAAAAGCGGCACCACGCATGACAATGACCCGGTTGGAAGTTTGGATGCTTCCATCTTATCCGAACATATTTTAAACCCTATACTTGGCATTCAAGATTTAAAGACCGATAAACGCGTGCGTTTTGTTTCAGGTATAAAAGGCATGCAAAAATTAAAAGAATTAGTGGATGAAGGTAAATTTAAAGTTGCTTTCGGATTGTATCCGGTAAGTATGCAACAACTTAAAAATATTGCCGACAACAATTGCATCATGCCCCCAAAAACAACCTGGATAGAGCCCAAGCTGCGCAGTGGATTGGTAATTTATAGTTTAGGAAAATAAATTACTATTCCTTTATAAACTTTCTAACATCCGTTAATTGGGTTGTTACCAGTTTAATAAAATAAATACCCGTATTCCAAAGACTGACATCAATACGCGTAATTTTACTATCTATGGTCTGTCTTTTTAATTCCTTTCCTAGCATATCATAAATTACAAAACTACTGTTCTCATCCAATGCACTAACTTCAAACGAAATGCTGGTGTTTGTTGGACTCGGATAAATCTGCCAATCAAAAATTACTTCACTTTCATCCATGCAAGGTATACCGGCAGCATTGCTAGTTAAAATTACACCCTTCTTGCCAACTGCACACGCCATGTTTGAATCCATGTAGCAAATTGAAAATAAATCGTTGGCCATGCCATTGGGTTCTGATTGCCAGAAACTCCCGGAATCCATCGTTTTTACAATTGACCCCCTGGTTCCGGCAGCATAGCCACTTTCAGCATCCTTAAAGTGCATATCATATAATATTCCATTGCTTACTTGCTCGGTCCAGTTTAGTCCGCCATCGATTGTTTTTAATAAAAAACTATCCGTTAAAATGGTTTGAGCATTTATAGAATACGCATATCCATAACCTGTAATGTAACCATGAATTGAATCGGTAAAGCATACAGAAGTCAAGTTCATAAAAAGGCCATGAAATATAGGCATCCAGCTATGCCAACTTTTTAAAACAGACCAATTTGATCCACCATTCGTAGTTTTTAATATGATCTCATACCCAACAATATACCCAATGTTTGCATTGCTAAAATAAACTGAATTATAAAAATTCTCAGAGTCAATCGCTTGGCTTATCCAATGCTCCCCTCCATCAATTGTCTTTATAATTGTTCCATTGCCTCCGACACTATATCCGGTTAATGTATCGGTAAAAAATACATCCGACAAAAAATTACCGGTTCCACTATATTTTATATCCCAATTCTTTCCTCCATTATTAGTTTTAAGAATAAGCCCATTTGAACCAACTGCATAACCTGTGGTAGTTGCAGTAAAAATTACCGATTGCAAATTGTTGCTTACTCCACTTGTTTGACTGGACCAGCATACTCCTGCATTAGTTGTTTTTAATATGGTGCCCGCATCTCCCACAGTATAACCAACCTCAGCACTTGTGAAATTTACCGCATGCAAATTTTTATCAGTACCACTTTTTCGACTAGTCCATTGCGCGTTTATGGACTGGGAAAAAAGTAACACAAACAATAGAATTCTATAAAATAATGAAGTTTTACTTCGCATCTCTTTCATGCCTAATTTATTTCTCCAAAATGTACCAGATTCATTCAAATATTCTATAAGTTGAGCTAGCTGCCAATTGGTTTAAAGAAATTGGGTTATTAATAAATTAACCGCTACTGAAAATTTATTTATTACCAAATTTTACTTCTGCAAACTTATCAGCACATCTCCAAATTTATCCTTTTCATTAAAAAATAATCGCTCCTCCTTATAGCCCGTTTGTGAAGCTGATAGGAAATAATTTTCATTTCTTTTGAGATGATCCCGAATTTTAAAATATCCCTTTTCATTTGTTGTAACGGACATCATTTGATTTGAACAATCGGCACAATGATGCTCGTATAAACTAACTGTTGCTCATGAAAGAGCCAAACCACTTTGCTTATCGAAAACATGGCCATCAATAGTATCCTTAACTATCTTTGAGCAACTTTGAAAACAAAAAATGAGCGGTAGAAAAAGAAAAGGTAGTCTTTTCATGACAGAAAAATTGATATTCAAATTTACAGAATTCTTAACGCATTCCGATAACAAAAATTACGCTTAATTTCGCTCAACAAAATTAAGAGCTTATAGTATATGTCCATTCAACTCAATCTTTCCAAAATAAAATCCGAGCTTCCTCCACAAGTTACCTTGGTAGCTGTAACTAAAACCCATCCCATCGAAAAGTTGATGGAAGTATACACTGCCGGTCATAAAATTTTTGGCGAGAACAAAGTGCAGGAGATGTGCGATAAGCAAGGGCTGTTACCAGCTGATATTGAATGGCATTTAATAGGTCATTTGCAAACAAACAAAGTAAAATTTATTGCACCCTTTGTAAAATTAATTCACTCAGTTGATAGTCTTAAACTACTTGTTGAAATTGACAAACAAGCCCAAAAAAACAATCGAATAATCGACTGCTTGCTTCAAATTTATATTGCAAATGAAGACACTAAATTTGGTTTAGATTTTAAGGAAGCGGAAGCACTTTTAAATAGCAAGGAGCTATTTGCTTTACAAAACATAAAAATTGTGGGGCTCATGGGAATGGCTTCTTTTACAGAGGATTCAGCTCAAGTAAGAAACGAGTTTAATTCCTTAAAAGTTTTTTTCGATGCAATCAAATCTATCGACAGCCCACAAATAGACCTGCATATCCTGAGTATGGGAATGAGTGGTGATTATAAAATGGCAATTGAAGAAGGAAGTACAATGGTACGCGTTGGAAGTGCTATTTTTGGAAGCCGCTAAAACATTGGCCTACATGCCTTGCATACCTTCACTTTCAACTCTATTATTTTTTCGTTTGAAGAGCGAGGCATCCATTTTTCCAAATCGGTAACTCAAGTTTACACGAATTACTTGTTGATCGCGCGTACGCGTATAATCCTGTGTAAAATAAGGTGTTTCAGAATAACTACTGTATCTTTTTGTTTTAAAAATATCGCTAATACTAATACTTAAACTAGCAACATTCTTTATAAAATCCCATTTTACTGCCGCATCCATCGAATAGTTGGGGTTTATATAACCCTGTGATGAACTCAATTGTTGATCGCGCATTCCTCCTCCAAATCCTCCACCACCCATGCCTCTACCCCCACCCCCCAATGTATTTCCTGCACTTGAACCTCCAGCCGGTAAAACGGTTTTACTTTGATAGTCTCCTGATAACTGAAGCGTAATATTTTTAGGCAAAATAAAATTCCAATTCATTTTTCCAAAAGCGCTAAAACGCTCGGTTGACAAGTTATTGCCAATATTTCCTCCATTTATGGAAGAATTGTAAAAATTCAGGTTCGTTATTATTTCCCACCATTTTGCGATAGGTGTTTTTGCTGTGAGTTCCAATCCGTAACTCTCACTGGAATTAGCGTTTTTATATGTATTGTAAATGGCACTGTCAATTCCATTTGCCCCCACATCGCGGTACTGAAAACGAGTAATTAAATTATTGGTGTACTTGTAATAAACCGATGCTAAAAAGCTAAACCCTTTCTCTGTTATTTTTTGATAATCCAAATCAACGGCTGTCGTAAACTCAGGATTTAGTGCTGCATTACCAATACTGATATTCTGAGGATCACTAAAATCGGCAAAAGGCATCAATTGAAAAAAATTGGGGCGATTAATTTTACGAGAATAATTCAGCTGCATGTCCTGATTTTTGGGCAACTTATATGTGAGGTAGGCACTCGGAAATAAACTTAATGGATACTGTATACGAAACGAAGTATTCCTGTCGAGTAAGGTCCCAGTGTAATCTGAGCTCTCTACCCGCAATCCTACTTGATAAAGAAGTTTTTTAATTGAATTCGCATAGGTTCCATAAGCCGCATAAATATTATCAGTAAACTTGTATTTGCTACTTACTATTGGAAAGAAAACAAAGTCGTTAAGCGAATCCACCAAAAAATAATTATTGGTTTCATTTTTAAAATTACGCACCGAAGCTCTTACCCCTGCTTCTATTTTTGATTTTTCATTCAAGGGATTTACAAAATCAACTTGACCCACAATTAATTTATTATAGCCGCCACCTTCTGTTTTTTGCTCTGTTTTTAAGCCTTTCGGTGTATAATCCGAAAAATAATTTTGAGTTTGATACGAAGCAGTATTGCTATTTCGCGGTGCATTGTAATTTAAATCGGCTGTAAGCTCTTCGCCGCTTTTGGGAAATAAATGCTTGTAACTTAATTGCGTGCCGTAATTGGTAAACTTGTTTTGCGAAGTGCTGTTGCGTTCATACTGCGAGTACAAAGTTCCCAACAATAAACTGTCGTTAGTGGTCTTATCCTCCACACTCATCTTACCATCCACAATTGTTTCGGATATGGAAATGGTGTTTCGATTATTAATAAAATAATCTATTCCAAAACGACCGTGGTTAAATTGATTCTCTTGCAAGGTTTTGCCATATTGATTTATAGCAGTACCTCCACTTTTTGAGTTACGCAAAGTAATGGTTCGCGGGTTAGTAAGCCGTTTCACAAAATTGCCACTGGCAAACACATTTATTTTCCCTTCTTTCACGTTAATATCTCCACCAAAAACATATTTCAAACGTGTTCCGATTCCGGCACGCACACTCCCGTTATAACCGGGCTTGCGATTCTTTTTAAGTACAATGTTTAAGATGCCCGAATTACTATCCCCCGCATCAAATTTTGCCGAAGCGTTTGTAATAATTTCAACACTCTGAATAGCATCTGCCGGAATTTGTTCAAGTGTTAAGGTTGTAGGTTTTCCATCCACAAATATTTGTGGAGTAGCATTGCGCATCGTTACATTCCCATCCACATCTATCTGCACTGCCGGAATACTTTTCATCACATCCTGTGCTGAACCACCGGTGCTCACAATATTTTTATCCACATTAAAAACCTTTCGATCCACACGCATTTCATACATCGATTTTTCGGCTTCTATGGTTACTTCCTTTAATAATTTGGTATTTATTTGAAGCTTAATGTTGCCCAAATCTTTATCCGCCTTTTCAGCAATTTGGCTTCTGTCTCCCCATTTTGCATGGCTTTAAAGTCGATATCAAATTTTACTTTTTGTTCGTAAGGTGTATAGCCGAGTGCTGAAATTTTAATCGTAAAATTTCCCATCAAAGGCAGGTTTTCCAAACTAAATTCACCTTGATTGTCGGTTAGCATTCCTCCTACCAGCACTTCCTTAGGTTGATGGGTGCTAGTATCCATCTTAGTTTGCCACAATTGTACGGATGCATATTCCATTGCATCGTTTGAAGCTGCATCTTTTACTTTACCCGAAAACCGCCCAATCGACATGGCTTTCATCATGCCACCTCGCCCCTGTGGAGCTTTTGAATCGTTTGTGTTTTGGGTAAATCCGGAATGGATAAAAACAAAAAATGCTATATAAAATGGAATTTTTCTGAACTGCATAAAAGAATTGAAGTTGCAAAGGTATTAAATGAATTTACCAATGCTGCGAATAATAAGACATCCTTTAAATGAAATAGTTTAAACGTGAAGCTGGAGATATTAAACCACAAAGGACACAAAGAAGGGCACTAAGGTCACAAGAGTTTCTATTTCTAAATTACACGTTACGCGCTTTGTGCCACCTTCCTTCGTAACACAGATATTTCATTCACTAAAAAAACGGCCAAGCAGCTTGAACCTAAATCATTTAATGATATTGCTGAGACCCGCATAATAATTAAATCAATGCTCTCAATTTCCTCATTTAGGGCAAAAAAAAGCGCCTTGCAAAATTTTGCAAGGCGCTTTAATTATTCAGAATTCAGATTACTCTTTATCCTCAGCTTTCTTTGCAGCTGCGCTATCCATTTGATCTTTCAAATCAGATAGAGCGCTAATGTCGCCAAGAGTAGATTTTTCGATGCTATCCTTGATTTTTTTAACGCTTGCTTTTTCTGCTTTAGCAGCCGATTTCTTAGCATCTTCTTCAGTTGCACGTTCGTGTGCAGCTACTTCTTCGTTCACTTTAGAGTGCGACAAGATAATTTTCTTGTTGTCTTTAGAGAACTCAAGTACTTTAAAATCTGCTGTTTCATCTACTTTTAAAGATCCGCCATCCGGTTTCACCATGTGACGGGTTGGAGCAAATCCTTCCACACCATAAGGAAGCGCAATTAAAGCTCCTTTTTCCATGATGCTTAACACAGTTCCTTGGTGAATGCTATCAAGCGTAAATACAGTTTCGAACACTTCCCAAGGATTCTCTTCCAATTGTTTGTGTCCTAAGCTCAATCTGCGGTTTTCACCATCCATTTCAAGCACTTTTACTTCCAGCTTATCTCCAATTTTGCAGAATTCAGATGGATGCTTGATTTTTTTAGACCAGCTTAAATCACTGATGTGAACTAAACCATCTACACCTTCTTCTAATTCAACAAAGATTCCGAAGTTAGTGAAGTTACGCACCGTTGCAGTGTGTTGTGATCCTGTAGGGTATTTTGTAACTACTTCACTCCATGGATCCGGTTTCAATTGCTTAATACCTAAAGACATTTTGCGTTCTTCACGATCCAATGTCAAGATAACAGCTTCAACAGTTTCGCCCACTTTCAAGAAATCTTGAGCAGTGCGCAAATGTTGGCTCCAGCTCATTTCACTTACGTGGATTAAGCCTTCAACACCTTGAGCAATCTCCACAAAAGCACCGTAATCAGCGATTACAACTACTTTACCATTGATTTTATCACCCACTTTTAAATCAGCACTCAAGTTATCCCAAGGGTGCGGAGTTAATTGTTTTAAACCTAACGCGATTCGTTTTTTGTTATCATCAAAATCAAGGATAACCACATTAATTTTCTCATCCAGTTTCACAATTTCTTCCGGATGATTAATACGGCCCCAAGATAAATCGGTAATGTGAATTAAACCATCCACACCGCCTAAGTCAATAAACACCCCGTAAGTAGTAATGTTCTTAACAATACCTTCCAAGATTTGACCTTTCTCTAATTTAGAGATAATTTCAATTTTTTGTTGCTCTAATTCAGCTTCGATAAGCGCTTTGTGAGAAACTACAACGTTTTTGAATTCTTTGTTGATTTTCACCACCTTGAACTCCATTGTTTTTCCAACATACACATCGTAATCGCGAATTGGTTTCACGTCAATTTGAGATCCCGGTAAGAAGGCTTCGATACCAAACACATCGGCAATCAAACCACCTTTTGTGCGGCATTTCACGTAACCTTTAATAATTTCCTGATTTTCGAGTGCAGAATTCACACGATCCCAAGAACGTAGGGCGCGTGCTTTTTTGTGTGATAATAAAAGCTGACCGCCTTTATCTTCCTGACTTTCGATATAAACTTCAATCGTATCACCAATGGCAATATCCGGATTGTAGCGCAATTCACTCAAAGGCACAATTCCATCTGATTTGTAACCAATGTTAACAACTACATCTTTTGATGTTTTTGCAACCACTGTTCCATCCAATACTTCGTGTGCTGATACTGATTTTAATGTATTGTTGTAAGCATCTTCCATTTTGGAACGTTCTGCTTCCGTATACATTTCTTGTTTTTTTCCGATGGCATTCCAATCGAAATTTTCTAATGGGTTTGGCTTCACGTATTCCGCTACTGGCGCATCATTAGAAACTACTTCATTTTCTGACATGTTACTCTTTTTTTTGTATCTATCCATTTTTAGGATAGAGAGGTTAATACTAAATTTTTACCCTTTTTTAAAAAGGACTGCGAAAGTAGTAATAACTGGTCTAATATGCAAACCCAACTAAACAAATTCAGCTTACATTCAAATAAATCAATTGAGAGCCCTGCTGGTAAGAATAATTTCGATATTCAGGGCAATTCCCGCTTGAGGCGGGTCGGGCTTTCACCACTCGCTTCCGCCAGCCGGCGGAGAGCTCAAACAAAGGCTCAATCCCTATTGCAAACTGCTCGTTTTTTTAAATTTTGCGTCAATAGTTGCAAACAGCTTTTTTACACTGTTCAATAACTCAACTCCAAGCGATGTTTGGAAGCATTGGATAATTATTACTTTTGCAGCACAAAAACAATTTCACTTTTATGAAAAAAGTACACAATTTTAGCGCAGGCCCGGGTATCCTTCCTGCCGAAGTTATTAAGCAATCGGCAGAGGCAGTTTTAAATTTCGATAATTTAGACTTGTCCATCTTAGAAATATCGCACCGCAGCAAAAATTTTATTGCAGTTATGGATGAAGCCATTGCACTGGTGAAAGATTTATTGAATTTACCAAGTGGCTATTCCGTAATTTTTATGGGAGGTGGCGCCAGTACACAATTTGCTATGGTTCCTTATAATTTGCTAAAAACCGGTGGTACTGCAGGATACCTCAACACAGGAGTGTGGGCAAGCAAAGCTATTAAAGAAGCTAAAATTATTGGAAACACAAAAGTAATTGCATCCTCCGAAGACAAAAATTTTAGCTACATCCCAAAAGGATATACTATTCCAAGTGATTTGGATTATTTGCATATTACTTCCAACAACACCATTTACGGAACGCAATTAAAAGAATTCCCAAAAAGCCCGGTGAGCTTGGTGTGCGACATGAGCAGCGATATTTTTTCGCGCCAAATTAATGCCACTGATTTTGATTTAATTTATGCAGGAGCTCAAAAAAACATGGGTCCTGCAGGTGCTACCATGATTGTGGTGAAAGATGAAATTCTTGGAAAAACCGGTAGAACCATGCTTTCGATGCTCGATTACCGCACCCACATTAAAGCCGAAAGCATGTACAATACGCCGCCCGTTTATCCCATTTATGTTTCGATGCTAACCTTACGTTGGTTAAAAAACAACGGTGGTGTGGCTTGGATCGAAAAAATAAATCAACAAAAGGCGGATTTGCTTTATGCTGAAATTGATCGCAACAGCTTATTTAAAGGCACTGTTGAAAAAGAAGATCGCTCCAATATGAATGTGAATTTTGTGTTAAGTAAACCTGAATTGGAAGCTGACTTTGACAAATTAAGCAAAGAAGCCAATCTGAGTGGATTAAAAGGGCATCGTGATGTAGGTGGTTACAGAGCTTCCTTATACAATGCACTTCCTTTGGAAAGTGTTGCCGTATTGGTGGACGTGATGAAAGCGTTCGAGCAGAAGTTTGCCTAAAAAATAAACACATTGCCATCAAACCTATGTTTCCTATGATCCTATGTGTTTCAAAAATTGAACCACATAGGCACATAGGCACATAGTTCATAAAGAAAGGTTAGGCCTGCTCCTTACTTATAATCCTCAACAAGCAATTGCTGTTTGCAAAAGTCGTATTCGTGCTTTTGGTGATTAGAGCAAACAATCACTATTCGCTCACTTGTAAACTTTTGAATCAGTTCATTGTACCAATCAATACCTTTTTTATCCAAATTAGAAGTGGGTTCATCCAAAAACAAAATGGGTGTATCACTCAAAATTGCTAAAGCAAGGCGTACACGCTGTTTCATGCCGCTCGAAAAATATTTTAATTCTTTATCTTTCGATTTAACCAATCCTGTAAGTTCAATAATTGCAGGAATACTAAGCGATTTAAAAAAAGGCTTGAATTGCGCATGAAATTGCAGTATTTCAGTGAGGCTGTACTCTTCAATCAATTCCAAGTATGGGGAAGCAAAGCTGATGTATGGAAAAATTTTTTCAACAGGAAGGGTTTTATCATTTAGCTGATATTCAATTAAACCGGTAGATTGCACTTGATTACCGGCAATTAATTGCAACAGTGTTGATTTACCTGAACCATTCGAACCCAGTATTACGTAAGCTTCTCCGGCTTGAAAGGTATACGTTACATTTTTAAAAATCCAGTCGCGGTTGTAGCGCTTACCAACTTCACTGAGCGTTATTTTCATGATGAAGCTTAAGAAATTCCGCGGATGATCCCTTCTTTGGAGCCCCTAATAAATTTCAGAATTTGTTCCTTTTCTTTGGAGGAAGGAGCTTCCTGCTCGATGACTGCAAGCGCATTCGAAACATTTAATCCTTTCACATAAAGTGTGCGGTAGATGTCTTCGATTTGTAAAATAATTTCATTGCTGAAACCTCTTCTGCGCAAGCCAACTGAATTAACTCCTACATATTGCAAGGGTTCGCGCGCTGCCTTGGTAAAAGGAGGAACATTTTTACGCACGCCGGTGAGTCCCGAAATAAAAGCATGTGCACCAATGCGCACAAACTGCCCCACTCCTGTTCCACCTTCAATAATAACCCAATCTTCAATATCCACGTGCCCTGCAAGGTTCACACTATTTGCAATAATGATGTTATCGCCTAATATGCAATCGTGCGCAATGTGCACGTAAGCCATGAGCAAACAATTTTTACCAACAGCCGTTTTCATTTTATCCACGGTGCCTTTGTTGATGGTAACACATTCGCGTATCACAGTATTGTCGCCTATTTCAGCAGTTGTCGCTTCTCCGGCAAATTTTAAATCTTGCGGTATAGCCGAAATCACTGCGCCCGGAAAAATTTTACAATTTTTCCCAATACGTGCACCCGAAAAAATAGTCACATTGGGACCAATCCAAGTGTTGTCGCCAATTACCACATCTTCATCCACAAATGAAAATGGAGAAATGGTTACGTTAGCACCGATTTTAGCGTTGGGATGTATAAAATTTAATGTATTCATACGCTTGCTGCTACATTAATTTCTTTGGGTTGCTTGTCTTTAATCACTTGCGCCAACATTACCGCCTCACACACTTCTCTTCCGTTTACATAAGCCACCCCACGCATATTTACCAAACCGCGTCGGATAGGACTTTCGAGCGTTAATCTAAACACAACCGTATCGCCCGGCAATACTTTTTGCTTGAATTTAACCCCGTCAATTTTCATAAAATACGTACTGTAATATTCGGGATCCGGTACTTGTGAAAGCGCAAATATGCCTCCCACTTGCGCCATCGCTTCAAGCTGCAACACACCCGGAAAAACAGGATTTCCAGGAAAGTGGCCTTGAAAAAAGGGTTCGTTGAAACTGATATTTTTTACCCCCACAATACTGGAACTATCCATTTCCATAATCTTATCCACCATTAAAAATGGGTAGCGATGCGGAAGCATTTTGGTGATGTCGTTAATGTTGTAGAGGGCATCTTTGGTCAAGTCAAACTGCATGATTCTAGCCTTCTTCTTTGCCTTCTCTTCTTTGATGAGTTCCTTCACTTTCTTAGCAAAGGCAACATTTCCGGCGTGACCGGGACGAGCCGAAAGAATATGTGCTTTAAGTGGCATTCCGGCCAAAGCCATATCCCCAACAATATCTAACAGTTTATGACGGGCTGGCTCATTTTGATATTGTAGTTTTAAATTATTCAATACCCCCTTTCCAACAATTTTCATGCTTGGTTTATTGAATAAACGTGCCAATTCATCCAATTTTTCTTGCGAAACTTCTTGAGATACTATTACGATGGCGTTATTTAAATCGCCGCCTTTTGCTAAGCCATGTTTGAGCAACATTTCAAGCTCATGCAAAAAAACAAAGGTGCGGCACTTACTAATTTCTTCTTTGAATTCGCCAATGTGGTACATGCTGGCATGCTGTGTTCCTAGCACATCTGAATTATAATCTACCATCACCGTAAGGCGATACTCGGCCGAAGGAACCATTAACATTTCCACATGTTTTTCAGGATCTTCGTAAGTTAGCGTGCGGTCTACCACAAAATATTCGCGGATGGCATCCTGTTCCACAAAACCTGCTTTCTCAATGGCTTCCACAAAGGGTTTGGCACTGCCATCCATGATGGGCACTTCCGGTCCGTCGATTTCGATGTGTGCATTATCTATTTGCATCCCCACAAGGGCGGCTAGAATGTGTTCAACGGTACTAACTTTTACACCGTTTTTACCCAAGGTAGTTCCACGCGAAGTGTCCACTACTAAATCACAATCGGCTTCAATTACCGGTTTGCCCTCTACATCAATCCGCTGAAATTTATATCCATAATTTTCGTCTGCCGGATTTATGGTCATAGTGGCTGCGGCGCCGGTATGAAGACCTACGCCTGAAATGGTGATTGAATTTTTAAGGGTTCTTTTTTTCTCTGCCATTTTTTACAAATTCATTTTTAAAGCCTTAAATGTAAAGCTTATAAAATTATGAATCGCAAATATAAGGAAGTCTGTGAATTTTACTTTTGAATAAATAGGGGCAGCAAAGAAATAAGAAAAACTTAAGTAGGATATAGCTTATAAAATTTTTAGCTAGAAAGAAGGTTTAAGTTTCAATGCATTTAATTCTAAAAATGTTCCACCTACATAAGTATTCTTCATGCCGTGTTGAGAGAGGAAAACATGCGCATGTCTACAATCAGTACCTGAACCGCAGCAGAGCACCAATGGTTTTTGCATGGCATTTAATTCCTCAAGGCGGTCGGGAATTTCTTTTAAAGGGATGTTGATTGATTCAGGAATATGTCCTTTTGCGTAGTCTTCGGGATTGCGCACATCCACAATGGTGTGTTGCGGTGCTTTTAAAATTTCATTGAGTTCCATATTACCTGAATTTTAAAACAAGTTTATTAAAATATTTTTAATGTAAAATTATTTTTTCAAAATAAAACTCAACTTGCTGTAGTTAAATATTAAAATATTAACTATTGAATAGGTTGATAAAATTGAACGCGGAAGACGCGGATTATTATGATTGACGCGGATTTAATTTCAATAAATAAGAATCTCTGTGGCACCAAATCCATACTTGGCGTAAGATGCATCGTGGTATTTTAATTTGGGATAATTTTGGAGTGCTTTATACACTTCTGCCTTAAGGCGACCGGTGCCAATG
Source organism: Bacteroidota bacterium (assembly GCA_016721765.1). NCBI lineage: Bacteria > Pseudomonadati > Bacteroidota > Bacteroidota bacterium. Next base: position 476,475 of record JADKHO010000002.1, read on the forward strand.
CCATGAATAACGATAAGCTTCTTAAGGTGAAGCGCAATGGCTTCATCTAATTTTTGTGTAAAATGCCGCAATTGAATTTGCACAATTTCCGCATTGCTCATCCCACTAAAATTATCTACCAATTCTTCGATATGCAAATCAATCTCACTTTCTTCGATGCGGCTTTCTTGCAGTTTAATGGATTTAATTTTGAGTTTATCTTTTATTTCCAGTTTCGAATTTTCGAAATATTGGCGAAGCTCTTCTTCAGGAATGGTGAGCGGTGGCGCTATGCTATAAAGTTCGAACACGACTGCCCTGCCCTGCACAAACTGTGAGTTTTCATAGCTTTTTTCAATGAAGAGTTTATCTTGTCTTACTTTCAAAGCGGCTTGCACGGGAGCTTGCGTTTCATATTTATCCTTTTTAAAGAGCAACAATTGAAAACGAATTTCACGGCATTCATTTATTTTTTGGCGCTTTAAACGAAATAATTCAAGCGTGGAATTGGGCGTGGCTTCAGCATTTTTTTGCCATTTAAACTCACCTTCATCGGCAATAAAATAAGTAAAGAGCAGGTTAAATGAAGTTGTGTTTGACAAACTTACAATCAAATCACTATTGCTTACATTGCTCGAATCCATTGCTTCAAAGCAAATAAAAAGCTTATCTTTTTTACTTGGAATAAAAGTGATGTTGTGGGAATTTCCTTCAGATTTCTTTTCTGGCAAGACCGTACTTTCAACCACAACTGGCTTAGCACCGGCCACCGGAAACGAATCGGCCACCAAATCATTTACCTGCACCGGAATTTCAAATCCGCCTTCAATATCCACCAAGACCGTAGTGCTATTAATAATTTTTGAAATGCTTCCTTTTTCTTTCGAATTAAGGAAACGGACTTTATCGCCTATGGAATAATTCATGCTGTAAAAAAACGAAAAAAATGCTTTGGAATTAGGGTTAGTGAATAAAGAAAGTTATCTTAACTTTGGGAAAATACGCACCTTAAAATAATTTATTGGTTGAAAAAAAATATTCTCATACTTACCTTAACTTTTTTATGCTGTGTATCATTTTGCTCTGCGCAGCTAAGCTTTCAGAAAAAATATAGCGGAAGCAATGAATCAAGGGCATTATCGGTTGTGCAAACGAAAGATAATGGTTTTGTTTTTTGTGGCCTCATTTCTGGTGCGGGAACAGCGAATAATGGTATTTATTTGGTAAGCACCGACAGCCTTGGAGATACACTTTGGACAAAAATAATTGGTAGTGGAGTCTATAACTTTGGAAATTGTTTACAACAAACAAAGGATGGCGGATTTATTATCTTTGGCTTTATGGATCCGGGAGCGGTTTTGATTAAAACCGATTCATTGGGCGTTATAAATTGGGCTCGCTCCTATACCATTCCCAATAAACTTTTACAAGGTATGTCAGTAAGACAAACTCTGGATAGCGGCTATATTATGGTAGGTACTTCATACCCTCATCCCAGTTTAAATCAAGATGCTTTTTTAATACGTATCAATTCAGTTGGAGATACGTTATGGTCCAAAACAATTGGTAGTCCTTTGTCTGAATCCGGAGCTGCTGTAATTCAAACACACGATAGTGGATTTGCTGTTTTAGTGGATGTTTTTGGAGGCAATAGTTTTTTAATGAAATTTGGGTTGCAAGGGAATTTAATTTTTTCTAAACCATACCATGCAGCACACAGTTTAGACTTGCTTGAATTGCCGGATAGTAGTTTAATGATTGCAGGAAAAATTACCTACTTCTCAGGCTTTGATGGCTTGCTTTTTAAAACCAAACCAAATGGAGACACCATTTGGGCAAAAATATATTATGGTTCCGGTGAAGATGATTTTACCAACATTCATCAAACAAACGATGGAGGTTTTATACTTTGTGGTTCAAGAAATAATACCAATATAAATGGCACAGGAAACCGAGCATCCCTTGTAAAGACGAACGCTAGCGGCGATACACTTTGGACAAGAACCTATGGTAAACCGGGTAATAGCATTGGAGGATTTGGAATGTCTGTTCAACAAACTATGGATAAAGGATACATTTTAGCAGGTTATACTTATAATGATTCAACTTCGAATTATGAAATCAACTTATTGAAGACAGATTCGTTCGGAATTGCTGCTTGTAATCAAGGAAAATTAGCCACTCAAGTAACACAAATTTCAATCTACTCTCATAATGCTTCATTAGCTCTAAGTCCAAGCGGTATTAATGTATCAAACCCTGTATTAACGGTTTTCTCAGGAGGCAATCCACAAACTCTTTGCAGCACTTTAGGTTATTCTGATTTAGCCTCATCAAATAAAAATATTACATTATTTCCCAATCCTTCTGTTGGACATTTTAATATTGCTTTTCCAAACCTCATCGAAAATGGGAAACTAACAGTTTATGATCTAATTGGTAGAAGTTTTTTTGCAAGCAATATACTTCATGAATCTCAAAAAGAAATTCATATCAAAGGAATTTCTCCCGGAATTTATTTTGTGAAAGTGTTTGATGGGGAGCAAGAGCAGATTAAAAAGATTTGCATAGAATAAATAATAATGAAGTTAAATTTTTAGGATGATAAAAAATTGTTTAGCACTTTGCTTTGGATTGATATCCTATGTTAACATAAGCTTTGCTCAGGTTACGTTTCAGAAAATCTATGGTGGCCCAGAAAAGGATTTTACTTCTTCAGTCAGGCAAACACCTGATGGTGGATATATACTTGCTTGCAATACGCAGGGTACAACCAACACCAGCCCCAATATTTATCTTTTAAAGACAGATAACAATGGAATTATCCTTTGGTCGAAAACAATCGGGGGAACAGCTTATGAAAGCGCATCAGCAGTTGAGTCGACCTTTGATAAAGGCTTTATTATTTGGGGACAAAAATTCACACCTGTTGGAGCCCTTAGTGGGATTTGGTCGCTTCTATTAATAAAAGCTGATTCTATAGGGGGCATTCTTTGGACCAAAGAATTCAATTTTACTAACGGAGATGATGCAAATTCGATCAAGCAAACTAAGGATGGAGGATTCATTATTGCAGGAAGCGGAAATCACGGTAATATAGTTTATATCTTTAGGACTGATTCAATTGGAAATACATCCTGGGCAAAAAAATTTGATGGAGTGTCTAATGAAAGAGCTTCATCTGTGCAGGAAACAGCTGACGGAGGTTATATTATTTCAGGCTATACAAGGAGCTTTGGGGCAGGCGATGATGACTTCTATTTGATAAAAACAGACTCAACAGGAAATTTACTCTTCTCAAAAACATTTGGAGGAGCGGGCAGCGACATATCAAATTCGTCTTTGCAAACTGCTGATGGAGGATTCATTGTATTAGGAACGACAAATAGTTTTGCAAGTGGGACTATTGATGTGTATCTTGTAAAAACGGACTCAGCCGGAAATTTGATGTGGTCTAAAACATATGGCGGGCCAGGATCTGATTTTGGTTATAGAATCGAGCAGACCTCTGATGGAGGATTTGTTATTTCAGGACATACTAATAGCTTTGGAGCAGGCTCAAATGATGCTCTAATCATAAAAACCAATTCTACAGGAAGCTTACTCTGGTCAAAAACCTATGGCGGGTTGCAGTCTGATTATGGCCTATCTATTCTGCAGACAACTGATAAGGGTTTCATCCTGGGAGGAACCACTGAAAGTTTTGGTGCTGCTGGAGGAGATGATGTTTATTTAATAAAAACTGACTCATTAGGAAATTCCGGCTGCAACTTTACGGTCTCAGCATTTATTGAAGGAACACCCTTAACTGTAGTTACAATTCCATTAAATACTGAATCAGCACTAGTGGCGTATAGCGGGACTTCTTCTGTCCCTTCCATTAATGGTGGGTTTACTTCAACAATTCTTTGCATGACTTCCACAAAAGAGAAAGAGGTCACTACTGATCTTTTTAACATTTTCCCCAACCCCACTTCCGACAATTTCACCATTTCCTTCAACAAAAAAATAACAAAAGGATTTCTTCAAATCTTTAACCTACTAGGAAATAAGGTTTTTGAAGAAAATATTTTTGAGCAAAGTCAAAAAGAAATTCAGCTGAAAAGTATTTCTCCGGGGATCTATTTTGTGAAAGTGCTTGATGGGGAATATGAATATTGTAGTAAATTAATTTTGGAGTACGGGGAAAATTAATTTAATTGCAGTTAGGATGAAGATTTGAATTATGATGGAGTTTTTTCCACCCCCTGCCCCCGCCAGCGGGGGATATATGAAAAAGGGGTTCTGAATTTGAAATTCAGAACCCCTTTTATTTGAAATATCTACAAATTATGCGTTTTCTGCCACTTTTGGTGCAGCATCCATAATTTCTTTGCTAGCATTGCTGGCGTATTGTGCAAAGTTTTTCACGAAGGAAGCTGCTAAATTATTCGCTTTTGCATCGTAAGCATCTTTGTCTTTCCAGGTGTTGCGTGGATTTAAGATTTCTGCAGGAACTCCTGTAATGGCAGTTGGCATGGCTAAATTAAATACCGGTAAGGTTTCGAATTTTGCTTTGTCTAATTCTCCATTTAACGCTGCTGTAATTAATGAACGAGTGTATGATAGTTTAATTCGCTCCCCAACTCCATAAGCTCCACCGCTCCAACCGGTATTGATCATCCACACATTTACTTTTGAATCTTTTAATTTTTTACCTAATAACTCTGCGTATTTGGTTGGATGCAAAGGCAAGAATGCTTTTCCAAAACAAGCGGAGAAAGTAAGTGTTGGCTCGGTAATTCCTACCTCTGTTCCAGCCACTTTTGCCGTGTATCCGCTAATGAAATAGAACATGGCTTGACTAGCTGTTAACTTGCTAATTGGAGGCAACACGCCGAATGCATCGCAAGTAAGGAAGAAAATATTTTTTGGTGCTGCACCAACCGACGGAGAAACTGCATTCTCAATATAATTTATTGGATAAGCTACACGAGTATTTTCAGTTTTCGAAATGTTGGTATAATCAACTTGTGTGGTACCTTCGTAGAACTCAATGTTTTCAAGCAAAGAACCAAATTTAATGGCATTAAAAATTTCGGGCTCCTTTTCCTTTTTTAAGTCTACACATTTTGCATAGCAACCACCTTCGAAGTTAAACACGCTATTATCCGCCCAACCGTGCTCATCGTCCCCAATTAATGGGCGATTTGGATCGGCTGATAAGGTAGTTTTACCAGTGCCGGATAAGCCAAAGAAAATGGCAGTATCTCCATCCTTACCAATGTTTGCTGAGCAGTGCATACTCAACACATTTTTTTCGTGAGGCAAAACATAATTTAAAACGGAGAAAATACCTTTTTTAATTTCGCCGGTGTATCCTGTTCCACCAATAAGAATCATCTTTTTAGTAAAATTCAATACTGCAAAATTATGTTGGCGGGTGCCATCAATTTCGGGAACGGCTTTAAAATCAGGAGCACAAATAATTGTCCATTCAGGTTCGAAATTCATGATTTCTTCTTTCGTTGGACGAAGAAATAAATTGTTGGCAAATAAGTTAGACCAAGGAAATTCAGTAACTACACGAATGTTTAAACGGTGAGCAGGATCTGCGCAAGCATAAGCATCACGCACATACACTTCTCGCTCGGTTAAATAAGCACTGATGCGGTGAAATAAACGGTCAAATTTATCGGCATCAAATTTAATGTTGATATCGCCCCACCAAACGCTGTTTTCGGTTTTTTCGTCACACACTACAAATTTATCGCGAGGGGAACGGCCGGTAAATTCACCGGTATCCACAGCAAGTGCACCGCTATCAGCCAACACACCTTGTCCTAACACTATTGTTTCTTCCACTAATTCGGCAGGGGAAAGATTCCAGTACGCTGCCGACACATTTTTTAATCCGATTGAAGCTAAGGTTGCGTCCTTTGCTTTTGTTCCGTATTCGTTCATGACTTAGTTTTTAGTTTGTATCTTATAATTAAAACGGGCTGCAAATTTAATTATTATTTTCAATCCCTAATTTATCGTCGTTTTGGATGGCATTGTCCATTTTCATTCAGGTGTACAAGGTTCTTCTCGGTAAAAAGCTTTTTAGCTCCTGAAATAAACTTATCTCTTTGATTTCCGCTTAATTCTTCCAGCATAAAGCAATAGTCCACTTCTCCTTCGCGGCCCCAAGCATTCATTTCGTAAGCAAGACTCACTTGCTCACTTTTATTAAATGTTTCGATATACTGTTTAAAACTATTCATTGCAGCGCCATCGGTTCCTTCACCAATACTATAAAAGGATACGCTCAGGGCATAAACAATTTTAATTGGTTCTTCCACTTTAGGAGGTGCTTCAGCTTTCTTTTCATGCGCTTTTTGTTGAGCAGGGTCCGCATAGGTTACAAGTACCTCGGCTTCCTTTACTTCACTATTGGGTTTTACTTCTTCCACCACATCTGTTTTAGGATTTTTTTTGGTTGACTTGCAGGCCATTCCGCTTAAAGTAATGGCAAGAACTAAGGAGGTGTTAATTATTCTGTTCATTTTTGTGTTTTTTAATAAGGTACTAAAAGTACTGATTTAATACGGATAAATATACAATCCTTTACCTGAATAAAAAATATGATTTGTGTCTTCTATCCGACAAACCTTTTCATTGAAAGAAACGTACTTTGTAAAAAAAGGGAAAATGAAACTACGAATTGCGATTTTAGTCGGATGCTTTGCAAGCATTAACATTAGTCAAGCACAAAAAATTGTTTTATTGGAACAGTTCACCAATTCGGGTTGCTCAATATGTGCTACGCATGATTCTACCACATATAAATATGTTAAGAATAATCCTACCCAACTGATAGCAATATCCTACCACACCGCTTTCCCTTATTTTGATTCGATGTACCTTGAAAATATGGCCGAGTCTAATGCACGAACAGCTTTTTATGGAATTTCGTTTGTGCCCTACTCCATAATTGACGGTAACTTTTATCGCAACAGCACCCCTAATTTTAATTCTGTACTAAGTAGTACTGTTGGCAGCCGAGCCGCAATAAATCCAAATTACAACATTCAAGCTGTTTCTAACACTTATTCGGGAAACTTATTGCAGTGCAAAATCGCATTTCAATCTTTGTATGCATCTAATCATAACGATTCACTTCGCGCACACGTTGTGGTAATTGAAGAAGAAGTGCTTAAAAATTCCTATGCCGCATTACCCGGCAACAACACGCAAAACGTTTACAATTATGTAATGCGGAAAATGCTTCCGAATGCAGGCGGTTCGCATTTACTAAACCGCACAATTGGTGGGACAGATACGCTTAATTTATTTTGGAACATGCAACATATTAAAGATAAAAGTGAAGTAAGAGTTGTTGCTTTTGTGCAAAATGTAAACACACAAGAAATATACAATGCTTTACTAATGACTCCTATTGAATTAACTTCTATTGCAGAAACAGATAATAGGAAGTATGAAATTAAGCTCTATCCTAATCCTGCCAAAGAAATGGTTCACTTAAGCATATTATTTCCAATTAAAAATGCCCATTTGACGGTTATAAATGCGCTTGGTGAAGTTGTATATTCAAAAGAAAAAATAACTGAAAATGAACTAAGCATCTCAACAGACTCCTTTAAAAGTGGAATGTATTGTATTCAACTAAAAAGCAATGAACAATTGATTCAAAAGAAATTACTTGTTGAATAATACTGTATGAACCCATAGTATTAGTTGCAATGTCAGCCTTTTTGTAAAGCTTCCCAAAACTCTAATGCCCTTCGTGTGTGGGGAATAACGATGCTTCCTCCAACCATATTGGCAATGGCAAATACTTCAAATACTTCGGTCGTATCCACACCATTTTCATGGCATTTTTGTAAGTGATATTTAATACAGTCGTCGCAGCGCAAAACCATGGATGCCACCAAACCAAGCATTTCTTTTGTTTTTACAGACAGGGCGCCTGCTGCATAGGTATTGGTATCCAAATTAAACAAACGCTTCATTATTAAATTGTCGGAATCTAATATTTTAGCATTCATGCGCGACCTATACGCATTAAAATCTTCAACTTGTTTATCCATGATTAGCACTATATGTTACTGATTCGACAAAATCATTTTTTTAGTAACTGCTCCTTCGTTGGTTTTGAGGCAGTAATAATAAATACCGGCGGCCATGTTTTCGGCATCCATTAATACCTGATAGGATCCTACCGCTTTTGCTTCGTTTACCAGCGTTTTAACCAATGCTCCATAGGCGTTGTAAACACTTAAATTTACATTTCCCGCTTGAGCGATATCAAAATCGAAAATGGTTTGTTTAGTGAAAGGATTGGGTAAATTTTGATGCACAGTTGATTTTTGAATGTTTGAAACAGTGGGAATGTCAGTAGTATTGATGGCTATTTTGTATACTTTACCTTCATCATACGAAATAACATAAATATTATTTTGGCGGTCAACTCCGAATGCCGAAATGGTTTTTTGTTGCGCTGATGCTGACGGCCGATCAATAATAACAGCATTGGTAGTGGGGTTAATACCATCGTAATTTAATGCCCAAATGCGACCAGAAACATAATCTCCATAAATATACTTTCCATAAAGTGCCGGTAAGGTTGTTCCTCTATAAACATATCCACCTGTTACCGAGTAATTTGAACTGCCTTGTGGATACTCCCAAACAGGTTTTCGTTTGAGTGTAGTATCGCACACACTTGCACTATAGCAATGCATACCTTCCATTACATTCCAACCATAATTTAATCCACTTTCCAAAATATCCACTTCCTCGTAAGCATTTTGCCCTACATCCCCTGCCCACATTTTTCCACTCACCGAATCCAAGCTAAAGCGCCAAGTGTTGCGCATTCCATAAGTAAATATTTCTTGGCGGTAGCCGGATAAATTACCATAAAAAGGATTGTCCAATGGTATGGAATAATTTAAAGGAGCAGCAGCAGAATCCACATTAATTCTTAAAATTTTACCCAATAAAACAGTCTTATTTTGTCCATACCCTAGTGGATCACCACCTGAACCACCATCTCCAAAAGCGCAATACAAATAACCATCTAAGCCAAAATTTAAACAGCCGCCATTATGATTGCCATAGGGTTGTGATAAATTTAGTATCTCTAACTTACTGCTAAACAAGGCAGAATCAGGATTGTTAGTACTTACTTGAAAGCGTGAAATATAGGATTTAAGTGAACCACTTAAACTATTGGTATAGTTCACATAAAAGTAGCCATTAGTTGCATAATCAGGATGAAATGCAAGACCCAATAAACCGGTTTCGCCCGATGAACCGGATTGACTAACAATACTCGATAAATTCAAAAACAATTTTGCTGTGATTGGGGTACCGGCGGGATCAATAGAAAAAATTTTTCCATGCTTTTCCACCACAAACATGCGGCTACTGGAATCCGGAACGCTCTTTAATTCGATTGGATACAAAAAAGTGTAGGATAAACTCGGAAAAGCAGGCTGCAGCATATAGTTTTGAGCTGTAGCCATAAAATTTAACAGGGTAAAAAGTGCGAATAGCCGATAGTGATATTTCATAAGAATTAATAAGGGTTAATACTTGTTAGGGTGATTGGTGAGCCAAATATAACTTCAATAAAAACAGTACACAAATTGAAAAACATAATTTTACCCTCATTGTTTAATTGTTAATATTGCGCACTAAAATTTTATGCCCATTATGAAAAAAATAGCCTTCCTAATTATTTGCCCTCTATTTATTTGGATGAATAGTGCCCGGAGTCAATCACAGCTTAATTCTGCTGAAATATTATTGGGTATGAAAAAACTGAGTACTGTCGGTTCGGTGTTATATATTGCCGCACATCCTGATGATGAAAACACCCGCTTACTCTCCTATCTCGCAAAAGAAAAAAACCTTAGAACCGGCTATTTATCGATAACACGTGGAGATGGAGGGCAAAATTTAATTGGCAAAGAACAAAGTGAAGCATTGGGCTTGATAAGAACGCAGGAACTATTGGCTGCGCGAAGAGTGGATGGTGCGGAACAATTTTTCACCCATGCAAATGACTTTGGATATAGTAAAAATCCAGAAGAAACCTTTGGGTTTTGGAACAAGGACAGTATACTTGCAGATGTGGTGTGGGTGATTCGAAATTTTAAACCGGATGTGCTCATTTGCCGCTTTCCAACCACCGGAGAAGGGGGGCACGGCCACCATACTGCCTCGGCAATACTTGCATTGGAAGCTTTTGATGCTGCTGCAGATGCAAACCGTTTTCCGGAGCAGTTAAAATACACTCAGGTTTGGCAAGCTAAACGAGTATTTTGGAACACGTTTAATTTTGGGGGAACAAATACCACCGCCTCCAATCAGTTGCAAGTGGATGTGGGCGTTTTTAATCCGCTTACCGGAAAAAGTTATGGAGAAGTTGCTGCAGAAAGTCGCTCCAATCATAAGAGCCAAGGGTTTGGTTCCGCAAAATCAAGAGGTACTACTGTCGAATATTTTAAATTACTCAAAGGTGATTCAACTAAGTTAAGTTTATTTGATGGCATCGTGCAAGACTGGAATCGCTTTAAAGAAACAAGTAAAGTAAAAGCACAAGTTGAGAGTTGCATTGCAAATTTCAATGCGCTTAATCCCTCAAAATCAATCCCTGAGCTAATTTTAATTTATAGAGCTTTACAACAATTAGAAGATAAAAATGAACAAATCAGTTACTGGAAAAAAATAAAATTAAAAGAGACCGAAAATTTAATTTTATCGTGTTCGGGTTTATGGTGCGAAGCATTTGCTGCAGAATACAGTACTATACCAGGGAGTCAAGTAGACATAACAACGCAAGTAGTAAATCGCTCGGAATATCCTGTAAAGCTCACGCAAATTAGGTATTTTAATCAAAATGATACTTTATTAACGGTTAGCCCAAAACAAAATGAATTACTCAGTTATAAACACAAGGAAACACTTGCACCAAATACTAACTTTTCAACACCCTATTGGCTAACCGAACAGCACAGCATTGGTAGGTACGTGGTTAACAATCAACTCCTGATGGGTAAGGCAGAGAATGATGCGGCAGCAATTGTTTCATTTTATTTTGAATGGAAAGATTTTGTGCTAAAAGTAGTTCGACCTCTTGTGTATAAATCAACCGATCCGGTAAAAGGTGAAATATACCGGCCTTTCGAAATATTGCCGCCTGCAACAATAAACTTATCGGATAAGGTGTTTGCATTTGGAGATTTGTCGCCAAAAAAAATACAACTAAGCATCAAAGCTAATGCATCAAATGTTTCCGGAACTATTGAATTTAAAGTACCAGAAGGTTGGACTTTGGTTTTAGATCAAAAAGAATTTACTTTAAAGAATAAGGGTGAGGAAGCAATCGTTAATGCAAGTTTGGCCCCCTCCAAAGACAACAAAGAAGGAAAACTGGAACTAGCATTACTAATTAATAATTTGCGCTACAGTAAAAGTATCCGAAGAATCGATTACGACCATATTCCAAGTCAATTTATACTAACCAACGCTGAAGCTAAATTGGTGAATATTAACCTCAAAAAAACCGGCACTAAAATCGGCTACATTCCAGGTGCAGGAGATGAAGTTGCCGATTGTCTTAAACAAATTGGTTATGAAATAACAACGCTTACAGATGACTTACTACTAAGCGAAAATTTAGCTCAATTCACAGCTATTATAAGTGGTGTACGCGCATACAATACCAACGATAAACTCCAAAATTTGTATCCGCGTTTAATGGAATATATAAATCAAGGTGGAAACTTAATTGTTCAATACAATACAAATAACCGCATTGGTCCATTATTGGCTAAGATTGGCCCCTACCCTTTTACCATTTCACGTGATCGTGTAACCGATGAAACCGCAGAAGTACGATTTAGCTTGCCGGAACACAGTTGCTTGAATTTTCCGAATAAAATAACGGCTGCTGATTTTGAGAATTGGATACAAGAGCGAGGAATTTATTTTGCCACTGAAGTGGATAAAAATTACAGCAGTATTTTATCGATGAATGATCCAAACGAAAAAGCGCTTGACGGTAGCTTAATTATTGGTGCCTATGGAAAAGGAAATTTTGTGTATACCGGACTCGATTTTTTTCGCGAACTCCCTGCGGGTATACCCGGAGCGTATCGTTTACTTGTTAATTTAATAAGTTTGCCGCAGCAAGCAGTTAAAAAATAATTAAACTTTCGTGCTTTGAAAATCACTTTATTTTTAATTGGGAAAACAGAAGAAGGATTTGTGAAAACGGCGTGCGAACAGTATGAAAAACGCCTTAAGCATTACATTCCATTTGTAATTAATGTTATACCCGATGTTAAAAATGCAGGCAAGCTGGCACATCAGGAGCTAAAATTAAAAGAAGGCGAATTGCTGCTTAAACAACTTAACAATTCCGATTTTGTAGTGCTCTTAGATGACAAAGGCAAACAATTTTCATCCATCGAATATGCCGCTTATCTGCAGCTGCAGATGAATAGCGGATTAAAAAATCTATGCTTTGTGGTTGGCGGTGCTTTTGGGTTTAGCGATGAAGTGTATGCGCGTGCCAATTCAAAATTTTCGCTTTCCAAAATGACTTTTACCCATCAAATGATTCGTATGCTTTTTTTGGAGCAAAGCTATCGGGCATTAAGCATTTTGAAAGGAGAATCTTATCACCACGAGTAAGGTTCATAATAAGCTTACTGTTCAGTTCACAATAAGCAGAAATGTTAAATAGCGGACATTCTTTAGGCTAAGCCACTGATGCTTATCGGTATATCATTAGGAACTCTATTCAAAAAGTAGAAAGAGCTGCTTTCATTTTTATTTCCCATTCCTAATCGATATTTTTGTTGAAGTCAAATTAAAAATAATTCTATGAAAAAAATTACATTCATTCTTTCTTTGTTAACACTTTCATTCGGTGTTCAAAGTAAAGTTGTTCAAACACCTTTAGCGAATGCACATGGTGTACAAGCAGCAACACGTCAAGCCCAAAGTACCTTAGCTGCAGGCGACACCTTATTGCACATGCCATTATTAGGGTATTATGTTAATCCGGGCGATATTTCGGGTTTTTCGATAGTTACAGAGGATGGAGATGGTTTAACTCCTGCTGCAAATGCATTGCAAAATCCGGATTGGGCAATTTATTATTCAACAGCAGCTTCTGATCTTGATCCAAATCAAGGGGATGTGGATACTGCTTATTTTTTTGGGGTCAATTCTTGGTTTACTTCACCTGGACTAGCAGACAACTGGCTAATTTTAGGTCCTATCTCCTTACCACCGGGTGGAGGTGAGTTGAGTTGGAAGGTAAAAGAAACCGATCCTGATTTTATGGATGGATATGAAGTATTAGCCAATGTTAATGGTGGCGCTTCAGGCGATTTTACTTTACCCGCACTCTATTCTATTGGCGACAACGATCCGGCAAACGATACTGTTTGGATTACACACACTGTTACCTTAGATGCTGCCACTTATGGCGGACAAAAAGTGTATATCGCTTTTCATCACAATGCATTTGACATGAATGCACTCTTTTTGGATAATATTTTAGTTACCGAAAATGCTTCCACTGCACTTACAAATGATGAGTGTGCCGGTGCAACGGATATTAATGCTGCTTTTGGAGGTACAATAAATACAGTTCAAGCAATTGGTCCTTACGACAATACAAGCGCAAGTACTAGCGCATCAGACCCAACCGTAGGTTTTGAATGTTTTGGTGAGCCCGATGGTACCGGAACAGGTCCTGAATTAAATAATACCCTTTGGTTTACCTTTACCGGGGATGGCTCTACCTATTTAATCGAGAGCGGAACTTGCAATGGGGTTACCAACTATATCAGTGATGGTGACACTCAATTTGGATTGTATACAGGTAGCTGTGGTAACTTTACTGCCGTGGATTGCAATGAAGATGGTCCCAGTGCTACTGCAACCGAATATCCTGCGGGCTTAACTGTCGCAACCACCCCCGGAACTGTTTATTATTTAATGGTGGATGGCTTTAGCTTTCAAGGAACCGTTTCAATTGGTGAGTTTTGCTTGCTGGTTAAAAAACTCCAAGCTGTAACTTGTAATGATCCGCAAATTACAGCCGGTTCAGTAACACAAAATACAGGTAGTTTATGCTTTGGCGATACAGTTAGCTTAAGTTCTTCCGCACCTTTCGCTCCAAATGGAAGCGGCGTAAATGGATTTAGCTGGGTAGTTACCAACGCGGATATTTCTGGAACCCATAATCCATTAGACCCTGCAACATTTGTTGCTTCTTATGGTTTCTTAACTACCGCTCCAACAGTATCTAACCTAACTTTTATTAACGATACAACTTTCTTAACTCCGGGCACCTATTACTGGACACCGGTGGTTTTTGGAAATGCAGTTGATCCGGGAAGCGCGCAGTTTTTAAGTCAATTAACATTAGATACTTCTTGTGTGCATACTGGTACCTCCCTTCAGGTTATTTTATTGGCAGTAGGTGATACCTCTTGCAATCCTCCTGTTTTAGGTCCTGTGAATGACGAATGTGCCGGCGCTGTTGATATCAATGCTGCATTTGGTGGAACTTTGAATGTGGTTCAAGCAATTGGTCCATATGACAACACACTCGCTACAACTAGTGCTTTAGACCCAACACTCGGTTTTGAGTGCTTTGGTGAGCCTGATGGTACCGGAACAGGTCCTGAATTAAATAATACCCTTTGGTTTACCTTTACCGGTGATGGCTCTACCTATTTAATCGAGAGCGGAACTTGCAATGGGGTTACCAACTATATCAGTGATGGTGACACTCAATTTGGATTGTATACAGGTAGCTGTGGTAACTTTACTGCTGTGGATTGCAATGAAGATGGTCCCAGTGCTACTGCAACCGAATATCCTGCGGGCTTAACTGTCGCAACCACCCCGGAACTGTTTATTATTTAATGGTGGATGGCTTTAGCTTTCAAGGAACCGTTTCAATTGGTGAGTTTTGCTTGCTGGTTAAAAACTCCAAGCTGTAACTTGTAATGATCCGCAAATTACAGCCGGTTCAGTAACACAAAATACAGGTAGTTTATGCTTTGGCGATACAGTTAGCTTAAGTTCTTCCGCACCTTTCGCTCCAAATGGAAGCGGCGTAAATGGATTTAGCTGGGTTGTTACCAATGCGGATATTTCCGGAACCCATAATCCATTAGACCCTGCAACATTTGTTGCTTCTTATGGTTTCTTAACTACCGCTCCGACAGTATCTAACCTAACTTTTATTAACGATACAACTTTCTTAACTCCTGGCACCTATTACTGGACTCCGGTGGTTTTTGGAAATGCAGTTGATCCGGGAAGCGCGCAGTTTTTAAGTCAATTAACATTAGATACTTCTTGTGTACACACAGGTACTTCTCTACAAGTAATTTTGTTAGCTGCCGGAGATACCTCTTGTACTCCTCCTGTGTTAGGTCCTGTTAATGACGAATGTGCCGGCGCTGTTGATATCAATGCTGCATTTGGTGGAACTGTGAATGTGGTTCAAGCAATTGGTCCATATGACAACACACTCGCCACAACTAGTTCATTAGACCCTACACTCGGTTTTGAGTGCTTTGGTGAACCCGATGGAACCGGAACCGGACCTGAATTAAACAATACATTATGGTTTACTTTTACAGGTGATGGTGAAACCTATGCTGTTGAAAGTGGAACATGTAATGGGGTTATAAATTATATCAGCGATGGAGATACCCAATTTGGATTATATACAGGTTCTTGCGGGAACTTTACACCGGTTGCTTGTAATGAAGATGGACCTAGCGCAACAGCCACCACTTATCCTGCAGGTTTAACTATTGCCACTACCCAGGGAACAGTTTATTATTTGATGGTAGATGGATTTAGCTTTCAAGGAGCCATATCAACCGGCGAATTTTGCTTGTTGGTAAAAAAATTAACCAGTATTGGATGCAATGATCCATCGCTTACAGCAGGTAACGAATCTCAATCAAGCAGCAGCGTTTGTTTTGGTGATACGGTAAACTTTACAACAGATGCAGTTATTGCGCCGGTAGTAGGTGCGGTAAGTGGATTTAGCTGGGTAATTTCTAATGCCGATATTTCCGGAACACACAACCCATTAGATCCTGCAACTTTTGTTGCTTCTTATGGCTTCCTAACCTCAGCTCCTGCAATTTCATCTTTAGATTTTGTTAATGACACTACTTTCTTAAGCCCCGGAACCTACTATTGGACTCCGCTTGTTTTTGGTAATGCGGTTGATGCCAGCGGAACAGCGCAGTTTTTAAGTCAATTAACTTTAGATACTGCTTGTATACATACTGGTACATCACTTATGGTAACTCTGCTTGCACCGGGTGATACTTCTTGTATTCCTCCTGTACCGGGTCCGGTTAATGATGAATGCGTTGGCGCTATCGATATCAATGCTTCCTTTGGAGGTGCTTTAAATGTGGTGCAATCTTCTGGGCCATACGATAATACCTTAGCAACCACCAGTGCTTCTGAACCTACTACTGGCTTTGAATGTTTTGGCGAGCCAAATGGAAGTGGTTCTGCTCCCGAAATCAACAATACGCTTTGGTTTACCTTTACAGGGGATGGCGCAACGTATTTGGTTGAAAGCGGCACTTGTAACGGTGTTGTGAACTACATCAGCGATGGAGATACTCAATTTGGATTATATACCGGAGCCTGTGGAAGTTTATCACCTTTAGCTTGTAATGAAGATGGGCCAAGTGCAACAGCAACGGTTTATCCTGCCGGATTAACCATTGCAACTACCGCCGGAACTGTTTACTATTTGATGGTAGATGGATTTAATTTCCAAGGTGCCCTTTCACAAGGTGAATATTGTATATTGGTTAAAAAACTTTTTGGTGTTGGTATAGCTGAAACGATTTCAACAAATGCAGGACTAAGCGTATATCCTTCGCCTGCTACCGATAAAGTTAATATCCAATTTACTTCCGGTGCAAAAGGTAATACCGAATTAAAAATTACAGATATTACCGGTCGTGAAGTGCGCAAATCTGCAATTGTTTCTACTCCTGGTGCAAATACTATTTCTGTTGATGTGAAATCATTGGCAAATGGTGTGTATTGGGTTTCTGTAAATGATGATCAAGGAACACGCACTGTGAAATTTTTGAAAAAATAATTAAAGAATAAACTTACCCGAAAAGCTGCCTGATTTATTTCAGGCAGCTTTTTTTTTCTCCGATGCTATTGCTGGTTTACCCGATAAATTTTAATTCCTTCTTTTGCTGTAGTACATTTGAGAAAAATATACATGAGAGTTAAGGTCGGAAATATTTTAGTACATATATTAGCTTGGCTGGGAATTCTTTCATTGCCCTTTTTGCTCTCGCCTAAAGCCGATTTCGATCCACGACATAACATTTATCCTAAACCGGAAGTAGCTTATGATTGGGGGGTTACCGTTACATCGATTTTGGTAATGCTCTTTTTTTACTTCAATACTTATTTTTTAATCCCCAAAATTTATCTCCGAAAGAAGACAGCTCTCTACATTTTTTCCTTGCTGCTATGTGTGGTGATGGTTTGCTTTTTAAATATCTTGATTATGCACTTTGTGGATGGTTCCAAAATGGATTTTATAAAAACAATTCCACTAGCAATACCGCGCATATTCTTCATTTTTTTTATTGTAGTGATGATTTCATTTGCGCTAAAAATCAATTTTCAATGGCGCAAAACCGAGCAAGTAAAAGATCGCTTCGAGCGCGATAAGCTTAATGCGGAACTCTCCTATCTTAAAGCACAAATTAATCCTCATTTTTTATTTAATACTTTGAATAGTATTTACACTTTGTCTGTAAAAAAATCTGACGACACCCCAGACGCTATCATTAAACTTTCTAAACTGATGCGCTATGTAATCAGTGAAGCACATCAAGATTTTGTGCCCCTAAGCAAAGAAATCGCCTATATCGAAAGTTATATTGAACTCGAAAAAATTAGATTGTCAACCACCACAACCGTTGATTACAAATGCAGTGGCGATTTAACCGGATTAAAAATTGCACCTCTTATCCTCATTTCATTTATCGAAAATGCGTTTAAGTATGGGATTTCAGCCCAAGAAACTTCTTTTATCAGTATCCAAATTAAAGTGAGCGATACAAATTTTCATTTAAGTGTTAAAAACAAAATTGTGCGCCGACCGGCTAAAGTAACCGACAGCACTGGAATTGGAATAGAGAACAGCCGCACCCGTTTAAAAATGATTTATCCCGATAAATATTTTTTAGACCTGAAAGAAAGCGATGACACCTTTGAAACCGAACTTAAAATAGAATTAGCATGATTACTTGCATTGCCCTTGATGATGAGCCGCTAGCCTTGGATTTATTGCAAAATTTTGCAAGCAAAATTCCAAGTATCGATTTACAAAAAACCTTTACCGACCCCGAAGCCGCAGCAAAGCACTTGCGAAAATTTCCGGTCGACCTGCTATTTCTCGACATACAAATGCCGGATATTTCGGGGATAGATTTTTACAAATCGTTGGCACAAAATGTAATGGTGATTTTCACCACCGCACACAGCGAATATGCTGTGGAAGGATTTAATTTAAGTGCGGTTGATTATCTCTTAAAACCTTATGAATTCAGTCGTTTTGAGCAAGCCGTGCAACGCGCTCAGGAATATTTTAATTTTATGCATCAAAAAAGTTCCGAAAACAATAACTTCATTTATGTGAGAGCCGATTACAGCCTAATAAAAATCGATTGCAACGAAATCGAATACATTGAAGGACTTGACGATTACATAAAAATTTTTCTCACGGGTAAAAAACCTGTGCTCACTTTGATGAGTTTAAAAGGGATATTGGAAAAACTGCCGGCCAAAAATTTTGCACGTGTGCACCGTTCCTTTATTGTTCCCTTCGCAAAAATAAGTCACATCCGAAACAAAAAAATTCAGCTTACTTCGGCTGAGGTGCCTATTGGTGCTAGTCATGAAGAGGCTTTTATGAAGGCTTTTCAGTTGGGTGGTGGGAATTAGGATTAAGGATTAAGGAATTAGGAATTAGGAATTAGGATTGGGGAATTGGGATCGGGGATTTGGTTAAGGGTTTGATAATTTTTAAACACATAGGAACATAGGTTAGAATGCTATGTGTCTATGTGTTTATTTTTTTACCACCTAGAAACAGAGTTTTGAAGCAGTAGATTTTCTCGCTTATATTTTTTTTAAGATTTGGATTGTTTCTGATGGGTTGGGTGAGGAGAAAACGGTGTTGCCGGCTACTAGTACATCTGCTCCTACTTCTATTAATTGTTTGTAGTTAAGCAAATCTACTCCCCCATCAATTTCGATTTTGGCGCTGGAATTGGTGCGCGCAATCATTTCTTTTAGTTCAATTACTTTGGTGAAAGTGTTGCGGATAAATTTTTGTCCTCCAAAACCGGGGTTTACGCTCATCACACAAATCAAGTCGCAATCGGCAATAATATCTTCAAGCAAGGAAACGGATGTATGTGGATTTATGGCTACTCCGGCTTGCATGCCTAGGTTTTTGATTTCTTGTAAAGTGCGGTGTAAATGGATACAAGCCTCCAAATGAACTGTTAACACATCGGCACCGGCAGCTTTAAAATCTGCTAAATACTTTTCAGGATGCACAATCATTAAATGCACATCCAATGGTTTTTTAGCATGTTTTTTAATTGCTTTAATAACCGGAAAGCCTAACGAAATATTGGGGACAAACACACCATCCATAACATCCACATGAAACCAATCGGCGGCACTGGCATTAATCATTTCAACATCGCGCTGTAGGTTTGCAAAATCGGCTGATAGTATGGAGGGAGCTATTAAATGTGGCATGAGATTTTTTTGCAAAATTAGTAATTCTTTAGTTGTGCCTTCAAGTTAGCTTTCAAAACTCAGTCATTCAAGTAATTCTACAGATGTTAATTTGAATCTCATCATAAAAACTGATTTACATCCAAACCATATAAGAGTATTGTGACAATCATTTTTTTTTATCTTTGACCTTCTCAACTAAAAAAATAAAGACAAAAATGAACGCTTCAAAAATTGCAGAACTGTTAGGAGCAAATGCTGACTCCTTGTTGAATCACACCTGTAAGACTATTTCGAAAGATAGCATCGTGCAAGCAAATGGTGATTTTGTAGGAAAAACGTTTACGGATACCAACCGCAGCAATCAAGTATTGCGCAATTTGGCTGCTATATATGACCATGGACGCTTAGGCGGAACGGGATATGTTTCTATTTTGCCGGTAGATCAAGGTATTGAGCATTCAGCCGGAGCTTCTTTTGCTCCCAATCCCATTTATTTTGATCCTGAAAATATTGTAAAGCTTGCCATTGAAGGCGGATGTAATGCAGTTGCTTCTACCTATGGCGTGCTTGCTAATTGTTCAAGAAAATATGCGCATAAAATTCCTTTCATTGTAAAAATTAACCACAATGAATTTATCTCTTATCCAAATAAATTTGATCAAATTATGTTTGGTTCGGTAGATGATGCCTGGAACATGGGCGCTGCAGCGGTTGGTGCTACTATTTATTTTGGTTCACCTGAATCGGGACGCCAGATTGTGGAAGTGGCACAAGCTTTTGAACGTGCACATGAATTAGGAATGGCTACCATTTTATGGTGCTATACCCGCAATAACGGCTTTAAAAAAGATGGAATCGATTACCATACAGCGGCCGATCTAACCGGACAAGCCAATCATTTGGGTGTTACCATTCAAGCCGATATCATTAAACAAAAACTAGCTACAAACAATGGCGGATATACAGCCATTAATTTTGGAAAAACCCATCCAAAAGTTTACAGCGAATTAACCACTGACCATCCTATTGATTTAAATCGCTATCAAGTGGCCAACTGTTACATGGGTAAAATTGGTTTAATTAATTCGGGCGGCGAATCTAAAGGCGCAAGCGACTTAGCGGATGCAGTTACCACTGCAGTAATTAATAAACGTGCCGGTGGCCACGGACTAATTTCAGGCCGCAAAGCATTTCAACGTCCTGTTAAAGAAGGCGTGGAATTACTTAATGCCATTCAAGATGTATAT
Source organism: Bacteroidota bacterium (assembly GCA_016721765.1). NCBI lineage: Bacteria > Pseudomonadati > Bacteroidota > Bacteroidota bacterium. The sequence continues at coordinate 497,552 of JADKHO010000002.1, forward strand.
CTTGCTAAAGAAATAACGATTGCTTAATTTAGTACAGAGTACAAAGTATTAAGTATAAAGATTTTTTTCTCTTTACTAGATACTCTGTTCTCTGTACTTTGTACTAAATACTAGAAAAACATGAGTTGGTTTAAACGAATAAAAGAAGGGATTACTACTTCTACCTTAGAAAAAAAGGAAACTCCGGAAGGCTTGTGGTACAAGTGCCCGCAATGCAAGCATATAGTTACTGCTCAAGACAATATTGCTAATTTATATGTGTGCGATAAGTGTGAATACCATCAAAAAATAGGTTCGAAAGAGTATTTCGAAATTTTGTTTGACGACAATAAATTTACCGAATTGTTTCCTAACCTCACATCCGGAGACCCGTTAAATTTTGAGGATACAAAAAAATACAAGGACCGTATTGTTGACACACAAAAGAAAACCGGTTTAAAGGATGCATTAACCTCCGCTCATGGAAAAATTGACGGTCAGGATTTGGTGATTTGTTGCATGGAATTTAACTTTATTGGAGGTTCGATGGGTTCGGTAGTGGGCGAAAAAATATCACGCTCTATTGATTACTGCATCGAAAAAAGAATTCCATTTATGATTATCAGTAAATCAGGAGGAGCCCGAATGATGGAAGCTGCCTTCTCGCTGATGCAGATGGCCAAAACTTCGGTAAAACTATCACTTTTAGCTAAAGAAAAAATACCCTATATCTCTTTTTTAACGGATCCTACTACCGGCGGTGTTACAGCATCTTACGCTATGTTGGGCGATTTAAACATTTCGGAACCGGGCGCATTAATTGGGTTTGCAGGTCCGCGTGTGGTGAAAGAAACGATAGGAAAAGATTTGCCCAAAGGCTTTCAAACAGCAGAGTTTGTGTTAGAACACGGTTTCCTGGATTTGATTGTGAAGCGCAAGGAATTAAAAGCTAAGCTTTCTCAAATTTTGAAAATGTTTGCGAATTGAGTTTTTATATTTCTAATTTTTGCTAAACTATTTAACGCTGTTTCATTAGGAAAATAAAAATTTGGAGTAATCATCAAAATCCGCGTAAATCATAATCATCAGCGTCATCAGCGTTCTATTCTTGCATTTTGTTGAAAGAAGAAAATTATTCCATTTTTGAGTTCTTCACCTGAATTATCTCAGCAGCAATGCTCACCGCAATTTCCTCCGGTGTTTGACTTTTAATTTGAATTCCAATTGGAGCGTGAATGGCATCCATTATTTCTTGCTCAACACCTTCTGCATTTAACTCTTCCCTTAGTTTTTCGATTTTTGTTTTACTTCCCAACACACCCAAATAGCGATATTGTTGATACATAAGTTCGCGAAGCACTATTCCATCCGTACGATAACCAAATGTCATAATCACCAAAAAATTGTTTTTGTGTTCAGGAACTTTACTTTTAATCAATTCAAAGCTTTTTAGTTCTTCGGTGAGGTGCGCAAAGGTATTTTGAGTCATGGTATTTAAATTTTTACGCTCATCAAACACTTGCACATAAAAATCCATGCTACTCATAATTCTGCTTAATGCAAGCGAACAATGCCCACCACCAATAATGTAAAGAAAATTCTTGTATCCCAATTTTTCTTCATACTCCCATATTTGTTCCGATTTCTTCTCAAAACGATAATCGCTTTCCGGAATCAATTTATCATAAAAATAAATGCCGTCTGAATTAATTTCAAGCAATCCATTTTTATTTTGTTGAAGCGCTTCTATGATGGCCTTTACATGCTTCAATTCTTTATCCTGCATGGGATACAGAAATATGGTTTGCTCTCCACTACAAATCATGCCGCTTTGATTTTGCTTCGCCGATTTATTGTGAATTTGTTTTTTAGTGAGCGATAACTTTTGTTCCTCCACCAATTTTTCCTTAGCCATCTCCACAAATTTATGCTCCATAATACCACCACCTATCGATCCAAAAATTTCGCGCTCACTTACCACCATTTTAAAACCTTGTCGCCCAGGGCTGCTTCCATGGCTTTCGAGCACACACATGAATACGAGCGATTCATGGTCTGCTAATTTTTTTTCAATAAATTGCCACAGTTTTAATTCTTTCATATTCGTAGGAGCTAAGCAAATCTAAAACTAACTTTTATACTTTTGTTGTAACTTGTCGAATAATAAAAAGCGCAAACAGGTAAACACAAGCAAAGCTGCTTAAACACCTCGAAATTCAATAAACTATATAAGTAAATCCCTGATGAACAGCAGTCGCAGCGCACTAAAAAGCAAAAATATACTATGCCCTTCCGGGATGATTAGCGGAATAGTGCTGGTGGAGCAAAATAAAATAATAGCGGTGCTCAATGAAAGCGAAACTGATTTCACAGAACACTTAGTGGATGTAGGAGAAAGTGTAATCATGCCGGGATTAATAGATTGTCATGTGCACATCAACGAGCCCGGCCGAACAGCTTGGGAGGGCTTTGAAACTGCTACCAAAGCAGCCGCTGCAGGTGGAATTACCACTTTAATTGAAATGCCTTTAAATGCTTCACCGGTAACAACAACAGCTTCAAATTTTGAAATTAAACAAGCTGCAGCCAATGGAAAACTTAATGTAAATTGCGGCTTTTGGGGTGGTGTAGTTCCCGATAATTTAAATGAGCTGGACGCACTTTTGAAAAGCGGAGTGTTTGGATTAAAAGCTTTTTTAACCCATTCGGGGATAGATGATTTTCCTAATACCACTGCCGAACATCTGCACAAAGCCCTACTGATACTAAAAAAGTACGACTTGCCGCTTTTGGTACATTGCGAATTAGATGCGCCTAATGAGGATTCACATTATCTGGATGAAAATCCAAGAAGTTATGCTGCCTATTTAAAATCACGGCCAAAATCCTGGGAAAACAATGCTGTGCAACTGATGATAGACCTTTGTCGTGAAACAAGATCTCGGGTGCACCTGGTGCATATTAGCTCAGCTGAAGCATTGCCTTTAATAGCTGCAGCAAAAAAAGAAGGATTGCCTCTGACAGCTGAGACTTGCCCACATTATTTGTTTTTTAACGCTGAACAAATACCGGATGGAGCTACCGAATTTAAGTGTGCTCCACCCATCCGTGAAACAGAAAACAATGAAAAACTTTGGGCAGCACTTAAAGATGGCACACTCGATTTTGTAGTAACAGACCACTCTCCTGCCCCTCCCGATTTGAAAGAGATTACATCCGGCAATTTTAAAAAGGCTTGGGGAGGCATTGCAGGGCTGCAGTTTTCCCTTCCGGTGATGTGGACTGCGATGCAACAAAGAGGATTTTCGATACATGATTTAACTGCCTTGATGAGCGGAAATGTGGCTAATTTTATGAAAATGAATTCTCGAAAAGGTAAAATTGAAAAAGGATATGATGCCGATTTAGTGATTTGGAATCCTTCTAAAAAATTCATTATAAAAAGCGAACAAATTCAGCACCGACATAAAATCACACCTTATACAGGACTAGAATTATTTGGTCAAGTAGAACAAACTTACGTGAATGGTATTAAAGTGTTTGACCATGAAAATTTCATACATTTGAATCAGGGAAAATTATTGAAAAGCTAAATTTAGTATTGCAATTCACACTTATCCATCTTAACAAATCATAATCATCTTAAAAAATCAGCGTTCAATATCCAATATCTATATTTAACGTTAAACTCTATATTTCTGACTTCTATTTTAATTGTGAAAACCTTATTAAATCATAATCATTCTTAAAATAAGCATTCTATAAAATAACCTTATGTCTGAACCAACATTTACAAAACTAACCGATTTAGCAGCCGATCGCCTCGGCGGAAAAGCGCTTCTTTGCAGCGATGACTTTTTTGCCGAAAAAGAAAATTTACTAAAACCCGGAAGAGGAATTTTCATAACCGATAAATATACCGACCGCGGCAAATGGATGGATGGATGGGAAAGCCGCAGGAAGCGCACTCCCGGACACGATTGGTGCATCATACAATTAGCAACATCCGGAAAAATTCACGGTGTAGACATCGATACCAACTTCTTTTTAGGAAACCATCCACCACATGCCTCCATAGAAGCTTGCACTATTCAGGGTGAAAAAGACATAGAAAAAATGGAGGCAGAAAATAAAATCCAATGGAAAGAAATTCTTCCTAAGAGTCCGCTCAATCCGGGTAGTCAGAACTTTTATGAGATTGCCGACCGTGAAATATACACACATCTTAAATTGCACATCTATCCGGATGGCGGCGTGGCGCGATTAAAGGTATATGGCGAAGTTTTTAAAGATTGGAGTGTAGTTAAAGCAGACGATGTAATTGATTTGGCTGCTGCGGTGAATGGCGCTAAATCAGTGCTGTGCAACGATATGTTTTTTTCGCACATGGATAATTTAATAATGCCCGGACGTGGTGTAAATATGGGTGATGGTTGGGAAACCAAGCGTAACCGCACTCCGAATAACCGCGATTGGGTAATTGTGCGCCTCGCACACAAAGGAGAAATTCAAAAAGTGTTAGTTGATACTTGCCACTTTAAAGGTAATTATCCCGACACCTGTTTGATTGAAGGGTGCAACATTTCTTTGGAAGATGAATCGAAATTAAACACGCCTGAGGTAAATTGGACTACATTGCTTCCACAAAGCAAATTACAAGCAGATCACGAGCATTTATTCGAAAAAGAAATTGCACAAAAAGGACCTTTTACGCATGTTCGACTTTCTATTTTTCCGGATGGGGGAATAAGCAGGTTAAGGATGTGGGGAATTATCCGATAATCCAAATAGGTAGCATTAGTTTTAAATTTTCTGGCTACCTTCGGAAAAAGTAAAAAATGACCTTAAAACAATTCAATCAACTCAGTTCACACGAGGCGCAAAACGAGCTTTTTAAATGCTGCGGAAGCACCAATTGGGCCGAAACATTAGCGTCCTACATGCCCTTTGATTCGGTGTCAGCCATAAAAGCGGAGTCGGATAAAATTTGGAGTTCTTGTTTGCAAAGCGATATTTTGGAAGCATTTTCACACCATCCCAAAATTGGAGACGTAAAATCTTTATCCGAAAAATTTGCCGCCACCAAACAATGGGCTAGCGGCGAACAAGCTGCCGTTAGTGTTGCTCCACAAGAAGTGCTTGAAAAGCTCGCAAAAGGAAATGCGGAATACGAAAAAAAATTCGGCTATATTTTTATCGTTTGCGCCACCGGAAAAAGCGCAGAAGAAATGCTTGAATTGCTGAACAATCGCTTGCCCAATTCTCCGGAACAAGAAATTAGAATTGCCGCGAAAGAACAAAATAAAATTACGCATATTCGTATCGAAAAATTATTTAAATGAGTCAATTAACCACACACATTTTAGATACCACAATTGGCAAACCGGCTCAGGGTGTGCACATCCAACTGGAGCAAAATAAATCCGGACAATGGCTCCCGCTTGCTTATGGGAAAACCAATTCTGACGGCCGCATCAGCAATTTACTTCCTGCTGAAAAAATACTGGATACTGGTGTATATCGATTGATTTTTGACACCGGTTCTTATTTCAAATCACAAAATAGTAAAAGTTTTTATCCCTCGGTAAGTATCGAATTTGAAATTACAGATGCATCTCATTACCATGTCCCCTTGTTGTTAAACCCCTTTGGATATAGCACTTACAGAGGGAGCTGATAAAAAACTGATGTAAGCTGATGTTTCTGATTTAGAAAGCGTATAAATACAAACCTTTAAAATTAAAAATGAAATTTTCCATCCCTGAAAAAGAAAGAGATTCCATTCTCAATGAATTAAAAACCGCAAACATTGCGTTTCAAAATATTTACCCCGGTGATTTGCCTGATCGGCAACCGGTGCACACGGTTTATGGAGGAGCCAATTTGTTTAAAAGCGATAGCACTGTAAAAATGGGCAAGGGTGCACTTAAAAGTTTTGTAACCAATGCTCCAAATTTTGCCATCCTCGCCAAAGTATTGGAATTAAAGGGATACCAAAGTTTGCCTGATACGGAATCACAAGTTAAAGAGTTGGAACAACGGTTAGAAAAACTGAGCGATGAAGCACGTAAAGCAGATTTGGCTTGGCTTCCCTACACAGTTTACAAAAAAATTATTGCTAAACTGGAGCAGGAAGCAGTAGAAGATTTTAGGATCGATTTTGAAGATGGTTTTGGAAACCGCCCGGATGACGAAGAAGATGCAACTGCAGTGACTGCCGCAACCGAACTGGCCAAGGGAATGAAAGATAAAACAATTCCTCCTTTTATCGGAATTCGAATTAAACCCTTCACTGAAGATTTGAAAGCAAGAGGCGTTCGCACCCTTGATATTTTTGTTAGTACTTTATTAGAAAAAAGTGGCGGAAAACTACCTGCTAATTTTGTAGTAATGCTGCCTAAAGTCACCATTCCAGAGCAAATTGAAGCCATTGTAAAACTCTTTGAACTAATCGAAAAAGCAAATCAATTGCCAAGCGGTTCCTTGAAAATGGAAATGATGGTGGAAGCCACTCAAGCGGTGATGGACGCAGACGGAAAAAATCCATTGCTAAAATTAATTCGTGCCGGAAAAGGCCGTTGTATCGCAGCCCATTTTGGAACTTATGATTATACCGCATCTTGCAACATCACTGCAAAATACCAAACCATGGATCATGAAGTGTGTGATTTTGCGCATCACATGACTCGCGTTGCATTGGGCGGAACAGGTATCATGCTGAGCGATGGTGCTACCAATGTAATGCCTGTTGGTCCGCACAGAGGTGATAACCTTACACTGGAACAAGAAATAGAAAACCGCAGAGTGGTGCACAATGCCTGGAAATTAGGATATGGACATACTATGCATTCCTTGATTAATGGATTTTATCAGGGTTGGGATTTAAATCCGGCACAATTTCCAATGCGTTATGCTGCAACCTATACATTCTTTTTAGAAAGCTATGAAGATGCTGCTGTGCGCTTGCGAAATTTTGTTGAAAAAGCTGCACAGGCTACCCTTTCGGGAGATGTGTTTGACGATGCGGCAACCGGACAAGGTTTACTTAATTATTTTTTACGTGCTTTAAACTGCGGCGCCATCACCGAAAAGGAAGTACTGGAAACTGGACTTACACTTGATGAAATCCGAAGCCGCTCTTTTTATAAAATTTTGGTTGGAAGAAGAACGAAGAAATAAATCATCCAAAAATTATTAGGTGCAATTCCAATGGAAGAAATGGATGTTTTAATTCATCCCTTGCGTCAAGAACTAATTGTAAATCCGCAGCATCCCTATTATGCGCAGCTAAAAATGAAAAAAGTGCATTAAACCTTTTTCTTAAAAAATTTACGTTTGCCTTTAAAAACAGGCTTGGCGCTTTGTTCAGGATTATAGGCCGGGCTTATGCCGATGGATTCGGGTAACTGACGCTTAACCAATTCCTTTTCAATTAATTTTTCGATGCGCGGAATGAGGTATTGTTCCCTTTCGTTTATAAACGTGATGGCCACCCCATTTGAGGAAGCTCTGGCGGTACGGCCAACACGATGCACATAATCTTCGGCATCTTGCGGAACATCGTAATTCACCACATGACTTAGGTTTTCGATATCGATGCCGCGCGATAAAATATCCGTTGCAACTAAAATACTAATTCTGCGGCTTTTAAAATCTTGTAAGATACTTTCACGCTCTTGTTGCGTGCGATCAGAATTTATTCCGCCTGCTTTAAAGCCCAATTTATTTAGAGAACGCACAATATCACTCACATTGCTTTTTCGAGAAGTAAAAATTATCATGCTCTCAATTTCCTTTTCCTTAAAGAGAAATTCCAACAAGGCAATTTTCTGTTTATCCCCAACCAAATATGTGATTTGCTCAATCTTTTCAGCTGGCTTGGAAATCGACAATGCAATTTGCTCAGGGTTTCTGAGAATTTGATTGGCGAGCTCTCTAATTTTGGGTGGCATCGTTGCAGAAAACATCAAGGTTTGTCTACCTTTTGGAACGGTATGAATTATTTTCATAATGTCGTCAAAGAAGCCCATGTCCAGCATTTTGTCGGCTTCATCAAGCACCAACATTTCTACTTTAGTTAAATCCACATAGCCCATAGCCATGTGCGAAATTAAACGACCGGGTGTTGCAATAACTACATCCACTCCATTCACCATTGCATTTTTTTGATTGTCCCATACATCACCTTGTCCACCGCCATACACAGCAATAGAGGTCACCGGAAGAAAATAAGAAAATCCTTCCAACTGTTCGTCAATTTGCTTTGCAAGTTCACGGGTAGGAACCAATACTAAACAGCGAATGAAATGTTTTTCAATTTCAGTTAGCTTATTTAACACGGGTATTAAAAATGCGCCAGTTTTACCGGTTCCGGTTTGTGCGCATGCTATTAAATCTTTGTGTTGTAAAATTAATGGAATGGCTTGTTGTTGAATGGGTGTAGCCTGTTTGTATCCCATAGAGGCGATGCTCTCAATTAAGCTTTCGCTCAGGTCAAAATCTTCGAAATTCAATTTGGTATTTTATTATTAGGAATGCAAATATCGCAAAAATATGCGATTGTATTGTAATGCTTTTAAGTATTGGTAGTATGAATGCTTGTTGCTTGAGTAATAACTAAAGTGCACATGCAATCTGCGCTCCCAAACGTGCATTGTTTTTAACTAAAGCAATATTAGCATCCAAACTCTCTCCTTTCGTTTGTTTGGCTATGTAACTAAGCAAGAAAGGAGTTACTTTTTTACCGGTGATATTATTTTTCTTCGCCTCAGTTAAAGCCTCCGAAATATATTTCTCAATTTTTTCATAAGGCACTTCATTTGTTTTGGGAATAGGATTGGCAATCATAACCGACCCATTCAATCCCAATTCCCATTTTGTGCGGAGCAAAGCTGCAATTTCAGTTGCACTGTCTAATCGAAGTGGCGAAGTATATGCGCTTTCACGTGAATAAAAACTTGGAAAGGTATCTTGCCCAAATGTTACCACCGGCACACCCAATGTTTCCAGATACTCCAGGGTCAATCCAATATCTAAAATCGACTTCACTCCTGCTGAAACTACCGCTACTGAGGTATTCGCCATTTCTGTCAAATCAGCCGAAATATCCATAGTGTTCTCCGCTTCGCGATGCACGCCGCCAATTCCACCGGTAACAAAAATCTTAATTCCGGCCATGCTTGCTATTCGCATTGTTGCGGCTACAGTAGTTGCACCAGGAATTTTTTTTGACACCACAAAAGGCATATCGCGCAAACTCACTTTCCACACGTCCTTTGCTGTTCCTAAAAATTCGAGCTGCTCAGCATTTAAACCCACACACAGTTTTCCATCAAGCAGTGCAATAGTAGCCGGGATAGCGCCATTTTCACGCACAATATTTTCGACTTCAATAGCTGTTTGTACATTGCGGGGATAAGGCATTCCATGTGCAATGATGGTACTCTCTAATGCAACCACCGGTTTATTGACAGCAAGTGCCTGCGCTACCTCAGGTTGTATATTTAAGTATTCTTTATACTTCATAACTTAAGTGTGTCGGCGAAAGTAAGTAAGATTTGGGAATTCCTAATATTAACCCAAGGCAAAGAAATAGAAAAATCGTAATGTTCTTTTCTCCATAAAAAGAAAAGCGAACTCTGAATTGAAAGCTAAAAAGACTTTTTAAATAATTTTATCAAATCCATAAGAGATAAATTATTTTAATTATGTTTAAAATATTGTAATACTATTTATTCCCCATTACTCCTATCCAAAAATGCAAAGTTGTTACTACCTTATTTTGCGTCTGTATTATTTTTTGATTCGGCTGACAAGCCCATTTAATCGAAAAGCTGCATTATGGATTAAGGGAAGGAAAAATTGGGAAGTTCAACTTTCAAAACATATAAAAAAAAATGAAAGTTGGATCTGGTTTCATTGTGCTTCATTGGGTGAATTTGAAGATGCATGTGAGGTTTTTTTTAAATTGAAACAATCCTTTTCAACAAAAAAAACTATCCTAACTGTATTTTCACCCTCAGCCTTTGAGGTACTAAAAAACACCAAGTATTTCGATTTGATTTTTTATTTACCGCTCGACACACCTATCCAAGCAAAAAAATTTATATCTCTTCTTAAACCAGAATTTGCAGTATTTAGTCGTTCCGAACTTTGGTTTAATTTTCTTAATGAACTTTCTAAAAAAAACATTCCGGCATTTTTGATTTCATTGAGGCTAAGCAAAAACAGTAATTTTCTAAAAAGTCCCTTTAAAAATTGGTACCGCAATTGTTTTAACTCATTTGATTTCATTTTTTGTCAAGATAGTGAAACCAAGCATTTACTAGAATCGAATTTTTCTTACAAAAGCACTATTTTCAGCGGAAATACCCGTTTTGAGCGAATACAAAATCAATCCATGCTGGAACAAAAACTAACCCAAATTGAAGAATTTGCAGCCTCCAATTTTGTGATTGTTTTTGGAAGCAGTTTGCCGCGAGAAGAAAAAATGTTTTATGAAATATATCCAAAACTAAAAGCCTTTAAAATAAAATGGATACTTGTTCCGCATGAACCGGAAAAATCATCCTTGCATAAAATGTTTGGAGCAGATAATTGCATTCTTTATTCAGAAATGAATAAGCTTACCAAGTTTCACGACATACTAATCATTGACACTGTGGGCTTACTCAAAACCATTTACAAGTATGCAAATTTTGCAATAATTGGAGGAGGGTTTAATCGAATCGGTATTCATAACATTATCGAACCTGCAGTATATGGAGTTCCTGTGGCATTTGGGCCAAATCATAAAAACTATTCAGAAGCGAATTATTTACTTCAATTGGGTGCAGCAAGCATTTTTACAACTAGCGACGAACTATTAAAAATAATTAAACAACAAGTATTTTCGCCAACGCCTGATAACTTAAAATTAGCAATTAAACAATTTGTCGACAAGGATATAACTGCTAGCTCAAGGATAGTAGATACCATTCTTTCAAAAATACATAGGCTTTAAAATACAAATTGCATTTTATTCATGTAAATCAATTTTGCCAATAAAAAATCTTCTTCAAAATCAATGTCAATGCTTTCGAAACTTGACATTGCGAAGAGTTGAGGGCGCATGCCAACCCTACTCTTGTGCGCTTCAAAAAAGGAAGTCCTGCTAAATAAAAAAATATTCGAGTTTTCAATGTTAATTGGAGGCAACATTTGCGTTTTTTCCAACTTCTCATTACTGTGATTTATAGGATTTCCACAATAATCATAAGCTCTTTTTTTAATTTGTTGTACACTCAGTAAAGAATCAAAGGTTGAAAGCATATCAAAATAATTTTTAATTGAAGCTTGAATAGTTTTTACAGTTAACAAGGGATTGGTGACATGAGTCTGCAAAAAATATTCACCTTGCACTTGAGATAAATCATATTCAATAATCGAATTCATTGTTATTTCATTCCCAATTAAATGTGGCGGTCTATCAATAATAATTGCTTTTGAATAGCGTAATGAACAATCTTCTTTAATTAATTTTGAATCTGTATCAATAACTATATTTGTTATTTCATTCATACCTTGCAAGGTATCCAAAACAATTTGATACATTGGTTGTCCGCAAAAATCCAGAAAATTTTTGTTTTTAAGTCGCTCTGACTCTTGTTTTATTGGAACTAGTGCTGTTAACATAAATTACCGGATAGTGTTCAACAAAAATATAAAAAACCCTTAGGTCATAACATTCATATATTGCAAGGTTTATTGCATGAAATAATCCAACAAGATAAAGGTTAGCAGGTAAAAGCTTAATTCGCGAGTAAATTGAATTATTAAATTAATTTTGGTTTGTATTTAGAGTAATAAATTCCACCTCCAAATTCTATTTATAATTTGTTCATAGTTTTTTGCAAGATCACCTTCAAACATTCAAATACTTTCATGCCAGAAAAAAAATCAAAGCTCGCAGTCATAAAAACAAAACCCACTCAATCCAGTGTGGAAGATTTTATTAATAAAATATCGGATGTGCAAAAACGAAAGGATTGTTTTGTGCTGCTCGATATGATGCAAAAAGCAAGTGGCGAAGCTCCGGTATTGTGGAGCAGTGCATTGATAGGCTTTGGAAATAAACGCTACAAAAGCCCCGCTACCAGGAGAGAAGTTGACTGGCTTAAAATTGGATTTTCACCTCGAAAAGCAAATCTTTCCCTCTATCTCAACACCAGCCTCAAACAGCATGAAAGTGCCTTTAGTAAGTTGGGGAAGCATAAAACGGGTGTAGGCTGCCTCTATATTAATAAACTGGAAGAAATTGATTTAAAGGTTTTGAAACAAATTATTGTTGCATCCTTAAATCCAAATTAATTAAGCTTTTTGTGAAAGGCGTTTAAAGAAGCTTATATTTTCTATTCAATTATTGAAACAATCTAATAACTCCCATACAGTAATGCAATTTTTAAACGTATGAAACAACAAATTTTTCAAATAAGCCTAGTCGTAAATGACTATGATGAGGCAATTGCATTTTACACACAAAAATTAGGATTCAATTTATTGGAAGATAGCGTTCTTTCCGAAACAAAACGGTGGGTGCGAGTTGCCCCAAAAGGCTCGAATGATTGCTGTTTACTTTTAGCCAAGGCAGTTAATGAGGAACAAAAAAGAAGTATAGGAAATCAAACCGGTGGCCGCGTATTTTTATTTTTAAACACCGATAATTTTCAGCGGGATTTTGATATTCTTGTCAATAATGGAGTCCAAATTGTGCGCCAACCGGTTAAGGAAACGTGGGGAACAGTGGCCGTCTTTGCCGACCTCTACGGAAATCTTTGGGACCTTATTGAACCTGTTTAAAAATATTGTTTAAGACACCAAACACAAATGCAAATCAAATAATGCAGCATTTCCTAATCAATAGGATGCGTGAAAAGTCACCGGAATTTCATTGGCAAAAAGTAAGAATTGATAAAAAAGGTTCAAATGACTAACCTTTACAGCGTTAACTTTGATACAACTTTCTATATTATCAAAAGTTAAAAACATATCAAATGAGAAATCTACTCAAAGTTCTGGTTACCTTAACCATTCTGATCCTAACACAAATAAAATCATTTGCCGGTGCTACCGAAGATTTATGGACTGCCCTTAAAGGTGCAAATTACCCCAATGCTTTAGCAGCTATATCCGCCGGCGCAGATGTAAAAAATTTAGACCCTGCTTTTGGAACACCACTCAATTTTGCTTCTTGTTGGGCAGATGAAGAAGTTGTGAAAGCCTTAATCGAAGCTAAATCAGATGTAAATTTTATCGCACCTGCTAATGGATACAATCCGCTTACTAATGCTGCTGCATGGGGAAACATTGATGCAATGAAATTCTTAATTGCAGCAGGCTCTAATGTAAAAAACAAGGATAAATTTGGGCAACCAATGCTAGCTTCTGCGTCAGGAAGTTCAAGGCTCGAAGTCCTAAAAATATTAGTTGAGGCAGGTGCTGATCCATCTGAAAAATATACGTTTAGCGGACAAAAAGATCTTTCGCTTTTAAATGCGCTTTTTGTGGTGAAAGAGCCGGCCGATAAAGTAGCTTTGTTAAAAACGATTGCAGGATCCCTCGCAAAAATGGGAGTTACTTTTCCACCACGCATCACTAATGCGCAAGAAAGTGATTTTTCAACTGTCGAAGAACTTGGCAAATTCATTATCGATAAAGGTGCGGACGCCAATCAAAAAAATGGCGGCTGGGGAAGCATTCTTGGACAAGCCTGCGATTTAGAGAAAACAGGATTGGTAAAGGCCTTAATTTATGGAAAAGCGGATGTCAATTATGCAAAGGGAGAATTTGGCAGAACCCCCTTATTTTATGCTTGCTCAAAAGGAAATGCTGCTGTTCTGGAAACCTTGTTAGAAGCTAAACCCGATTTGAATAAACTTTCGGTAACGAGTGTTGACAAACACTACCTAAAACTCACTCCGCTCATGATGGCCTCTGCAATGGGATTTGACGCATGTGTTGAAAAATTATGCATGGCCGGTGCCGATGTAAATTTAATCTCCACAAAAGTAGAACATACCAATGAATATTCAGGTGGAGAAAGCTATCATGTTAAAACTACTTTTAAAGACACCGCACTTTCATTTGCAGATGCAAACGATAGAAGCAGCACAGTTACCCTCCTCAAAAAATATGGAGCACTTTTACCAAAAGAAGTAAAAAAGTAAATCCTATTTTATAAAGCCATCAGTCTGTTTCAAAATTATTGAGCATAATCAGTATGCCCGAAATCTGATTCAAGATTCAATTTTCTATACTTGTAAAAACATCCCTAATGTTAGGCAGGCATAATGCTTCGACTAATTGAATTTGTATTTTTGCAAAAATTTAAATCCAAAAAAATACAATGAAAAAATTACTACCCTTACTTTGCCTTGCTTTGCTTTTACCTCTCTTTAGCTTTGCTCAATTTATTTCTTACTCGGCTCAATTCCAGCCTACCGGTATTGCTAACAGCGGTTTGGTTGTTGGATACGACGCGCAAGCAGGACCTTATAAGATATGGAATCCCGATAGTAATACTGTTGTTTCAATAAACGGTTTAGCTCCCGGTATGGGAATTGGGAGTCAAGCACATTTTTCAGATAGCGGCGCATTTATTTCCGGAACAAGTTATGGCATAAAAGGGGCAGAAATGTCGCGTTACAACGTCGCTTCAAATCAATGGACTCCCATTGGAAGTCTAGGATTTACGGTGGATAGCACGGTGAGCGGTGGCTTTGGAATTTCAGGCAATGGGAATACGGTTGTTGGATTAACTTGGGCAGATACAGCCGGTGGTGCAGCATACGCGCATGCTGCAGCTTGGGATCAAACAGAAGGATTTATTGATTTAGGTAGCCTTCACGATAGCATTAAAAGAAGCACGCGCGCAAATGCAGCTAGTTTTGATGGCAGTGTAATTGTGGGTTGGCAGGACTATAATGGACCTTGGAAATCAGCCGTATGGCGAAAAAATCCATTAGGCGGATATTATCAAAATGAATACTTATTAATTGATACCAGCCTAAGCAACATGGATGAATTTAATCAGTTAGGCGAATGCAGCGTGGTTTCGGCTGATGGAAACTGGATTGGCGGATATGGCGATTATGCCAACGGTGGTCAACCCTGGATGTGGAGCCAAGCAACAGGTGTTATTAATTTAGGTACCCTCCCAAATGGGTCAACAGGATATGTGTCCGGAATAAACGATGATGGAAGTTTAGTGGTAGGTTGGTTTGATGGAATGTTTTTTGGAGATCCGCAAATCCCTTTTATTTGGACAGCAGCTAGCGGCTTGCAAGATTTAAACGTGTACATCAGTAGCACGCTCGGTTTGAATATTGCACCAAATTGGGTGAATGCAGCTACCGGACTATCTTCCAACGGAAATTACATCATAGGTTACGGACTGGATACCAGCAATTTTAGTTCATTCATTTATAGATTAGCCACACCTCTCACCTTAAATGTTAAAAATATTACTACCGAAGAAAAGGTTTCAATTTATCCTAACCCATTTCAAGCAGCTACTAACATTCAATTTACGAAACCAGAATGGCACGAAGTAAAAGTATTGAATCTACTGGGTGAGGTGATGAAAGTAATAGAAAGTAGCAGTGCTAATCTAGTTCTTGAAAAGGAAGAATTAAAGTCTGGCGTATATTTTCTTCAGATTACTAACGCGGCTCAAGCGGTTGTAGTCAAAAAAATTATTGTGCATTAATTTCAATTTTCTGATAAGGTGCTTTATGAGAATGGTGCCTTATCAGAAATTTAATTTCCCTTTTAATTCCTCGGTTCTCCAAAAGAAAATTGCATTAATCTAGTAGCTAGGTAAAACGCAATTTTATTGAAGCAATTTATTTTCAACAGAATTTAAAAAGCACCCTTCCGGTTTTCGACAAACTAATCGAAGCAAAAATTAATGTGTAATCTTGCTAAGATGGATTTAGGAATGATGCTTTAAATTTAATCAACAAGCGCACGTTTTATTAAGCTCATTTATCATGAACCTAAAGCAATTTCTTCTTTCACTCACAGCACTGCCAATTTTATCAAATGCAATGAAACTAACTAATTAGTAAAAATTGCTTTAAATTGGCAACGATACACTGCCAATTTTTTTTAATTTTAGTGCATGATTCGTTTTCTATTAAGTAGCCTTTCTTTTCTAATAATATCAATTTGCCCTGCTCAAAATGTTACATATGTTAAAACATATGGTAACTTTCAAAATGAAGTTGGTTCAAAAATAATAGAAGATTTTGACGGAAATTATGTGATAGCCGGAAAACGAAATGATACTTTGCTATTGCTCAAAACCGATAGTAGTGGAACCCAACTGTTATTAAAAACATTTTCAATTGATTCAGTGGAGGTGTATGATATCATTCAAACTTATGACAGCGCCTACCTTATTCTTGGACGAAAAAACTACAAATGTTTTCTTCTAAAATCAGATAAAAACGGAAATATAGTATGGTTAAAAAATGAGACCTTTTTAAATAACTCCTATTCTTCCAAAGTTGTAGAAACTACCAATCATCACTTATGGATAACAGGAAACAATCCGGCTAATTCTTTAATTAATTGTTGTTATGGCTATTTATGCGAATATACTGACAGCGGAAATTTAATTAACTTTTATAGTAGCCCTGCAGCTTTTGGTCGTGTTTATTATATAACAATGTTGGAAGACGGTAATTTTATAGTCCCCTTTTCCCAAATTCAAAATGGACCGCCTCATTTAGGTGTGTTTAAAATGAATACTACAACTTCTCAACAGCTTTGGTATAAATATAAACCCTTTGTGGCCGAGGGTGGAATAGCTGTTTTATCAAATGATAAGAATATAGTAATGCACGGATCTGAGGTTTCACCAGGGCGAAATTTATTGCTAAAAATGGATACTGCCGGCAATACAATTTGGAATAATGGCTTTGGATTCTTAAATAATAGCACAGCCAATCTATTTGCACAAAATTGTGATTCAGGTTTTATTATGTGTGGCCATGATCAGGCTTATCCGGAAAACTTAGTGAGCGATGTTTATATGGTGTTTATAAATTCTTTAGGTGATTCCATTTCTTCTAAATTTTTTAATTTCACTTCCGACACTGAAAGCAGAAGTATGATTAAAACAAAAAGCAATAATTATTTAATTACCGGCTTTTCAAAAAATAGCAACACAGGCGACAACGATATTTTACTTATTAAAACAGATTGCATGGGAAACATTTTGCATTCAACCGAAGTTCGTAAAACATCCTTAAAAATATATCCTAATCCGGCTAACAGTTCAATCCTTATTTCTGCTGACGAAAACCCAATAAAGTACCTGAAAATAATTGATTATAAAGGATCCGAACAAAACATTTACTTAAAAAGCAACGAACAAAATCAAACCCAAATTACTATAAGTACAGCACATTTACCAAGCGGCATTTACTTTTTAAAATTATTCCTTAAGGATACCGTTTTAATGCAAAAGTTAGTTGTTATGCATTAGTCATTTCCCATTTCTTGTTTTATTATTTTAAAATGAACTAATTTTATCCTTGTGATTAAAGTGCTTTAGTTACAAGCTTGAAAAGTTTACCTTCGCTTATTCCAATAATTGGCTTATACATAAGCACGATAATTTTTGAAATCCCATTCCGTAAAATTTAACATGAACCGAAAGCAATTTCTACTTTCACTTACAGCACTGCCCATTTTATCAAATGCAATGAAACTAACTAATTTAGAAAAAATCGCTGCACCTTTAAGTAATACCGATAAAATGCCGGTGTTGTTTCTTGGACATGGAAGTCCAATGAACGCTATTGAAGAAAATGAATTTGTTGCCGGCTTCAGAAACGTCGGCAAATCAATTCCAAAACCCAATGCCATTTTATGTGTATCGGCACATTGGGAAACCAAAGGAACCTTTGTTACCGCCATGAAAAACCCTCCTACCATTCATGATTTTGGCGGCTTTCCCAAAGCTTTATTCGATGTGCAATATCCTGCTCCCGGCAGTCCACAACTCGCCGCCGAAACAAAAGCACTGGTGAAAAAAACAGAAATCGGATTGGACGAAAAATGGGGATTAGACCATGGCGCTTGGAGTGTAATCACGCATTTATATCCCAATGCGGATATTCCGGTTATTCAATTAAGCCTTGATTATAATCAAACACCGCAATACCACTACGATTTAGCGAAAGAGCTTTCTGCTTTACGCAAAAAAGGTGTGTTAATTATTGGAAGTGGTAACATGGTGCACAACCTCGGCATGGTAGCCTGGGATAAATTAAATACCGATGCTTATGGCTATGATTGGGCGCTTGAAGCAAGCGATAAAATGAAAAAATTTATTCTCAGCAGCGATCACAAATCACTTATCAATTTCCGAAATCAAGGCAGGTCTTTTGATTTGTCAATCCCTACTCCTGAACATTATCTCCCTTTGCTGTACACCTTGGCATTAAAGGATGAGAAGGATGAAATTTCATTATTCAACGATAAAGCCATTGCCGGCTCACTCACTATGACATCTGTAAAAATAGCCTAATGACCTTTCAAAAATTCGTAATTTCATTTTTAATTTTGTGCTTCATGAGCTTAACACTTTCGGCACAAGAATCGGCTGCCACCAATTTATTTTATTTAGAGCGGGCACCGAAAGTCAAAACTGAAAATCCACCCCTCTTAATTTTACTACATGGTATTGGTAGCAATGAAGCGGATTTATTTTCCTTTGCAGATAAATTGCCCGATAATTTTCTGATTGTTTCTGTACGCGCACCTTACACCTTGGGACAAGGAAGTTACGCATGGTATCAAATGGAGTTTAATGGTGGAACGCCTACAATTAATGTGGAACAGGAAATGAAAAGCAGAACGCTTTTGTTAAAATTTTTAGATGAATTAAAACTCAAATTAAAATTCGATTCCCAAAAAATTTACCTCTGCGGATTTAGTCAAGGTGCGATCATGTCCTATAGCTTAGGGCTCACTCATCCCGAGCGTATTCATGCCATTGCTTTAATGAGTGGCAGAATACTCGATGAAATAAAACCCCAAATCGCGACAAAAGAAAAATTAAAATCCTTAAAAATTTTTATTTCTCACGGCACTGAAGACCCTACTTTGAATATTGCTTATGCCAGAAGTGCAATGAAATATCTAACTGAATTAGGCATACATCCAAGCTATAAGGAATATCCCGAAAGGCATACTATATCCGCCCAAATGCTTGCTGATTTAATTGCCTGGTTAAAGCAAAATTAGTAAGTCAATGACAACTCAAAGGCAATTCAAAAAGCTATCAACTCAATCATTCATTTAAAATTCTACTGAATAATGGCTGAATTAAAAACAAAAAAAACGGAAAGCAGTGTAAACGATTTCTTGCTTAAAATTGAGGAATCGACTAAACAAAAGGACGCTTTTTCATTAGTAGCACTCATGGAAAAAGCTACCAAAGCCAAGGCTAAAATGTGGGGCCCGGCCATCATTGGCTTTGGTGATAAACGCATAAAATATGAAAATGGACGTGAACTCGATTGGTTCATCATGGGTTTCTCACCACGCAAACAAAATTTTGCATTGTATATCAGCGGAGCAGTAGATAAGCAACAAGCACTTTTAAAAAAATTAGGCAAACACAAAACCGGTAAAGGTTGTTTGTACCTCACTAAACTGGAAGAAGTGGATTTAACTGTTTTGAAAGAAATTATTCAAAAAGGTATTTGATTAAATGCAATTCGTTTAAAGTGTTTAAGATTTAATAAAGACTAAAAGCACTTTCCTGTTTCGGAATGCAAATTTACATTCCTGTTTCTGTGCTGATTTACGCTTATAATAAAGAATAAAAAAGCTCACATCACCAAACGGTAATGTGAGCTGGGGGATTTGTTTTCCTTATTAAAATTACGATATCTACATCGTGAATTCAAGTAGTGAGGGTTTATTTCGTTGGAATTTTCCGCTGTAATGATTTCCCCTAAACAAATTATTATGAAAAAAGCTAATACACAAAACTAGCTTGCCTTTTACCCAAAAACATTATACAATTTCGTTAATTGCTTACATAATTTTCACTCTTATGTATCCGCAATTTCCACTACAATCGCAATTTAGTTAAACGCTATTCCTAAAAAAGAAATATATTCGCTTACCTAAATTATTTTAAACATGCAGGAAACTCAAAGCCTAGAAGCTATCCAAACCTTTAGCGGTAAATATCCCAAACAACTTTGGTATTTGTTTTTTAGTGAAATGTGGGAACGCTTTTGCTTTTACGGGATGCGCGGCATGCTCACCGTTTTTATGGTTACCCAATTGATGATGAAAGACGATGTGGCTAATTTGCAATATGGCGCCACACAAGCTTTCGTTTATGCCTTTACTTTTATTGGTGGTTTGTTTGCCGATAAGATTTTAGGCTTTCGCAAATCACTTTTCTGGGGAGGAATTTTAATGATTGTAGGAAGCTGTATACTGGCCTTTAATCCGCACGAGTTCTTCTTTTTAGGAATTAGTTTCTCCATTATCGGTACCGGTTTTTTTAAACCCAATATTTCCACCATGGTAGGTTCGCTTTACAAAACAAACGACAGTCGCAGAGATGCGGGCTTTTCGCTTTTTTATGCCGGCATAAATGTGGGCGCGCTCTTAGGCGGATATGCCTGCATCACCATCGCAAAAAACTACTCTTGGAATTTAGCTTTTGGTTTGGCTGCAATTGTTATGACCATCAGTTTGCTCACCTTTGTTTTTACCCAACGCAGTTTAGGTCCTATTGGTTTATCTCCTTTACAGGCAGATGCAAACGGGAAGACAAAAAAATGGTATGAGTATGCCACTTACATTGGCTCGCTGCTTATCATTCCCATCATTATGAAAATGGTAGCCAAGACCGAATACACCGATTATTTTATGTACACCATCGGACCTTGCACACTCATTTATATTTTTTACGAAATGTCAAAATTTTCGCAGGCCGAACGTAAAAAACTTTTGGCAGCACTTGTATTCATTATTTTCTCGATTTTGTTTTGGGCCTTTTTTGAACAAAGCGGCGGCTCACTGAGCTTGTTTGCTGCCGGCAATTTAAACGATACGGTGTTGGGAATTAAACTCGATCCGAATGGAGTAAACAATGCCGCCAATTCCTTATTCGTAATCATTTTTGCTCCAATTCTTGGTTTGCTTTGGGTATGGATGAGCAAGCGCAACAGCGAACCCAATACGGTAGTGAAATTTGGATTTGGTTTTTTATTTTTAGCACTCGCTTTCTATGTTTTTTATGCCACCCGTTTCTTTGCAAATGAGCAAGGAATAACTTCTTTGGATGTATTCACACTTGCATATTTTGTTATCACTTTCGGTGAGTTGTGTCTTTCACCCATCGGCTTATCCATAATGACCAAGCTTTCGCCCAAACCTTTGCAGGGGGTAATGATGGGCATGTGGTTTTTAGCTAGCGCTTACGGACAATATGTGGCCGGTATTTTAGGTGCAGGAATGAGTGTAGTAAAAGAAAATGCCACCAGCACCGAAAAACTCATTGCCTATACAGACGGTTACAAGCAACTGGCGATTTATGCATTAGTTGCAGGCATTGTGATGATTGTAATTTCGCCTTTGGTGAAAAAATTAATGCAGGAGGTAAAATAACACGAGCTGTTTATTTTTAATATTGACCAGTTGAAAGCATTACCAATGTGCAGGCCTCAATTGTTTCAATGCCTTTGCTTTCGGCTAATTTTTCAAGTTCAGGATTCTCCGTTCCCGGATTAAAGATGATTCGTTTGGGCTTTAAACCCAATATATAATCGAAATAGGCTTCTTGATTCTTGGGATTTAAATAAAGCGTTACCGTATCAATATCTTTTATTTCTTGCGGACTTGTTTCGATTGTTTTACCCAGCAGCTCCTCTTTCTTTTTACCCAACAACTCAATTTCATGGCCATGCGACACCAATTTATTGGCAGCTAAAAAAGAATAGCGTTCCCGATTTGTAGAAGCACCTAAAACAAGTGTTTTTTTCATTTTGCCTTTAAAAGATTGATCGTATAAAGTTACGGGAATTAAATTAATACTTGCTCAAAATAACTTATGTCTCAACTGACAAACTACATCTTAAAAACATAAATTTGTTGCAAATAAAAAGTAACATGGATAAACGGTTTACGGACATAATTCTTCTTATTAAGCAATCTCGCACTAATGCGATAAGAGCCATAAACGCTGACTTAATTAACCTCTATTGGAACATTGGGAAATATATCAAAAATAAAATCGACCAATCGGAATGGGGAGATTCAGTTGTTTCCGAATTGGCCAAATACATACAGAAAAATGAACCCGAAATTAAAGGTTTCTCCGACAAAAATATATGGCGTATGAAACAGTTTTCGAAACCTACAAAGATTTTCCAAAACTCTCAACACTTTTGAGAGAAATTAGCTGGTCACATAATTTGGCGATATTTTCAAGATGTAAGATGGCTGAAGAAAGAGAGTTCTACTTAAAACTTGCTAAACAGGAAAATTATAGTTTTCGGGAACTTGACCGACAGATTTCTGCAAGCCTTTTCGAACGGACAATGATAGGAAATTCCAAACTCTCAACAGGGTTGAGAGAAAGTGACAATAAACTAACAAACACATTTAAAGACAGTTATGTATTTGAATTTTTGAACTTACAAGAACTACATAGTGAAAACGAGTTACAACGTGGACTTATAGGCCAAATGAAGAACTTTATACTTGAACTTGGAAAAGATTTCTTGTTTATTGGAGAAGAATTCAAATTGCTGGTCGGTAACAACGATTTTTATATTGACCTGCTCTTTTACCATCGCGGGCTACAATGTTTAGTTGCATTTGAACTCAAAGCAGACAAGTTTAAGCCAGAGCATTTAGGACAACTAAACTTTTACTTAGAGGCCTTAGACCGTGATACAAAGAAGCCAAACGAAAACCCAAGTATTGGAGTTTTGTTGTGTAAGGATAAGGACAGCGAAGTTGTTGAATATGCTTTAAGCAGAAGCCTCTCTCCTACAATGGTTGCGGAATATAAAACTCAATTACCAGACAAGAAATTTTTACAACAAAAACTACACGAGTTATTTGACAAAGAAAAAGACAAGAAATAAATCCACAATTCTTAACAAGATTTATCTTATTGACTTTTGCATATATATATTCGATAAGGATTCATATGAATGGATTTTTATTAAATTTAATCCAAATCAGGTCGAACGCTTCATTTGCCAATATAAGACTCCTTAATTGAACCATGATACTTAATTTGATTTACAAATTCACATTCATTATTTCCTTATTTTATTCTTGTGCTTCATTAGCACAATAATCACCTTTTATTAATTGGTCCGACAAGCAATCAAATAGTATTGGAAAATTAATCGATAAGGATAGGTCTGGAAATATTATTATACTTGGAAGTACTGATTTTGATGGGGGTTGGAGACTATTATCCTATAAAAACTATAAAATATGATTAAAACGGTAATATTTTTTGACAACAAGTTTACCTGGATTCAGTGTCTTTATTTGTATTATGAGAAAAGTTAATACTATGACGAAAATTCTTTTGATGATGTGTTTTAGTATTTCTCTAACAAGTTACTCAATTGCACAGCAGAGTAGTTTTTTGAAAACCTACAACGGAAATAATGACCTTAGCTTTCTCTCTGTGGACACTGTGCATGATGGAGGTTATATCATAAGTGGGGTTGATTGTGTTTTTCATGGATGCAATTTTATGACAATTAAAGCAGATAGCATAGGCAATGAAATATGGAGGTATGAGAATAATGAATTTAATGGTAATTCATCGGGTTATTTGGATAACGGTATATTGAAAATTAGAGAGACTTATGATCATGGTTTTATCGCAATTGGAAGCATTAGAACAGATAGCACAATTGGTAATTATGACGGATTGGTTGCGAAAATAGATAGTAGTGGAACTCTTATTTGGAAAAGGGAATACGATTTTTCTAACTATGACAGATTTATAGATGTTTATCTTGAGGATGATTCTTCTTTTGTAATATCAGGCAAAGCATTTGACAAAAGCCTACTCCTAAAATTGATAATAACGGTGACACCATTTGGTGTGAACTCGGGCCAACATTTGCTTATCCTCTCTATTTTTATCCGAGTCAGTTGATAAAGATTTCTAACCAATACATTACCGGAGGAAATACCGATTCGCTTACCTCTGGCTATGGCTGCTTGACAATAGTGAAATATGATTCTTTAGGCCGCTTCACAGGGCTTTATAACTATTATGATACAACCGATACTTATTCTAGTGGGTCTTTTAGAAGAACAGCTCAAAATTCAATCTTAGCAAGTTCATTAATGAAATCAGGCACTCACTATTACTGTAAGATAACAGAATTTGACTTAAATGGAAATATAGTTAACCTCTGGTATACTCCTAAAGCAGGTGAACTTGATACTGACAGCTCAATTGTCACTATAATCAATGCCTCTCTTAATTCAGATAGTCTTTATCCCAAAAGGACAAATTTTTTCAATGATACTTCAGTTGATTACAGTTCGTTTGTATCGCCCTTTTCGACCTTTTATGATTTGCTTTCGGATAAAATAGGAAATATTTTGGCTTGTGGCACTCAAAATATTTTTGGTCGCGAAGGTTGTCTGTCTAAGTCAGTCAAATTAGGACAGATTGGAATAGATGAGATATCAACTCCTATTTCAATTGAATTCTTTCCCAACCCTTCAAAAGAATCAGTTCATTTTCATTTAGATAAACTGCCAATTTCTCAAGGAATGTATTCTGTATCCATTATCAATTCATCAAGTCAAATTGTAAGATCCGTAAGCACAATTAATTCTTCAGATTTTACAATTGACTTATATGATTTAGCAAGAGGTATTTACTTTTTTAAAATAACTATGAATTGTAATAAAATAGCGTCAGGAAAATTAATTCTTAACTAAATATAAACATATTAAAACAATAGGACAACTTCGTTGCCCACAATCCAACATCATGAAAGCAAAACTATTTTTTGTATCATGCAGCACCTGCTAAGCGTTGCTTCCTGCGGTTTTTAATTGATAAAGCATTACTCAGTATGGAAGATTAAACACCAATCTGATATTCAAACTTACTCTTACCTAATCCAACTTAAATCAATTAAAATACTCCTTCATACGCTCAAAAAAGCTTTTGTCTTTATTGGAAGGTTTGGGCTTAAAATTTTCGGAAGCACTTAACTGCTCCATAATTTTGCGCTCTTCTTTGCTCAGGTGTTGAGGCGTCCAAACGTTTACATTTACAAGTAAATCACCTTTTTCATAGCTGTTTAGTTCCGGCAAACCTTTTCCGCGCAAGCGTAAAATTTTATTAGCGTGTGTGCCCGGATCTATTTTAATTTTAGCCTTACCATCAATGGTAGGCACCTCAACCGTTGTGCCCAATGCAGCATCCGAAAAACTAATGTATTGTTCGAAATGTAAATTATTGCCTTCGCGTTTTAGCTGTGGATGTTCTTCTTCTTCTATCACAACCAACAAATCGCCCGGTACCCCACCTCTTGCAGCGGCATTCCTCTCCCACTCACACTTAATTGCATGCCGTCAGCCACCCCTGCAGGAATTTTAATAGAAATCGCATCTTCCGCTTTCACAATCCCATCTCCAAAACAAGTTTTGCATTTATCGCTAATAATTTGGCCTTCTCCTCCACAAGCCGGACAAGTGCTGCTGGTTTGCATTTGCCCTAAAATGGTATTCATTACTCGGGTAGTTTGTCCGCTTCCACGACAGGTGCTGCAGGTATGAAAAGCAGAGCCGTTTTGAGCTCCGGTGCCTTTGCAATTGTTGCAGGAAACAAATTTATTTACCTTAATTTTTTTCTCTACTCCATGGGCAATGTCTTCCAAGTTTAGCTTCACTTTTATGCGAAGGTTGCTGCCTCTATTCACTCTACGCCCACCCCCACGAGAACCGCCGCCAAATCCACCGCCAAAAATATCCCCAAAATTGCTGAAAATATCTTCCATGTTCATGCCGCCAAATCCGCCACCACCATATCCACCACCTGCGGCTCCACCCATTCCGGCATGACCAAATTGGTCATATCTACTCTTTTTGTCAGCATTGCTTAATACATCATACGCTTCAGCCGCCTCCTTAAATTTTTCTTCCGCTGCCTTATCGCCCGGATTTTTATCGGGATGGTATTTCATCGCCATCTTGCGATAAGACTTTTTTATCTCCTGCTCATCAGCACCTTTTGCAACACCCAATACTTCGTAATAATCTCTTTTCGCCATATTTAAAAATCGTAAATCATACTTTCTGCCACAGCAGCTTAAAATTCAACATCCCGTTAAAACGGAAAAATTAATGTACTAAAGCCTATTTATTTTTTTTGTTATAAAGCTTAGATTTAAGCTCCCACTACAACTTTTGCAAATCGTATCACCTTGCCATTCAGCGTGTAACCCTTCTCTAACTCATCAACTACTTTACCTTTCATAGAATCGTCGGGAGCAGGAATATTGGTGATGGCTTCATGCAAATCAGCATCAAAAGCCAAGCCTTTACTCTCCATTTCAGCAAGTCCTTTTTGTTGCAATGAATTTTTAAATTTTTGAAATATCAGGTTCATACCTTCCTTCACAGCTGCTACATCACTTGCCTCCTCGGCTGCTTTAATTCCTCTTTCAAAATCATCCAAAACAGGCAATATGGTTTTAAAAATATCTTCTCCTGCAGTTTTACTCAATTCAATTTTTTCACGGGCGGTGCGCTTACGAAAATTATCAAATTCGCTGTATAAGCGCAAAAATTTATCATTTGCTTCAGTCAATTTTTCTGATAATACCTCTTCTTCGCTGGCTGCTGATGCCGGCAATTGCTCTTCATGAGCTGACTCTTTTTCGGAATTTTCAGTTGATTCGGATTTATTTTCAATATTCTCGGCCACGTTTTCTTGCGTTTCGCTATCCATTTTAAACAGTTTTTTAAATTTATTTTTCATTGCCTGCTTTTCAAAAATCCAACCATTCTAATACTAGCGTCAAAATGGCATTTTTTTGAGGAGTGCAAAGATACTATTCTCGCACTTTTACGGAATTAAATAATTGGTAAAAATTGCATCGATTTATCCAATGGATTTTTTATCGGTTGCCTCAGCAGTAAATAATAGCTTGAAGCAAGTACTCCAAAATAAAAATGCCCCGCTTTTAACGAGGCATTTAATCATTCTATTTTGAGTTTATTACTCTTTCAAAAGTTTTTTAAGTTCATCATCTAAGGCAGCTCCACGCAATGCTTTTGCAACAATTACACCGTCTCCGTCAAGTAAAAAATTAGTAGGAATCGAATTTACACTATACAAGCGTGCAGCTTCCGATTGCCAAAAACCCAAATCGCTCACATGGTATTCCCAAGCTAATTTATCTTTTGCGATAGCCGCTACCCAAGGCTCTTTTGATTTATCTAAAGATACACTATACACGGTAAAACCCTTTCCATTTTTAAATTTCGAATTCTTATAGGTATTGTAAGTCTTCACCACATTAGGATTTTCCATGCGGCAGGGACCACACCAGGATGCCCAAAAATCGATAAGTACAATTTTGCCCTTATTTACCTTGGCTAAGGAATAAGACTTTCCATCAGGACTTTTAAAATTTAATTCAGGCGCCTTGTTGCCAATATTTAAACCAATTGCAGGTGCACTTCCTGTGTGACTTGTAATAAATCCAAAGCCTACAAAAGCAATGGCCAGAATC
This sequence comes from Bacteroidota bacterium, assembly GCA_016721765.1. Classification (NCBI taxonomy): domain Bacteria; kingdom Pseudomonadati; phylum Bacteroidota; species Bacteroidota bacterium. Next base: position 525,349 of record JADKHO010000002.1, read on the forward strand.
AAAATTGCTGCGTTTATCTTTTTCATTTTCTTTTATGGGGTTGCTAAATTTTTGAATAAGAATGCCAAAGTTACAAAAAGTTTTAGGCCTTAAAATCCATTTTTAGTTAAATACTTATTTTGCAAAGCTAATTCGCTTGATATTAGCTCCTAATTGAATTAATCGTGTATCAATATTCTGATAGCCTCTATCAATTTGTTCAATGTTGTGAATAATGCTTTTTCCTTCGGCCGATAAGGCAGCAATTAGCAAGGATACACCTGCACGAATATCAGGCGAAGCCATTGAGATGCCTCTTAATTTGTACTTTCTATCCAAACCAATTACTGTAGCCCGGTGTGGATCGCACAAAATAATTTGCGCCCCCATGTCAATTAATTTATCTACAAAAAACAAACGGCTCTCAAACATTTTTTGATGTACTAAAATACTACCACGTGCCTGTGTAGCTACAACCAACACAATGCTCAACAAATCCGGAGTTAGACCGGGCCAAATAGCATCGGCAATAGTTAGTATAGAACCGTCAATAAAGGTATCAATTTCGTAATGCTCTTGCGATGGAATATAAATATCATCGCCCCTCAACTCCAATTGAATTCCCAGTTTGCGAAAGGTATCCGGAATCACGCCCAATTCGTTATAGGCAACATTTTTAATGGTAATTTCGGATTGTGTCATTGCCGCTAAGCCAATAAAACTGCCAATTTCAATCATATCCGGAAGCATGGTGTGCTCCGTTCCTTTCAAATACTCCACACCTTCAATGGTGAGCAAATTGGAACCTACACCTGTAATTTTTGCTCCCATACGGTTCAGCATTTTGCACAATTGCTGAATGTAAGGCTCGCAGGCTGCATTGTATATGGTGGTTATGCCCTTTGCCATCACGGCTGCCATTATAATATTGGCAGTTCCGGTTACAGAAGCCTCATCCAGCAACATGTAACAACCTTTTAAATTAGAGGCTTCTACTTTGTAAAAACTCTCATTGGAATCGTATTCGAATTTAGCGCCCAATTTTTGAAAACCAATAAAATGGGTATCCAATCTTCGTCGTCCGATTTTATCGCCACCCGGTTTAGGAATATATCCTTTACCAAAGCGCGACAACAATGGGCCAATAATCATAATGGAACCACGCAAGCCTCCACCCTTCTTTTTAAATTCGGGCGAATTCAAATAATCGATGTTCACATTGTCGGCTTGAAACGAATATTTTTCAGGACCCAAGCGTTCCACTTTCACACCCAACTCTCCCAAAAGCGAAATCAATTTATTTACATCCACAATATCGGGAATGTTGCTGATGGTAACCTTTTCGGGAGTTAATAGCACAGCACACAGAATTTGTAAAGCTTCGTTTTTTGCGCCTTGCGGAATAATCTCGCCCTTTAATTTTTGACCGCCAATAATTTCGAATGCACTCATTTTTTTTTTGTGTTATTGGTTAATTTTTATCCATTTCTAGTTACACGTTCAAGACATGCAGCCACACACATCAAGCAGCTAAGCTTAGCAAAGTATAATCATGCAAAGCGATTGAGTGCATTTGAACAGAAATAAAAGTAGGGCTTTCCTTTACTGGAAATATGGTTAAAGAATAGAGTTTTTAAGATAGGGCTGTTAACAAAAGATTAGTATTTCTTTTTGTCGCCACCCCCGTTGTTACGGTTTTTTTGTTTGCCGTTATTCATGAATTTACGCTTCTTATTGTTGTCGTTTCGCGTAGGTTGAGGCCGAGCGGCAATGTACTCTCCTGCTTGTAAACGTACGTTCTCGCGCAAGCGTAATTCACCTTTTGATAAAAGCCCAAGTTGCTCCAATATGACATCATCTCCTACTGAATCTTTATTCCAGTTCATGTAAGATTTTTTCATTTGGTTGGCGATGGCTTCCACAAAAGCATTGCGCATGTCGCCATCTTCCATAGCTTTCGCTTTGGCAATCATATTTTCGAGGTTTTTGCCGTAATGCTTGTAGCGGATATGATTGCTCGGATAACTCAGCATTTCGGGCTTGGTCTCAAATGTTTCTCTTGAAGGTTTTGGATAAGGTGAATCCACATCCAACTGAAATTTAGAAATAATAAAAAGGTGATCCCACAATTTGTGCTTAAAATCATTTACATCACGCAAGTGTGGATTTAATTGGCCCATTACATCAATTATGGCTCGTGCTACTCGGTTGCGTTCTTCCTTGTCGGCAATCGTTAGAGCATGATCCACCATTTTTTGAATGTTTCGTCCGTACTCAGAAATAACTAAGTGCGGTAATTCCGTATTGTATTCCATTTAAAATTTTTCTGATTTTTAAATCTATTCGGCTAATGCCGCCCCAACTCGTGCAGGTATTTTCTGAATTGCTGCTTCAAAAGTAACACAATTCTTTTGATTCAAAAATTTATTGCGCTGTAAATCTAATGCAAGTCTAATTTGCTTCAACTTAATACAGAATTTATTATTTTGCGGAGGAATTACATTTTCAAAGGTGAAGAAAAAACAAAAAGCAAAGCTGCCTCAGCCTGACCCAAGCGCTATTACTGTAGCGGAAACCACGCAATCCTCCGCAAGGAATTACCTAAAAGAATACCTGTTCATTACCGCACTTGCTTTTACAAATTTTGGAGCCTCTATCTTTAATAAATACGCCTTAGATGATTACATTGTTCTGGTAAAAAACACTTTTGTGCAAAGAGGATTTGCCGGAATTTCAAAAATTTTGAGCAAAGACACTTTTGCAGGAATGACGGATGCCAATCTTATGGTGCTCTCCGGTGGGCGCTATCGGCCTTTGAGCCTGGTAACTTTTGCCATCGAAAATCAGTTTTTTGACAACAATCCCGGCTTATCTCACTTTATTAATGTACTGCTTTATGCACTTACTGGCATTGTCTTGCTGCATGTTTTAGTGCGCATATTCTCCGGAAATAACCTGCTTGCATTGTGCACAACCGTATTATTTATGGTACTTCCCATACACAGTGAGGCGGTTATAAACATTAAAGGGCGCGACGATATTATGTGCTTCCTTTTTTTCCTAATGGCAGTTATTTGTTTATTCAAGTATGTGGATAGCACAAAATTAATATGGTTTATTTCAGCTACACTTCTTTATTTTCTGTCTTTACTCAGCAAGGAAACTGCTTTAACTTTTGTGCTGATTTTCCCGCTGCTGCTCTATTATTTCAGTCCTTTAAAAGCGACTAAAATTATACAAACCAGTTTAGGATTTATTGCCGGTATGTTGTTGTTTTTAGCCCTGCGCTATGCCGCCACCCACGACAATGGCGCCATTCCAAGTAACGATATATTTAACAATCCATTTGCATTTATGAATGGCGAACAACATTATGCAACTATTTTTCTAACCTGGTTGATTTATTTAAAACTGATTTTTTACCCATTGCACTTGTCTTACGATTATAATTTTAATCAAATACCAGCTACAACTTTTAGCGATTGGCGGGTAATTCTTTCGCTTGTAATTTATACAGGTGGCTTGGTTTTGGCGTTATTTCTATTCCGTAAAAAATCCATTTATTCTTTTGCTATTTTATTTTTTGGAATCACTTTTTCGATACTTTCTAATTTGTTTTTCAATATAGGTGCCCCAATAGCCGAGCGCTTCATGTATATGTCTTCCTTGGGCATTTGTATTGCGGTTATTAAATTTTTAATGGATGTTGTTGATCGCTTCAGTACAAGCGCACCATCAGCCAAAAAATATACACCGGTGCTTGTTTTGGTAGGCTTAATTGTAATTGGAAGCGCCTACTTAAATATAGCGCGCTGTGCCGATTGGGAAGACAGCAACACGCTTTTTATCGCCGATGTAAAAAATGTTCCTCAAAACTCAAAAGCGAACTTAAATGCTTCCTTGGCCTATTTAAAATTAAGTGAAGACAGTATTAATAAAACGCACAATGCGGCGATGCTTGATTCAGCTAAAAAGTATATCGAAAAAGCCTTGGCAATTTATCCGGCCCGTGCCGATGGATACCTTAATATGGGTGTAATTTATTCGTGGAAAGATAATTTCGACTCAGCAGAAGTTTGGTGGGACCGCGCGCGCAATATAGAGCCCAATAGCGCCACTTTAAAGGGCTATGAAAAAGTACTTAGTGATCACTATTATAAAAAAGGATTGAAAAAAGGTGTTGATAAAGATTTTGCAGGGAGCATTGCCGATTTGCAACATGCATACCGCTATGATACACTAAATGCTGCATTAACCTATAATTTGGGTGGAGCTTTTTATACCGTTAAAGAATATGAGAAAGCAAAACTGTTTTGGAAAAAAACACTGCGTCTCGATCCAAACAATCAAGGAGCAATAGGTGGTTTAAATGCTTTGAGGTATACCCTTCGCGGGAAATAATAGCCCCATTTCTTCGAAGGATAAATTGATTCAAGATTTTAATTGTTTCATTAAAACTAGAAACGCCCGACAAATAAATTGCCGGGCGTTTCAAATACTGCTTTAATATTTACTTAGTTCTTCACCGGTAAAAAACTATAGTCCTTTCCATAACGAAGCATTTGTTCAATAAAGCCTTCGTTGTTTTCAACTTTCACATCTATAATTTTATCGCCTTCCATAACAGGCACCAATTTAGGCTGAATAAAGCCCATGTACGGCGCTATACTCAATTTGGCCATACGGGTATGCACTTCTGTCAACAAAGCTTGATCTACTTTTACACCATACGTTTCTACCAAATTTTTTCCGGCATTAAAGTCACCTTCCGATTTAATGCGTTGAATTTCTTTAAGCAATTGACCAAACAACTCACGCAATTTGTTGTAATCGTTAATTTTGAAATAGGTTTTACCATCTTGAGTAACCTTTTCAATTACATTGTCCTTTTTTCCCTTTTCAAAAGCCCATGATGCATTTAGCTGACGGTTGCGCATGTGTGCTTCTTCTAAATTATCGCCCGGTTTAATGCGCACCAATTGTGTCATCATACCATTTAATATATAGTAATCGTATTGCGCTTTGCCCACTTCAAGTGATGGACTAACTCCTAGATCCACCAGTTTTTGATCCATTATATAATACAAGCCAACCAAATCGGCACGCGCTTCTTCCAAAATACCAGCATAATTTTTAAGGGTAACATCTGTGGTTCCAACGCCTTTATTAATTTGTCCGGAGGCATGTCCAATCACTTCGTGCATATCGGTATGCAAATCACCACTAAGTGGGCCATATTTTGCTTGGCGTTCTTGCACTTCCTTATTTAATCCAAATTCATCAAACAGCGGGCTTTTGGCGCGTGCATAATTGTAGGAATACACAATATTACTCAAGGAAACCGATTTAGAGCCATGCAATTCACGAATCCACTCTGCATTGGGAAGATTAATTCCTATGGGAGTTGCCGGTGCAGCATCGCCAACTTCGCTAATAATAGTAATCACTTTTGCCGAAATACCTTTTACATTTTTCTTTTTATGTTCGTCGGCAATAGTAGAATGATCTTCAAACCATTGCGCTTCCTTTGCTATAGCAGCAATGCGTTTAGTAGCCTCCATATCTTTCATCGAAACAATAGACTCATAGCCGCCTTTCTTTTGCATTGGGTCATGATATACTTCAATAAATCCATTCACCACATCCACTCGAGAAGCTGTATCCCCTACCCAGGAAACCGAATAGTTGTCGAAATCCTTTAAATCGCCACTTTTGTAAAATTTAATCAGCTGCTCTAAAGTATTTTTTTGAACTTCATTTTCAGCAACCGGAACAGCTTTTTCTAACCAATAAATAATTTTATCAATAGCTGCACCATACATTCCTCCGCTCTTCCATACTTTTTCAGTTAGCTTTCCATTTTCCTTTAACACTTTTGAGTTTAATCCCCAAGATGGTTGCTCTTTTACATCTTTCTGAATCATACCGGCATAATATGCTTCCACTTCTTTTTGAGTAACACCGTCGTAAAAATTACTCGCCGATGCCTTTACATTATCTGTGTTAGCACTTAAATCCACACCCTTTGCATCCATTTTAGGGTCAAATAATATGGGTTGAAGCATGGCTATAAATTCTTCCACTTTCATGCCTTCGAGAGGCAGCTTAGCATTGTCGCTTTTGCTGATGAGCTCTTTAAAATAATCGACTGTAAACTCAGGCATAAGCTTATCATTGCTATAGTGATGATGAATCCCATCCGAAAAAAACACCCGTTTGCTGTATTCCAAAAACTTGGCATAATCTGCACTGTTTTTATCACCTGAATAGGTACTTAGAATAGTTTCCAAAGTTTTACGAATGGTCAAATTGTGCTTGTATTTTTGATCGTAAAAGATGTCTCGTCCACACAATCCTGCCTCATATAAATAATAGGCCAATTGTTTTTGCTGTAGCGATAACTCCGAAAATCCGGGAATGTCGTAGCGCAACACTTGCACGTCGGCAAAACGATCGGCCATAATTTCGGTTGTTGTGGTAGCTTCAGTAGTTTTAGCTTGTTCATTGGATTCCTTTTTAGCATCCCCTCCACATCCTGCAAATAGAGCAGTGATAAGGAAAGCCGAAGGAATTAATACGTTTAATTTTTTGTTCATTTGGTTATGGGTTTTTGTAGGATTTGTTTAAGCGCTGCAATTTTACTAAAAATAATAGCAAGTCGTACGCAAATTAAACCGTTGTTACACGTTGTTTATCGGCACTTTACTTGATTCTGTTTTTTGGGGTGATTTGAAGCTGTCATAAAAAGTAAATCCGGAAAGAAAAAAGTACAGAAGATTGAAATTGCTTGGAGTCAATAAAAACAACAATAACAGTTAATCATTTAAGCAAAACACGCGAGCAGAGAGTCATCCAAAACACAGAAAAAAATAAACTAATGGCTGTTAATAAGAAAGGAAGCGTTGCAACTCAAAGCTCGAAGAATTTGTTAATTTTGCAAATAGAAGGGAATAATAACGAAAAGGGACATATATGTTAGAAGAAAGCAACGAGGAGAATTTTGAGCACGGTGAGGAATCGAATGAGGTGTTGGAACGCTACGAGAAAATGCTCAAACTAAATGAACAATACTTTTTTGATGTAGCTGAATTTGAAGAGTTGATTGACACCTACATCGATAAAAAAAATATAACCAAAGCCATACAAGTAGCCCAATTGGGGTTGAGCCAGCACCCTTTTACAGTGGTGTTTTTGTTGCGTCAAGCACAATTGTATGCAGCCTCCAATCAGGTACAAAAAGCACTCGATACACTCACCAAGGCTGAATTATTAGAACCCTCTAATACCGAATTGTTTGTTACGCGAGGAAGTATATTTAGTCAATTAAGCGAGTTCGATAAGGCAATCGATACCTATAAACAAGCGTTGGATACAGCGGAGGAAAAAGACGAATTGTACATGCACATTGCTTTTGAATACGAAAACAAAAGCGATTTCGAATCGGCTATCAAATTCTTAAAAAAAGCTGTGAATGAAAATCCAGAGAATGAATACGCTTTATATGAATTGGCATTTTGTTACGACATAACTGAAAACACTGCTGAAAGTGTTACTTTTTATTCTGAATTTATTGATAAAGTGCCCTATTCGCCTGCTGCTTGGTTTAATTTAGGGATTGCGTATAACAAAGCTTCCATGTTTGAAAAAGCCATCGAAGCCTATGATTATGCCATATTGGTGCAGGAGAATTTTTCTTCCGCCTATTTCAACAAGGCAAACTCACTTGCCAATTTAGGTCATTTTGATGAGGCCATTGCTACTTATAAAGAGACTTTCAAATTTGAAGAACCGGATGCAACTTCCTATTATTATATGGGTGAATGCTACGAGAAAATGGAAGATTGGGATAAGGCGCTCAGCTATTATAATAAATCGATCAAAATGGATCCCGAATATGCCGATGCCTGGTTAGGAATTGGAATTATTTTGGAATATCAAAACCGTATCAGCGAAGGTATTCACTATGTTAAAAAGGCTATTGAACTGAATGGTGAAAATGCGGATTACTGGTACATTTATGGTGAAATACAACAAAAACTTGGCTTTTTTGAAGAAGCTGAAGTAGGCTACTGTAAAGTTATTGAGCTCGAAACCGATAATGAAGAAGTGTATTTAGATTATTCTAATTTGATGTACATTCAAGATTACAAGGAAGAGTCTATTTCGATGCTGGCGGATGGAATTAAGCATTTTCCAGATAGCCCCGAACTGAAATACAGAATGGCAGCCTTAAAATTTATTTATGGAGATATGCAAGATGGCATGTACTATCTGGAAAGCGGGCTCTCTCTAGATTTTGAAAAGCACATCGATATATTTGAATATTACCCTGCACTCAACCAAATTGCATCAATCATTGAGGTGATTGAGCAGTATAGAAAATAAGTATCCCTCGTTAGGGCGAAAACCACTAGTCTTTTTATCCTCTACCTAAATGAAAAGACTGCTTTGTGCCTCGCTGTAACGTTTTTATAATAACATTTTAGAAAAACACTCATGAATTTTAATTTACCCCATATTCCTGAACGTCCGGCTAAACCGCGCGAAAAAGGAATTACAATGATGATGGATAAAGGTATGAGCCTGCGTGAAGCCGAGAATTTTATTTCGGCCAGCGGACACCTTACCGATTTAGTTAAGCTTGGTTTTGGAACCTCTTATATCAGCAATAACCTTCAAGAAAAAATAAAGCTTTATCAAGATGCTAATATTAAAGTTTATTTGGGAGGAACTTTATTTGAGGCATTTATTGTGCGCAACATGTTTGACGACTACCGCAAACTGTTGGATAAGCTTAAGCTCAATACTGCAGAAGTGTCGGATGGTTCATTGGAGATGAATCACGATAAGAAATGTGAGTACATTAACATTTTAAGCAAACAAGCCACTGTTTTGTCGGAAGTAGGCTCTAAAGAAGAAGGAATTATCATTCATCCTGCCAAATGGATTAAAATGATGACCAAAGAATTGGAAGCCGGCAGTTGGAAAGTAATTGCGGAAGCACGCGAAAGTGGAAATGTTGGTATTTATCATCGTGACGGAAAAGCGCATACTTTACTTATTGATAAAATTCTAGCCCGCGTTCCTGCCGAAAAAATCATGTGGGAATCTCCGCAAAAACCGCAGCAGGTATGGTTTATTAAACTATTAGGTGCTAATGTTAACCTCGGTAATATTGCGCCCAATGATGTTATATCGCTCGAAACTTTGCGTTTGGGACTTAGAGGGGATACCTTCTTTCATTTTTTGCCAAAAGAGTTGGTTACGAAATAGTGTTATTGAGTTATTAGGTTATTGAGTTTTTATGTCATCCTGAGCGAAGTCGAAGGAGAGTTATTAAGTTTTTATGTCATCCTGAGCGAAGTCGAAGGAGAGTTATTAAGTTTTTATGTCATCCTGAGCGAAGTCGAAGGAGAGTTATTAAGTTTTTATGTCATCCTGAGCGAAGTCGAAGGAGGGTTATTATGTCATCCTGAGCGAAGTCGAAGGAGAGTTATTGGGGCTCAGCATTATTTCCCTACTATTTTAAAATGGCAGTTTCAACACGGACTTTAATTTTGGAGCATACTTTTAATCTTAATAAAGATGAGGTGTATGCAGCTGTAGCTAATTTTGAGCGCTTTGCTAGCTTACATCCGGTAATGACTTCGGTTAAAGTTATTACCACCAGTTTGCCTGATTTTATTGAATATGCAGTAGAAGAAGAAATGCGTGTGTTGGGAATTTTGGTGATGAAACCAAAATACAATGCAACAGTGTCCGAAATAGAAAAATTCAAGCAGGTACGCTATACTTCACAGGTTAAAAAAGGTATTTTTTTAACTCTAAATTTTCATTTTTCACAACAAGGAAACGTAAGCACTATTCGCGAAGAAATTGAAGTAAGTGGAAATAAACTTATAACGGTCGTATTTCTAAAAATACTCAAAAAGGCTCATTTAACCACATTTGAGCGCTTGAGAACAATCTAGGCATCTTCTTCTCCGAAAAGCTATAAGTGCTATTCAACATAATACTTCCTTACTAAACTTAAAATACCAATCTTATAGTGAAAACACCCGCGAAATATTAAATCCAAAATGCACATCACCCTTTGCCCACTTACCATCAGTTTCGTTCACAAGCACGCGCTCATTCATCCCCAAGGCATTGGTAAAATGCAATTGAAAAACGTGGCCTCCCGTTTCAATATCAAAACCTATTGATAAAGGATTCTTAATATCGGCAGGCAATTGATTGGGCAATTGATAATAATAATCGATGGTTATCGCTACACGTTTTGTAAGCTTTATTCGAGCTCCTGTTGCTAAGGCAAGAATATCATGTTTATCACCCGTTTCTTTCACAATGTTGCGGTGTACGAGCGTTGGAGAAATTTGCCAGGAAAAACTTTCCGAAAATTTTCTTCCTATAATTAGTTGATGATAATAACCCAAGCGCGAGGTATAATAGTTTTTCCGATCGGGATTATCCCATTTCATAAAACTATCGGTCATTCCGCTCACCCAAATCAGAGAAAACGGAATAGAGCCTTTGCCGGTAGATTGCCAAAGAATACGGTATTTCACAAAAGCATCGGCTTCCTTTTTAAAGCTGCTTCGGCCTATCCCAACCATTAAACGCGGAGTAATGCCATAATCTAAACCCAATCGTACACGTGCTTGATCAATACCAAATGCCTCGTATGCACCGCCATTTATTCGTCCAAAGCGATGCAGGATGCGCACATCCAGTACATTTTTTCCTAAAAACTCCAGCGAATGGCTGTTAATTACACGCGTTGATTTAAAGGCATTTTTGCTATATTCCTTGGGTGGCTCTTTATCCTCCAGCATATCCATTAAGTCATCTTGCGCTTTCAGCTTTAAATGAAAGGAGAAAAGTATAAGTAGTGAAAGTATTTTTTTCATTTGATTTTAAATCTATTTAAAATGTAGCTACATCAATTATTTACTGCTCCTCTATTTATCCAAGCTTGCAATTCAAGCACATTACAAGGACTCAAAGGGCCCGAAGGCGGCATTGTTTTTTCGGTTATGGCGCGCACGCTAACGCGGTCAATACTTCCTTTTAACCCTGTATAATTTGAAAGGTCGGGAGTTTGGGCGCCGGCAACATGGCATCCGCTAATGGCACACGTGCTGGTTATGATTGGTTCGATTGTGGTGATGTATGTAACAGCAGTTGTATCACAACCTGTATTTAAAACGGCTGGATAGAGTTCTGATTCCACATCGTAATAACACGCACTTAAACTCAAACAAATGCCCAATATCAGTAAGTTAAATAAATAGTTATGTTTCATTATTGAGGATATTGAGTGTTAATCCAAATGCTAATCATATCGATTTCGCAAGCGGGTAGTTTTTGCCCACCCTGTGGCATAGCTTTATAAGGCGTTTGATGCTTCACAGAACCTAACAAAGTTCCCGCTTGTGCCACTCCAACTGCTGCCGCATAGTTTGAAAGATTTACACCACCCGAAGCCAGTGTTGCATTATGACAACCTTTGCACTTTAAGTCTAACAAGGGTTTTATTTTTGTAGCATAAGTCACATTTGTGGTATCGCAACTGTTGCAATAATTATTTTTGGCGCCTTGACTGATCCAAATGGTTAGTTGATTAATTTGCTGGGTAGTTAAAGGACTGCTTGGTGGCGGGGGCATCACTTTATTGGCATGCGTTTCCTTAATTGCTTCCATTATATCGCCCTGATTGGGATTACCTGGGCTAATCTCTCCGCTACCCATAATTCCGGAATACGAATTTAATACGAGTCCCTCTTCATGTGTTATTGGATCATGACACCCGGCTTTAGCACAATTGGAAACAAAAAGAGGAAGAATAGTATTGTTAAAATACACGGTATCTGCATCGCAGGGAATTAAGTTTTGAGTTCCCGAATTTGTATCCACAGGAGTTGTAGTCCCGTTTGGAGAAATTCCATCCAAGCCTGGCGGATAATGCTTACACGCTGAAAAGCTGAGCATTATACCTAAACAAAACAGGATGATTTGATTTTGAACTATACCTCTGAAACTTGATTTTGCTTTTATCATAGCATTAACTATTAAGACTAAAAAATACATGAAAACCTACATTTCCCGACTTGCGGAAAAGAAAAAAAATTTGGTTAATCCCAATCCATTAAATTAAAAGATTGTTTCTTGCAATGCCTTGCAAGATGGATCTAAGAAAGCTTAGGAGGAAGCCAGATACGGCAAGTGTAGGAAGCTAAACAGAAGAATTCCTTTTTAACAAAAGTAGTTTTATCAACAAAATATCCGGCAGCAATCGATGCATCAAAAGCAACTTGCGGTGCTGTTATAACCGGTGAACTCATAAACAAATTGGCTGACTTAAATGGTAATTGCTTATCCTGTGCATCATCCGAACTGTTATTATCATCCGTTAGGTAATGCATCACTATAAAATCAAAAAATGAAATTGAAGCATCTGCTTGTTTGGTCTCGGCATAATGCTGCTCCAGCATATCCACTTTCAACAACTCGGTTAATCCGGTGGATGAAAAGAAATAGGTTATTAGCAGAAATAGCAGAATTATTCGTTTCAAAAGCTCACTTCATTTTGTTATTGCAAAGTTAGCTTAAACTAATGTAGCTGCTAAAAAATTTCGCTAAGTGGGAATAACATACTACTGAATTTGTGAATTTGTAGTTCAGATGATTTTAAATGAGGTTAAATCCTATTTATTTAAAGCTCAAAATTTTACAACACCTTAACTTTTGCCTTTGCTGGATAAAAATTGCTTCCCCAGCATCAACAAAAGAACAAAGAGAAAGAACAGCGTAATGTAGAGCCAAGCGCTTAAGTTCCTGTTTCTTTTTGCTAAATCGACATTCGATTTAGTGAGGGCCGAAACTTGTTTGGATAATGTATCTGTAGCCTGCATCAGCATATTCGCTTGCCGTTTATTTTGGTTCAGGTCGTAATTCATGTTCACTTTTTCGTAAGTTCTATAATCAAGCACACGATTAAGCACTTGAATGATATGATTATCGGTGCGCACAATATTAATTAATACGGTGTTGCTTTCGCGGATGTCTTTTTTTGTTTTGTTACCAAAGATACCACTGTGTTGCTCCAAAGATTGAGAATAGGCATCGAATTTCACTCTCCTATCACGCAGTAAATCTTTTAATTCAGTTCGATAATAATTGCTGGAATCGGCTTCGGATGCAGCAGTGTTTTGAATTTCTGTAAATGCCATCCACATAAAAAACAGTACCCCTATTCTATACATTACACTATTGTTCATTTTCAAACTTCGGCTATTTTTATAAAACACATAAAATTAAGCATGTTACCTAGCCAAACAAAATATAAAAGCTTAGACGCGATTTATTGAATTTCTGCAGGTAAATGAATTGCTTGAATGGGAATTTCTTTTTTCAGGGAGATGTCTTTCAGTCCCTGCACGCAAACTTCCGTTCAAAATCCAGCAATTATCATTTTTTCTTGAATATTACTTTAAAAACGTATTCGTATCTTAAAAATTTGCAAAATCCCAATTTAACTAAAATCTAGGTTATTACCTCTTCCCACCTCGTAAAAAAATATATCTTTGCGCCCTCAAATTTTTAATGATAGATGGATAAGAATTCGATTACCGGTTTACTACTCATTGGTGCAATATTAATAGGATTTAGTATTTACAACGCCCCTTCCGAAAATGAAATTGCCGCTGCCAAACACAAGCAGGATTCAATTGAAGCAGTTCAAAAATTAGTTACTAAAGAGCAACAAAAAGCCGTTTTGCAAGATGCGGTAATGGCGGTGGTGGCCGATACTAATACGGTATCCGATTCAGCCAAAACCGAATTACTAAAGAGCACTTATGGTCCATTTACGGCTGCAGCAGAAGGCGAAAAACAAATTACCACTATTGAAAATGAGTTGCTAAAAATTGGTATTTCAAATAAAGGTGGGCGCATCGTTTCTGTGCAGTTAAAAAAATACCGCACACACGATTCACTGCCCTTGATGCTATGCGATGAAGATTCATCTCGATTTGGACTCAGTTTTATCGCTCAAAATCGCATTTTTAATACCGATACTTTATTCTTTACTCCCATTGGAACTTCCTTTTCGGTAAACGGCACCGATAGCAATAAAGTGAGTATGCGTTTGCAGGCTGCTCCGGGCAAATACATAGAGTTTGAATACCGCTTACGCGGAAATTCCTACCTCATGGATTGCAATATTAACACGGTTGGAATGCAGGATTTAATTGCCAGCAATACTTCCGATATGAATCTGAAGTGGCATGTGCGTGCATTAAAACATGAAAAAAGCCATAAAAATGAGCAAAATGCTACGACCATTTATTACAAGCACTTTGAAGATGAAGTGGATTACCTCAACGAAGTGAATGATGGCAAAGAATCCTTTCAAACAAAAATGAAATGGGTTTCCTTTAAACAACAGTATTTTACTTCCGTATTAATTGCTAAACAAGGTTTTGATAAGCCTACCGATATCGAAACCGTTGGTTTACCCAACTCTGGTAAATACACCAAAGATTTAGCCGCAAGTTTTACAATACCTTATAAGCATACCGGTAACGAAAGTTTTGCCATGAGCTTGTATTACGGTCCAAATCACTACGGAACCTTAAAGAGTTTTGGAATGGATTTAGAGCAACAAGTGCCGCTTGGATGGGGAATTTTTGGCTGGGTAAACCGATTTGCAGTAATTCCGGTATTTAACTTTTTAAGTGGATTCAACATGAATTTCGGTATCATTATTTTATTGCTCACCATACTTATTAAAGTAGTGCTGCTGCCATTAACCTACAAAGCATACATGAGCACTGCAAAAATGAAAGTGTTGAAACCGGAGGTAGATGAGTTAAACGAAAAATACGCCAAAGAAGAACCGATGAAAAAGCAACAAGCTTTGATGGCACTGTATAAAAAAGCAGGCGTAAATCCATTAGGTGGTTGCTTACCTATGTTGCTTCAAATGCCCATCTTAATTGCTATGTTCCGCTTTTTTCCGGCAAGTATCGAGTTACGTCAGCAATCCTTTTTATGGGCAACCGATTTATCGTCGTACGACAGCATTTGGACCTTTGGATATGTGCCGGTAATAGACTATTTATATGGTGACCACGTGAGTTTATTCACTTTATTAATGACCATCTCAACCATTATGTACACCCGCATGAACGACCAGTTTAGCGGTGCCAATAATCCGCAAATGGCACAAATGAAATGGATTATGTATTTGATGCCGATTATATTCTTAGGTGTGTTTAATAATTATTCGGCTGGTTTGAGCTATTACTATTTCCTAGCCAACATGCTTACCTTTGCACAGCAATGGATTATCCGCAAAATGGTGGATGAAGATGCCATACATGCTAAGATTCAAGAAAACAAAAAGAAACCGGCTCCAGGGAAATCAAAATTTCAAAGTCGATTGGAAGAAATGGCAAAACAACGTGCTACCTTGCCACAAGGCGGGAAAAAGAAATAAAAGTAAGAACATCCAAAAAAAAATCTGTTGGTTAATTCCAACAGATTTTTTTTGCTCAAAATACTCCTATCAAAAAAAAAGGAGTGAACCTGAGCTCACTCCTTTGAAATGAATTACGAACCTGAAAATATGCTTTATTTCAGATCTAATTTGAATACTAACCTAGTACTTTCTTCACCAGATCAGCAGCTTCTTGCAATTGAATAGCAGAGTATACTTTTAGTCCCGATTTATCAATAATCTTTTTTGCCTCCTCGGCATTGGTGCCTTGCAATCGAACAATAATGGGCACATGAATGGTTCCCATGTTTTTGTAGGCATCCACTATACCTTGTGCTACACGGTCGCAGCGCACAATTCCACCAAAAATATTTACCAAAATGGCCTTCACATTGGGGTCTTTAAAATAATTCGGAAAGCTTGTTCCACACGCTCTGCATTTGCTGTTCCTCCCACATCCAAAAAGTTGGCTGGCTCTCCCCCACTCAACTTAATAATATCCATGGTGGCCATCGCTAAACCTGCTCCATTCACCATGCACCCAACGTTTCCATCCAATTTTACATAGTTTAAATTAAATTCTCCGGCTTCTACTTCGGTTGGATCTTCTTCGGTAACATCGCGCAAAGCAGCATAATCCGCATGACGGAACAAAGCGTTTTCATCCAAATTTACTTTTGAATCCACAGCAATTATTTTATTGTCGGATGTTTTCAAAACCGGATTAATTTCAAACATAGCTGAATCTGTTGAATCATACGCTTTATACAGTGCTGCCACAAATTTGGTCATTTGTTTAAATGCTTCTCCTTCTAAACCCAAATTAAATGCGATTTTGCGGGTTTGAAAAGCTTGCAATCCCACTTTAGGATCAATCTCTTCTTTAAAAATTAAATGTGGAGTATTGTGCGCCACATCTTCAATGTTCATACCACCTTCGGTACTATACATGATGATGTTTCTACCGGTTTGACGATTCAGCAGCACACTCATATAAAATTCCTTTGTTGGACTATCGCCGGGATAGTACACATCTTGCGCAATCAATACTTTATTTACCTTTTTACCACTTGGACCGGTTTGAATGGTAACTAGTGTACCGCCTAAAATGCTTTTAGATTTATCTCTTACTTCATCCAGATTTTTTGCCAGCACCACACCGTTGATTCCGGTTTCATTTACTTTTCCTTTTCCTCTTCCTCCGGCATGAATTTGCGCTTTCACTACCCACCATCCTGTTCCGGTTTGCTTTTGCAATTCCTTAGCTGCCTCCACAGCTTGTTCGGGTGAATCGGCTACTATTCCCTCCTGTATGGCCACGCCAAAACTTTTTAATATGGCTTTGCCTTGATATTCGTGTATGTTCATAAGTATCTATTTTAGAATTCAAATGTAGATTATTTTTAATTTAATTTTCAAATTTTAAATGCTGAAAATTTAGTTTACTTTTCGGACAGTAAATTCATGGAAGGCAAACACTCCAAAAGCAGGAAATTTTAAGGTTAGATGTATTGAGCTATGCGATTTTTAGTTTGTACCCTTGGATTTATATTCTTGTTTCATTGCGGAAGTGCGCAAGACAGCTTACGTAATATGCAAGCCACACGTACCACGCTCTCCCCAAAAATTGATGGTAACCCGGATGATATTTGCTGGCAAAATTGCTTAACCGAAACAAACTTTCACATTTACGAGCCCAGCTGGGGAGGAATTCCGAAGGACCCAACAGAAGTAAAAATCTGCTACGACAATCAAGCCATTTACATTTTTGCGCAATTAAATGATTCACACCCTGATAGTATTTTCCATGAGTTGGGAAGCAGAAACGATGTGGTGAATGCCGATTATTTTGAAGTGGAGTTTGATACTTATAACAATCGTCAGGATGCTTTTATTTTTGGAGTATTTGCCTCAGGTGTTCAACGAGATTATAAGCTAAATGATCCTGCCTACGATGCAGTGTGGGAAAGCGCTGCTCACATCCAAAATACGGGATGGACTGTTGAATTAAAAATACCTTATAGTGCCATTCGCTTTCCCAGCGGCGAGGTTCAAACTTGGGGAATAAATTTTAGACGCGATATTTTTCGCCGACAAGAAATACAGCAATGGGCCTTAATTCCACGCGGTGTTTCGAACGTGCTTCAAAAAATTGGGACACTAAGCGGTATCGAAAAATTAGTGCTCCAGTGCGACTTTCGCTAACTCCATATATTTCGGGATTAGTGGGCAAAACACCGCATTATAAAAATGATGGCAGTTTGGAAGGACATTCACTTACGTATTCATACGGCGCCGGTGCCGACATTAAATACGGGATAAATGATAGATTTACTTTAGATCTTACCCTTTTGCCCGATTTTAGTCAGGTGCAGAGCGATAACAAAGTGAAGAACTTAGGCCCTTTTGAAGTGAAATACGATGAGAATCGCTTTTTCTTTAAAGAAAGCGCCGACATATTTAGCAAGGGAACCATTTTTTATTCACGAAGAATTGGAAAAATACCGGGAGGTTATTATAGCGTGGAAGATTCGTTGCGCGCAGGTGAAACGCTCGAAAAAAATCCAACACAAGTTAAATTAATTAATGCCGCAAAAATTTCAGGTAGAACCGATAAAGGTTTGGGAATAGGTATTATTAATGCCATCACAAAAAATGAATATGCAACAGTAAAAGATTCTCTCGGCAAGGAGCGAAAAATTTTAACCGAACCGCTGGCCAATTATAACATGCTGGTATTTGATCAACAATTTAAAAACAATTCCTCCTTTTATTTTTCAAATGCTTGTGCCATCCGAAATGGAAAATACGACGATAGCAATGTGAGTGCAGCAGGATTGGTGCTAAGCAATAAAAAGAACCGTTATGAATTTACCGCCCGCGGAGGTTTAAGTCAACATTACACCCACAGCAATGATTCGCTGGATTTGAAATTGAATAATTTGGGATATAAATACCATTATGGATTTGAAAAAATTAGCGGTAACTTTTTATTTTTGCTGGAACGCAACGTTATAAGCGACACTTACGATCCTAGCGATTTAGGCATTCAAACCAATTTCGATTTTGCAAACAATGGAGTGGCTGTTGGCTATAGTTTTTTAACCCCAAAAGGAATATACCGTAATTGGAACAATACGTTGCGCGTAGATTATTCCTACAGTTACCGCACCGGTAAAAATACAGAGTCGTACTACAATTTTAGTTCT
The DNA here is from genome assembly GCA_016721765.1 of Bacteroidota bacterium. NCBI lineage: Bacteria > Pseudomonadati > Bacteroidota > Bacteroidota bacterium. The sequence continues at coordinate 544,039 of JADKHO010000002.1, forward strand.
GACATGTTATTAAAACGACTGTGGGCATTGACATTTCAAGCCGGATTTACACCCAATGAAAACTATAATTATTTTGAAAGCAGGGTAAAAAATCAGGAATACCTTCAACCCAAAAACTATTATGTGTATGGACAAATAAAAAGTAATTCAAGAAAAAAATTAATTTTTACCACCGGTTTTCAATATGGAAATTATGTGGATGCCTTGGTAAACAATCCACAATACGAAAGCGATGTAATACTTTACTATCGCCAAAGCAATCGCTTGTCTTTTACCTATAATTTTACGCATTTTCTGCATGAAGCAAATCTTGGCTATTGCCGCATGGATGAAAATAATAACCCCGTTTTTGGAGATCGAAAACGCACTACCATTACCAATCTATTTACCACCCGCTACATCTTTAAAGTAAATATGAGTATCGACTTAAGGGTTCGTCATTACTGGGATAGGGCGCAGTACAACAACTATTACAGCTTAGCTGAAAATGGCACATTAACTAAAAATGACAGCTATACTGAATTCAATAATTTTAATTACAATATTTTTAATGTGGATTTAGTATTCAATTGGTTTTTTGCTCCGGGTAGTAATTTAAGTATTGTGTATAAAAACAACATTGAAAATGAGGGAGAGTATGTTTACTACAACTACCGAAATAATTTTTCGAACACACTAAATGCGCCACAAACAAACTCCATTTCATTAAAATTACTTTACTATATCGATTACCTTTACTTTGTAAAAAATAAATAAGCTTTGGCTGAATGGCGTGATAAAATTTTAACTAATGTTTAGCCTTTACATGAAAAACCTAAATGATTAAAGCACAAAATATACATAAATCTTATGCAGCCCTGCATGTTTTAAAGGGCGTTGACGTTCACATAAAAGAAGGCGAAATTGTCTCGATAGTGGGAGCTTCAGGTGCCGGAAAATCAACATTATTACACATACTTGGCACCTTGGATAAAGCTGATTCAGGTGTGCTCGAAATTAATGGGGTGAAAGTAAACGAATTGAAGGAAAAAAAACTAGCTGCATTTCGCAATGCGAACATCGGTTTTGTATTTCAATTTCATCACCTCTTACCTGAATTTACTGCCCTTGAGAATGTATGCATGCCGGCATTTATTGGTGGTAAAAGCGCTTCCGAAACCGAACAGAAAGCAATGGAATTGCTAAGCTATCTAGGTCTCGAAAATAGAGCGCAACATAAGCCGGCTGAACTTTCGGGAGGTGAACAACAGCGTGTTGCAGTTGCGCGTGCTTTGATAAATAACCCTAAAGTAATATTTGCAGATGAACCTTCCGGGAAACTTGGATTCAGCATCCGCAAAGGAATTGCATGATTTATTTTTTTTATTGCGCGAAAAATTCAACCAAACTTTTGTCATTGTTACCCACAATATGGAATTGGCGGATAAAGCGGATCGCAAACTGCTCATGAAAGATGGAGTTATTGTGGCTTAACTCAACTCGTATCAGCTATTAATTCAATATTCTTCTTTAGATGCGCTTTTCCTATTTAGAATTTAATGTCAAACCAAATTGAACCTATATTAAACCCCTACAACATGAAACTTTTAAAAGAAATGTGCAACATTCATGCGCCCTCTGGCAATGAAATAGCCATGACAACGTTTTTACAAGACTATATTAAAACCCATAAAAAAAAATGGAAAGTTCAACCAAAATTGTTTTCCGGTGAGGGTTTTCAAGATTGCATTGTTTTGGTTTTTGGTAAGCCACGTACTGCTCTTTTTGCACATATTGATTCCATTGGTTTTACGGTTCGCTATGGAAAAGAATTGATAAAAATCGGCGGACCTCGCACCGAAAATGGTTGGCGCTTGGTGGGTGAAGACAGCAAAGGTGAAATTGAATGCACCTTAAAAGTAGAAGGTGAAAAGCTGAGTTATATTTATTCCCGTGAAATTGAAAGAGGAACCATGCTAACGTTTAAACCGGATTGGAGAGAAGACAAGAACTTTGTTCAATGTTGCTACATGGATAACCGATTGGGTGTGTGGAATGCCTTACAGGTAGCTGAAACACTTGAACATGGAATCATTGCATTTTCCTGCTGGGAAGAAACCGGCGGAGGAAGCGTGGAATACCTTGCAAAATTTTGCTACGAAAAGTATAAAGTTTCCCAGGCTTTAATTTCAGATATAACATGGGTAACCCCGGGAGTACCGCATGGAAAAGGCTGTGTAATCTCCTTACGAGATTCGGGCTTGCCGCGCAGAAGTTATGTAAACCGAATTATACAACTGGCCAAAAAGAGCAAAATTCCTTATCAACTTGAAGTAGAAGGTACCGGCGGAAGTGATGGCAATGTGCTGCAGCGCTCTGCATATCCCTTTGATTGGTGTTTTGTAGGTGCACCCGAAGATTTTGTGCATACCCCCAATGAAAAGGTCAACAAGGCTGATATCGCCGGCATGGTTGATTTGTATAAGGTTTTAATGAAAGGATTGTAAGAAAATTAACTGATAATGCATATAAAAAGACCTCGGAAAAAATCCGGGGTTTTTTATTTTCACATTTTTTAATTTTAGACTTGTCTAAAATTAATTTTATATTTGCCTCAAATTTACAACGAATGAATTCTTTTACAGAAGAAAACTACCTGAAAGAAATATTCAAGCTAATGGAAAAACAAGGTACTGATGTAAGTACCAATGCCATTGCTGAAAAGCTTGGTACAAAAGCAGCATCCGTAACGGATATGCTAAAAAAGCTTTCGGATAAGAAGTTGATTCATTATAAAAAATACCAAGGTGTTTCGCTCAGTGCAAAAGGTAAAAAAGTGGCACTCGAAATTATCCGTAACCACCGTCTATGGGAAGTTTTTTTAGTAAATAAACTTCAATTTAAATGGGATGAAGTGCACGAAATGGCTGAAGAATTGGAGCATATCAACAGCAAAGAAATGGTTTTACGGTTAGATAAATATTTAGGCTACCCTAAATTTGACCCACACGGTGATCCAATTCCGGATGAAAATGGCAAATTGGGAACTCCAAAATCACGTTTGCTTTCACAATTAAACCGCAACCAAACTGCAACAGTTATTGGAGTTACTGACCACAGTACAGCCTTTCTGCAATACATTGCCAAACTAGGTATTACCCTCGGCAACAGCATTAAAATGAAAGAGCAAATTGAGTACGATAAATCACTGAGCATCTGTATCAACAATAAAATAACCGTTTATGTAAGTCACGAAGTAGCTAAGAATATTTTAATCACAGCATGAAAACAACTGAAAAATCAGCATCACTGAGTGAGGTGAATGCATCCGTGAACACCCAATCAAAAATTGGTTTCTGGAAAAAACTATTTGCTTTTCTAGGTCCTGCTTACTTGGTAAGTGTAGGTTATATGGATCCGGGCAACTGGGCAACCGACATTGCCGGCGGAAGTAGTTTTGGATATTCCCTTATTTGGGTGCTCTTGATGAGCAATTTAATGGCATTACTTTTACAAAGTTTAAGTGCTCGATTGGGCATAGTAAGTGGCCGCGATTTAGCACAGGCATCGCGCGAATCCTATCCCCCACTAGTAAATTTTTGCTTATACATTTTAGCAGAAATAGCCATTGCAGCTTGCGATTTAGCAGAAGTGTTGGGGATGGCTATAGGCCTCCAATTGTTGTTTCATCTTCCGTTGCTATGGGGCGTTTGCCTTTCGGTGCTGGATACTTTTTTATTATTGTTCTTAATCAATTACGGCATCCGTAAAATCGAAGCATTTATCATTGTCTTGGTATTGATTATTGGGGCTTCCTTCTTTATGGAAATGATATTTGCACAACCGGATATGGGTGAATTGGCAAAAGGTTTTATTCCAACACTTCCTTCTGACACAGCCCTTTACATTGCAATTGGAATAATTGGAGCTACAGTTATGCCGCACAACCTCTACCTCCACTCCTCTTTGGTGCAAACCCGCAAATTTGAACGAACGAAAGTGGCGATAAAAAAAGCCATCCGTTTTAACGTAATTGATTCTACCATCGCATTGAACCTTGCCTTTTTTGTGAATGCAGCCATCTTGATTTTAGCCGCTTCCACCTTTTATAAAAATGGGATGTTTAATGTTGCAGAAATTCAAGATGCACATCGTTTTTTAGAACCAATGTTGGGAAATAAATGGGCTCCCATTTTATTTGCAGTGGCACTTATCGCTGCCGGTCAAAGCAGCACAATAACCGGAACACTTGCCGGTCAAATTGTGATGGAAGGATATTTAAACCTACGCTTACAACCATGGATACGTCGACTCATTACACGTTTAATTGCCATTGTACCGGCATTTCTTACCATCACTTACTTGGGTGAATCGTCTACCGGAAAATTATTGATTCTTAGTCAAGTAATCCTGAGTTTACAACTAGGCTTTGCAGTAATTCCGTTAATCCATTTTGTGAGCGACAAAAGTAAAATGGGAACCTTCTCTATCAATACCCTTACCAAAATCGCAGCATGGACTGCTGCTGCTATTATTGTTAGCTTAAATGTAAAATTGGTAATTGGCGAAGTAAATGAGGCCTTACAACTACCTGCATTTCAAAACATATTTTTAAAACTCTTGCTAATTTTGTTGCTGCTGGGAGTTGCCTTATTACTGATATATGTAATTGTTAATCCATTTGTAAATAAAGCTAAAAGGACTGAAATCAAACATTTTCATGGAAATTTAAAATCGCTTACAGATTCCAAAATTCCCGTTTATGCTAAAATAGCCGTTACAGTTGATTTTTCGGATACGGATTCTTTAACCATAAATCATGCTTTGGCTCAAGGCGGAAAAAATGCAGAATACACTTTGATACATATCGTAGAAACGGCCGGAGCCTTGCTGATGGGAAATGAAATTGAAGACATGGAGAGCAGTACGGATAAAGATTATTTAAGCATCTATAAAAAGCACCTAACAGAAAAAGGTTTCAACGTGGTAACCCAATTAGGTTTTGGTAATCCCAAACATGCCATACCAGAAATTGTGAATATAAAAGAAGCTGATTTGTTGGTAATGGGTGCACACGGGCATACCGGCATGAAGGATATTTTGTTTGGAACTACTGTGGATGCTGTAAGACACCGAATTAAAATTCCGGTTTTCATTGTGCGCAATTAAGGCTACCTAAAATAAATACTTACTTTTAAAAAATAAATTTCCGTTAAAGCCAAATTGCTAAAAACCGATGCTAAATGATTTGCTACTTCTTTATCTCCGAAAATTTAAAATTGATTATGGCAAGCAGTATATTGAAAAGTTTGTAAAATTACCTCTAAATAAACTCGGTATCGATTTTAAAGGAAGCTACGGTATACGTTACCTGCTCGACCTTACCGACCGCATCATGGTGCAAATATTTATTCACGGGAGCTATGAGAAAAACACAGTTAGACAGGTTTTAAAGCTCCTTCAACCAAATATGACTTTTGTGGATGTAGGTGCCAATATTGGAACTTACACACTTACATTAAGTAAATTTTTGCCTGAGGGAAAGGTAATTTCGTTTGAACCCAACCCCAAAGCTGTTAAGTATTTAAAACAGAATATTGCACTCAATAATTTCATAAATATTAAGGTCGAAGAGCTAGGTCTGTCGGATCAAGATGGAGAAGCAATTTTATACACTACCTCCATGACGGAAGCCTCCATCTATAAACAAAAAAATGCAGCCATTCACGAAACAATTAAACTAAGTAGTCTGGATTCGTATTGCGAAAAAAACAATATTCATCACATCGATATTTTAAAAATTGATATCGAAGGGCACGAAGTAAAATGCTTGAAAGGAGCCGAAGAGATTATTAGAAAAAGCAAAAAAATGATTTTGATTCTGGAAATTGACGACAATTGCAAATTGCTAGGAATCGAAAAAAATGAACTTTTTAACTCCATTATCAAACAAGGATTTAAAGGCTACCAACCGCGTGGTTATCCTTTTTCTATGAGGGAAATAATGCTATTGGATGAATCCTATGCCGATAATATTATTTTTGTGAAGGGATAATTGCCTTACAAAATAAAAGTTCTTGAAATCCCTGAATAGTTTAAATGCTTTTAAGCACCATACTCTAAAAACACTTTATTCAATCGCTTGAGCATTAATGCCAAAGCAGCAGTGGCCAACATGAGCAGCAAAAAATTAATTAGAAAAAAGTTTGCTTTGTTGTCGTAGCCATCCCAAAGAGTTGCCAAGATTCCGCTAAATTTATTTCCCAAGGAAGTCGCTAAAGACCATCCCCCCATCATCAATGCAGTGATGCGAGCCGGACTTAGCTTCGACACTAAGCTTAATCCCATTGGGCTTAAAAACAGTTCCCCAATTGTAATAATGCCATAAGATGCAATAAGCCATTCGGCGCCAGCTTTGTGCGCTCCGTTGCCACACATATACACTGCCAAAACCATTATTAAAGTTGACAAGCCGCTGACGAACAATCCCCAACAAATTTTTGCCGGAGTGCTTGGTTCCTTTTTTCTGCTTCTTAAAAAGCTAAAGAACGCTACTACTAGCGGCGTGAGGGTTACCACGAAAAAGGGATTGATGGATTGAAAGAGTTCGGTGGAGATTAATTTTTTGCTGCTTCCTTCGCTCAATTTACTTACATCATCATTCAAGTAATAAGCAGGAAATGCAATACCTTTTCGGTTCTCTCCGGATGCATCCTTTTGCTTGCGAAATTGATTGTCTAAAATATAGGTGCTGTCTTGTGTGTAAGTTACCGTTTCATTTAACTTGAGTGCATCAGTAAGTTTTTCGGTAACAGCAGGGGTTTCACGATTGGTGTAGTATTGTGCCCAGGTGGTGAGTGCCGTACCATTTTGCTTAAACACCGCCCAAAAAACAACCACAACTGCAAATATGGATAACAATGCCCCGATAGGTCGCTTTTCTTCAGGAGCAGCTTTAAAATAAAGTGACGCATAAAAAGCAATCACAGGAATGGAGCCCAACAAAAAGGCATCGCTGCTATCGCTACCAAAAATATTTCCGGGAATAAACCAAGAGGCAATACCAATAGTAATAGCAGGAAGCATTACTTTTGATAATACAGTAAAAACGGATTGTTCGTCCTTATTTTGCTTTTTGATTACATCGGCATGCGCATAATGCTTATTGCCAATAATAAAAACTGCTACACCTAAAAACATTCCAATTCCGGCAGCAATAAAGGCTTCACCCCAACCATACGAATTGCGCAAAAAGGCTGCGAAAAAATTACAAATAAATGCACCGATATTAATGCCCATGTAAAAAATGCTGTAACCACTATCCTTCATAGGCTTGTATTCGGGAGTGGAATATAAATTACCTAAAATTGTAGAGATATTCGGCTTAAAAAAACCATTGCCTATTACCATTAAAAATAGAGAAATAAAAAAAGCGGTGTTGCCGGGAATGGATAAACCTATGTATCCACAACCCATCAAAATCCCTCCAATGATAATTGATTTACGGTATCCTAAAAGTCGGTCGGCTAAAAGTCCACCGATAAAAGGTGTTAAATAATTGAGTGCGATAAAAGTTCCAAAAATATCGGAAGCCTGGCTGCGCTCAAGGTTCAAGCCACCCTTTTCATAATCGGTCATGTACAAAACAAAAATCCCAATCATTAAATAATAACCAAATCGTTCCCACATTTCGGTAAAAAACAAGTAGGGTAATCCTTTAGGGTGTGCCTGCTTTTGATTCATATATTTGAGATTTATTGTGCGGTTAAATATAGCAACAACTTTCAAAACTATTTTATCTTCAAAAACAAGGTTTTTTCAAACTAGTAGTCGGACCGCTAGTTATCGAAATAAGCACTAAGTTTGTGTTCCAAAAAAAATTGATAGGAAGCGGAATACATGAAGGAAGTTAACATCAAGAACCGAAAGGCTAGTTTTGAATACAGTTTTATTGACAAATACGAAGCCGGCATCCAATTAACCGGAACCGAAATTAAATCCGTTCGCGAAAGTGAAGCGAATATTGCTGATGCATTTTGTACTTTTTTTAACGATGAACTTTTTGTACGCAACATGCACATCAGTGCTTACAAGGAAGGGACTTATAATAACCACGAAGCGAAACGCGATCGAAAATTGTTGTTAAATAAGAAGGAACTAAAAAAACTTAGCGGAAAATTAAAAGATAAAGGATTGACAATTGTTCCTTTGCGCCTTTTTATTGCCGACAGTGGTTATGCAAAACTAGAAATAGCACTTGCAAAGGGTAAAAAAAGTTATGATAAACGCGAAGATTTAAAATCGAAAGATGCGCGTCGTGAGATGGATAGAAGAATGAAAGATTAAATAATTTTAACATAGCATCAAAGCAAAAATAAATCAAATTTGTATTCCAAACAGTATACTATTACTATGAAAAAAATTCAACTCCTTTTACTGCTAAGTTCAATCACTTGCCTTAAAATAATGGCGCAAGAAATTAATGTGAAAGAGATTTACCGAGATGTTTATTTTTTAGCAAACGACAAACTGGAAGGCAGGGCTACCGGCCAAAAAGGATGTGAGTCAGCCGCTAACTATTTAGCGAAGCGATTCAGTCAAATTGGACTTATCCCGAAAGGCGATAATGGTACTTATTTAAAAGCCTATCAGGTAAAAGTTCCTGCTAATCCTCATGCAACAGTTGATTCGGCAGCCAAAGAAATTCACAGTGCCAATGTGCTTGGTTTTATTGATAATAAAGCCGAAAACACAATTGTGATTGGAGCACATTACGACCATTTAGGAATGGGTAACGATGGCAATTCACTGGATGCTAATCCCAAGGGAAAAGTGCACAATGGTGCCGATGACAATGCTTCGGGAGTGGCTGGCTTACTTGCACTGGCGAGCTATTATCAAAAAAACAACAGTACCGAAAAAAATAATTTTCTGTTTATCTGCTTTTCCGGTGAAGAGTTGGGTTTATATGGTTCGAAGAAATTTTGCGAAAATCCGGCTGTTAGTTTGGATAAAATTGATTTTATGCTCAATATGGATATGATTGGGCGATTAGACAGCCTAAATCGCTTGTTAATTTATGGGGTAGGAACTGCACCTGAATTTGTTTCGATTGTAAATGCAAACAATACTAATTTCAAATTAAAATTAGACAGCTCCGGCATTGGTCCGAGTGATCATACTTCCTTTTATTTAAAAGATATTCCGGTGCTTCATTTTTTTACCGGGCAGCACTCCGATTATCATAAACCCAGCGACGATGCTCAAAAGGTGAATTATGGCGGCGAGAAAAAAGTATTGGAATATATAGTGAAACTGATTAATGAATTGGATAAATTACCCAAATTAAAATTCACTAAAACGCGCAATGCCGATAGTGAAAACGCACCCAAATTTAAAGTAACCCTAGGCATTATGCCCGATTATGTTTTTGAAGGAGTTGGCGTAAGAGCGGATGGAGTAAGCGATGGAAAACCTGCATCCAAAGCAGGTTTGGTGAAAGGTGATGTAATTGTAAAATTAGGTGATATCGTTGTAAAAGATATGCAAACTTATATGGAAGCACTCTCTAAATTTAAAAAAGGCGATAGTACAAAAGTAGAGGTGCAACGAGGTAAAGAAAGTAAAATTTTTGACCTTACTTTTTAAAAAGGGAAGGATGGAAAAGAATGATGGAGAAGACTGGAAACCTATACATTCTTTGAATGTGGAGTTGAAGAAACACATTTCTAAAATTACAAAAACGCTTGACGCGATAATTGCTTCGGCCAATGAGGAAGATGAACTTATATCGATGCAATTGCAGCAAATGCTAGGCGATTCATGGATTGTTGGATCAAAATTGGCAGGTGCTGAAGGCGCCGGAAGTTATACCATTTATATGGAAAATGCATCCATTATTCGTTCCTTGATGCGACAAATGCAAACGGCTACATATGGCTTAGACGGCTTAGGTGTTTTGGATGATGCAAAAGGTGTTGAAGAAAATTACATCAGTGTTTTGCGCGAAGAAATTGATGCTTTCAAAAGCACATTTATTAAATGGGTAAGCTATTTTGAGAAAGATGAGTTTGAGGATGAGTGGGGACTTTATCTGTAACACCTAAAAATAAAAACCTATTTAAAATTGCTTTTGAAAAAGGCATTTTATTTTAAATGCATACTAGAATACATCGCACTTACTAGGATATACTAAAGAACCAATAACAAAGTGGAAGCAGATTAACCGCGGAGGACGCAGTTCTTAATATTTCAAAACCCCTTGCCCATATTTCGCCTCGCTTGCATAAAAACATTTCGAATTATGATTTTTATTTTTCAACGAACTCTCCCTCCCATTTTGCAATAACCACCGATGCAAGGCAATTGCCGATAACATTAACCGAAGTGCGTGCCATATCCATAAGGGCATCAATTCCTAAAATTATAAAAATTGGCTCTGTTGGTAAATTAAATGAAGCAGCTGTTCCTAACAAAATAACTAAAGAGGCCCTTGGCACTCCTGCAACCCCTTTACTGGTGAGCATTAGTGTAAAAACCATTAGCAATTGATGTCCAAAACTCATTTCAATACCGGCTGCTTGCGCCACAAAAACGGAAGCAAGTGAGAGATAAAGTGTAGTTCCATCTAAATTAAAACTATAACCGGTGGGCATTACAAAAGCTACAATTTTACGCGGAACTCCAATTCTTTCCATTGCTTCCATGGCACTGGGCAAGGCCGCTTCACTGCTGGTTGTTGCAAAAGCAATCGACACCGGTTCACCGATGGCTTGAATAAATTTTCGAATCGGAACTTTAAATAATAGAGCAATTGGCAACAGCACCAAGATTATAAATGCAATTAATGCTACATAAAGTGTAGTGAGCAATTGAAACAAATTAACCAGCACTCCAAAACCCATCGAACCTACTGTGTAGGCAATAGCTGCGCCCACTCCAAGCGGTGCAAAATACATGATTACATGGGTAAATTTAAACATGATTTCGCTCAAACTCTCTGCAAAATCGAGCATGGGTTTACGTTTATCGTGCGAAAGCATTGCCATCGCAATAGCAAATAAAATACTAAAAATAACCACTTGTAATACCTGACCTTCGGCAATTGATTTGGCAATATTTTCGGGAAAAATGTGTAGAAAAATATCGGATGGAGTTTGTTTTACCACTTCAATTTTATCGGTAGCAGGTGCCAGGGCTGAAAAATTAATACCCACACCGGCTTTGCTTATATTTATAGCAGCTAAGCCAATAAATAGTGCAATGGTGGTTACCACTTCAAAATAAATAAGTGATTTAATTCCCATTCTTCCAACTTGCTTAATGTTAGAATGACCGGCAATTCCAACCACCAATGTCCCAAAAAGCAATGGCGCAATAATGGTTTTTATGAGTTTTAAAAAGGCAGTGCTAATTACTTTTAGGTTTATAGCAAATGCAGGAAAATCATAGCCTACTTCTGCGCCAAGCAACATACTTATAAAAATCCAGACCGTGAGGGATTTCCGTTTATATCCCCAAAAGCAGATAAGGGCTATGGCAATCCATCGAAGTGTAAGTAATAGCATAGTAGTAATTGTTTGTCATTTAAAGCGTTTCAAAACTCGCAAAATAAAACTGTTTTCCAAACTTAGATTTTTCAGTCCTTAGTAAATGATATAGTTTTTTGTTTACTTTGATAAAATAATTTTTAAGAAGCACATGAAGCAAAAAAGCAAAACAGCACTGCTAAGTTTATTAGCATTATTCCTAATCCTGCCAGCTATTCAGCTAAGTGCACAATCTAATTTTAAAAATAAAATTGCTCCTAAACAAATGGGCAGCAAGGAAATGCAAACGGTAAATGGCAATACAGCACCATATTGTGCTAACATTGGTTTTGAATTGCAGAATTTTTCAGGTTGGAAGTGCTTTTCTGGAACGGCTGCCAGTGCTACATGGGCAACTTGCCCGCTTGATCCGCTACCGACCTTGAATTATCTTGTAGATTCCATTCCTGGAATGCCAAATACTAACACCTTTCCGATTGCAGGACAAGCACGATACACACTTTTAACGGATATACTTCGTCATGATACAATAGCGAGAAATCCGATTACCGGAGCATACGAAATCCCCTATCTTTCACCTGGAGGTTCGGCTGCAGCTGTCCGTTTAGGCAACTCACTAATTGGCGGAGAAGTTGAAAAGTTAACAAATACGTTTTACTTGACAGATACCTCTTCGGTTTTATATGTTAATTTTGCCACTGTTCAACAATCTGAACAACACGCTCAAAATTCACAACCTTTTTTTAGTTTTAAAATACTTGATTCAACCGGGGTACCCTTAAGTGGTATTTGCAGTGCATATTGTTTGTGGTCAAGTTCCGGAAACTCTAATTATTTCAATATACCTCAAAATTCCCCATATTCCCTTTTTCCTTCATTTACTCTTACGTACCGCAATTGGACAAGCATCCCAATTAATTTACAAGGAATCCCTAATCAAAAAATTACGATTGAGTTCTCTAACGGTGACTGCGCTAATTTTGGACATTTTGGCTACTCTTATGTTGATGCCTATTGCGGGAATGATTATTCCCATTATCTTTATTCTGTAGGCGATAGCATGTCTGTTTTAGTTGCCCCTCCGGGATTTGCAAGCTATCAATGGGTAGATAGTTCAGGAGCAGTAATAGCAGGAGCCACTAATGATACTTTAATTGTAAATAATCCTATTGGTGAGTTAAATTTTACTGTAAAATTGAATACCGGAATTGAATTTCCATGTGCAAGTGATTTCTATATTCATCTTTCCAATACCTTGTCATCAGCGCCACAAAGCGCAAAAATTATTAACTTTGAAGTGTTTCCAAACCCAGCATCAAAAATGTTTCGATTTAATTACCAGCTGCAAAAAAATTCAGATGTTATGCTTGAATTGACGAACATTCTGGGCGAAACCATTTGGCAGAAAAAGATATCGAATCAAAATCCTGCGAAGTACTCCGATGTGGTAGATGTTTCATTTTTACCTGCAGGAATATATTCACTAAGCATCCAATCGAACGGAGAACGATTGACCCGGAAAATTGTTTTGAATTAAGCACTTGGCGTAACTTCCTGAAATAATCTATGAAAGCAATTGCTTGCCATTTTACGTTTATCAGTATAGTTTTTCTGGTTCATACAGCATTCGCCATTCAGGTAATAAAGGAAGATACTTATTATTGGAACAGTTCGCAAAACCACTGGCATTATACGTTAAGTGTATACCATTATCCCAATCAATTGGGACAAGATACCCTTCAAATGGTTTGGGATACTACCCAAAACATAAACTTTCAGCGCTACCGATTTCAATACAATGCACAAGGTTTAGAAACGAACTGGGTGCACCAAACCTCGAGCATTACGAATCCGGCCTGGGTTAACGCAAACATGCGGGTTACTGCCTATGACACGCTCAATAATGTTATTTCCATTAAGAAATATTCCAATCCCTTTAATTTTATGATGCTCACCGACACTATCGCCTATGCTTACCTGTATGATGCTGCTCACAATAATCGAATTATTGAAAAAATTACCAAAAATTACCATCCTCAAGTTCTCCCTTATTATGCGGATATTAAAGATTCATTTGCTTATGGAATAAACAATGAAATTATTGAGCAATATGCTGCGACATATAACCTAAACGCTTCCAAGTGGATTAAAACTTCGCGTTTTTCTAACTATAATTATTTGAATACTAGCTATGATAAACCGCTGAGCTACGAGTACTATACCGCTGATACATCCAATACTTGGAAGTTGAGTGGACGCAAATTATTTCAGTACTTGAACAACAATGGATTAATTGTCTCCACACAAATGTGGTATGATTGGCTGAATAATTATGAACAATACAATCAAATCACTAGCACATTCGATTCTTGTTCCCATGCAATGCTCTTTACATTTGCGCATTGGAATTCGGGCATTAACGACTGGGTTATTGATGTTTCGAGCAAACACTTGAACACTTACTCAAGTGACTCCTGCAGATTAGCAGAGCATATTGAACAAAAATGGGATAGTAACTTAATGCAATATGTGAATTATATTCGAAACGAATTTGTTGATTACTCTGCTTTTATTGGTGTGAAAGAAGCGGATAAAACAATTGTGAATATTTCGGTTTCACCCAATCCGGCAGCTGAAAAAGTTGTGTTGAGTTATTCTTTAAAGCAAGAAGGACAGGTAATTATTTCACTTAGAACTTTGCTGGGAGCTGATATTTTTGTTTCAAAATCCATTATCCAAAGTCCAGGTTCTTATCAACCTATTATTGATGTAACTTCACTTTCGACAGGCGTCTATTTTCTTACTTTAGAAGTTAATGGAAGAAAAGAAGTTCGAAAAATAATCGTTCCTGAGCGCTTTTAAAATTAAAAAAAGGAGCTCTTTTTTTTACTGCTTCTTCCCCCAAGTCCAAGTGCACCAAGTAATCCACGTGTTAGTGCACCTGCAACGGTAACGCCAATACTTCGGGTAACCGGACTGGCAATTATTTTTTCGAAAGTTGTTTTTTCTTGCTTTTGCGGTTTTCTTACTTCCGTTTGCTCTTGCTGTTCCACCGCATTCTTAATTTTGGCATTCAGCATTTCAAATGCACTTTCACGGTCGATGGTTTCGGCGTATTTTTTTACCAAGGGAGACGCAGCAATTAAGCTACTAATTTCAGCCTCGTTTAAAATATCCATGCGAGAAGTTGGTGGGCAAAGCAAAGTAGCAACGAGCATAGTTGGATTACCTTTTTCATTTAAAGCAGTTATCGCAGCTTCGCCGATTCCAAGGCTGGTAAGCAATTCATCTGTTTTATAAAAATCGGTAATGGGATAATTTTCGGCGGTGAGCTTTATCATTTTTCTATCCACGGCTGTAAATGCGCGTAAGGCATGTTGCACTTTTAAGCCAAGTTGACTTAATACTGCTGACGGAATATCACTTGGATTTTGGGTGCAGAAAAATATTCCAACTCCTTTGGAGCGTATTAATTTTATGATACTTTCAATTTGATCTTGTAATGCCTTACTCGCTTCCTTAAAGATTAAATGCGCTTCGTCAATGAATACTACTAATTTGGGCTGATCTAAATCCCCTTCTTCCGGAAAAGTCGCATACACTTCTGCCAACAGGCTAAGCATAAAAGTGGAGAAAAGCTTTGGTTTATCTTGAATATCGGTGAGGCGCATGATGCTAATTATTCCTTTTCCATTTTCATCAATGCGTGTTAAGTCCTCCACATCAAATGATTTTTCACCAAAAAACAATTCAGCGCCTTGTTGCTCTAGTTCCACAATTTTTCGAAGGATGGTTCCTGAGGTAGCCGTGCTTATTGCCCCATAAGCTTCAGTAATTTCTGCTTTGCCGTCGTTGGTGACATAATTCAATAATTTTTTAAAATCCTTTAAATCCACTAAAGGCAATTGCTTATCATCGGCATACTTATATACGAGTGCAACCACACCTTGTTGGGTGTCGTTCAGTTCTAATATTTTTGAAAATAGCACAGGGCCAAATTCCGAAACTGTTGCTCTGAGGCGCACGCCATTTTGCTGGGAGATGCTGAGCAGTTCTACAGGAAAGCTTGCAGGTTGGAAAGGCACTCCAATTTTGGCACTTCGCTCTTCAATTTTAGGATTTGTGCTACCGGCTTGGGCAATTCCACTGAGGTCGCCTTTAATATCCATCATCAATACCGGAATTCCATTTTTCGATAATCCTTCTGCAATATTTTGTAGTGTTTTGGTCTTACCGGTACCGGTAGCGCCTGCAATTAAGCCATGACGATTCAGTGTTTTTAAGGGAATTTTAACTTCACTTCCGGATAAGCATTCCCCATTTAAAATTGCTGCACCTAAATGTAAAGAGGCTCCTTTGAAAGTATAATCTAATGCAAGCTTTTCGATAAAACTTTGTTTAACATCCATAAAATTTAAAAATTAGAAAAGCGACAAATTTATAAATTCAAGCCAAAGTTAGGGGTGAAACTTGACTAAATATGAATTGCAAATTCATTTTGTTTTTTACCAAATATAGGTTAAGTTTGTCCCAATATACTAACTATAACCTATTTTAATATGAGAAACAATTTATTTGCTGCTCTTTTATTGATTGCTTTGCCTGTTACATCTTTATTTGCGCAGCAAAGTGAGAAAATAAGTGTTGCAAAACCCAAGCAAGTAATTTCGGAGTTCGAGCGTAATAATGCTTCCTTTCTTGAAAAAAACAAGGCATTATTGGCTGATTTTGATGAAAAGAAAATTCAACTTCAGCTAAAGCAAAAAGGAGTTTCTTTAGCTGCTCAAAAGGAAATTATTATTGGCAAAAAAATAAAGCATATTCAATCAAAGTTGCATACTGCAGCTCCAAACATTAGTGCCAATATAAGTAATAAAGCCTTAGCAGCCTGCGATAATATTGGATTTGAATTAGGTAATTTCACGAACTGGGATGCCGGTACTGGGGAGTTAACCGGTTTAAATTGGGGATTGTGTCCCAACCCTCCTATTGCTCCATCCGATTATGCACCGGGAGTTATTTTGGGTGTACCGAACGAGAATTCATGGCCTGCTACAACCTCAAGACAAACAATTTTAACTGACCCAAATCGATTTGATACAATTGCGCGTGATCCACAAAACGGTAACTACATGATACCTTATTTAGCTCCGGGCGGATCAGGTGTTTCGGTGCGTTTAGGTAATGCTTCAACGGGTGCAGAAACCGAAAAATTGAAATACCGAATCGATGTTAATACCGGAAACTTTCAAGTGCAGTATAAATATGCTATCGTTTATCAAAACCCAAGTCACCCACAAAATAACCAACCTTTTTTCCAAGCACGTATTCTTGATTCTTTAGGTGATCCATTAAGCGGTCAGAGTTGTGGTGTATTTTGTTATTTTGCGGATGCAAGCAGTCCTGATTTTATTACCCTTCAAGGTGGTACAACCTTTAATCCATTTTCTTTTGACGACATTCAGTTTAAAACATGGTCGGATGTTTCTTTCGATTTAAGTCCTTTTGTGGGTCAAACTGTTTATGTGGAATTTACAACAGGTGACTGTTCTCAATCGGGTCACTTTGGATATGCTTATATAGATGCTGTATGTGGAGGAAACAAATTAACTGTTTCGATTTGTCCAAATTCCGATACTGCTATTGTGCATGCACCACTTGGATATTCCTCCTACGAGTGGCAAGATACTCTGGGTAATGTTTTAGGAAATGAAGATAGTTTAATTGTTGTAAATCCTGTTTTTGGGGATCACTTTATTGCTTTCTTGGGATCAAACGCCAGCGGTACTTGTTTAAGTACTTTAGATGCCTATTTTGATGAATATACCGAAGTACCGGTTACCACCAGTGTTTTAAACTTAGTGTGTAATGGAGTAACCGTTGGAAATGCAACAGCAATCGTTGACCAGTCAGTAATCCCACCTCCTTATACTTATCAGTGGTTTAATTCAAATGGGCAGCCTATACCTAATTCTAATAACGCAGTTTTGCCCACCACAACAGGCGGCACTTTTTGGGTTACGGTAACGAGTCAGGATGGATGTAGCAATTTTTTACCTGATACTGCCGTAGTTAGTTCTCAGCAAAATTATTCGCATGTAACCACCCAAGTAGCTTCAAATACCTGTTTATTTACGCCCGTTCAACTAGAAGTAATAACCACTCCCCCGGGATTAGGATACACTTATGAATGGACACCCAGCAAATTTTTGAATTCAGATACCATTGCAGCTCCTTTGGCTGATATTTATACACCAGGACATTATGTTTACTATATTACCATTACCGGTTCTGACGGATGTCAAAAGCACGATTCTGTTGTATTTACCGTTCAAGCCAATTATCCTCCCGATGCTACCGCATTTGGAAATGCAGAATACACTGAAACTTATTTGTGCCACGGTGATACCGCTCAACTTGGCGTAACATTTGGCCCGGGTACTCCCGGAATTTGTGGAATTGGTCCGGTTTGTACTGGTCCTGTAAAACAAACACAAATTGGTATGTCTTCATCTACTTCAAATACAACTAGTACTTATCCTGCTCCTTTCGGAAGTTTTTATCAAAACACTAAACAACAGTATATTTTCCATGCGGATGAGTTATTGGCTGCCGGAATTAAAGGTGGTTTAATTAATGGTATTGGATTTAAAGTTAACGGCATCTCGAGTCCATTAAACAACAATTACACAGTAAAAATGGGCTGTATTAATCAAATTGAATTTGATCCTACTAACCTACAATTTATTGATACTTTATCTTTGGTTACCGTATATAATCCTAAACAAACTAATACAGTTATTGGTTGGAATACCTTGGATTTTGACCAATCGTATGCTTGGGATGGAATTTCTAATTTATTAATTGAAACGTGCACCGGCTCTAATAATTTTGCCCTAGGACAAAATTCAATTTCTCCTTATACTTCTACTTCATTTAATTCTTGCATGTTCCGCAGAAATGATGTACTACCAAATACGATTTGCTCTGACATACTTATAAGCCCTGCCACACAAGGCGGTGTAAGTACAAAACGACCAAACATTATGTTCCATACCTGTGGGTACCCTGCCGATACTGTAAATGTTTCCTATAAATGGATACCTAGTGATGGATTATCAAACGATACCCTTCGCAATCCAATTGCTTCACCAAGCATTACTACAAACTATTCACTAGTTATTACAGATAAACTTCATGGTTGTATTGATACTTCACAATTTAAAGTGGTATTGCCACCAAATGCAGGTTTAAGTGCTGATCCAGCTGAAGGCCCTGCTCCGTTAGCGGTAAACTTCACCAATTCTTCAGATACCAGCTTCACCACCTTCCTTTGGAATTTTGCGGATGGTGCTGTATTCCTAGCAACTGATCCAAACAATACTGCGCATAATTTTGAACAAGCAGGTGAATACAATGTAATGCTAATTGGAACAAGTGCACAAGGTTGTACAGATACTGCCACTGCTTTAGTTCGTGTTCTTACGTCAGAATTAAATGTGCCTAACATCTTTACACCAAACGGAGATGCTGAAAACAATGAGTTTAAAATCAACTCTCCCGGAATTGAATCTTTCTCCGGTGTTATCTTTGATCGTTGGGGTAAAAAAGTGTTTGAATGGAGCGATCCAAACAAAGGATGGGATGGTAAGAATGCTAAGGATGGTGTGTATTACTATGTAATTAAAGCCACCGGAGTTGACGGCCACCAATACGATGAAAAAGGTAACGTTACCTTGTTACGCTAATTAAAATCATATTTTTAAAAAGCC
Organism: Bacteroidota bacterium; assembly: GCA_016721765.1. Lineage (NCBI taxonomy): Bacteria > Pseudomonadati > Bacteroidota > Bacteroidota bacterium. The sequence continues at coordinate 563,339 of JADKHO010000002.1, forward strand.
ATTCCTGAAAAGGAGTGGCTTTTTTTATGCAAATAACTCTACTTCCAATTAAAATTACTTAACACTGTTTACGATTAAATTTAGCTACTTTTGCTGTCCGCATGAAGATGTTTAAAAAAGTTATAGCTTATTTTCTGCTGCTGGTAATTTCTCTAGTAGTTGTCCCCAAAGAGCTTATTCACAGCTTTACTGAACACAATGATACTGAGGACAGGGTGCATTTTCCGGATGCACCAATAAGTATAGATGTTGAGCATACGCATTGCGACTTCCTAAAAATTAATGTTCCGCTTTACTGTTTTGAATTTGATTTTACTCAGGAAATTCTTCCTACCACCTATTATAGTTTTACTGCTTATAAAACGCAGTCGATTGTAAGCTCGTGCGTTTTAAACCTTAGCCTTCGTGGTCCCCCGCAATTAGTTTAATAAATCCTCCATTTATTAATTGTTATTTACTAAAGCACGGTCAAATGTGCTTTTTGTAAATTTTTATTTACAACACTCTCTAAAATTATTTTTTAGCAGGCTAATACTAATTCATAACATGTCATTAAAAATAAAAATACAAATAGGAAAGCTGCTATTTCTGCAGTTTTGCATTCCATTTTTGGCTTATGCACAAAATAGCCTTTCAGGAATAATAACGGATTCAAAAGATAAATTACCCATTCCTGGTGTTGCCATTTATTTTCCGGATTTAAGAACGGGCGCCATTACAAATGCAGATGGGAACTACTTGATAAAGAATTTACCCAATGGAAAATTTTCGATTTCTGTAAAATACTTAGGCTACACTACTCAAAATTTAAGTCTTGAAATAAAAGGGGATTTAAAAAAAGATTTCGAATTGACAGAAGGAGTTGTAGAAAGTAAAGAGTTTATTGTAACCGGTGTGTCTCAAGCTACCGAGCGCAGCCGCACTCCTACCCCTGTTTCGCTCGTTCCAAAAGCGGCATTGCTTGAAAACACTTCTACCAACATCATTGATGCGCTTGCCAAGCAACCGGGAATAGCGCAATTAAGCACAGGGCAAGGCATTTCAAAACCTGTAATACGAGGATTGGGATTTAACCGTGTAGTGGTGGTAAACGATGGAATTCGGCAAGAAGGGCAACAATGGGGGGATGAACACGGAATTGAAATTGATGAATATTCGGTGAATACTGTAGAAATTTTAAAAGGCCCTGCTTCCCTTTCCTATGGCTCGGATGCGATGGCAGGCGTAATTAATTTTATTTCCGCACCAACCGCTTTAGAAGGAGAAATTAATGGGAACTTAATTAGCAATTACCAAACAAATAATTCCTTGCAGGGATACAGCGCCAGTGTTAGCGGCAACCAAAAAGGACTGGTATGGAATGCCCGCTATAGCCATAAACTATCCGGTAATTATAAAAATGCTTTTGATGGAAAAGTATTGAATTCAGGCTTTAAAGAAAGCAATTTTAGCGGCATGTTTGGGCTTACAAAAAAATGGGGCTATTCGCACTTGCATGTTGGTTATTACAATTTGTCACTTGGTTTACCCGAAGGGGAGCGAGATAGCATAAGCGGAAAGTTTTTAAAACAAGTTGCATTGAATGATAGCACTTTAGAAACAGTAATAGCATCGCAAAATGACTTGAAAGGTTATACATTTTGGGAACCGCGGCAAAAAATTAATCATGTTAAAATGGTATGGAATAACAGTATTGTTGCAGGCCGCGGAAGAATTGGCGCCTCACTTGGGTTTCAACAAAACATGCGACAAGAATTTGGTGATGTTTTGGCTCCCAAGCAATATGGGCTTTATTTTTTATTGAATAGTATAAATTACGATTTGCGCTATATTTTCCCTGAAAAAAACAACTGGAATTTAGCAACAGGGATAAATGGTATGCAACAAATTTCGCGCAATAAGGGAATAGAATACTTAATTCCGGAATATGATTTGTTTGATGCAGGCGCATTTTTTATTGTAAAAAAATCAATACAAAAATTAGATATCAGTGGCGGGCTCCGATACGATACCCGAACTGAAAACGGAACTGAACTTTATTTGGATTCATTAGGTGTAATGGCATCGGCAAACGAAACAGGTGCGGCACGTAAGTTTGAAAAATTCAACCTTAATTTCTCAGGTATTTCGGGAAGTATAGGTGGCACGTATCAGTTTACAGAATCGGTATTTGCCAAAATTAATGCTTCACGCGGTTATCGGGCTCCTGCCATATCAGAACTGGCATCAAATGGAATGCATGAAGGTACTTTGCGGTATGAACTTGGAAATGTAAACTTAAAACCCGAAACCAGCCTTCAAACAGATTTAGAGTTTGGAATAAATAAAGATCACATTTCACTTGAAGTAGATGTATTTAACAACCGAATTAATAACTTCATTTTTCCTGTTAAACTACTGGCACAAGCCGGTGGAGACTCCATTAGTGAAGGCTTAAGTACTTTTAAATATGTGGCTGGAACGGCAAATTTATTCGGTGCTGAACTGGTGTTGGATTTACATCCGCATCCACTCGATTGGCTGCACTTCGAGAATTCTTTTTCAATTGTTAATGCCCAACAGCTTCACCAACCCGATTCGATGCGCTATTTGCCCTTTACCCCAACACCAAAGCTGCGTTCCGAATTAAAAGCAAGTGGCAAAAGTCTTGGAAAAAAAGTAAAAAATTGTTACGCAAAAATGGAGTTCGAATACTATTTTGCTCAAACAAATATATATTCTGCAGCCAATACAGAAAGTACTACTCCACAGTATTTTCTAATTCATGCAGGTTTGGGAACAGATGTGGTGAATAAAAGTAAAAAGGTATTGTTTAGTTTTTATTTCAGCGCAAGTAACATTACTAATGTAGCCTATCAAAGCCATTTAAGCAGATTAAAATATGCACCCGAAAATTATGCAAGTGGAAGAAATGGAATTTTCAATATGGGTAGAAATTTTTCCTTTAAGCTGATGATTCCAATTGCTTTTAAACAAAATAACTAAATACTTGTTTCTTAAGTTGGAGATTAGTGTCTCCTGTTTTACGGTTAAATTTCTTAGAAAACCTCTGAAAGCTTATGCCTAGGGGGTTTTTTAAGATTTACCCTTTTTAATCTGTACCAGCAATTGCTGAAATTCAGTACTTGTTTGCAGGCTTTTAAATAACTCATCTTTCACCAATCTTTCACTATCCAAAAAACCATTCTTTACAGCCTTTTGCAAAAGTGGAAGAATCAATTGAGGACTTTGTTGTTTCGCAGCCAACATAGCCTGCATATAATACACTTCTGAATTTTCAGGGTCTACTTTTTCATAAAGCAGCAGAAATTGAGAAGCTATTGGCAATTGATTTTGGTTTAAAGTTGAATTGGCTGCCATATACATCATCAAGCTTAAAAAGCTAAGTGTTCGCTTATAAAATAATTTTTCCTCGTGCGAATTTTTTGAATCTTTAGCTTGTGCAGCTAACTTATCAATTTCAGAAAACCACCATCTTGTATCCTTTTGCTGCAAAGCCTCGCGGTAATAATTTTGTGTTTCACTTTCCCTTTTTGCAAGCGATGCCTTTTCGTTAAAAACAGAAATAAGTGCAGGTGATTTTTGAAGTGCATTTCGAGTTGAAATTAAGTTTGCACAATCACTTAAATTTCCAATAAAATCAATTGTTCTTGCTGCCTCTACATAAGCTTCATAGCTCTTACCGCTTCTCTGCAGGGATTCAATTTTAGTTGATTGCTTTGTCTTAAACTCCTGTATCAATAATGTATCCAGAGGGATTAGCTTATTTTCCATGGCACTAAATTCAAACCATAAAAATGCGTTTTCAAAAACTTCAGCACTAGGCCACTCATGTTTTCCTTCAAATAAAATTAAGTTATGCTTCAAAGTTGTTTGATCCAATTGCTTGTTAAGCTCGAACATTTCATTGGAGTTAAAATCTGCTGTACCGGCAAAACCGATAAAATTGAAAGGTAATGTTGTATTGAATTGAAATCCGGCTGAACAGGAAGCCAAACCTGCAAAACCACCTTGCATTGCCATATTTGCTGCTACCCTTGCTCCTCCCGAAAAACCGGTAAGGTACAAGCGATTGGCGTCATAAGAAACACGGGCTTTAACATCTCCAATAAATGCAGCTGCGATGGTTCCAAGGGTTGCAGCATCCAATCCGTTTTTCGAATTGTTAGAAGCAACAAGAATGTATCCATACTTTTCACATAACTTGAAATATAATTCAAGAGGTATCCTACCACCGGCATGCGCGTCAAAAGCAAAAATTACAGGATATTTTTTTGTGGAATCATAATTAGAGGGAAGATATGCTGCATAAGATTGACTGGCATCGTTTGCACACACAACAGGATTTACAAGGCGTCCGTGAGGTATAGAGGAAATATGAACAGGCGCAGATAAAACTGCATTTGAGGCATATTCTGCTTCCTTTTTCTCGCCTTTTGAAGAACAAGAAAATAAGGTAGCAACTATACAAATTGCAAGCAAAGTTTTTATTTTCATTTTGATGTTAAGCATTGAGTTGTGAAAATTAAGAATTATAATTTAGCCAATAATCGTTAATTGTCGGGCAGCCGTCAAATGCGCTAGAAGCTAGTATTTATCCTTGTATCCGAATTTTATCTTCTAAAAATAAGCAGCTAATTTTTAATACAACAAAAACTTTAGTAACAGTTAACTCGTTAATTCTTTAATTAAATTTTATCTTTAAAAAAATGAAAAAATCGGCAAACCTCAAAAAAAGAAGTACCCTCCTTTTGGGAATGGTTATGATGAGTGTCTTTGCATCATGTGCACAGTCGCCCAAGAGCCCCGCAAAAAATTCAAAACCTTTACAAACAATAAATAAAACAATGGATACAGCAACATTTGGTGCAGGATGCTTCTGGTGTGTGGAAGCAGTTTTTCAAAATTTAAAAGGAGTAGTATCACTCGAATCGGGCTTCTCGGGTGGGCATGTAAAAAATCCGGCTTACCGCGAAGTGTGCGAGGGCACAACCGGTCATGCGGAAGTGTGTCAAATCGTTTACAATCCTAAAGAAATAAGTTATGCTGAATTGCTGGAAGTATTTTGGCAAACTCACGACCCTACCCAATTAAACCGTCAAGGGAATGACGAGGGAACCCAATACCGTTCGGCTATTTTTTATCACAGTGAAGCGCAGAAAGAAGAAGCCGAAAAATATAAGCGTGAACTCAATGCTTCAGGTGCATGGAGCAAACCCATAGTAACTGAAATTGCTCCTTTCACTGTATTTTACAAAGCTAACGAATATCACCAAAATTATTACAACCAAAATGGTGATGCACCTTACTGTCAGTATGTTATACAACCTAAAGTAGATAAATTCAAAAAGGTATTTAAAGACAAATTAAAGCCATAATAAATTGCATCTTTGTGCGATACTTATTTTATGATAGCATATAAAAAATTTGAGTTAGCGAATGGCTTGCGGGTCATTCATCACGAAGATAAATCCACTCCACTTGTTTGTCTTAATATTTTATACGATGTTGGAGCCCGCGATGAAGCGCCTGATAAAACAGGCTTTGCGCATTTATTCGAACATTTAATGTTTGGCGGTTCGGTGAATATTCCAAATTACGATGAACCTTTGCAGCGGGCGGGTGGCGAAAACAATGCATTTACAACAAACGACATAACCAATTATTATTTAACTGTACCCGCAGCGAATTGCGAAACTGGATTTTGGCTCGAATCAGACCGTATGTTAAGTCTGGCCTTTTCTGAAAAAAGTTTGGATGTACAACGCAATGTGGTGATTGAAGAGTTTAAGCAGCGCTATTTTAATCAGCCTTATGGCGATGTGTGGCTCCTACTTCGGCCATTAGCCTATACTGTTCATCCTTATTTGTGGAATACCATTGGTAAAGAGATTTCGCACATCGAGCAGGCACAAATGGAAGACGTGAAAAATTTTTTCAAAAAATTTTACAATCCATCCAATGCCATACTTGTAATTGCCGGTAATATTGAATTTGAGGAAGCAAAACGCTTAAGCGAGAGATGGTTTGCGCCGATTCCTGGAACAAAAAAAGCGCCACGAAATTTACCGGTTGAGCCAATGCAAACGAGTGAGCGAAAACTCACAGTAGAGCGAGATGTTCCATTGGATGCCATTTACAAAGCATACCATGTAGGCGCTAGAGGCGATGAAGATTATCATGCAATGGATATGGTTTCGGATATTCTATCAAACGGAAAATCAGCGCGCCTTTATCTCGAACTTGTTAAAAAACAGCAATTGTTCAGCGAAATCAATGCTTATATGACCGGTGATTTAGATAAAGGATTATTTATTGTATCCGGTAAACTTATTAAAGGTGTAAGCTTTGAAGCTGCAGAAGCCGGAATTGAAGCCGAACTCAGCAAATTCAAAAACAATTTATTAGAGGAACGCGAGCTCACTAAAATCAAAAATAAACTGGAAAGTATTTTAGTTTTTAGCGAAATGAGTGTGTTGAATAAAGCCATGAATTTAGCCACTTATGAATTGATGGGAGATGCAGCGCTAATTAATAATGAAACAGAAAAGTACCTGAATGTGAGTGCTGAAAAAATAGCCGAAACGATTCAAAAATATGTACGCAAAGAAAATTGCTCTACACTCTATTACAAAGCAAAACAAGAGTTGATTAGCTGATTAGCCGATTAGCCGACTAGCGGAGTTTTGTATCCCCCGCTGGCGGGGGCAGGGGGTGGTATGGAACGCTGATTTGTGGATTTGTAGATTGAAGAATGAGTGAACTTGATACAGGATTTAAGTTGATTTGAATAACTAATTAATAGTTAAAAAATATAAACAAGTGATAGATAGAACAATTGCTCCGGAGGTAAAACAGATCTCAGAAATTGAATTAATACCTGCTCAAAAAGTAGTCCTGGAAAATGGCTTGGCGGTATATACCATTAATGCCGGTTCACAGGAATTGGTAAAAATGGAATGGATTTTTGATGCAGGAAGCAAATTTGAAACACAAAAATTGGCCGCACGTACTGCGAATACTTTGCTAAAAGAAGGTACTAAAAATTTAAGTTCAGCCCAAATTGCAGAGCAATTGGATTACTATGGTTCCTTTCTGGACACCGACTGTACAAAAGACAAGGCACATCTTACCGTTTATTCTCTCAACAAGCACCTTAGCAATGTGCTGCCGGTAGTAGAAGACATTTTAAAAAATGCTACATTTCCTGAACATGAGTTTGAAGTATACAAACAAAATTCCAAGCAGAAATTAATCGTTAATAATCAAAAAGTAGATGTACTCGCACGGAACCATTTTAATGCGCTCCTCTTTGGCGAAAATCATCCCTATGGTCAAATTACAGAGGCTAAAGATTATGATGCGCTCAAGCTGAATACTGTTAAGGCTTTTTATCAAAATTATTATACTTCAAAAAATTGTTCAATTGTAGTTTCGGGACTTATTCAAGATGAAACCCTGCAACTCCTGCACAAACATTTTGGAACTGATTGGAAGAGTCATGAGCCTGTAAAACCTGCTGCAACACTTGTTTCGTCAAGCGCTAAAAAAGAAAACCTGATTGAAAAGGCAGATGCGGTGCAATCTGCAATCCGGATAGGAAGAGTTTTATTTAATAAAACCCACCCTGATTATTTTGGAATGCAAGTACTCAATACCGTATTAGGTGGTTACTTTGGCTCTCGCTTAATGAACAATATTCGCGAAGACAAAGGTTATACCTATGGCATTGGCAGTGGAATTGCAAGCTTGCAAGAGGGCGGTTATTTTTTTATTGCAACCGAAGTAGGTGTGGATGTATGCAAGGAAGCGGTAAAAGAAATTTTTGTTGAAATTAAAAAACTCAGAGAAGAATTAATTCCGGAAGAAGAATTAGACTTGGTAAAGAACTACTTGCTAGGCACCTTTGTTCGCAGTATTGATGGGCCATTTGCACTTTCTGAAAAATTCATTTCCATTTTAGAATACCAACTGGATTACAGCTTTTATACCGCTTATTTAAACGCCATACGAACCATAACTCCAGCAGAATTGAGAACACTAGCTGCAAACTATTTAAAAGAAGAGGATTTGATTGAATTGGTTGTTGGAAAAAAATAAGATCCGTTTGCTTTTATAAACCAATAGAGAATCCTATTCGGATAATTGGATTATTGTAAGGAGTGTAAACTGATGTATTAAAATTCCAAAGCAGCATGGCATCAAAAAACAAACGCTCACTTACTTCTTGTCGATACCCTGCTCCACCCAGCAAACTATAAATAATAAAGGGTTTTTTATAATAGTCCCATTTTGAGCTTAAACCTTCGTATTCGCCATGTAGGAAAAAATTATCAAACACAAAATAACGGCCAATTAATCTCGCTCCATAAATATTTTGCGTATACACCGGTGGGCGAGAATCCTTATAATAAGTGTAAGTTACGCCCAGTGCAGCAGTAATTTTAGGAGTAATTTTATAACCAATCATGGGCGATACATCAATTAAAGTAATGGTACCGAACTGCAGGCCAAAATTTCCACCGGTAAATATATGTTCTTTAAAATTGTAAGGAGGTTTAACTTCACTTTTCTTCGCTTGCTCCGAATTATAGAAATCGCTTGTATCCTGTGCATTTACACAAAAGGAGACAAAAAAAAGAAAGTAAATCAGCGCACTATTTCTTAGCATACAAAAATTCTTTTCAAAATTAGGATTAACGAAGCGAAAGAAAAAACTAATTTTAGCAAAAAATAGCGCACTATGCGAAAAATAAAGCGGAGGATAAAAGTTCAAAATCAGCAATTTGATATTTGGTTAGGTCTTTCTAAAAAATCGGTCGGTAAAATAAATCTGATAAAACTGCATTACTACCCCGGTAATGCGGATGACCCGAACATGAAACCGGTTGCCATAAAATCAGGCTTTAAAAGTGAACAGGAAGCAATTGAATTTGGTAAAACCTTTATGATTGATTTATATAAAAATGCCATTAAAAGAAATGCAGGTACTGCTTAACAATTCTTACCACTTGCCAATTATCATTTTAATTACCTTCGTAGCATAATTCATAGCATGAAATCAATTTCGCTTTCCATCAATATTATTTTAGGATTGGCTGTTGCCGGCCTTTATTACCTTCATTTTTCAGAAAAGAAAAACTTAGCACCTGAGGGAACAACAAAAACCACAGCACCGCAAGTCGCTCCTAAAATGGATGTAAAAGCAGCTTCAGTGGTGTATATTAATTCGGATTCCTTAATGGATAATTACGAATTGGTGAAGGAAGTGAAAAAAGAGCTTGAAAAAGAACGTTCCCTTGCTGAAAAACAATTTGCAACCGAATACCGCGCTTTGGAAGCTGAATACAACGATTTAAAATCCAAAGCAGCCACCATGACCGAAGAGCAAGGTATGGCCAAGCAACAAGAATTGGCCATGAAGGAACAAAAATTAACGGATTACAGAGATGAATTGAATCAGAAACTGAATATGAATGAATTGAAAAAAACAGAAAAAATTCAGCAAGAAATTGAAAATTATCTGAAAGCCAATTACAGTTCAACCAATTACTCCTACATTTTAGGCCACACCAAAGGAGGTGGCATTTTATACTCAAAAAACAACCTCGACATTACCAAAGAAGTGCTTGATGGCCTCAACAACACTTACAAAGCTCAGCATAAAAAATAATTATTCCAGTTCAATCCGATAACTTATGCCCAGCTGATAAATTAAGCTGTGGTGAAGTTTTTCGATTGGTTTAGTGGAAGCATTGCGAGTACCGCCAATTCCAATTCCCCAGATGTTTGCCGCGTATTTTTGAGTATCCTCGTAAACACTGTATTTTACAAAAACCGGATAATCCACTTTAAGTGTTAAAGCAATTTTTTTAGCCGGGTAAACATCTGTAAAAAGCCCAAATCGGGTTTGGCTTTGATGCAAATACAAATTTGTTTGAGGAGCATTTGTCTGAAAGGTCATGTTGGGCGAAAAATAAGCAAGCCCCCAGCGAAAAACACCTGAAATTTTATTTTCTATTGTTAGGCCTTGGGGCATAATACCAAATACACGCCATTTGCTGCTAACTTTCCAATCGATACCCAACAAAGGCGCAAAAAATGGCCCAAATCTATCGCTGTTGTAGTAAAGCCCATACTTAATAGTAAGTTTATCCTGAAAGACTCGATTTACTAAGACCACACCTCCTATCTGATAACTTTTTTGCGAAAGCTTTACAAAATCGGTATTCATTCTAACAATTGCCATGGTCAAAATAGAACCCCTTTTGGTTTTTTTTAAAAAGCCGGCACTTAATCCGAGTGAATAAAAATTTTGGTGCAAGGGAATGCTGTCAAATACAAGCGAGGATTGCTGGTAAGCTAAGCCCATCAAAATTTTATTTTCATTTTTGAGTTGAATTGGTAATGCCAAATTACTAGCGATACTTTGGTATACCGGATGGGTAGAAATAACTTCTTGCGCAGCTTGAGCATAATTGGCTGAAAATAAAGTAAAATAGGATTGAGCAGTTGTTTTGCACCACGCAAACTGAAGTACCAAAACAGAAAGTAGCAGGCGCTGACTGCAAGTATTACTCATAGATTAGCAAACCTACTAAAAAAAATCTTTTACGCTGCTTAAACCTCCGCAAACAAGAGTGCCACACTTCAAAAAATTAATAATTTATAAACAAAAAATTAGTAAAAAATCGGGTAATAAAATCTAACTTCGATGCAAATCAATAAATTAAGTATTGCTCACACATGTAACCTTTTTCAACAAATTTAAGTTGAAAGGCTAAACTCATTACAGGAATTTGAGTTTTGAATATATTTGCAATCTCATACTAAAAAACAAAAACACACTTGACACTTATTAAATCTATTTCAGGAATCCGCGGAACTATTGGCGGGAAACCGGGTAATGGCTTAAGCCCTATCGATGTTGTAAAGTTTACTTCGGCATACGGTACATGGATTAAAGCACAAAATGCCGGTAAAAAAAATATAAAAATTGTAGTTGGACGGGATGCACGCCTTTCGGGTGAGATGGTAAACCATTTGGTTACCGGAACCTTGCTGGGATTAGGAATTCATGTGGTGGATGCAGGATTAAGCACCACACCAACCGTGGAAATGGCGGTTACCATGGAAAAAGCCGATGGCGGTATTATTTTAACGGCAAGTCACAATCCAAAACAATGGAATGCATTAAAGTTGTTGAATGAAAAAGGTGAGTTTTTATCGGCAAAAGATGGCGAAGAATTGCTCGAAATTGCAGAAAATGAATCTTTTGATTTTGCAGAAGTAACTGCGCTGGGGAAATACAAGGCGGATGATACTTTTATTCAACGACACATTGATAAAATCTTAGCACTTTCATTGGTGGATGTGGCTGCTATTAAGGCAAAGAAATTTAAAGTGGTAATCGACTGTGTTAATTCAACCGGTGGAATTGCTGTTCCAATGTTGTTAAAGGCTTTGGGTGTGGAAGATATTACGGAATTGTATTGCACTCCCGATGGAAATTTCCCGCACAATCCCGAACCTTTGCCCGAAAATTTAAGAGACATTTCGAAAGCGGTTACCAAAAACAAAGCCCATTTAGGAATTGTGGTTGACCCGGATGTAGACCGTTTGGCCTTGGTATGCGAAGATGGTGAAATGTTTGGTGAAGAGTATACGCTGGTTGCAGTTGCAGATTATATCCTCAAAAATAAAAAAGGAAATACCGTTAGTAATTTATCCAGCACACGTGCTTTGCGCGACATCACTGAGAAAGCAAAAAGCGAATACAATGCTGCGGCAGTAGGAGAAGTGAATGTGGTGGAAATGATGAAAGCAACCAAAGCCATTATTGGCGGCGAAGGTAATGGCGGAGTAATTTATCCTGAATTGCATTATGGAAGAGATGCATTAGCCGGAATTGCTCTGTTTTTATCGCACTTAGCTAAATTTGGAAAATCGTGCTCCATGCTGCGTGCGTCGTATCCGAACTACCACATCTCCAAAAATAAAATTGAATTAACACCCGGAATAGATGTAGACCGCATTTTAGAAGCAATTCAAAAGAAATACAAAAAACAACCTATCAATACCATTGATGGTGTGAAAATAGAATTCAATAAAGAATGGGTGCACCTGCGCAAATCCAACACAGAACCCATTATTCGAATTTATTCAGAAAGTGAACATGAAACTACAGCTGATAACCTGGCAGAGAAAATTATCATGGACATAAAAGAAATCATTAAACAGGAAGTAGTATTGAAGTAAACCACAGCACTACACAACAGTAAATCCCCGTTCCTTAGGACGGGGATTTTTTTTAACTTAACAAGGCCTGGTTTTTGTAAGTGGTCCGACCGCTAGTGGTCCGACCACTCCATAAAAAAACAACACAACTTAAAATTCCCGTCCAGTATGAATGGAGAATTCCTTTGTTCCAACCATGCGGTTTTTACCAAGTTTCGACCAAATGAATTAGTTAGTTTCAATTATTTAATACTTTCACAAAAAACTCAACCAATGAAAGTACTATCTACCCTCCGCATTATTTCTTTACTATTATTTTTTAACACCAATTTGTTTGCCCAATATTTTTGGGTACCGGATTCCATTTTTAGAAATTCACTGATACAACAATGTCCGGCTTGCTTTACAGCAAATGATTCCCTGATTATATACAATGCTGATAGTTTGAGTTACGTCATTAGCGCAATTAGCGTTACACAAATGGGAATAAATGATATCAGTGGGATTGAATATTTTGCCCATCTTTATCTTTTACAATGTGCAAGTAATAATTTAACCAGTATTACTGCCTTTCCAGCTGATTTGGTCAATTTACAATGTGGCGACAATAACCTCACTTCTTTACCCCCACTTCCAAACGGATTACGAGAATTATACATTTTCAGAAACTCACTCGACTCCTTACCTGCTAATTTACCTGATTCATTGAGTATATTAGAATTTTGGGACAATCAAATTCAAGTAGTTCCTCCCTTGCCTCCCTACCTTACACGACTTTCTTGCTCCAATAATCTATTTAGCGAATTACCTCCCTTACCTGCAACACTCGAGCGTTTGGAATGCGCATTTAATTACAATTTACATTGTTTGCCTCCCTTACCTCAAGCGCTTAACTATTTATATGTGGTAGCTACATCAGTCCCTTGTATTCCAAACATTCCTGCACAGCTTGATACAAATGGCTTATTTTTAGCCATGTGTAGCCCTTTTGCGAACTCTTGTTCATTTCCTTTGCTTCAGGAAGGCTATGTTTATTTGGATACAAATGCAAATCAAACTTTAGATCCGGGAGAAAAAGGAGTGCAAGCTCGTTTAAACTATGGAAACGGGTATTTTTCAGTACTTACGGATACTTCCGGTCACTTTGTTATTCCCTGCGATACAGGAAATGTAACGCTCGATTTAGTATTACCCAACTATTACATTTCAAGCGGTTCGGCTTCTCAATCCTTTTTTGTACAACCTGGGCTTAGTTTTCCTGCTTACTTTGGCATTGCCGGTGCAAGTGCAATTAATGACCTTACTGTTGATTTAACCCCTGTTACTTTTATCCGTCCGGGATTTAAAGTTAGATATAATTTACACTATGAAAACATAGGAACTCAAAGCACTACTGCAACTACCTTAAAATATGTAAAACCCACAAACCTATTTAATTTATCTACCAATCCTCCATTTAATAGTATTTCAGGAGATACACTAATATGGAATATTGGGACACTGGAAGCCTTTAAAGGTGGAACAATCAGTATAATTGATTCCGTATCAACAGCTGCAGTATTAGGAGATACAGCAACTGCTTTTGCTTTTATAAGTCCACTTGTTGGCGATACAACTCCACAAAATAATAGCAGTGTTTCCTTATGTATCATCAGAGGCTCTTTCGACCCAAATGATAAAGCCGTTTCACCCGAAACAATGATTCCCGGAGCTACCGGATTCTTGGAATACACCATCCGTTTTCAAAACACCGGAACGGATACTGCTTTTACGGTTTATGTTACCGATACGCTTTCTTCTTATTTAAATAGTTCAAGTATTGAAATTATTTCAGCTTCACATACTTATTCCTTCCTGCTCGACAATGGTATTGCCAAATGGCATTTTGCCAATATCTTGCTTCCTGATTCCAATGTGAATGAAGCAAGTTCCCATGGTTTTGTAAAATTCAAAATAAAACCGCAAGCAAATTTGGCTGCAGGAGTTCAAATACCGAATGCAGCAAATATTTATTTTGATTACAATACTGCTGTTGTAACAAATACGATAGTAGTAGATGTTACGCCACTTTCAGTTCCGCTTATCGCAGATGAAAAATTGCAGCTTTTCCCCAATCCGGTGCATCAAATGGTGCATTTAAAAGGGAGCAATAGCAAGCCTTTAGGAAAAGTTACACTTGTAAATTCAGAGGGAAAAATAATTGAGTCGAAAACAATTTCAAGCTCAACTTACGAATGGCATGTTGAACAATTGCCTGCTGGCATCTATATTTTTAAAGGAGAAAATTGGAAAGAGAAGATACTTAAAAAATAAAAACTCTTTTTTCATATGACCATTTTATTTTTGCTACGGAGTCACGGAAAACACGGAGAAAAAGCACAGGCTTATCCTGAGGTAGTCGAAGGAGTGCGTTGGTTAAGCCTTTAAGCCAATCTTCTACTATGACTACTTCACCTAGCGGCAATCGATGAGCGGATTTTCCTGTTTCTTATTTATTTTTATTTTCAACCAAAATATAAGCCCATGAAAAATAAAACTACCCTTCGTGCTTTTGCTTTTTTCTTTTTATTGAGTTCTAATTTGCTGGCGCAAAATTTTTGGGTACCGGATCCTGTTTTCAGGGCTCAGTTGAAATTGAAGTTGTCTGCAAACTGCTTCACTCCTCAAGATTCTTTGATTTCAAACTCACTTGATCTGGCACTCTTAAAGAAACTCGATGTTAGCAATCTCAATATTTCTTCTTTAGAAGGTGTTCAGTATTTAACTTCACTAAAGTCACTAAATTGTTCTAACAATAATTTATTTCACCTTCCGCAATTATCTGACTCACTAATTTATCTGAATTGCGTTGCTAATGCATTGCTTGATTTTCCTCCATTGCCTCCTTCTTTAGATTCATTGCTAGGTGCAGGAAATGATTTCCAGGCCAATCTCACTCAATTGCCTGACTCACTTCATTACTTCCATTGCAATGGATGTGAACTTACAGCACTACCTCCACTTCCTGCTTCATTAAGATATTTAAGTTGTTCTTCCAATCATTTAACTACTCTCCCAACTCTTCCCGCTACTCTTCAGTATTTAGATTGCAGTATGATGTATATTCCTGGATCGATCACTTTTCCTGTCTTACCTAGTTCTTTAAATACTTTAAAGTGTGACAATGATTCCTTGACAAGTCTTCCCCCGTTACCTAATACATTAAAACATTTATATTGTGGAGTAAATTTATTGACCAGTTTGCCATTGCTCCCTGATTCACTAAAGAATTTAGGCTGCAGTGCTAATTTAATTACCTCTTTGCCTAATTTACCAGCGTCTCTAAGGGAGTTAAGTTGTGGAACGAATCAACTCTCATCATTGCCTGCTTTACCCAATTCTTTAGTCGTCCTGGGTTGCGAAGAGAATAAACTTTCCCTACTACCATCGCTTCCCAATGGATTATGGGTGATTTATTGCGAGTTTAACCAATTGAGCAGCTTGCCCGCTTTACCTTCCGGATTGGAATATTTGTTCTGCAACAATAATTTTTTGACAAGTTTACCACCTTTACCGGCAAATTTGGGATCTATCGATTGCTCTCATAATTTATTAACGAGTTTAACCCTACCTCCAAATCTCTTCTATTTAAATTGCGATTCAAATCAAATAAGCTCAATGACTGCAGTACCTTCTTCGACACATGTGTTGATTTGCTCAAATAACTCCTTAAGTGTTTTGCCCGTTTCAACAGGAAATTTTTTACTTCATGATATTTATTGTGCAAATAATAATCTGACTAATCTCCCTGAACTTCCGGCTAACCTGCAAATATTAAATTGCTCTGACAATCCGCTTTCCTGCCTGCCTACGCTACCTCAAAACCTGGAAGAACTGACAGATTCTAATACTTTTATAAGTTGTGTGCTCAATATTCCTCCAAACACCATTTTCGAACCGGCTAATCCAGCGGTATGCGATACAACTTTTCCATCCTGCTATTATTCTTATGTAAAGGGGTATGTTTTTGATGATTTAAATGGAAATGGACTAAAGAGTGCAACAGAAAAAGGAATTCCTCTTGAAGTAATTTATGCCTCGGTAAATTCTGTAGAAGCAGATACCACAGGCTTTTTCAGAGCATATTGTAATTATGCCAGTACCACATTTCAAATTAATGTACCTAAGTATTATGTTGCAACTACTACAAATCCTCATACTGTGAGTATTCCCACTACTACTTTTACTTTATATTTTGGTATAAAGGCTGCCGTGAATGTTAATGACTTAGTAATAGACATTACTCCTCATAACGCTTTTCGTCCGGGTTTTAATGCTTGTTCCAGTATCCATTACCAAAATGTAGGAACTAATTCTGTTTCAAATGCAAAAGTGAAATTTCTTCGGCCTTCCGCCTTAACTAACTTGGGAGCCGTACCACCACCAACTTCTTTCAACGGAGATACGCTAATCTGGAATATTGGCGCTTTAGCATCTGCAAGAGATGGATATATTTCTCTTTGGGATTCCGTTTCTACAACAACAACCATTGGAGATACAATTTCACTCCAAGTCTGGATCGAGCCATTGTCAGGAGATTCAACTCTCGCTGATAATTATTTCATTTCAAATTCGATCGCTACAGGTTCATTTGATCCGAATGATAAATCTGTTTCGAACGACAGCATTTTTACTAATACAACAGCATATTTAGATTATACCATTCGCTTTCAAAATACAGGCACTGATACAGCCTTCTCGGTAACAGTAACGGATACATTATCTTCTAATTTGAATTTGTCAACTATTGAAATGCTCTCCTCTTCGCACAAAAACAAATTTTGGGTAGAGCATGGCACTGCGAAATGGTATTTTGCAAATATCCTACTTCCTGATTCTAATGTGAATGAAGCAGGTTCTCATGGTTTTGTAAAATTCAGGATAAAGCCCAAAGCCAATTTAGGTGCGGGAATACAAATACCGAATACCGCAAATATTTATTTTGATTACAATACTGCTGTTGTAACAAATACGATAGTAGTTGATGTTACGCCACTTTCAGTTCCGCCTATCGCAGATGAAAAATTGCAGCTTTTCCCCAATCCGGTGCATCAAATGGTGCATTTAAAAGGGAGCAATAGCAAGCCTTTAGGAAAAGTTACACTTGTAAATTCGGAAGGAAAAATAATTGAGTCGAAAACAATTTCAAATTCAACTTACGAATGGCAGGTTGAACAATTGCCTGCAGGAATTTATATTTTTAAAGGAGAGAATTGGAAAGAGAAAATACTTAAAAAGTAAAAAGAGTGGTCGGACCACTAGCGGTCCGACCACTCCACTATAGATTAAATTAATTCCAAACTTCTTTTAATAAATTTTGTAAGCTCCTCCCCTTTTAGCATTCCTTGTGAAAGCAGCGCTAAATCAGCAGTTTGCTTGCTTAATAATTTTTGTTGGGATTCGTCCTTCTCATTCAAGATTTTTGAAATGAGTGGGTGATTGCTATTTACAACCATGTTGTAGGTTTCCGGAAATCCTCCCATAAAATTCATTCCACCTCCACCGGTAGCGCTCATGTCTTTCATGCGGCGCATAAATTCGGGTTGGGTAATAATCATGGGTTGATCCTTCTCGCTCAGGCTTTCAAACTGCACAGTGAATTTTCCAATGGGCAATGCACTTTCAATAATGGGCTTTAAAGTTGTTTGTTCAGTTTCACTTAATTTTGATGGAAGAGCATCTTCCTTCTTAATTAATTTATCGATCGTATCAGCATCCACACGTACGAATGATGTGTTTTCCATTTTCATTTCAATGTGATTGATAAAATGGCTGTCGAAAGGCCCATCCATTACCAACACATCATAACCACGTTCTTTTGCCGTTTCAATAAAGCTATGTTGTTCGATTACATTATTGGTGTATAAGTGAACTACTTTATTGTCTTTATCGGTTTGCGCTGCTTTAATATGTGCAGTGTATTCCTCTGAAGTAAAACATTTTCCTTCGGTATTTTTAAACAAGAAAAACTTACTTGCTTTCTCATAAAATTTTTCTTCCGAAAGCATTCCGTATTTAATAAACAAGTTGATGTCGTTCCATTTGCTTTCGAAATCAGTTCTGTCTTTTTTGAAAATCTCTTCTAATTTATCAGCCACTTTTTTGGTAATGTGTGCGCTTATTTTTTTCACATTCGCATCACTTTGCAAATAGCTGCGGCTCACGTTTAAAGGAATGTCCGGCGAATCAATAACGCCTTGCAAAAGCGTTAAAAAATCTGGCACAATGTTCTCCACCGAATCAGTAACAAAGACTTGATTACAATACAATTGAATCTTATCTTTTTGTACTTCAAAATTTCGTTTCAACTTAGGAAAAAACAATATCCCGGTAAGGTTAAAAGGATAATCCACATTGAGGTGAATGTGAAACAATGGATCTTCGCCAAAGGGATATAATTCTTTGTAAAAAGCAAGATAATCCTCGTCCTTCAAATCCACCGGCTTTTTTGTCCAGGCAGGTTGGGTATTGTTGATGGCTTTTTTATCGAAAAGAATTTCAATAGGTAAGAACTTACAATATTTTGTAAGCAAGGTGCTGATTCGAGCACTTTCCAAAAACTCTAAAGAATCTTCGGCAATGTGCAAAATGATATCCGTTCCACGCGATTTTTTGGTATCCTCAGTAATCGTATAATCCGGACTTCCATCGCATTCCCAGCGCACAGCTTGAGAACCCTTAATATGCGATTTGGTTAGTATTTCGACCTTACTCGAAACCATAAATGCCGAATAAAAACCTAAGCCAAAGTGTCCAATAATCGAATTGGCAGCATCTGTTTTGTCTTTGTATTTATTTACAAATTCTTCAGCACCTGAAAAAGCTATTTGTGTAATGTATTTTTCAATCTCTTCGGATGTCATACCAATACCGTTATCACGAATGGTAAGGGTTTTAGCATCTTTATCCAATAGCACTTCTACTTTTAATTTATCGGCATCGGCTTTTGCTTCGCCAACCGTAGAAAGTGTTTTAATTTTTTGACAGGCATCCACTGCATTACTTACCAATTCGCGTAAGAAAATTTCGTGGTCGCTGTAGAGGAATTTTTTAATTATGGGGAAAATGTTTTCCGTTTGAACGTTAATTTTACCGTTTTGCATGTTCTACTTCTTTAAGTTTTTGAGTATTTTTAATTGAACTGCTGCAATGTCAAGGAATATGCCACTGCAAATTTTCTGACAAAGTGGCAAGGGTTGAGTTGCTGATTAGCTGATTAGCAGATTAGTTGATTAGCAGATTTATGTATCCCCCGCTGGCAGGGGCAGGGGGTGTAATGGAACGCTGATTTTTTAAGATGATTATGATTTTTTTAGGATTTGTTTTTGATTTATTGAAATTTTTGAATCAAAAGGATTATTGTATCCCCCGCTGGCGGGGGCAGGGGTGGAATGGAACGCTTATTTATTAAGATGATTATGATTTTATTAGGATTTAATCTTTCGTTTTCAATTAATTCGAAAACAAAAATTTGTTTGGACTGATTATGTTTTGTCGGATGGCGAATAACACTAATCCTGCGGTATTGGTGAGTCCTAGTTTGTTCATTATGTTTTTCCGGTGTGTGATTACTGTGTGTGCACTTAAAAAAAGCTGCTCCGCAATTTGTTTATTGGTTAAACCTTCGGCAACTAAAGAAATAATTTCGGCTTCCCTGGCTGATATTCTGACTCCGTTACATGTAAATGCAGGGATTCCACTATCCTCTTGTGTTTCTTCAGCCGGCGTTACTTCGTTTAGAATTTTTCCGCAAAAAAATGCTTCTCCTTCAAGGGTGCTTTTTACTGCATCTAAAATTTCAACTCGGTCGCAGTCAATCATGAGGTAGCTGAGCACTCCGTTTTCAATTGCAGAAGTAACTTGTGCTTTAGTAGGACGCTCAGTAATCGCTAAAATACGGCTTTTAGCATTTGCTTGATGAATTTTTAATACATCGCCAACAGCAAATCCATCCGAAGTAAAATTAATAATCACTAAATCGGGCTGCGTATCTTTTACTTTTAAAATCAATTCTCCACCATGATGCACCTCGCTCACTACTGAATATTCAGTATTCTTCAATAAGGACTTAATGCCTTCGCGCAAAAGAAAATTACTATCGGCAACAACAATTTTAAAATTCATTTAAGGGTGCTATGAATGAACAAATTTAAGAAGAAATGCCGGCACTGCTCGAAAATTTTGTAGGGAATAATTAACAAAAACTATAATTCGAAACAAATGCCTTCTTCGGCAAGCTCCGTATTTTTAAATACTTCACGACTTTCTTCCAAAAGTGGTTGAAGGTCTTTATAACGAGCCGAAAAATGGCCAATGAGCAATTTACCCACTTGTGCTTTTTTTGCAATAATAGCTGCTTGTACAGTAGTTGTATGAAAGGTTTCGGCGGCGCGCTTTTCCATGCCTTGCATAAATGTGGCCTCATGGTAGAGCAAGCTTACCTTTTTTAAATATGAAATTAAGCGTTCATCGTAAATGGTATCGGAGCAAAATGCATACGAACGCAAAGGTTCTGCAGGATAGGTAAGGATTTTATTCTTGATTACTTTTCCCAATTCGTTAGTGAAGTCTTCGCCCTTTTTAATTTTCAATATATCTTTGGTTCCAATGCCATGAAAGGTTATCATATCCTTTCGAATTGATAACAATCCAGCCTTTTCCCGAAATATAAAACCACAGCAAGGAATACGATGACTGAGTGGAATTGACTCGACGCTTATCTTATCATCCTCAAAAATAGTTTCATTTTTTTGGGGATTCAAAAAGTGATATTCAATTTTGAATTTTAAGTGCGTGTCAGAATGTTTAAGTTGTATATCAATAATTTCCTTTAAAGGTTCTTGACAATAAAGATGCACATCCTGCGTGCAACCTAATAAATGTAAACTCGATAAAAATCCAAGCAAACCAAGGTAATGGTCCCCATGCAAATGGCTTATAAATATGTGATTTACACGCGTAAATTTTAACTTGT
Organism: Bacteroidota bacterium; assembly: GCA_016721765.1. Lineage (NCBI taxonomy): Bacteria > Pseudomonadati > Bacteroidota > Bacteroidota bacterium. The sequence goes on from JADKHO010000002.1 coordinate 584,589, forward strand.
AGCGGCGCATCTGCATTTGAGTTCCTTCGCCACAATCGATTAAAAAATTACGGTCGTGAAAACTGAGGTATTGAGCGGTTGGGTGCCTCTTTGACGTAGGCGTTGCAGAACTACTACCGAGAATTGTGAGTTGAAAGGACAAGTATTGTGTTGTTTTATTATTGAGTTGTTGAATTATTGAATTATTGAATTGTTCAGTTGGAGAATTCTTATGTCATCCTGAGCGAAGTCGAAGGAAGGTTATTGAGTTATTTGGTTATTGAGTTATTCGGTTATTGAGTTATTGGGTTATTGAGTTATTGGGTTATTGAGTTATTTTGATTTTTGATTCTTTGGTTTTGAGTTCAATTTTTTTAGCTGCTCGACAGTTGGATTTTAGTATCCCCCGCTGGCGGGGGCAGGGGGTGGAAAGATCGCTGATTTGTTAGGATAATTATGATTCTATTAGGATTTATTAGCTTGTTGAATTATTAAACTTTTGAATCTTGCTTTTTTGCCTAGTATTGAAAATAAAAAACCGCCATTCATTCAACTGAGCTAGCGGTTTTTTTAGCATTTATTCAACAATCAATCATCTTCGCCTAATTCGCGGTCTACTTCTTCCATCACCACATAATCAACAGCTTCGTCGATTGTATTTGTTATTTTAAGTATTGAATCGAGTTGAGAAATGGAGATTAATTTTTTTACTGCTTCTTGAATAGAACACAATACAAACGAACCATTTGCATTCTTGCATAAGCGATTGGCAACCAAAATAGCGCTCAATCCGGAAGAGTCGCAGTAGCGCACTGCTGTTAAATCCATCACAATATTCTTTACACCTTCAGTGGTTAAAACTACCAACTCTGACTTTAAACTTGGCGAAACATTATTATCAAGTTTCTCAATGTTTACCTTAATAAGCGTGTATTTTTCTTTCTTTTCAATTTGGAAATTCATAGTTCCGATTTTTTTTTCAAATATATAAACAATATATAAAACAAAAAATTTTAGCGACTAAATTAACTAATTCGACAACAAATAAAGTACCGCCATTCGAATAGCTACCCCATTTTCAACTTGTTGCAAGATAATCGATTGATCACTGTCGGCCACTTCACTACTTATCTCCACTCCTCTATTTATTGGTCCGGGATGCATGATTACTATTTTTTTAGATAGCTCGTCGAGCATGGGTTTTGTTAAACCATATTGTTGCACATATTCCCGCAAAGAGGGAAAATATTTTATGTCTTGCCGTTCCAATTGTATCCGCAGCATATTGGCCACATCGCACCAAGCTAAAGCCTTTTTTAAATTGTGCTCTACCTTAACTCCAAGAGTAGCTATATATTTAGGTAATAAGGTGGTTGGACCGCATACCATTACTTCGGCGCCACATTTTTGAAGGCAAAAAATATTAGATAGCGCAACTCTTGAGTGCAGCACATCCCCAATAATTGCAATACGCTTACCATTTAAATCGCCCAATTTTTCACGTATCGAAAAAGCATCTAATAAAGCTTGTGTGGGATGTTCATGTGCCCCATCGCCGGCATTAATAATTACCGAATTAACCCGCTGGGATAAGAATACCGCTGCCCCGGGATTGGGATGCCGCATTACCACCATATCGACTTTCATGGCTAAAATATTATTCACCGTATCAATGAGTGTTTCACCTTTGCTTACCGAAGACGATGAAGCTGCAAAATTTACGATATCAGCTGAAAGTCTTTTTTCTGCCAACTCAAAGGAAAGCTTTGTGCGCGTTGAGTTTTCGAAAAATAAATTGGCGATGGTTTTATCCCGCAAGGATGGAACCTTTTTTATAGGCTGGTTTAAAATAGACTTAAAATTCTCAGCTGTTTTAAAAATTAATTCGATGTCGGAAAACTGCAATTCCTTTATTCCGAGCAAATGTTTTACGCTGAGTTTGCCTTCCATCTTTATATTGTAATGAGTTTTACCAAATCTGTTCCATCACTTTCCTTCCATTCCACTTTTACTTTTTCGGTAGGCAAGGTATCTACTGTTTTGCCAACATAATTGGGTTGAATGGGTAAATCCCGACTAAATCGCCTGTCAATAAGCACCATTAATTCCACCTTTTGCGGACGCCCAAAAGATAACATTGCATCCAAACCTGAACGAATAGTTCGACCGGTAAAAAGCACATCATCCACCAAAATCACTTTCTTATCTTCAAGCGTAAAATTAATATCAGTGCTTTGTGGAATTAGCGGACCGTCGTGCTTTCTAAAATCGTCGCGAAAAAAAGTAACATCCAAATTACCTAGCAAAAGCTTGGTATGCTTTAATTCAACTGTTAATTGATGGTGCATGCGCTTGGCTAAAACTACGCCTCTAGGCTGCAAACCAAGAATTACGGTATCTGAAAAATCGTTGTAGTTCTCAACCAATTGATAGCAAAGCCGGTTAAGCGTTAGTTTAAAATTCTGTGGACTTAGAATTATTCGCTCTTGCATAGGATTGAGTTGTGCAAATATAGTTCTTTAAGAATGAAAAATGCTAGTTTTTTTAGGAATCCTACAAGTGCCTCATCCAATAAGTAATTCAGGAAATTTCAGGAATCATTTTTTAAATGCATTTATAAGCCAGAAGGCCTTAGTTCAAACATTGGTAATTTTAAGATATGAATCAAGCCGGGCAACTTAGCTTGCTTCATTAAACTAATGCACCAAAGGAGAAAAACTAAAACAAGTAATAATTACTTCCTGTTCTTGGTTATCGCTGGGGGCGATGCCTTGATTAAGCCATAAGTTAAATCGAATGTTGGATTGACGTGGAACCGGTATATTATGCGATTTATGCACCCACGTTTGGATAGGAACATTGATAGGTTTCGATATTTTTTTGGGATCGCATTCAATGTGACCATGGTAGGCATTAAAGATAATTCGATCCGGAAACCAATCAATCGTAAAACTGCTATAATTCCCCAATAAATTCATGTTAAAGCGCTTAATATTATCGGGCTCTGTAAAGGGTTGCACTACAAATTGGGCATTCATGTTATTTGTTACACTCCATTTACTTACTTCAATATCCACTTCATTATTGTAGTTTTTGAGGGCATTGGGATCCCATAAAAAAATTCCTAAAACAGTGTTGGCATCCAGTAAATCCACACGGCTTTTAATATTAAATACATAGCGGCCATATCCGAATTGATTCTTAGAAATCACCTCCGAGCATTTCCATACCCCATCTTGCTTTAAAATTTTTAAATGCAGGTTATCCAATACATCGATAAATACATTTTTAGAAGTATTTACAAAGTAATTTGGTCCGGGACCCACCGGCTCGGGGCTCACCGTTTCCTTAATCATCCATTGATAGCCACTGAACGTAATCGGTTCAAGCGAATACCTTACCTTGGCCATAAAATCAGACTGCATCGAAAGCATTATGGGAAGTACAAAGAGTAAAACCAGGTAGAGAAATTTATTTTTCAGAAAAAATTGATTTTAAATTAGGAACTCATACTGCAATTAATGAAAAAAGTTTCTAAAAAGTTATTTAATTTTCTCAACCAAAATGGTGTTTAGGTTAGTAAAAATAAACTATTTTTGCGGCCCCAATGATTTTATCAAAAACAGTTGCCTTTTATACCTTAGGTTGCAAATTAAATTTTGCCGAAACATCTGCTATTTCGCGACAATTTGTGGAGGGCGGGTATTCTAAAGTAGCCTTTGAATCAGCTGCAGATATATATGTAATAAATACCTGCTCTGTTACTGAAAATGCCGACAAGGAATGCAAAAAGGTGGTGAAATCAGCTTTAAAGCAATCGCCGGGAGCATTTATCATTATTGTGGGATGCTATGCCCAATTAAAACCGCAGGAAATTGCAACTATTCATGGAGTAGATTTGATATTAGGGGCAAGTGAAAAGTTCAATATTATACACTATCTCGAATCTCTGGATAAAAGAACTACTTCTGAGATTCATTCTTGTGAAATTGAACAAGCAAATTTCTTTAAAGATGCCTATTCCATTGGTGACCGCACCCGGGCTTTTTTGAAAGTGCAAGACGGATGCGATTATACCTGCTCCTATTGCACCATTCCATTGGCTCGCGGAATCAGCCGAAGCGATGCTTTGGAAAATGTAGTTGCCTCTGCTCAAAAAATTTCGGCACAAGGAATTAAAGAAATTGTATTAACCGGTGTTAATATAGGAGATTACGGGAAAGGTGAGTTCGGTAATAAAAAGCATGAAAATACCTTTTTAGATTTGGTAAAAGCACTGGATGCCATTCAAAGTTTGGAACGTATCCGCATCAGCAGTATAGAACCTAACTTGTTAAAAGACGAGACGATTGAATTTGTTGCAAATGCTCAGCGATTTGTTCCGCACTTTCATATTCCGCTTCAATCGGGAAGTAATAAAATTTTAAAATTAATGCGCCGTCGTTATTTGCGCGAATTATATGTAGAAAGGGTTGCTAAAATTAAAGAACTGCTTCCCCACTGTTGCATTGGTGTGGATGTAATTGTTGGATTTCCGGGCGAAAGTGACGAAGATTTTTTAGATACCTATACCTTTTTAAACGAACTGAATATTTCCTACCTCCACGTTTTTACCTACAGCGAAAGAGATAATACCGATGCTGTTTTGATGCCAGAGATTGTGCCAATTCATGTGCGCCAAAAAAGAAACAAAATGCTCCGTATTTTATCCGAAAAAAAACGACGCAATTTTTACGAAAGCCAAGTTGGAAATAGCTTCCCGGTGCTTTTTGAAGCTGATAATAAAGCTGGTTTTATGCACGGCTTCACCCCCAATTATGTGAAGGTAAAAACTGCCTTCGACGAAGCCTTGATTAATCAATCCATTGAAGTTAAACTAGTTGAGATTGACTTGGATGGAGACATGAAAATCGAATTTGAATCCGTTGTAGCATAGGTTAAAAGTATTGCCTTTATTGGCTTAGCGGATGCTTTCTTGGAATCCGAATCAACTTTATAGCACAAACACCTTTTTGGTTTACCGATAAATTTCAATGTTTCACACGGAGAATCTATCTAGGACTTGCTTTTTTAAAAGAAAAGGCTACATTTGTTTCCCTTCTAAAAACCCAAAATTCATGAAAAAAATTATTCCATTCTGTTTCTTCTTATTTGGCATTGGGACATTGCTCAATGCAAACGCTCAAACCACTATTACAATTGGAACATCTGCTACTACCAACACCGGCAACAGTTACCCGTGTCCATACGGTAATTTTTTCTGGGGTGCCAAACATGATATACTTTATTTGGCTTCGGAACTAAGTGCTCAAGGAATGTCCACCGGAAATATTACGTCACTTGCATTTAATGTGGCATCTATTCCGAATGCGACCAACCTTCAAAACTATACTATTGGGATGATGTCAACCAATGCCACCGTTGTGAGTGGTGCTTTTGCTAGCGGAACCACTACAGTAGTTCCTGCATCCAACCATCAAGTAGTAATTGGGTGGAACACGCATACCTTTTCAACTCCATTTTTTTGGGATGGCACTTCAAATATTTTGGTTCAGGTTTGTTTTAACAATACTGCTTTTACAAATGGAAACCCGGGTGTAACTTTTACACCAACCGGATTTCTGAGTACTAGTTTTTTCCGACAAGACAATACAACTTCTGTATGTAGCACTTTAAACGGAACAGCTACCACAAATCGTCCAAATACGCAGATTACTTTTATTCCAGCAACCATTCCTCCAACAGCTGCCTTTAGTGCAAATCTTACGAATACCTGCCAAACAACAATTAATTTCACTGATGCAACATGTTGTAATGTAACCTCATGGGAATGGGATTTTGGCGATACAACAACCTCTACTTTACAGAATCCAACACATACGTATGCGCATCCGGGCACCTATTCAGTGCAACTGATTACCACAAATAATTTTGGTGTGGATACTTTATTAAAACCAAATTATATTACCATTTCAAGTGGTGGAGCAGCACCTGCAAGTTGCGCACCAACGGCTTCAACTCCTTTTGGAGGATTTGGAATTACTGCTGTTACGTTTAATACCATTGCAAGTACAAGTGCTTTAGCCACAAGTAGCTACGATGATTTATCTTGCGCCTGGTCTACGAATGTGTATGAAGGTTCAAGTTATCAACTATCCTTAAGTGCGACAGGAGCTGCGGGTTCACAAAATTTTAGGGCTTGGATTGATTTTAATAACGATGGAGTTTTTGATACAAATACAGAAAGTGTATTGAATGTAAACAGTGCTGCTTCTGCCAGTGCCTCCATTTTAATTCCATTAGGAGCAGTTTTAAACACTCAGCTACGCCTGCGTGTTGCCGCGGATTATGATGGAAGTGTAAGTGTACCAACTCCTTGCGGAAATTATGATTTTGGTCAAGCCGAAGATTATTCAGTAGTTATTCTTCAAAACACCAATCCTCCTAGTGCTGATTTTACAGTAAATACGGTTACCAGTTGCAGCGGAGATGTAGTTTTTACCGACCTTTCAAATAACAGCCCAACTTCTTGGGATTGGGATTTTGGTGATGCCACAACTTCAGGTTCTCAAAATCCTGCGCATACTTACCAAGCATCAGGTGATTATACCGTAACTTTAATTGCAACAAATGCTTTTGGCGCGGATACACTTGTAAGAACTACTTATGTGCATGTTGCATTGGGTTCGGCCCCAATTGCTGCTACTTGTACCCCAACAACCACATTACATTGCTGCGGGTATGGTATTTCAAACGTAACTTTTGGAACTATCAATAACAGTTCCTTAAGCGGTATAGAAGGCTATAAAGATTTTACTTGCGGTAATAGCACTGAAGTTATTGAAGGATTTGACAATTTGCTTAAAATTCAAACCAGCGCAGCCGATTCACAAGATACACGAGTGTGGATAGATTACAATAACAACGGCACTTTTTCAACCAATGAGTTGGTTTTGACCTCAAATAACCATAAAAACCCATCGGCTTTAGTAAATGTTGCAGTAAGCACTGCCGTTTTAAATACACCTTTGAGAATGCGCGTGTGGAGTGACTTTGCAGGAAGCACTCCCGGTCCTTGTAACAACCCAAACAGAGGTCAAGTGGAGGACTATACAGTTGTAGTGAAACCCAATACCCAACCACCGCTTGTTCATTTTGGTGCAGATATTACCATTTCATGTGGCGGAACTGTAAACTTTATTGACTCAACCGAAAACTCCATCAGTTCATGGCTTTGGGATTTTGGTGACTTAAGTACCTCAACTATTGCCAATCCTACACATACTTATACAGCTACCGGATTGTATACTGTAACACTTATCGTTACGAATGCATTTGGAGCCGACACCTTAACTAAAACCAACTTTATTAATGTTGTTTCCACAAGTCCGGGTCCCATTTCACCATTGTGTTCGCCTGTAACAGTTAATACCTGCTGCACCATTGGGGTAACCAATGTTACTTTTGGAACCATTAACAACAGCAGCGGTAATGCTACCGAAGGATATAGCGATTACAGTTGCTTGTTGCAAACATCTGTGTTGGCCGGTCAAAGTAATACGATTTCGATTACTACTTCCAACAATATTGCTGAAAATGTGCGTGTTTGGATTGACTATAATAACGATGGTCAATTTAGCTCCTCGACTGAAATTGCATACAGTGATTTTAATGCTACTTTAAATCATACTGGAACCATTACTGTTCCCTTAACAGCTGTAACCAACACTCCTTTACGCATGCGTGTTGTATCAGATGTGGGCTCAGCATTAAATAGTTCCTGCACCAATTTAACGTACGGTCAAGCCGAGGATTATGGCATTACTGTAACTCCTAATACCAACCCTCCGGTTACAGCATTTGCGGCCAACTTAACCAGCAGCTGTAACGGAATTATAGCATTTACAAATAGTACGTCAAATGCTACATCTTACACATGGGACTTTGGAGATTTAACCAATTCTACACTTGCAAATCCTACCCATACCTATTCAGCCAATGGTGTTTATACTGTTCAATTAATTAGCTGTAACAGTTTTGGTTGCGATACCGTTACCAAAACAAACTATATAACAGTAACACTAGGAGGTCCAATTGCAACACTTTGTTCACCTGCCACAACCGGGTATTGCTGCGGGGTTGGGATTAGCAATGTAAATTTAGGAAACATCAACAATTCAAGTGCTGATGGTTCAGACGGATACAAAGATTATACATGTACGCAGCGTGATACAACAATGAGAGGCGGATATTCAACCCCTTTTACCATCACAACAGGCTTAGGCCAATCAGAAAATGTGCGCATTTATATTGATTACAATAACAACGGAAACTTTAATAGTCCTAATGAATTAGTTTACCAAAACAATTCGCTTTTAACACACAGCGGAAATATTAATGTTCCTGCTACCGGTGTTGTGTTTTACACGAATTTAAGAATGCGGGTTATTTCTGATTTTAATGCCTTAACAAATGCCTGCAGTAATGTAACATTTGGTCAAGCCGAAGACTATACTGTATACATTACCAATCCAAATGGCACCCAATCACTATCTGGAGGCGAATCGGTTTCCATTTTCCCTAATCCAGCCAGAGGCATTTTCCAAATCAATTATTCTTTTTCTGGTAAAAAAGATGTATCGGTTTCTATAAGCGATGTTTTGGGTAGACAAGTATTTGAAATGCAAGAAAGTGCAACTGAACTTTATGCCAAGAAAGTTGATTTAAGTAATCAAGCAAAAGGTATTTACTTTGTTAAAATCACTAGCGAAAATAACACAATAACCCAAAAAATTTATTTAGAATAATTTGAGGAGGCTAACCCCGCCTCTTCTAATTATTTTACAAATTCACACAACAAAAAACCCTATGAAAAATAAAATTTTACTTTCCACGCTTATCTGTTTTGTTTCTTTATTTGCAACAATCGACACCCAAGCATCCCACTTGATGGGCGGTAGCTTAAATTACACCTATGTTAGTTTTAATGCGCAAACCCAAACAGCAACTTATGATGTTGTGATAACGATGTATCGTAGATGTGATGCAGGAAGTTCACAGTTTACACAAACTGTAAATTTGGGTGCTTATATTGAAAACACATCCAATGCCAATAAGGTTCTTTTTACTTCTGTACCGGTAGGACCTGTGGTATTAAGCCCTGTTGTACTTCCAAGTGGAGGGGGATGTACTTTTAATCCAAATGTATGCGTTGAGAAAGGGGTTTATTCTACCACTATAAGCCTTCCGTTTCAGGCACAAGGTTATTATTTAATTGCCGACCAATGCTGTAGAAATACTCAAATTGCTAACATCAATGCTACAAATAACAACACAGGTATGAGCTTTTTCGCTTATGTACCTCCTGCTTTTGTGAACAATAGTTCTCCCGTTTTTGTGGATGCTCCGGTGCCTTATCTTTGTGTAAATGATACCACTAGCCTATTGAATTCGGTGGTAGATCCCGATGGTGACTTACTTACTTATACCTTTGTAACTCCCTTTGTTAGTTTAACCGGAGGTGCCAATCCACCAAGCCCCAATCCTTACCCCTTCCCAATTCAAACCGCAACTTATATCAATAACACTTTTAGTGTAACAGATCCATTTGGAACAGGTGGATTAGCCAGTATAAATGGAGCAACAGGTTTAACCTCTTATTCTCCACCTGCAATAGGACTTTATGTAGTTGCTGTTGAAATAAAAGAATTCAGGGGAACCAATCCGAACCCTATTGGTATAACCCGAAGAGATCTTCAAATTATTGTAATTACATGTCCTCCCAACAGTAGTCCTAATCAAGCTATTGATATTGACTCCAATTCTGTAGTATCTACTTATAATATAAGAGCAGGACAAAGTATTTGTTTTGATATTGGATTTAGTGATCAAACGGATAGTTTGTTCCTTACAGCAAGTGGAGATATTTTTAATCCTGGAATTACTAATCCCCCGGCTACTTTCTCAAATGATTCAGGATTTCAATCTGTTAGCAGTCAATTTTGTTGGAACAGTGCTTGCGCGCAAGCTGGCTCTTATCAGTTTTTTATAAAAGCTTATGATAATGGATGTCCTCGTAAAACAATCAACTCAGTGTATACAATTAATGTGGCACCCATTGTTCCGGACGCAATAAGCGGTGCTGTGAGTGTTTGTGCCAATCAAAAAGGAGTAGCTTATAGTGTTCCCGATATTACAGGTGCAGCTTTTAACTGGTCAATTAGTGGTGGAACCATAATTTCGGGAAATGGTACACATGCTATTTTGGTAGATTGGGGCAATGGCCCATCCGGAAATGTTTCGTACACGCAAACGAACGATTTAAATTGCGTTTCGTCAGTTGTAAATTTTGCGGTAAATATAAATGCTTTACCACCGGCAACTGCAGGTGCTGACCGACCTATTTGTATTGGTTCTAGCACACAACTTGGTGCAGTTACCAGTCCCGGATTTGCATATAGCTGGTCTCCTGCTACTGCCTTGAGCAGCACAACTATTTCAAATCCAAATGCCAATCCAACAGTAACCTCTACTTATATAGTTACCATGACCAACAATTCGAATGGTTGTGTAAATAAAGATACTGTAACTGTAAAAGTTAATTCAAAACCAACTGTTAGTGCTGGAATTGACAAAGAAATTTGTATTGGAAATGCAATAACAATTGGTGGAACACCAACCGGACCTGTTGGATCTACATATGTGTGGACAACTTCTACCGGCTTAAATAACGCTACGCTTTCTAACCCAAGTGCCAGCCCCTTGATTTTAACGCAATATAAAGTAACAGTAACCGACTCAAATTCTTGTGTAAACACAGATTCAATGATCGTTACTGTGAATGCGCTACCAATTGTAAATGCCGGTAGCGATAAAATAACTTGTCAAGGAACTTCATTAGGAATTGGAGGCAGCCCAACCGGACCTGCTGGTTCAACATTTGTTTGGAACCCTTCATCCGGCTTAACTAATGCTGCAATAGCCAATCCAACTGCAAATCCAAGTACAACTACAATCTACACCGTAACTGTTACAGATACAAAAGGTTGTATAAATAGAGATTCGGTAGAAGTTAATGTAAATACCTTACCAAATGTTACTGCGGGAACGGATAAAACAATATGTTTGGGTGCCAGCACACTAATCGGTGGTTCACCAACAGCGCCGGGGAGTGCAACATTTAGTTGGAACAATGCAACTTCACTTGATGATGCCACTTTGGGTAATCCAACTGCAAATCCAACATTTACAACAAGTTATGTAGTAACGGCAACCGATTCAAATGGTTGTTCGAACATCGATAGCATGAGAGTAGTTGTAAATGCATTGCCCATCACTAATGCCGGAACTGATAAAGCAATTTGCATTGGAAGCAGCACAACTCTTGGCGGAACACCTACTGGTCCTATTGGTTCCACCTTTGTTTGGAATACCTTAAGCGGATTAAATGATTCCACAATAGCTAACCCTACTGCAAATCCAACTGTTGATGCCACTTATTTTGTTACGGTTACCGATGCAAACAGTTGTGTAAATGTGGATACAGTAAAAATTAATATCAATCCACTACCAATTGCAAATGCCGGTGGCCCAACAACAGTGATTTGTTTTGGCGACAGTATAAATATTGGTTTACCTTCTTTACCAAATGGCAGCACTTACAGCTGGAGCCCTGCACTTGGCTTAGCGAATGCAACTGCATCTATCACACAAGCAAGCCCTGCAGCAAATACAAATTACACCTTAACTGTTACCGATATCAATACTTGTAAAAATACTGATTCAATTTTTGTAACCGTAAATCCTGTGCCTGCATTAAGCGGTGGTTTAGATAAGACAATTTGTTTTGGGCAAACTGTTGGAATTGGATCACCTGCTGTAGTCGGTAATAGCTATTTATGGAGTCCGGCTGCGACGTTAACCTCCGATACCTTAAGTGACCCGATTGCAAATCCAACTACAACAACCAATTATGCATTGACTGAAACGATTGTTGCTACAGGATGTTTTATAACCGATAGTGTGAAAGTATTTGTAAATGCCCTTCCTTTAGCAACAGTAATTCCGGATGATACCATTTGTTTTGGAACTTCGGTAAGCATAGGTGCTGCCGCAATTGCCAACCATACTTATTCTTGGTCACCTGCTGCCGGATTAAATTTTACAGGTATCTCCAATCCAATTGCTTCACCATTAGCAGAAACAAAATACACCTTAATTGAAACCGATACAATAACCGGTTGTGTGGATTCTAATTCAGTTACCATTTCTTTAAATGCAATTGGAAATGCAAGTGTTGGTTTGCCTCAAACCATTTGTAGAAACGACAGTGCACAAATTGGTGCTCCTGCTGTTGTGGGTAGTTCATATTCGTGGAGCCCGACAGCCGGACTAAGCGATCCAACAGCTGCCAATCCTATGGCTAGCCCTGATTCTACTCGAACTTATACCCTTACCGAAACCATAACTGCTACTGGTTGTCAAAATATGAATACTGTTGTAGTTACAGTTAATCAATTGCCACCGGCGGCGGCAGGTCCTGATTTGTATTTATGTCCAAGTCCGGGTAATAATGTAATTCTTAATGCTAGCGGAGGTGTTACTTTTAGTTGGTCACCCATCACTAATTTAAGTGACCCAAATATTGCAAATCCAACAGCAGCGCCCGATACTACAACTGATTATGTTGTTTTAGTTACAGATACCAATGGTTGTCATGCTACAGATACTGTTCAAGTGCTAGTTTTCCCAATTGTTCCGGTGGATGCAGGTTTTAATAAAACTATTTGTAAAAAAGACAGTGTATTGCTTGGAGGAATTCAAACTGCACCTCCGGGCTCAACCTTCTTATGGGTGCCAAGTACCGGTTTAAATAATGCCACTTTAGGCAACCCTACTGCAAGCCCGCTTATTACCACACAATATATTGTTACTGTAACAAACGATACCTGCCATGGTACGGATACTGTGATTGTATTTGTGAATCCTATTCCGGATGCTATTGTTGGAGCAAGTCGAAACTTGTGTATCAGCGATAGCACAGCTATTGGAGCAGCTAATGTTGCCGGTAATAGTTATGCTTGGATTTCAAATCCTCCTGGGTTTTCGTCTACGCTTTCTAATCCATTTGTAAAACCTGCAGTAACTACTACCTATATTCTTACAGAGACAATTGATGCAACAGGATGCTTTAAAACAGACTCTATTAAAATTACAGTGTTGCCGTTACCAATCGTGAATGCAGGAACCGACAAAACAATTTGTATTGGAACGCCGGTTGCAATTGGCGGAAGCCCAACCGGACCTGTTGGTTCTGTGTATGTATGGAGTCCGGGTGCAGGATTGAGCAATGCCACTGTTGCAAATCCAAACGCCTCCCCTGCCCTTACTGCAACTTATATTGTTAAAGTTACTGATACAAACACTTGTGTAAATCGCGATACTGTTATTGTAAAAGTAAATCCACTCCCTATAGTAAGTGCCGGTTCAAATTTGGAACTTTGTATTAACGATACCATCGCTATAGGAGGTGCACCAACCGGACCGTTAAACTCAACTTATGTTTGGACTCCGGCTGCCAGTTTGATAAATGCAACAGTTGCTAATCCATTGGCACATCCTTTAGTAACAACCGATTACACTGTTACAGTGACGGATACCAATGGATGTGTGCAAAAAGATACCATGCAAGTACATGTGAATCCTTTACCGGTTGTTAATGCCGGTATTGACAGACCAATTTGCTTTGGAGATTCCACATTGTTAGGAGGCTCACCTTTTGCTGTGAATTCAACATTCTTATGGAGCCCAAGCGCAGGATTAAACTCAACAGCTTTAGCTCAGCCAATGGCAAGCCCTGCTGATACTACGACTTATATCCTTACGGTAACAGAAAATACTACTACTTGCGTAAATAGAGACACTGTTACTGTAAATGTAATTACCTTGCCTTTGGCACTTACTGGTGCGGATGTGCCAATTTGTATTGGAGACAGCATTCAAATAGGTGCTATTGCGCTATTAACCAATACCTATGTGTGGACTCCGGCACTTGGCTTAAGCAATGACAGCATCAGCAATCCATTTGCTCATCCTACAGCGACAACCACTTATACTTTAACTGAAACCAATACCATAACCGGATGCTTTAAAGTTGATTCAGTTGTGGTAACAGTAAATCCATTGCCATTGGCAACGGTAACTGCTGCACAAACCATTTGTTTATTGCAAACAGTAAACATAGGTGCCCCATCAGTTGCAGGAAATACCTACAGTTGGTCACCAACTGCAGGATTAACAAATGCTACAGATGCCAACCCTGGAGCCAGCCCAACAGCAACCACCACATATGTGTTAACAGAAACGGTTACAGCAACCGGTTGTTTCAAAAAAGACTCGGTAATAGTGAATGTTAATCCGCTTCCTCCGGCAAATGGAGGTGCAAATCAAGCCATTTGTTTTGGAAAATCAGTTCAAATTGGAAATCCGTCAGTGAGTGGTAATAGCTATTTATGGACCCCGGGTTCAAGTTTATCGTCGGATGTTATCAGCGATCCAATTGCTAGTCCAACATCCACAACCGATTATTTATTAACTGAAACGATTACAGCTACCGGTTGTCAAAAACAAGATACTGTAACTGTAACTGTGAATCCATTACCAGTTATAGTTACCAGTGGAAATGCAGGAGTGTGCAGCACCGATAGTATTCAACTTAGTGCATCAGGCGGTGCCACCTATTTTTGGTTTCCATCGAATGGTTTAAGCAGTGTCACTTCATCCAATCCAAAAACATCACCATCAGATACAATTACCTATCATTTAATTGTAACTACTGCATTTGGATGTGTGGATAGCACAAAAATTAAAATTGATGTAAATCCATTGCCAAATGCTAGTGCCACTATCATTTATACACCAAGTTGTGATGGATTAAAAGCTGCGTATACCAACACAAGTTCCATCTCTAACGGTGAAAATTTAAGTTATGTTTGGAATTTTGGAGATGGCTCAAACTCCATCAATGAAAATCCTGAACATACCTTTGATTATGGCCAAGTATATACTACACAGCTTACCGTGACTTCACAAAATAATTGTAAAGCCGATACCTCAATTGTGAATGACGTACTTGCTCAAAAAGACAATGTGAAAATAGAACTCGCCAATGTGATTACTCCTAATGGTGATGGTGTGAACGATTGCTACTATTACAAAGCAGATGGTAGCTTTGACGAATGTTCCGAATTATGGGTATATAACCGTTGGGGAAAAGAAATTTTTAAAAGCTCTAATTCCGAAAATTGCTGGGATGGAAAAGATAAAAATGGAACTGTAGTTGAGAATGGGGTATACTATTATGTATATAAAATTCAAGATTTCAAAGTGAATGGAAGTATTAATGTATACTATTAAGAATAAGTTCTAACATAAA